>NZ_JBLYPK010000011.1:0-158530 GCF_051861585.1 Stenotrophomonas sp. ATs4 | reverse complement strand
ATGGGGCGCCTTTCCGTTCACCACGCCGGGGCGTGGATCATTCCGATTCCCACCACATCCAGAAGCTGTCCCACAGGCGCTTGAAGAAGCCCGCCTGCTCGACGGCAGCCACCGCCACCAGCGGCGCTTCGGCGACCAGCTTGCCATCCAGCATCACCTTCACGGTACCGATCTGCTGGCCGGCGGTGAACGGTGCTTCCAGGGTCTTGGGCACATCGATGCTCGGCTTCAGGTCGTTGTAGCGGCCGCGCGGCACGCTCACCAGCATCGGCTGGGCCACGCCCAGCTGCACCTTGTCGGTGGTGCCCTTCCAGACCTTGTGCTCGGCCACGGCCTTGCCCGGCTCGTACAGGCGGTGGGTTTCGAAGAAGCGGAAGCCCCAGTTCAACAGGGCCAGGCTGTCATCGGCGCGCTGCTTTTCCGACTGGCCACCCAGGACCACGGCCACCAGTCGCTGGTCACCACGCTGGGCCGAACTCATCAGGCAGTAACCGGCTTCCGAAGTGTGGCCGGTCTTGATGCCGTCCACGCTGCCATCGCGCCACAGCAGCAGGTTGCGGTTCGGCTGCTTGATGGTGCCGACCTGGAATTCCTTGATCTTGTTGTACGCGTAGGTTTCCGGGTAATCGCGCACCATCGCACGGCCCAGCAGTGCCAGATCGTAGGCGCTGCTGTGGTGACCCGGAGCGGTCAGGCCATGGGCATTCACGAAGTGCGAATTCTTCATGCCGATCTTGGCCGCATAGCTGTTCATCAGCGAAGCAAAGGCTTCTTCGCTGCCAGCCACATGCTCGGCCAGGGCGATCGCGGCGTCGTTGCCGGACTGGATCGCCATGCCCTTTTCCATGTCTTCCAGGCGCGCGGTCTGGTTGACCGGGAAGCCACTGTAGCTGCCATCGGTGCCGGCGCCACCTTCGCGCCAGGCGCGCTCGCTCATCATCACCTGGTCGTCCGGGCGCACCTTGCCGTTCTTGACCTCGGCGGCGATCACGTAGGACGTCATCACCTTGGTGATGCTGGCCGGGGCCAGCTGTTCGTTGATGTTTTCACCGGCCAGCACCTGGCCGGTGGCGTAATCCATCAGCACCCAGGCCTTGGACACGCTGGGCGCGGGCGCCGGCGGGGTGGCAACGGTGGCCGGGGCGGCGGCGGCGGCGGCAGGCGTCGGCGTGGCCGGGGTCGGCAGCGGCGTCTGGGCGGAGGCCAGGCCCACCACCAGGGTGGCGGCCAGGGCGGTGGCGGCGGAACGGAAATTCATTGGACAGCAGGCTCCAGGGGACGGCCGGGAATGGAGGGTGGAACGTAACGGCCATTGTAAGGCCGGGGGAACGTGGGCCGGCAGCACCGGTCCGGGCGGATCAATCCTTGACGATCTGCGGTGAACCCAGGCCCAGACCAGCGATGCGGCCGGCAAGTTCCGCGGCACTGGCATGGTCGCTGGCGGGAACGCGCAGGCGGAACAGGGTGCGGCCACCGGCGGCGATGTCGCTGATGGTCGCGCCGACGATACCGGCAGCGTTGAGCTGGCCCATCGCACGGTTGGCATTGTCGCGGCTGGAGAAGCTGGCGACCTGCACCATCACCGCGCCCACCACCTGCTGCGACAGGCTGGGGGCGGCTGGCGTGGTCGATGCGCTGCGCACCGGTGCCGGCGCCTCCGCGCGCGGAGTGGTGCTGGCCACGACAGCCGCAGCGGGCGCCGTGCTGCGCACCGGTGGCGCACTCGGCGGCAGGCTGCTGACCGCCACGTCCGGCAGGGTGCTGGCTACGCCCTGGGTAGTGGCCGGCTGGCCGCGCGCGGGCGCGCCATCGGGTGGCAGGCGCTTAACCAGGCGATCGATGTCGCTGTCGGCGACGGCAGCTGCGGCCGGTGCCGGGCGCGCACCCGCCACCGAGGTAGCAGCTGCCGCTTCGGCGGCACGACGCTCGCGGCGCGACGGCTTCTGCGCCATCAGGTTGCTTTCGCCCGGCTGCAGTGCGCGTACTTCCACGTTGCCGGTGCCGCGCTGGGTGATGCCCAGGCGCACGGCGGCGGCATAACTGAGATCTACCACGCGACCGTCATGGAACGGACCACGGTCGTTGACGCGCACGATCACCGATTCGCCGTTGTCCAGGTTGGTCACGCGCGCGAAGCTGGGCAGCGGCAGCGTCTTGTGCGCAGCCGTGAACTGGTACATGTCGTAGACCTCTCGATTGGAGGTCAGGCGGCCATGGAACTTGGCGCCGTAGTACGACGCGGTGCCACGTTCGACATAGTTGCGGGTGTCGTCGAGCACTTTGTAGGACTTGCCCAGCACCACGTACGGCGTCTTGTTGCCGATCGCCGAGCGATCTTCCGCAGTCACTTCCGGCTCGGGGATGCAGGCCACGTTGGGAATGTAGTCTGGCGTACTGTCACGCACGCCCGGCTTGTACAGGCCGCCGGCGGTGTAGTTGCCGCGGGTATTCATGTCTTCCTTGGCTGCCGCATAGGGCGAACCCTCCGGGCAATGCGCCGGGCGTGAGCCACGGCCCTGCACCAGCGTACCGCTGCTCTTGCCGCCATGGCCGGCCGTGGTCGGCTTCTTCGGCGCGCTGCTGCAGGCAGCCAGCGCGAGGACGATCAAGCCTGGGACCAGCCATCTGATGTTCATGCCGGGGGCAGCTCCTGTCCGGCAATGGCCTGGGACAGCTGGAACACGGCCATCGCGTACATCTTCGAGAGGTTGTAGCGGGTGATCGCGTAGTAGTTCTGGAAGCCCAGCCAGTACTGCTTGCCGGTGCTGCCTTCAAGGGTGATCGGCGTGGCAGTGGCACCCGGCTGTACGGCGGCGCTGGGCTGGTAGCCGCGCTGTGCCAGGTCGGCCAGCGACCAGGTAGGCATCCACTCGGTCGGGTTGAATTCCTCGCGACCCGCGGCCAGCGTTGCCGGCACGGCCACCTGGCCACCGCGCACCCAACCGCCCTTCTTCACGAAGTAATTGGCGATGGACGAGAACACGTCGTCGTAGCTGGTGAACAGATCACGGCGGCCATCGCCATTGCCGTCCACGGCGTAATCCAGATAGCTGGACGGCATGAACTGGCCCATGCCCATCGCACCGGCGTAGCTGCCCTTGAGCGTGGTGATGTCCAGCTTCTCTTCGCGTCCCAGCTCGAACAACTTGGCCAGTTCATCGCGGAAGAACAGTTCGCGGCGCACTTCGCGCTCCAGCTTGGCCGGGTCGCCGCTGCGCGGGTAGTAGAACGCCAATGTGTACAGCGCATCGAGCACGCGATGGCTGCCGGCATTCTTGCCGTAGCTGGTTTCCACGCCGATGATCGCCACGATCACTTCGGCCGGCACCCCGGTGCGCTGCTGCACCCGATCCAGTTCGGCACGGTGCTGCGCCAGGAACGCGCGACCGCCATCGATGCGTGCCTTGCTGATGAACATCGGCCGGTATTCGTTCCACGGTTTGACCCGTTCGGCCGGGCGCGACATGGCGGCGATGATCGGCTGGCGCACCTGCGCCTGGTCGAGCACGCTGCTGATCTGCTCCGGCTTCAGGCCGTAGCGTTTGGCGGTATCGGCAATGAAGCGGGCGCGTGCGACCTCGAACGGCACTGGAGTGAGATCGACCGGCGGCGCGGTGGCAGCGGCGGCTTCAGGCGCGGCCTCAGCCGGGCCCTGCGCTTTGGCGGCAGGTTGGCGCGGCGTACTGCTGGCCTGGGGCGAAGACGGCGGGGACTTCGGCTGGGTCGCGCAGGCGACCAGGCCGAGGGTGAGCATGCAGGCCAGAGTGCGTCGAATCATCGTCGCAGGTTAGCAGGTCATGGATGAATTAAAACCCCTAACACCATGAATCACAACGATTTGCCTGCGAGCAGCGGGAATTGTGAAGACGTCGTGATCCCACTTCCCCATTCAGATAGAGGCTGCCGGTTGCGTCCCCATCCCCGCAGACGCAACCGGCGACCGGATCCGGTCGGTACCTGCGCGGCTGCCGCTCCCCAGTGGCAGTACCCCGCGCTCCTTGTACCCGTTGGATCAGTACTGCTTCCCGCCCGGCGCCCCCTGCGCTGCATCGGTTGACGGCGCCTGTGCCGAACGGGCCGCCATTGTGCAGGCCGATTACGACAAGTCCATTGATCAGGATCAACGCGCTGTAAAAGTGTGAACCAGCTAACGTTTTTTGCGGACTTTGATCAGCGGGCGTGTGGCGGCGCGGCGCACTGAGAACGCTTTCACAACGGGCGTTGCGCAGAGTCGGGAAGTTTCCAGCCAACGGCGCAGCCCCTCGTGGGTGGTGCCGGGTTGGTCGCTGAAAGCCGGATTGCTGAGGGCTGGCCGGGTGGGTGGGTAGCGCGGGGACGCCGTAAACCCGTCCATGGGGGCTTGGCCGCGGCATCCATGCCGCGGACACCCCGCACTACCCACCCACCCGGCCGCTGACAGTTCACGGGTGTTCTCCACCCACGGAGAAGAAAAAGAAGATCAAAAGCAAAAGCGGACTGACGAGTCGCTTCATTGCCTTGTGTAGTGCCGAAGGCAGCGGCAGGAGCCGCTGCCAACGTCGACCATGGCGACGGCGCGAAGGGTGCCGGTCAGGGCGACCGGCATAGCCATGCTCGGCTCACGAGCAAGCGCAGCGCCGCGACCCGCATTTGATCTTCTCTTTCTTCTCTGTGGGTGGCAGACCTCCGAAATCTGTCAGAGGACGGTCGGGTTGGGTACGCGGGGGTGTCAGCCGCATGGATGCGGCTGCCAAGCCTCCAGGGACGGATTCACGGCGTCCCCCGCGTACCCAACCCGACCGGCCCACCCGCGGCTTCTGCTTTCCGCGACTACCCAGACACCACCCACGAGGGGCTGCGCCGTTGGCTGGAAACCCTATCCCCCGTGCACGGGGCGGTGCTCACGTACCGCCATCACCAAGCCGATGCCGGCCAGCAACGAGACCGCCGATGTCCCGCCATAACTGATCAACGGCATTGGAATGCCCACCACCGGCAACAGGCCGGAAATCATTCCACCGTTCACCAGCACGTAGACGAAGAACGCCAGCCCCAGGCTGCCGGCCAGCAGCCGTGCATGGGTGTCGCGTGCGTGCACCGCGATCCACAGACAGCGCCCGACCACGAACAGGTACAGCGCGAACACGGTGGCCACGCCGATCCAGCCGAATTCCTCGGCCAGCACTGAAAATGCGAAATCGGTCGTGTACTCGGGCAGGAAATCCAGCGTCGCCTGGGTGCCCTGCCCCCAGCCGCGCCCCTGCCAGCCACCGGAGCCGATCGCAATGCGCGATTGCAGGATGTTCCAGCCGGTACCGAGCGGGTCTGCGGCCGGGTCAAGGAACGTCAGCACCCTGTCCTTCTGGTACTGCCGCAACAGACCGAACCACGCCAGCGGCGCGGCCACCGCCAGTCCCGCCGCGCCCGTAGCCACCCAGCCCCAGTGCAGGCCGGCCAGCAGCAGCGCGAACACGCCGCTGGCAGTGACCAATGTGGCCGTGCCGAGGTTGGGCTGCATCAGGATCAGCACCGCCGGTACACCGATCAACACCGCAGCGGTCAGCACCGTGCGCGGCGACGGTGGCAGCGGCTGACGGTGCAGGTACCAGGCCATCATCAGCGGCAGGCTGAGCTTGAGCAGCTCGGACGGCTGCAGGTAGAAGACGCCGAGGTTGAGCCAGCGCTGCCCGTACTTGCCGGTGCCGATGACGTACACCGCCATCAGCGGCAGCATCGACAACGCGTACAACGCCGGTGTCCATGCGCGCAGGCGCAGCAGCGAGACACGCGACAGCAGCCACATGGCCAACAGGCCACCGGCAAAGCGCGCCGCCTGCCCGACCACCGGGCCGGACACGCTGTGCAGCACCGCCAGGCCCGCGCCCATCAGGATCAACAATGCGACCAGCAACGGCAGATCGATCGTGCGCAGCGCCTCGCGGCAGCCGCCAAGCATTCGTTTCCATTCCACGCGTGCCACGGTAGCAACGGGCGCTTGCGTGAAGCTGTCAGGGCGCTGCTGCTTTTGTAGAGTCGAGCCATACTCGACTGGCTGAGGTAGCGCCGGGCCATGCCCGGCGGCGGGCCGCCCGATGGGGTCAGAGCCCTTTTCCCATGGAAAAGGGATCCGACCCCGATTCCGGACTCAGCCGTAGCCGCCGTGCACCGGGTTGTGGCTGCGCACCGCCATCACCAATCCGAAACCGGCCAACAGCGAAACCGCCGAGGTACCGCCGTAGCTGATCAGCGGCATCGGCACGCCCACCACCGGCAGCAGCCCGGAAATCATCCCACCATTGACCAGCACGTAGACGAAGAACGCCAGCCCGGTGGCACCGGCCAGCAGGCGCGAATAGGAATCGCGGGACTGGCTGGCGATCCACAGGCAACGCCCGATCACCACCAGGTACAGCGCCAGCACGGTGGCCACGCCGATCCAGCCGAATTCCTCGCTCAGCACCGAGAACGCGAAGTCGGTGGTCTGCTCGGGAATGAAGTTCAGGTGTGACTGCGAGCCCTCGCCCCAGCCCTTGCCATCGAAGCCGCCGGAACCGATGGCGATCTTCGACTGGATGATGTTCCAGCCGGCGCCCAGTGCGTCCATCTCCGGGTCCAGGAACATCATGATGCGATCCTTCTGGTACGGACGCAGCAGCCAGAACCAGGCCACCGGCGCGACTGCGGCCACCCCGCCCACGCCCAGGCCGATCCACCACCACGGCAAGCCGGCCAGCAACAGCACGAACACGCCACTGGCGGCGATCAGCACGCCGGTACCGAAATCCGGCTGCAGCATCACCAGGCCGGTGGGCACGCCAATGATGACCAGGGCAACCAGCACGGTGTTGAAACGCGGCGGCAGCGGCATCTTGTGCAGGTACCAGGCCACCATCATCGGCAGGCTGACCTTCAGCAGCTCGGCCGGCTGCAGGTAGAAGAACTTCAGGTCAAGCCACTGTCGGCCGTACTTGCCAGTGCCAAGCACGAACACCGCCAGCAACGGAATCATCGAGATCGCGTAGATCATCGGCGTGGCCGAGCGGATGCGCAGGATCGGCACCCGCGAAATGCCCCACAACGCGGCCATGCCCACTGCGAAACGCGCGCCCTGGGCCATCACCAGGCTGTCGCCGCCCGCACTCTTGAGCGTCGCCAGGCCGATCAGCATCAGCGCACCCAGGGCCAGGCACAACACCCAGTCCAGCGTGCTGAAGAAGCGGCGAAGCATGTCGCCGGCCCAGCGCAGGAAGACCTTCATCGTGCGGGCTCCGCAGTGGTCGGGCGTGGCGTAGCCGGCAGCGCGGCGGCGGCCGGGGGACCCGGCTGCGGTGCAGGTGCCGGTTCCGGCGCGGGCACGCCGACCAGCACTGGGGGCTCACCCACCTGTGCGGCGGCGAGGTCGCCAGCCTGGCGCGCACCAACGTCTTCGTTGTCGAACGCGGTGGCACCGATGGCGGTGGTGCCGCGCTCGCTGTCCAGCGGCTGCATGCCTTCAGGCATTTTGCCCAGCAGGTAGGCGTCAAACACCTTGCGTGCGATCGGCGCCGCCGCGGCGCCGCCGTAACCACCACCTTCCACGGCGATCGCAATCGCGATCACCGGCTGGTCGACCGGCGCAAAGCCGACGAACAGCGCGCGGTGGCGCAGGTGCATCGGCAGGCTCTTCGGGTTCACTGCCGCCGTGCCCTTGCGGCTGACGACCTGCGCGGTACCGGTCTTGCCGGCCATCGTGTACGGCGCGCCGGCCGCCATGCGGGCCGCGCTGCCGCCAGGCAGCATGGTGGCCATCATGCCTTCGCGCACCGCCTGCAGGTTGTTCGGGTTCGGGCTGACCGGCTTGCTCTCGCCCGGGTCGGTCGCCATCCAGTCATGGTCGAACCCTGCACGTTGCTGGATGACCAGGTGGGGCGTACGCAGCTGGCCGTTGGCCAGCCCACTGACGCCCCGCGCCAGCTGCAGCGGGGTGACCTTCCAGTCGCCCTGGCCGATGCTGATGTTGACCGTGTCGCCGGGGTACCAGGCTTCCTTGCGGCTCTTCCGCTTGTAGGCCGGCGACGGCAGGATGCCGCCGATCTCGCCGGTCAGGTCGATGCCGGTCGGCTGGCCGAAGCCGTAGTACTCCATGTAATGGTCGAAGCGCTCGACGCCCAGGTCCAGCGCCAGCTTGTAGTAGTAGGTGTTGACCGACTGCGCGATCGACTTGCGCAGGTCGGTCCAGCCATGGCCGCCGCGGTGCGAATCGCCCCAGCCGCGCGAGGTGCCGGGCAGGTAGAACATGCCGGTGGACAGCACCTTGTCTTCCGGCCGGCGTACGCCCGAATCCAGGCCGGCCAGGCCGATCAGCGGCTTCAGGGTGGAACCGGGCGCCACGCCACCCAGCACCAGGCGGTTGAACTGCGGCCGCGAGGGATTGTCGTTCAGCGCTTTGAAGTCGGCATGGGAAATGCCGTTGACGAACAGGTTGGGGTCGTAGGACGGCAAGCTGACCATCGCCAGCACTTCTCCGGTGCGCGGGTCCATCGCCACTGCAGATCCTTCCTGCTCACCGAAGGCAGCCACCATGGCGCGCTGCAGGTCCGCGTCGATCGACAGCCGCAGGTCGGCACCGGACTGCGCGGCGACCCGGCCGATGGTGCGGATCGCACGGCCCTGCACGTTGGTCTCGACCTGTTCGTAGCCAATCTTGCCGCGCAGCTGCTGCTCGTAATAGCGCTCCAACCCGGACTTGCCGATGTGGGTCAGTGCTGCGTTGCCCTCGCCAAGGATCTCCAGATCCTTTTCATCGACGCGGCCGACGTAGCCGATGATGTGCGCGAACAGATCACCATAGGGATAGCGCCGGGTCAGATAGGGTTCCAGCTCCACGCCCGGGAAACGCCAGCGATCGACGGCGAAGCGCGCCATCTCCTCATCGCTCATGCGCAGCTTCAGCGTGACCGGCAGGAACTTGCGGCGCGCCTTGCGCGACTTGTCGAACGCTTCCAACTCTTCCGGGCTGATGGTGATGATCTTCGCCAGCCCTTCCAGGGTGGCGTCCATGTCCTTGACCTTGTCCGGGGTCACGTCCAGGCGGAAGGCCGGCACGTTCTCGGCCAGCAGACGGCCGTTGCGGTCGTAGATCATGCCGCGCCCGGGCACCACCGGCCGCGGCTTGATGCGGTTGGACTCAGAGCGGGTCGCGTAGAAATCGTGGTCCAGCACCTGCAGCTTGAAGTACCAGCCACCCAGGCCCAGCAGGCAGACCAGTACGCCAAGGAAGCCCAGCGCCGCGCGGCGGCGGAACTGCTCGGCTTCGGCGTGCGGGTTCTTGACCTGGCGGCGCGGAATCATGGCTCAGCGCCCGCGCTTGCCGAAGCGCACCGCGTCCAGCAGCACGAACACCAGCGGCCACAGGCCCATGCCCAGCAACGGTGCCCACCAGTACGACCACGGCAGGGTCGGTTCACCCACCAGGATGTGAACCAGCGCACTGACGATGCGGTCGTTGAACAGCAGGCCGCCGATGGCCAGCATCTGCTGCGACATCGGGAAGAAACGGATGCGGGCGCGGAAGCGCTGCAGGATGAAGGCCAGCATCACCAGCCGCAGTGCCTGTTCGCCGAGCACGCCGCCGTAGAGCAGGTCGGCGATGACGCCGCTGGCAAAGGCGATGCCCAGTCCGACGCGCTCGGGCGCCTCAATAACCCAGTAGGCCAGCACCAGCGCCAGCCAGTACGGGCGCAGCGGCTGCAGCAGTGCAGGCAATGGCAGCAGGCCCAGCAGCAGCGCCACCACCAGGCTGGCCGGCAGCACCCACGGGTTGTCGCGCAGGCGGCTCATCGCGGGGCCTCCGGCGTGGTCGGTTGCCGGCCAGCGGCCGGCACTACCGGGGCAGCAGGATCAAGGGAGGATGCGGGGGCAGCCGGCTTCGCCGAAGACGGAGTCGGTTGCCCGCCAGCGGCCGGCACTACCGGAGCGCTTGGCGTCGGCGCAGGCGCGGTCGCGGTCGCGGTCGCGGTCGCGGCCGGCACGGTGGCGCCGGTGGCCGGGCCACCCGGTGCGGTCTCTTCCAGCTGCAGGCGCAGTTCCGGCGGAATGCGGATCGCCGCACCCGGACGCAGCAGCAGCACATCGCGCCCACGGTCCAGCTGCGCCGCCGGCTTCAGTTCACCAACCAGGAAGGCATGGGTGTCGTCCGGGCGCAGGCCGGTGATGGTGCCGACCGGGAAGCCTGCCGGGAAACGGCCGCCGAGGCCGGAGGTGACGATCTCGTCGCCCACCTCCACGCCGGCACTGAGCGGGATGTCGCGCAGCTCCAGTGTGTCGCCACGGCCGTAGACGATCAGGCGCACGCCGTTACGCGCCACGGTGACCGGTACCGCGTGGTCAGGGTCGGTCAGCAGCAGCACCGTGGACGTGCTGCCGGTGACGCTGATCACCTGGCCCATCAGGCCGCCAACATCGATCACGGCCTGGCCGACGTGCACGCCTTCACGGCTGCCGGCATCGAGCACCAGGCGCTGTTTCACCGGGTCCAGGTCGATGTCCAGGATGGGCGCCAACTGCACGTCCAGGCCACTGCGCTCGGCCACGTTCAGCAGTTCGCGCAGCTGGGCATTGTCCAGCGCGGCGGTCTGCAGGCGGGTCAGTCGGGCGTTGGCCAGCAGCAGCTGGTTGCGCAGTGCGCGGTTCTCGGTCACCAGCTGGCTGTGGCTGGCCGCAGAGTCCTTGACCTGGTTGCCGAGCTTGCCGGGCAGGCCGGCCAGTGCCCACACCGGCTGCACCAGGCTGTTGGCCTGCCCGCGCAGGCGCGCCAGCCACCCGGCCTGGTCGTCAAGCACGATCAGGGTGATGGCCAGTGCGAGATAAGCCAGCAGCCGCAGCGGGCTGGCGGCATCACCGGATCGGGAAGCGACGGGAGGTCCGGCGTAGGGCGGCACGGCAACGATTCAACTGGCAGAAGGCGGAGGGGAAACACACGGGCGCCCCGCCGGTGCCGACCCGCCATGGTGGCGGGCCGCACCCCGGAGGGACGCTGCGGGCGCAAGCAGCCGGGACGGCTTATTCCGGCGCAAAGAACTCGTTGCCGTGCATGTCGACCAGTTCCAGCGCACGACCGCCACCGCGGGCCACGCAGGTCAGCGGGTCGTCAGCCACCTGCACGTGCAGGCCGGTCTCCTCGGAAATCAGGCGGTCCATGTCGCGCAGCAGGGCGCCACCACCGGTCAGCACGATGCCGCGCTCGGCGACGTCGGCGCACAGTTCCGGCGGGGTCTGTTCCAGGGCCAGCTTGACCGCGCTGACGATGCCCGACAGCGGCTCGTGCAGAGCTTCAAGCACTTCGTTGGAGCTGATCTTGATCATCTTCGGCACGCCCTCGGCGAGGTTGCGGCCGGAGATTTCCATCTCGATCGCTTCCGCCTGTGGGTAGGCACAGCCCAGTTCGACCTTGATGCGCTCGGCGGTGGCTTCACCGATCAGCATGCCGTGGTTGCGGCGCACGTAGTTGGTGATCGACTCGTCGAAGCGGTCGCCGCCGATGCGGACCGAGGCCGAATAGACGATGCCGTTGAGCGAGATGACGGCCACTTCGGTGGTGCCGCCGCCGATGTCGATGACCATCGAACCACGGGCTTCGGTGACCGGCATGCCGGCGCCGATCGCCGCGGCCATCGGCTCTTCGATCAGGAACACGTCACGGGCGCCGGCTTCCTCGGCCGATTCCTTGATGGCGCGGCGCTCGACCTGGGTCGAACCGGCCGGCACGCACACCAGCACGCGCGGGCTCGGGCGCAGCACGCGCGACTTGTGCACCTTCTTGATGAAATGCTTGAGCATCGCCTCGGTGTAGGTGAAGTCGGCGATGACGCCGTCCTTCATCGGGCGGATGGTGGTGATGTGGCCCGGGGTACGGCCCAGCATCTGCTTGGCCTCGGCGCCGACGGCTGCCACCGAGCGGGTACCACCGATGGCGCGATCCTGGCGCACTGCGACCACCGACGGCTCGTTCAGTACGATCCCCTGCCCGCGCACGTAGATGAGGGTGTTGGCCGTGCCCAGGTCGATGGACAGATCGTTGGAGAACATGCCACGGAGTTTCTTGAACATCTGAGGAAGGAGTCCTGAGGGGTGTCGTGCCCGCCGCGGGATGGCGAAAAAATGGGCAGAAATCGAGGCCGACAAGCCTAGCAACCCGCCTGCCGCCGAGCAAGGAAAAAACTAGCTGAACCCGCGCCTTGACAGGCTTTCGGCCCGATCGGGCATCACCCGGTTCTGGCCCTGAGCGGCACCAGCGGGTAACCTTTGCGCCGTCGGGCGCCCAAGGGCGCCGTTTGCTTGCCTGCTGAACCGGGCCGGCCCACCCCAAATTCACCGCATAGGCTTACATCGATGTCCGCTCTGATCTGTGGTTCTCTTGCCTTCGACACCATCATGGTGTTCCCGGACCAGTTCAAGAATCACATCCTGCCGGACAAGGTGCACATCCTGAACGTGTCCTTCCTGGTGCCGCGCATGCGCCGCGAGTTCGGTGGCTGCGCCGGCAACATCGCCTACAACCTGCATCTGCTGGGCGGCCACCCCATCCCGATGGGCACCGTGGGTTCGGACTTCGGCCCGTACCGCGAGTATTTCGAAGGCCTGGGCATCGACCTGGCGCGCGTGCGCGTGATCGATGAGCTGTTCACCCCGCAGGCGTTCATCACCACCGACCATGACAACAACCAGATCACCGCCTTCCATCCGGGCGCGATGATGCGCTCCTACGAGAACCACGTGCGTGGCGTGCCGGGCGTGACCCTGGGCCTGGTCGGCCCGGACGGCCGCGAGGGCATGATCCAGAACGCGCAGGAATTCCACGAAGACGGCATCCCGTTCATCTTCGACCCCGGCCAGGCCATGCCGCTGTTCAACGGCCCGGAACTGCGCGAGTTCATCGAGCAGGCCGACTACGTGGTGGTCAACGACTATGAGTCGAACCTGCTGCAGGAGCGCACCGGCTGGGACGAGAAGGAGATCGTCAGCCGGGTCAAGGCCTACATCACCACCCGTGGCCCGAAGGGCGCGGTCATCCATACCCCGGAAAAGAGCTACGACATCCCGCCGGCGCACGAGCGCCGCGTGGTCGACCCGACCGGCTGTGGCGACGCGTTCCGCGCCGGCCTGATCTACGGCATCCAGAAGGGCTACGACTGGCTGACCATCGGCCGCATGGGCAACCTGATGGGCGCACTGAAGGTCGAGCATCCGGGCACCCAGAACCAGCGCTTCACCTTCGAAGAGTTCAACGAGCAGTTCAAGCAGCAATTCGGTTACGCGTTGAACGCGTAATCGAATTGCCCGCGCAACTGAAGGGAGCTTTTCGCCCGGTGCGGTGTGGGGAATGCTTCTGGTAGGTGTCGACCTTGGTCGACACTGCCGGCCAGCGGCCGGCACTACAACGCCGCCCTGCCCTTCCAGCTCAGGGCTTGGCTTTCTCCGGCAAGCGGTACAGCTCTTTCTCGTAGGCCAACGTGCCCCACATCGCATAGGCATGTGCACGCCGCGCCAGTTCCGGTTTCAGCGGCTGCGGCTGCAGTTGATCGGCGGCCGGGTCGTAGCGGAAGCCCTGCGCCGGCTTGTCCGGCTGCAGGATGGCCACGTCGTTGCCCTCCATCCATGCCAGGTTGCGGTCGTACTGCATCAGCGCGCGACCGGGCTGCAGCCGCCGCATGTCGGTCAGGTCCTGGCCGACCATCGGTGTGGGATCGGCGATGCCCAGCAGCGACAGCAGCGTCGGTGCCAGATCAATCTGGCTGACGATGCGGGTATCCCGGCGCGGTTCGATGCCTCCGCCAAGGATCAAGCCCGGAATATGGAAGTTGGCGATGGGCACCATGTCCTTGCCGAACACGCGTGAGTCATGGTCGGCCACCACCAGGAACACGGTGTTTTCCCAGTACGGTGAGGCCATCGCCTTGCGGAAGAACGCTCCCAACGCGTGATCGGCGTACTTGGCGGCGTTGTCGCGGGTCTGCTTGGGCTGTTCGTACAGCTCGATGCGGCCGTCGGGAAACTCGAACGGATCATGGTTGCTGGAGGTGAACACCAGGCCGAAGAACGGCTTGCCCTGTGCGTTCAACTGCTGGAACTGCTCGTCGGCGCGATTGAACAGATCCTCGTCCGAGGCTCCCCACGAGCCGACGAACGCCGGCGAGCGGTAGTCCTTGCGATCCACGATGCGGCTGAAGCCATTGGCGAGGAAGAACTCGCGCATGTTGTCGAAGTGGCTCTCGCCGCCGTAGTAGAAGCCGGTGTCGTAGCCATGCCGGCCCAGCACATCGGCCAGGGTGAAGAAGCGCTGGCGGGTGGCGGGCAACTTGACCACCGATTCGGCCGGGGTCGGCGGGAAGCCGGTCAGCACCGCTTCGATCCCGCGCACCGAACGCGTACCCGTGGCATACAGCCGCTCGAACGCCCAGCCCTGCTTGCTCAGTCGGTCGTAATGAGGCGACAGCGGGCGCCCGCCGAGGCTGCCGATGAACTGCGCGCCGAGGCTTTCTTCCAGCACGATCACCAGGTTGCGGGGCTTGCCCTGATGCAGTGGCGGACGCAGTGCCAGGCTGGGCAACGCCTCGGACACATACGCCGATGCCGGCAGACCGCTGGTCGCGCGCAGTTCGTCGACAACCTGCGCCAGCGGCAGCTCGCCGTAGATGCGCGAGGTTTCGCTGCGGGCGGCCAGCTGGCGCGCCGCATAGCCCACCGTGTACAGCGAGTTGAGTGGCAGCACGTTGATGGTGGGGTCGGTGGAGAACGCCACCAGCGCCGGATTCAGCGGCCGATGGCCGAGGCTGGAACGCACACCCATCGCCGCCAGCAGCAGCACCAGCACGGCCAACGGTACCCGCCAGAGCCAACCGGCTTCTGCCACCGTCGTCGGGCGCCGTTCCACCCAGCGACGCGACCCGCGCAGCAGCGCCCAGCACAGCACGATCACGGCCACGACTTCGATCACCACCGCCAGCAGATGCCCCCGCAGCAGTGTCATCCCCACTTCTTCGGGATAGATCAGATACTCCAGGAACAAGCGGTTGGGCCGCAGGCCGTACTCGGCCATGAAGCTTGGCGTGGCCAGCTCCATGAACACCAGCAGCACGCTGGCCACGATCAGCCACCCGCGCAGGACATGGCGCCAGGCCAAGCCCAGCCGTCCTTCAACCGGCAACAGCAACGCCAGCACCGCGGGAATGCCGAAGAGCAGGCACAGCGTGGACACGTCCACCCGTACCCCCTGCAGGAACACCGTGGACCAGCCGTCAGCGGCACTGACCCGCGCGGCATGCCACAGCGCCAGCCCCAGCCGTGACAACGACAGGGCGACCAGGCCAAACAGGAAGAAGGCGGCAATCGGACACAGACGCCGGTACAGCGACAGCAACACAGCTCGAGGCATGAAAGGAATCCAGGAATGGAACAACGGAGACCCTTGCCGCATCCCTGGCAGCGGGCCACATCGACCAACGTGTTACCTGACACCATTTCCAGCGCAGCGGATCGCACGCCAACACCGGTGCAACGCTCGCCACCGGCCCGACCAGGCCGCGACAGTCTTCGGCAGCGGTTCCCCAACCGCCCCCAGCCTCAGCTCCGGCCGGGCGTTCCGCCAGACAAGGTCCAGCGCATCGATCGCGCACAATACACTGTGATGACCGTCTACTTCGACGGCTTTCGACATCTGGACCGTTTTCCCCCGCCCGACAAGGCGCGCAGAGGGCACCCCGCTAGCGTTGCCAGCGCTCCAGCACGGCCGTGCAATCGGCCAGGTGCCAGCAGGCCATGTCCGGCCACGGGTTGTCCGGAGCATTGACCAGCAGGGTCCGCGTGCCCGCGGCCCGGCCACACTCCAGGTCGAAGCGGTAATCGCCCACCATCACCACCTGCGCCGGATCCACCTGCCAGCGGCCTGCGAAGTACTGCAACCCGGCAGGTGAGGGCTTCGGGTCGGCCTCGTCACGACCAATGATGTCGTCTTCGGCAAACACATCGCCCAGCCCGATCGCCTGCAGCGTGATCTGTGCCAGGTTGCGCACGTTGCGGGTCAGGATTCCCAGCCGACAGCCTGCTACCTGCAGCGCGCGCACCAGCGCCACCGCTCCAGGCGCGGGCACGGCGGCGGCGGCCAGTTCGCGCTCATGGGCCAGCAACCAGGCGTGCTTGAGGCCGGCCTCCGCCGCGGGCAATCCGGCAAGGTGAGTGAGGATGTCGTCCTGCGCCGGGATCGCCAGTTCGCGCTTGATGCGTGCGAAATCATGCATGGCCACGGTCAGCGTGCCGTCCATGTCGAACACCCAGTGCCGGATCGTCGACAACGCCGGTGCCTCCACCGGCACCGCCAGGGTCATCGCCACCACGCCGGCATGCGGCTGGCGTCGATGCCACCGGTCTCGAACACGGCAGTGCGCGTGCCACCGGCTTTGACCGGGAATTCGATGCTGATCGACTTGCCCTTGGCTGCCAGCTTCCACAGCGCCTTCTGGTCGGTGATGAACAGGGCAATGGCTTCATCGGTCTTCGGCCGCCACGCCGCCATCGAGATCGGCTTGCCGTCGTCCACGGTCACCTTCACCGTGCACTGCGGGCAGCGGAAATCGCCGGCCTGCAGCACCAGATAGGCATGCCGCTTCCATTCGGGGTGGTCGCGGAACACCAGCTGCACCGGCTTGGCGCCGCTGCCATCCACGTCCACCCGTTCCTTGCTGTAGATCTGCGCCGAAACCTGGTTGCCCTTGCTGCCCACCGGGATCTGGTTGTACTGCCACAGCGCCTGCATGCGGCGCAGGTCGCGCGCGGCATCGCCCTTGGCCTTGACCTCGTCGAAGCCTGCGGCGATGCGCTCGGCGGCGGCGGTGTCCTTGTACTGGTCCAGCAGCGAGGCACCCTGCAGGCGCGCGCGCTCCCAGTCCTGCGCGGCCACGGCCATGTCGTACTGCTTGGCCACGTCTTCGGCCTTGGCTTCCTTCTGCGCCTGCACGGCGGCCGCTGCGGCTTCCTGCGCCTTGCGCTCTTCCTCTGGGTTGCTGCAGGCCGCCAAGGCGAGCGTGCAGGCGGTGAGCAGGATCAGTCGTTTCATGGCGGAGGTCCTTTGCGGGTGCGATTGCGATTCTATCGGCAGCGAAAAGCGGATACAGCAACGGCGGGTTTCCCCGCCGTTGCTGGTGAAGCAATGACCGGTTGCCGGCCAGCGGCCGGCACTACCGCTTACTTGGCTTCAGCCTTGGACAACATGTCCTGCACCGAGCCCGTGGTGATCGGGTGGTAGCCCGGCTTGGCCTTCTCGAAGGCCTGCTTGGCCAGCTCCAGACCCTTCGGGGTCTTCACCAGTTCGGCGTAGATCGGCATGATCAGCTTGCGACGGCCGACGCGTTCGATGAACGCAGCTGCGCCTTCATTGGCCTGCTCGTAGCCGCTGCGGATCGCCAGCGGGTACCAGCGCATGGCGATCTCGCCATTAGGGGTGCCGGTGAAGTGGAAGGCCTTGTCCAGCGTGGCCAGCTTGTCCAGCGGCTGGGTGGCGCCCAGGCCGTCGATGAAGCGCACCCATTCCTGGGTGCTCCAGTCGGCGATGACCTGGCTGCTGGGCACGGTGCCGGCGCTGGCGAAGGCGATGCGCGCGGTATCGACGCTGCTGAAATTGCGCGACTGCGCCTTGGCCGCGAACGCGGGAATGCCCGGCTCATCCAGCCACGCCTTCAGTTCGGCTTCGGTCACGGCCGACGGATTCTTCGGCAGCAGGTTCTTCTTCAGGTACACGACGAACTGGTCGGTGTTCGCGCTCTGGAAGGCGTGGTCATCGAACCAGCCGCGCAGGAACGGATCGAAGGTTTCGCGGCCGAAGCGCTGTTCCAGGAATTCGAGGAACCACGAGCCCTTGACGTAGGCGACCTGGCTCAGTGCTTCATCCGGGTCACGCTCGTTCAACGGCGGCAGCGCCAGCGCCTGGTCGGCCGGGCTCATGTCCTTCACTTCGGCGAGCAGATCGGTCTGGTCGATCTGCTTTTCCATCTCGGCCATCTCCTTGCCGTACAGGGCTTCGGTGATGCGGCCCTGGACGTAGGTGGTGAAGCCTTCGTTGAGCCAGATGTCCTTCCAGCTGGCGTTGGTCACCAGGTTGCCCGACCAGCTGTGTGCCAGTTCATGGGCGACCAGCGAGACCAGCGACTTGTCGCCGACGATCACGGTCGGGGTGGCGAAGGTCAGGCGCGGGTTTTCCATGCCGCCGAACGGGAACGACGGCGGCAGCACCAGCATGTCGTAGCGGCCCCAGCGGTATTCGCCGTAGAGCTTCTCGGCGGCACCGATCATCTTCTCGGTGTCTTCGAATTCCTTGGCGGCCTTGTTGACCATGGTCGGCTCGGCCCAGACGCCGGAGCGGCCGGAGATCGGCTCGAACACCAGGTCGCCGGCGGCGATGGCCAGCAGGTAGGACGGAATCGGCTGCGGCATCTTGAAGGTGTAGTCACCGTCACGCGCGGCCTTCGGATCGTTGTCGGCGCTCATCAGCACCATCACGTCCGGGCGCGAGACCACGTGCGCGCTGTAGGTGAAGCGCACGCTCGGGGTGTCCTGCAGCGGTACCCAGGAGCGGGCGTGGATGGCCTGCGACTGGCTGAACATGAAGGGCAGTTTCTTGCCTTCGGTCATCGACGGCGCCAGCCACTGCAGGCCCGAGGCGGTCGGTGCGGTGTGGTAGGTCACTTCGACCTTGGCCGGCTGCTCGGGGGTTTCAATGGTCAGCTTGCTGCCGAACACCTTGTCGACCGGGGCCAGCGCGAACTGCAGCGGGCTGCGCGCACCATCGGCGCCGACGGCCTCGACCTTGGACACGCTCAGCTCACGGGTGTCGAGCACCAGCTGCTTGGCATCCTTCTGCTTCCACTCCAGGGTGTAGGTGGCGGTGCCGCCGATCTGCTTCTGGTCGAAGTCCAGCTTCAGATCCAGCGCGATGTCCTTGATGACGACCTTGTCCGGCTCGGCGTACGAGCTTTCGTCGTGGCTGCGGTTTTCGGCGTTCACGGGAGCGGCGGGGGCCTTTTCGGCAGTCGGGGCGGCGGCGGGCGCGGCCGCCTCCTGGGAGCAGCCGGCGGCCAGGGCCACGGCCAGCGGAAGGAGCATCAGCGGATTACGCATGAATCAGGACCGTTACGGGGATCAAGCCCCAATGGTACCTCGCTCCGGCCCCGCAGGCGTTGCGCGGTGCGGGGTAAGGCCGGCCGGGGGGCCGACCCTGCGCCTGGGGTGCATGCCAACCAAGGTTGGCATCTACAGGCAGGTGCCAACCTTGGTTGGCACGGATCCATCAACGCATGCAGCAGGCCCGTGCCGACCAAGGTCGGCACCCACCAGAGCAGATACCGGGATTTCCCCAGCCCAGGGCTTACAGCTTGTAGCCGGAGTGGATCGAGACGATGCCGCCGGTCAGGTTCTTGTAGTGGCAGCGCTCGAAACCGGCCTGCCCCATCATCGCCTTCAGTTCTTCCTGCGGCGGGTGCTTGCGGATGCTCTCGGCCAGGTACTGGTAGCTGTCCGAATCGTTGGCGAACAGCTTGCCCAGCTTCGGCAGGATCTTGAACGAGTGGAAATCGTAGATCGGCTTGAACCAGTCCGCGCTGACTTCGGAGAACTCCAAGACGCGGGCTTGGCCGCCCACCTTCAGCACCCGGTACATCTCGCGCAGGCCAGCATCCTTGTCGGTCACATTGCGCAGGCCGAAGGCGATGGTCACCAGATCGAAGCTGTTGTCCGGGAACGGCAGGGATTCGGCGTTGCACTGCACGTAGTCCAGCCCGAGCACCAGGCCGCGGTTGGTCAGGCGGTCGCGACCGACCGACAACATGCCGGCGTTGATGTCGCCCAGCACCACCGAGCCTTCGGCGCCTACGCGCTCCTTCAGCAGGGCGGCGATGTCGCCGGTGCCACCGGCCAGATCAAGCACGCGGTCGCCCGGCTTCACCTGCGCGGTGGCCACGTAGTAGCGCTTCCAGACCCGGTGCACGCCCATGCTCATCAGGTCGTTCATCAGGTCGTAGTTGCGCGCGACCGAGGTGAACACCTGGCCGACAAGCTTCTGCTTGTCCTTGGCGTCGACGTCGCGGAACCCGAAATGGGTGGTACCGGATTTGTAGGGGGATTCGCTCATGCCCCCGATTATCGCACCGCCGGGAGCCATCGGCACCCCCTGCCCGTATCATGACCGGCCACGACTTACCGGAGCCCCGCATGATCACCACGCCCGACTACCAGGCCCTGCTGCAGACCGCCATCGCCGAAGCCCGCCAGGGGCTGGCCGAGGGCGGCGTACCGATCGGCGCGGCGCTGTATCACAACGACGGCCGCCTGCTCGGCTGCGGGCACAACCGCCGTGTGCAGGAAGGCGACCCGTCGGTACACGGCGAGACCGATGCCTTCCGCAAGGCCGGCCGCCAGCGCCGCTACCAGGACACCATCATGGTCACCACCCTGGCACCGTGCTGGTACTGCTCGGGCCTGGTGCGCCAGTTCAACATCGGCACCGTAGTGGTAGGCGAATCGCGCACCTTCCAGGGCGGCATCGACTGGCTGCGGGAAAACGGCGTCAACGTGATCGACCTGGACAGCCAGGAATGCGTGGACCTGCTGGGCGGCTTCATTGCGCAGTACCCGGATATCTGGAACGAAGACATCGGTGAATGAACACCAGGCAGTTTCCTGTTGAACCCGCTTAATGAACGCTTCAGTGCCGGCACACCCCTGTGCCGGCAGCGTTTGCGGCGATCACCGTGAACCGGTGCACAGTCAGGTGGCCGGTGTGCATACACGCCGGTAACACCCGAGCCCGCCATCGCACCTAGGGTGGAATGACCGGGGCCCCTTTCCCCGGCGGAGCCAGCCATGTGCGCGCTCGCCCTACGCCCCACGCCCGACCCGGCCCTTGCCGGCATCCGCGACCGAATGACGCAGCAGTTCGCGCTGCATCGACGCACCGCGCCGTTCTGGACCGCTTACCAGGGATTGCAGCAGGAAGTGATCCGCGCCCACCCGCGCGATCATGTCCGGCTGTGCAACGCCATGGCCGACATCGCCGAAGACCTCGGTGCCGTGACCCACGCGCAGCTTCTCGATGGCAACACCGGCTGCACGCCGCGCTGACGCGGCATGCACCGGCGCATACGCCACACTGCGATGAACCCCCACTCCCATCCACCTCAACCGATTGGATCGACATGCACGCTGAAGTCCCCACCATTCCCCCGGTCATCAATGTTGATGCCGAGCTTGATCACTGGCGTCGCCAGCATGCCGACGGTGCATTGCCGCACAACTCGTTCGGCTCCTATGTACCTTGGATCAAGTTCGCCTGTGATTCGCTGATCACCCAGCCGCGCGCCAGCAATTCGCAGCGCGACGAGATGTTCCAGACCCAGTACGCGCTGCAGATCATGCCGCGCCTGAGCGAAGCCCAGGCCCGCGAGTTCGTTGATCGTTGCTGGCAGCATGTCTACCAGACCAGCCCGATTCGGCTGCAGGACGCTCCGCGCCTGCGCGCCTGAGCCGAACGGCGGCTGCACGGCCCCTGCACGGGCCACTGCCGATCATCTTCGTCACCTGAGTGGGATGACGATGATGAAAGCAAGAAACCTGTTCAATACGATCGCCAAGAAGGCCGCGGCCGCCACCGGTTCGCCGTGGACCTTCCTGGCCGCGGTGATGATCGTCGTGATCTGGGGCATCAGCGGGCCGGTGTTTGGTTTCAACGACACCTGGCAGCTGGTGATCAACACCGGCACCACGATCATCACCTTTCTCATGGTGTTCCTGATCCAGCACACGCAGAACGCCGACACCGCGGCGATGCAGATCAAACTGGACGAGTTGATCCGGGCAACGGCCGAAGCCAACAATGAGCTTCTGGACCTGGAAGAACTGGATGAAGAACGCCTGGAGGAAATCCGCGCCGAATACGAGCAGATGGCGCGCGAGGCCGGTGACGCGCTGGCGCGCGTTCGCGCGTGCCATGTGGCGCGGCGCGACGACGAAGCGGTGTAGCAGGCTTTGAAATGACAATGCCGGCCAGCGGCCGGCACTACCATTGATCTCCAGGTAGGTGCCAACCTTGGTTGGCACAGGGCCAGCGGCCTGCGCTGACGCATCCGTGCCAACCACGGTTGGCACCTACCGGAAGCGCGGACTACCCGCGCTCGTGCCAGCCGCCGCCAAGCACCTTGTACAGCGTGATGCGATTGGCCTGCTGTGCCAGCTGTGCCTGCAGCTGCGTCTGCTGCGCGTTGTAGGCGGTACGGCGCGCATCGAGCAGGGTCACGAAGCTGTCCAGGCCGGCGTCATAGCGTGCCTGCGACAGACGATTGGCCTGTTCGGCCGCCTCGACCAGGCGCTGCTGCGACGCAACCTGTTCGTCCAGGCTGACGTTCAGCGCCAGCGCATCGGCGGTTTCGCGGAAGCCCACCTGGATCGCTTTCTCGTACTGCGCCAGCGCGATGTCACGATCGGCGTTGGCAATGGCCAGGTTCGCGCGCAGCTTGCCACCCTGGAAGATCGGAAGCGTGATCTTCGGCAGGAAGCTCCATACGCGGGTGCCACTGTCGAACAGATTCGACAGTTCGTTCGAACCGCTGCCGATGCTGCCGGTCAGCGAGATGCTCGGGAAGAACGCCGCGCGCGCCGCGCCGATACTGGCGTTGGCGGCCAGCAGCTGATGCTCGGCGGACATGATGTCCGGGCGCTGCAACAGCACGTCGCTGGGCAGGCCCGCCGGCGGCGGGGCCAGCGCCAGCAGACTCGGCGCGACGGTATCCGGCAGCAGCGCCGGATCCAACTGGCCTCCGGCCAGCAGCGCCAGTGCGTTGCGGTCCTGGGACAGCTGGCCACGCAGGCGTGCAGCATCGGTGCGCGCGGTTTCAACCAGGGTACGGGTCTGGGTCAGTTCCAGTGCCGAGCTGCCACCACGTTCGTGGCGGGCCTCGGCCAGGCGCAGCGAATCCTCGTACGTCTTCAGCGTCGCTTCGGCGATCTTCAACCGCTGCGCGTCGGCGCCGTAGGTCAACCATGCGGTGGCGGTCTCGGCAACCAGGCTCAACTGCGCGTTGCGCCGGTTCGCGGCAACGGCGAAGTACTGCTGCAAGGCGGCCTCGCTGAGATTGCGCACGCGACCGAACAGATCCAGCTCGAACTCGGCCACACCAACACCGGCAGTGAACGACTCGGTGACGCCGGCATCGGTGCCGCGGCGATCCATCTGGCCGGTGACGGCTACGCCGGGCACACGATCGGCACGCTGCACGCGGTACTGGCCACGCGCGCGTTCAACATTGAGCACGGCCACGCGCAGGTCGCGGTTGTTCTGCAGCGACTGGTCGATCAGCTGCTGCAGGCGCGCATCGGTGAAGAAGTCGCGCCAGCCGACGGCAGCGACATCGGCCACCTGGCCCTGCGCGACCTCGGCCGGCCACTGCGCCGGAATCGCCGGGGCCACGGCGGTATCCTTCGGTACCAGGGTGGAGCAGCCGGCCAGCGCAAGCGCGGCGGCCAGGGATACAGCAAGAGAAGAGAATTTCATGGCGACACCTTGGGGGTCACGGTGGTAGCGCCGGGCCGTGCCCGGCGGCTACGCGGTGAGGCATCCGCCGGGCATGGCCCGGCGCTACCGGATTTCATCACTCGGCGGTCTTGCGCTTGAACACGCGTTGCACCACCACGAAGAACAGCGGCACGAAGAACACGCCCAGCACGGTGCCGACAATCATGCCGCCGAGCACGCCGGTACCGATCGCCTGCTTGGCGCCGGAACCGGCACCGGTGGAGATCGCCAGTGGCAGCACGCCCATGCCGAAGGCCAGCGAGGTCATGATGATCGGGCGCAGGCGGTCGCGGACCGCATGCATCGTCGCCTCGATCAGCCCCGCGCCCTTCTCCAGGTGTTCCTTGGCAAATTCGACGATCAGGATCGCGTTCTTGCTGGTCAGGCCCACCGTGGTCAGCATCGCCACCTGGAAGTAGATGTCACGCTCCATGCCACGGAAGGTATTGGCCAGCACTGCACCAAGGATGCCCAGCGGCGCCACCAGCAGCACCGAGGTCGGCACGCTCCAGCTTTCGTACAGGGCCGCAAGACACAGGAACACGATCATCAGCGACAGCGTGTACAGCAGCGGCGTCTGCGAGCCCGCCTGGCGTTCCTGATAGGACATCGCCGTCCACTCGACACCGAAGCCCTGCGGCAGCTGCTTGGCCAGCTGTTCGATCTCGGCCATCGCATCACCCGAGGCCACGCCCGGCGCCGGCTCACCCTGGATCTCGGAGGCCGACACGCCGTTGTAACGCTCCAGTCGCGGCGAGCCGTAGTCCCACTTCTTGCTGGCGAAAGCGCTGAACGGAACCATCTCGCCCTTGTCGTTCTTCACCGACCAGAGATCGAAGTCCTCCGGCACCATGCGGAACGCCTGGTCGGCCTGCACGAACACGCGCTTGACGCGGCCGCGATCGACGAAGTCATCGATGTACGAGCTGCCCCACGCGGTAGCCAGGGTGGCGTTGATCTGGTCGACCGACAGGCCCAGCGAGGTCGCCTTGGCCACATCGATATCGATGCGGAACTGCGGCGTGTCTTCCTGGCCGTTCGGACGCACGTTGGCCAGCTTGCTGCTCTGGGCCGCCAGGCCCAGCAGCTGGTTGCGCGCGGCCACCAACGCTTCATGGCCCTGGCCGCTGTTGTCCTTCAGGAAGAAGGTATAGCCCGAGGCGGTGCCCAGTTCCGGAATGGCCGGCGGCGGGAAGGCAAAGATGAAGGCATCCTTGATCTGTCCCAGTGCGGCCATCGCACGGCCAGTAATCGGCATCACACCGTTGTCAGCATCACGGTCCTTCCAGTCCTTCAGCTTGACGAAGGCCATGCCCGCGTTCTGGCCCATGCCGGCGAAGCTGAAGCCCTGCACGGAGAACACCGACTCGACGGCATCCTTCTCGTTTTCCATGAAGTGCTTTTCAAGCGCGGCGATCGATTCCAGCGTGCGCTCCTGGGTGGCACCGACCGGCGCCTGTACCAGCGCCATCAGCACGCCCTGGTCTTCATTGGGAAGGAACGAGCTGGGCAGGCGCACGAACAGCACGCCCATCAGCAGGAACAGTGCGGCGACGATGCCCATGAACCGCCACGGACGGTGCAGGATGCCGCGCACGCCACGCTGGTAGCTTTCGCTGGTGCGATCGAAACCACGGTTGAAGCCATTGAAGAAACGGCCCGACCAGCCCTTGTGTGCAACGTGATGCTCGCCCTTCTTCAGCGGCTTGAGCATGGTGGCGCACAGCGCCGGGGTCAGCACGATCGCCACCAGCACCGACAACGCCATCGCAGAAACGATCGTGGCTGAGAACTGCCGGTAGATGACGCCAGTGGAGCCACTCATGAAGGCCATCGGCACGAACACCGCCGACAGCACCAGGCCGATACCCACCAGTGCGCCGGTGATCTGGCCCATCGACTTGCGGGTGG
Organism: Stenotrophomonas sp. ATs4; assembly: GCF_051861585.1. Lineage (NCBI taxonomy): Bacteria > Pseudomonadati > Pseudomonadota > Gammaproteobacteria > Lysobacterales > Lysobacteraceae > Stenotrophomonas > Stenotrophomonas sp. ATs4. The sequence goes on along the minus strand of NZ_JBLYPK010000011.1, from coordinate 133,050 downwards.
CTTCCAGTGGCGACAGGCCCTCTTCGGACATGATGCGCTCGACGTTCTCCACCACCACGATGGCGTCATCCACCAGCAGGCCGATGGCCAGCACCATCGCGAACATGGTCAGCATGTTCACCGAGAAGCCCAGCACCGACAGCACGCCGAAGGTACCCAGCAGCACCACCGGCACGGCGATGGTCGGGATCAGGGTGGCGCGGAAGTTCTGCAGGAACAGGTACATCACCACGAACACCAGCACGATCGCTTCGATCAGGGTCTGCACCACGCCCTTGATCGAGACGCGCACGAACGGAGTGGTGTCGTACGGGATCTCGGCCTTCAGGCCCGCCGGGAAGAAGCCTTCCAGTTCCTTCAGGGTTGCATCGACACCGGCCGCGGTGTCCAGCGCGTTGGCGCCGGTGGCCAGGGTGACTGCCAGGCCGCTGGCCGGCTGGCCGTTGTAGCGGGTGACGAAGTCGTAGGACTCGGCACCCAGTTCGACGCGGGCGACGTCACCCAGGCGCAGCTCGGCACCGTCCTGCGCGCCACGCACGATGATGTTGCGGAACTGCTCCGGGGTCTGCAGGCGCGACTGTGCGTTGATGGTGGCGTTGAGCTGCTGGCCCTTCACCGACGGCGCACCACCCAGCTGGCCGATGGCCACCTGTGCGTTCTGTGCCTTGATCGCGGCGGTCACTTCCGGCACCGACAGGCCATAGGTGTGCAGCTTGTTCGGGTCCAGCCAGATGCGCATGGCGTACTTGCCACCGAACACCTGGATGTTGCCCACGCCTGGCACGCGGCTCAAGCGGTCCACGACATTGGAACCGACGTAGTCGGCGATGTCGTTGGCATCCATGCTGCCGTCTTCGGACACGAACGCGATGACGTTGAGGAAGCCCGAACTGGACTTGGCCACGTTGATGCCCTGCCGCTGCACTTCCTGCGGCAGCAGCGGCATGGCCAGCTGCAGCTTGTTCTGCACCTGCACCTGGGCGATGTCCGGGTTGGTGCCGCTCTCGAAGGTCAGGGTGATGGTGGCCTGGCCGTTGGACGAGCTGTTGGAGGAGAAGTAGATCAGGCCATCAAGGCCCTTCATGTTCTGCTCGATGATCTGCGTCACCGAGTCTTCGACCACCTTGGCCGAAGCACCCGGGTAGCTGGCGCTGATTTCCACCGCCGGCGGTGCGACGTTGGGATACATCGAGATCGGCAGCTTGAACAAAGCCAGGCCGCCGGCGAGCATGATGATGATCGCGATGACCCACGCGAAGATGGGTCGATCGATGAAGAAACGTGCCATGGGGTTCTCCGCTTACTTCGCGCCTGCGGCCGGGGCTGCAGGTTGGGCTGCGGCCGGCTTGGCCGGGGCGGCGCCCTGTTCGGTGGCGTTCACGGGCATGCCCGGGCCGATCTTCTGCAGGCCTTCGACAATGACCTTGTCGCCGGCCTTCAGGCCGTCCTCGACCAGCCACTTGTCGCCGACGGTACGGCTGACCTTGACCGGGCGCGCCTCGACCTTGTTGTCCTTGTCGACCACCATGGCGCTGGTGTCGCCCTTCGGATCGCGGGCGATGCCCTGCATCGGCACCAGCACCGCATCGCTGCGCACGCCACCGCCGATGACCGCGCGCACGTACATGCCCGGCATCAGCAGGCCATCGGGATTGTCGACCTTGACCCGCAGGCCGAAGCTGCCGGTGGCCGGGTCAACGCTGACTTCGGAGAACTCCAGCGTGCCCTTGTGCTGGAAGGTGCTGCCGTCTTCCATCAGGATGCTGACCGGGGTCTGCTGGTTGTCCTGCAGGCGGCCGGCAGCCAGTTCGCGGCGCAGCTGCAACAGTTCGGCCGAGGACTGGGTCAGGTCGACGTAGATCGGGTCCAGCTGCTGCACGGTGGCCAGCGCGGTGGCCTGGCCGGCACTGACCAGCGCGCCCTGGGTAACGCTGGACTTGCCGATGCGGCCGCTGATCGGCGCAGTGATGCGCGCGTAGCCGAGGGTGACGTTGGCCGCATCCAGCGTTGCCTTGGCAGCGCCGACGTCTGCTTCGGCCTGCTTCTGCGCAGCCACGGCGTTTTCCAGATCCTGCTGGCTGACCGCGTCGACCTTGGCCAGCTCGGTGATGCGCTTGGCGCTCAGGCGGGCGGCATTAGCGGTCGCTTCGGCGCGGGCCAGCTGGGCACGCGCGCTGTTGGCCTGGGCGCGGTAGCTCGCGTCCTCGATCTGGTACAGCGGCTCGCCTGCCTTGACCATGCCGCCCTCGGTGAACAGGCGCTTGGCGACGATGCCGTTGACCTGCGGGCGCACTTCAGCGACCAGGAACGCATTGGTACGGCCCGGCAGTTCTCGGGTCAGACCCACGGTTTCGGACTTCAGCGTCACCACGGTGACGTTGCCCGGGCCCTGTTCGGGGGCCTGGGGTTGGCCGCCACAGGCAGCCACGGTCGCGGCGATCGCCAGCGACAGTGCAAAGGGTCGGATTCGGCTCAGCAACATGACGGAAAGGCTCTTGAAGGAAAGGGTCTCAGCCAGCGCTGATACGGCGGACCCTCCACCACAAACAGTGAAGACCGTGCGAACAGCGCCCACCCGGGTGGAGTGGGAGCCGGACGGGCCTGCCACGCACACGGCGGGAATGATGGGAACGAAATATACATACATGCGTGTTTGTTTGTAAACCGGTACAATTCAGCCACGTTTCACCCGCACTCGTACCGACCCATGGCCCGCAAGACCAAAGAGGACACCCAGGCAACCCGGGAAGGCATCCTTGACGCCGCCGAAGCCTGCTTCCATGAACACGGCGTGGCCCGTACCACGCTGGAGATGATCGGTGCCCGTGCCGGCTACACCCGCGGCGCGGTCTACTGGCACTTCAAGAACAAGAGCGAGGTGCTGACCGCGATCGTCGAACGGGTGCACCTGCCTTTCATGCAGGAACTGGAGCGCACCTCCACCGACCAGCGCGACACGCCGGTGCACGACCTGCGTGCGGTGATGATCCACTCGTTCATCGAGCTGTCCGAGGATGAGCGCCTGCGCAAGACCATGGAGATCATGCTGCGCAGCGACGCCTCGGCCGATACCAAGGTGCTGACCGAACTACAGCAGGCCGGCTTCCGCGATGCGCTGGACCGCATGGAACGCGCCCTGCGCCGTGCGCAGGATCTGGGCCAGCTGCGCGAAGGCGCCGACCCGAAGATCGCCGCACGCATGCTGCACGCCACCGTGCTGGGCGTGCTGCACGGGGCGATGGTCGAACCGGACCTGATGGACCTCAAGCGCGACGGCATGCTCGCACTGGACATGACCCTGGCCGCCTACGTGAAGGAAGGCGTGTTCGTTCCTGGAACGGTGCCCGAGCCGTTGCCGGAAGCGTGAGGGCGCCACCGGGCATGACCCGGCGCTACCGTAGTAGATCCACGCCATGCGTGGATGCAAACGGAAAAGGCCGCCTTTCGGCGGCCTTCTCATTTACAGGATGTAGCGGCTCAGGTCCGGGTCCTGCACCAGCTCACCCAGGTGCGCATCGACGTAGGCGCTGTCGATGGCCAGGGTCTCGCCGTCGCGGTCCGGTGCCTCGTAGCTGAGCGAATCCAGCAGGCGCTCCAGCACCGTATGCAGGCGGCGGGCACCGATGTTCTCCTGGCGTTCGTTCACCTGGAAGGCGATCTCGGCCAGGCGATCGATGGCATCGGCGGTGAAGCTGACCTTGACGCCTTCCGTAGCGAGCAGCGCTTCGTACTGCTTGGTCAGCGCGGCCTTCGGTTCGGTCAGGATGCGCACGAAATCCTGCTTGCTCAGCGCACCCAGCTCCACGCGGATCGGGAAGCGGCCCTGCAGCTCCGGAATCAGGTCGCTGGGCTTGGCCAGGTGGAACGCACCAGAGGCGATGAACAGGATATGGTCGGTCTTGATCGTGCCGTACTTGGTCGACACGTTGGAGCCTTCCACCAGCGGCAGCAGATCGCGCTGCACGCCTTCGCGCGAAACATCACCACCGCCCACGTTATCGCCGCGCTTGGCGACCTTGTCGATCTCGTCGATGAAGACGATGCCGTGCTGCTCGCAGGCTTCAATCGCAGCGGTGCGGATGTCATCTTCGTTGACCAGCTTGCCGGCTTCTTCTTCCAGCAGCAGGGGGCGTGCGGCCTTGATGGTCAGCGTGCGCTTGTGCGCCTTGGCACCGCCGCCAAGATTGGCGAACATCGACTTCAGCTGCTGGCCCATTTCTTCCATGCCCGGCGGGGTCATGATGTCCATGCTGACGTTGGCCGACAGATCCAGTTCGATCTCGCGCTCGTCCAGCTCGCCATTGCGCAGCATCTTGCGGAACTTGATGCGGGTCTCGTTGTCCTGCGCCGACGGCTCGTTGCGCGCCACCTCCGGATCGAAGCCAATGCCACCGCTGCGGCGCGGCAGCAGCGCATCGAGGATGCGGTCTTCGGCACGCTCTTCGGCCTGGGTACGCACGCGCACCTTGGCCTGTTCGCGGTACAGCTTCACCGCGGTATCGGCCAGGTCGCGGATGATCTGCTCCACGTCCTTGCCGACGTAGCCCACTTCGGTGAAGCGGGTGGCTTCGACCTTGACGAACGGTGCATTGGCCAACGTGGCCAGGCGACGCGCGATCTCGGTCTTGCCGACGCCGGTCGGGCCGATCATCAGGATGTTCTTCGGCATGACTTCGTTGCGCAGCTCAGGCTCCAGCTGCATGCGGCGCCAGCGGTTGCGCAGGGCAATGGCCACCGCGCGCTTGGCATCGTGCTGGCCAACGATGTGCCGGTCCAGTTCCTGCACGATCTCGCGCGGGGTCATGGTGGCGGAGGAAACTTCAATCTTGTGCGGCATGGGTGTGCTCACGAATGCGTTGTCGGTAGCGCCGGGCCATGCCCGGCGGATCGGGAATGCCGGTGACGGTTCCCCGTCACAACTCCTCAACCACCACGTTGCGGTTGGTGTAGATGCAGATGTCGCCGGCGATGCCGATTGCTTCGCTGGCGATGGTGCGTGCATCCAGTTCGGTGTGCGCCATCAGCGCGCGTGCCGCGGACAATGCGTAGGAACCGCCGGAACCGATGGCGATGATGCCGTCCTCCGGCTCGATCACATCGCCGGTGCCACTGATGATCAGCGAGGTTTCCTTGTCGGCCACCGCCAACAGGGCTTCGAGCTTGCCGAGGCGGCGCTCGGTGCGCCAATCCTTGGCCAGCTCGACCGCCGCGCGCTGCAGCTGGCCGTGCTTTTCCAGCTTGGCCTCGAACAGCTCGAACAGGGTGAAGGCATCGGCGGCGGCACCGGCGAAGCCGGCCAGCACCTGGCCATCACGGCCGAGGCGGCGCACCTTGCGCGCATTGCCCTTCATCACGGTGTGGCCCAGCGTGACCTGGCCGTCACCGGCAATGGCCACGTGCTCGCCGCGACGGACGCAGACGATGGTGGTGGCGTGGAAAACGTTGGGATTTTGACTGGGGTCCATGCGGCCTCCGATAGCTGTTCCCGGGAGATGGGGACAGCGCCGGGTGCGATCAAGCCTGCGCGGATGGCTGCCGTTCAGCGCTTGGCCGCGCCCTATGGGCAGGAGGGCGCCCTTCCAGCGAGCGCATCGCAATCCGCGCGGACCCCGCCGCCCGAACGTGGAACGACGGCCGTTCAGCGCTTGGCCTGCGAAGGCCGCTCCGGATTCGGTTCGATGCCCCAGGCGATGTACCAGTCTTCGCCCTGCGTCTCGATCGGGTGCTGGGTGCGTCCGGACCCGTTGCCGCACGCCAATGCGTCAGCCGCGCAGTAGCGGTCGCAGCCCCAGCAGATGCGTTCGGGGTGCTTGGGGTGCAGCGGAATGGGCTTCGCCATGGTGGCGGTTTCCTCGTGGCCTGTGGCCACGGTGCGCCGGTTGCACCCGCCCTGCCCTGATCCAGATCAAGGGCGGGACATACCGGTAGCGCAGGGCCATGCCTGGCGAACGCGCAGCGCTCGGGTGTTCGGGAAACGGATCGCACAGCCACCGGGCGTGGCCAGGCGCTACTCGGCCTTGTTGCGGCGCTTCGCGCGCGGATGCGCGGCATCGTAGACCTTGGCCAGGTACTGGAAGTCGAGGTGGGTATAGATCTGGGTGGTGGCGATGTCGGCATGGCCGAGCAGTTCCTGCACACCGCGCAGATCGCCGGACGATTCGAGGATGTGGCTGGCAAAACTGTGCCGCAGCATATGCGGGTGCACGTGCTTGAACAGGCCCTGGCGCTGCGCCAGCTGGCGGATGCGGATCTGCACCGCGCGTTGGCTGATCGGCCCGTTGCGGCCGGGAAACACCGGCATGGCCGGCCCGCCACCACTTTCTGCACGCCACGCCTGCAGCGCTTCGCGCGCCGGCCGCCCGAACGGCACCCGCCGCTGGCGATTGCCCTTACCCAGCACGTTGACCAGCCCGCTGGCGAAGTCCAGATCACGCCAGACCAATCCGCACACTTCGCTCAGGCGCAGACCGGAGGAATAGAACAGTTCCAGCAGCGCGCGATCGCGCCGGCCGAGTTCGCCTTCCGGTTCCAGTTCGACCAGTTGCACGGCTTCATCGGCATCGAGTACCTGCGGCAGGCGGCGTGGTGCGCGCGGTGCCTTCAGCGTGGCCGCCGGGCTGACTTCGATACGGCCGTGCTTGAGCAGCCATGCATAGAAGCTGCGACAGGCCGACAACCGGCGTTGCAGGCTCTTGGCCGACAGGCCCCGCCGATGTTCATCGGCGATGAACTGGCGCAGCGTTTCGGCATCAAGTGCTTCCACCGACACGCCACGCGGTTCGGCCCACACCGACAGCGCATCCAGGTCGCGGCGGTAGGCGTCGAGCGTATGCGCCGACATCCGCCGCTCCACCTGAAGGTGCTGCAGGAAGGCCTGTACTGCGCTCATCGCCGTAAAGTCCTGCTCAGTCCCGGAAGCGCTTCAGGCCGGTGACCAGCGCATCGCCCATCATGCGCAGGAACAGCGTACCCATGCCCGGGTAGAAGCGGTTCGGGTCGTGGCTGCCGACCGCGATCAGGCCAACGCCCGGCAGTGGCAGCAACGCGGTGGTCTGCACTTCTTCGCTGCGCACGCCGTACAGGACGGCGTTCTTCTCCGGCTGCAAGCGGCCACAGATCGGCTCGCCGTCTTTGAGGCAATCGCGGAACGGGCCCAGCTGCGCATCATCGGCGGCGATCACCTGCAGCCAGTCCGCCTGTTCCAGCCCGGCCACCGGCGCGTGCACCACCAATCGCACCAGATCACCGGCGAAATCTTCCTGCAGCGAGGCGGCCATCGCGCGCAGGGTGTCAGCGGCGTTGTCCTGCTTCATCAGCGCAAGGGTGAGCTGGTGCGTGCGCACCGCCAGGCGTTCATTGACCTGGGCGGTCGCACCCAGGTCGGCCAACCGTCGCGCCAGCTCGCGGTTCTTCTCGCGCAGCACTTCCAGCTGGTAGCTGGCCAGCGACGCGGTCGGGCCGTCATCGCGTGGCACCACCAGGGTCAGGGCCAGGTCCGGGAACTGCTTGAGGAAGCCGGGATGGCGCCGCAACCAGGCAGCGACTTCATGGGCTCCGAGCTTGTCGACGGTTTCGGTCATGCGATCCACTCCCCTTCGAAGACGAATGCGGTCGGGCCAGCCATCACCACCGGCTGGCCGTCGCCCGGCCACTGGATGCGCAGCTCGCCGCCGGGCAGGCTGATGCGCGCATCGCGCTGCAGGCGCCCGCGCTGCATCAGGGTGACAGCAGCAGCGCAGGCACCGCTGCCGCAGGCCAGGGTTTCACCGACGCCGCGCTCGAACACGCGCAGGCGTGCGTGCGCCGGGCTCATCACCTGGGCAAAACCCACGTTCACCGAACGCGGGAACGAGGCATGCTGCTGCAGCAGCGAACCGATGCGCTCAACCGGTGCGGCATCGATCAGACCGACTTCAATCACTGCGTGTGGGTTGCCCATCGATACCGCAGCAAAACGCACGGTTTCACCCTGCAGCGGCAACAGGTACTCCTCACGCGGATGGGCGAAGCCCACCAGCGGCACGTTGGCCGGCTCGAATGCAGGCACGCCCATCGCCACCGCGTACTGGCCATCGCCCAGCACCTTTACCGCGTGACTGGCCAGCGGGCTGTCGATGGCGAACGCGTCGCCCTGTGCACTGCCCTCGCGTACCAGCCAGGCGGCGATGCAGCGCGCGCCGTTGCCGCACTGCTCGGAGTTGGAACCGTCGGCATTCCAGATGCGGTACGAAGCCACTGAGCCTTCCGCGCGCGGCGCTTCGATGGTCAGGATCTGATCGCAGCCGACGCCGGTGTGGCGGTCGGCCAGGCGCGCGGCCAGTTCAGGCGTGGGCGGCGCGGTGCCGTCGCGCAGGTCGATCACTACGAAATCATTGCCCGCGCCATGCATCTTGCTGAAGCGCAGGGCCTTGGAACCGGCCTTACTCATTCCCGCCGCCCACCTTCTTCGCAGGCGCAGGCGCCGGTTGGGGGGTGGGTGCAGCCGGGTCTGCGGTCGTGGCCGGGGTGCCGCTGCCCTGGTTCTCCGCCGGGGTCGCCTCGGTGGCGGGCTCGGCAACCGGTTCGACCAGTTCTTCGACCGGTACCGGCTTCTGCGGCAGTACCAGCGGGCCCTTGTTGCCGCAGGCGGCGAGGAACAGCAGCGAAGATGCTGCCAGCGGAATCAGGATGGCGTTTCGATGGGGGATCTTCATGCCCCGAGTATAGCCATTGGTGGCTGAGCGGTTGGTGCAGGGAATCGGGTTGCCGGCCAGCGGCCGGCACCACCGCAGGCGGTCAATCCGCGGGTGGCGGCAGCGGTCGGGTCCACAACCAGATCGCCACCACCGTCATGCTGCCGATCGAGAACCACTTCACCCACGCGATCGGTACGCACCACAGCATGATGCCGGCGCACACCGCCATGGTGATCGTGGCCATCCACTTGCCGTAGCGGCTGACTGCACCATGGGCCTGCCAGTTGGCGATAGCGGGGCCGAAGCGCGGGTGTTGCAGCAGCCAGGTGTGCAGGCGTTCGGAACCGCGCGAGGCGGCCCAGGCCGAGATAAGGATGAATACGGTGGTCGGCAGCCCTGGCACGAAGATGCCGACGATGCCGGTGCCCAGGCTGGCATAGGCCAGCAGCCACCACGCCCAGCGGAACCGCACCGGCCGGGTGGGCGCTGGCAGGTCCTTGGTGGCGGGCGGTTCGGGCAGGCTCATCGCGCAAGGATACCCAGCGCAGGTGGCGGCGGCGATATCACCGCCGCCACGATGCGTCATTCCGTCGCAGCGCCGGCATCGGGCGTTTCGATACCCAGCTGCTGCAGCACGAACGCATACGATTCGGACAGTTCGCGGTAACGCTGGAAGCGCCCGGACTTGCCGCCGTGGCCGGCTTCCATGTTGGTGCGGAACAGGATCGGCAAGTGCCCGGTGTTGTCGTCACGCAGCTTGGCCACCCACTTGGCCGGCTCCCAGTACTGCACCTGCGAATCCCACAGGCCAGTGCCCACGAACAACGCCGGGTACGCCTGCGGCTTGACGTTGTCGTAGGGCGAATAGGAAAGCATGTAGTCGTAGTACGGCTTCTGCTCCGGGTTGCCCCACTCGTCGTACTCGTTGGTGGTCAGCGGGATGGTCGGATCAAGCATGGTGGTGACCACGTCCACGAACGGCACCTGCGCCACCATCACCCGGTAGTCCTGCGGGGCCTGGTTGGCCACCGCGCCCATCAGCAGGCCACCGGCGCTGCCACCGGACGCGGCCACGCGATCCTTCGCTGCCCAGCCCTGCGCCACCAGGCCACGGGTGACGTCGATGAAGTCGTTGAAGGTGTTCTGCTTGTGCAGCAGCTTGCCATTCTCGTACCAGTCCCGGCCCATTTCCTGGCCACCACGGATATGCGCAATGGCATACACCACGCCACGGTCGAGCAGGCTCACTGCCGTCTGGTTGAAGTACGGGTCCATCGACATGCCATAGCTGCCGTAGGCGTACTGGAACAGCGCGCCCTTGCCGTCCTTCTGGTAACCCTTGCGATAGACCAGCGACACCGGCACCTTCACCCCATCGCGCGCGGTGATCCACACGCGGTCGGTTTCGTACTTCGAGGCGTCATAGCCGATCACCGGCTGCACCTTCAGCTGGCGACGCTCGCCGGTGGCGGTGTTCAGTTCGAACACCGTGGTCGGTGTGGTCATGGAGGTATAGACGTAGCGCAACCACGGCGTATTGGCCTCGGTGTTGTCGCCCAGGCCCATCGAGTACGCCGGCTCGTCGGCCTTCACGTAGTCGCTGCGGCCGTCCTTGAACAGCAGACGGATGCGCTCCAGGCCCTCGGAGCGTTCAGCAATGGCGGTGTACGCATCGAACAGTTCGAAGCCTTCGATGAACACCGCATCGTCGTGCGCGATCCAGTCTTTCCATTGCGCACGCGAGGTAGCATCGGTCGGTGCGGTAACCAGCTTGAAGTTTTTTGCACCGTCGTTGGTGCGGATCACCCAGCGGCCATCGAAGTGGTCGGCGTCGTACTCGACATCACGCTGGCGCGGGGCCAGCACGGTGAAATTCGTCGGGTCGCTAGCCGGCGCGTAGCGCTCTTCCGAGGACACAGTGCTGTGCACGCCAATGGTGATGAAGCGATCGTCGCGGGTGCGGCCGATGCCCATGTAGAAGCTGTCGTCCTTTTCTTCGTAGACGACGGTGTCGGCGCTGGCCGGGGTGCCCAACACATGCTTTTTCACGCGCACGGTCAGCAGCGTTTCCGGATCGTTCTCGACGTACAGCACGGTGCGGTTGTCGTCGGCCCAGACCAGGTCGCCGGAGCTGCCGCTGATCACATCGGGCAGCACCTTGCCGGTGGCCAGGTCCTTGAAGCGGATGGTGTACTGGCGGCGGCCGACATCATCATCGGCCCAGGCCAGTAGTTGGTTGTCCTGGCTGACTTCCATCGATCCGACGCTGAAGTAGCCCTTGCCGGCGGCCATCGTGTTGACGTCCAGCAGGATTTCCTCGGCAGCGTCCATACCGCCCTTGCGGCGCGCGTGGATCGGGTAGTCCTGACCGGTCTCGAAGCGGCTGTAGTACCAGTACCCGCGCTCGCGCGCCGGCACGCTGGAATCGTCCTGCTTGATGCGGCCGACGATCTCCTTGTACAGGGTGTCTTCCAGCGGCTTCAGCGGTGCCAGCAGCTGGTCGGCATAGGCATTCTCGGCCTGCAGGTAGGCCAGCATGTCCTTGTTCTCGCGCTTGTCGTCGCGCAGCCAGTAGTAGTCATCGTTACGGGTCGCGCCGAACGGCGCCTTGACCACGTGCGGATGCTTGGTGGCATCCGGCGGAACGGGCGGCGTGGCGGCGGTAGCGGTGGTGGTCATCAGGCTCGCGAGCAACAGGCAGAGAGTGGATTTCATGAGATAAGGCTCCAGGCGCATCAATGCAATGGTCTTCGGCGGGTTCAGATCCCTTTTCCCGAAAAGGGATCTGACCCCAATCCCGGCGACGCGGCAACCCTGCGGATCGTCATGGTGGCCATGCCTGCCGGTAGTGCCGGCCGCTGGCCGGCAACCTCACGGCCTGCGGGTAGATCAGTTGCCGGCCAGCGGCCGGCACTACCCCCGGCGCGCGGCGTACCATGGGGGCATGAGTACCCTGCCCCATACGCCGGGCTACAGCCGGCGCAGCCATGAAATCGCTCCGTTCCACGTAATGTCCCTGCTGGCCCGCGCTCAGGCGCTGGAGCAGGCCGGCCATGATGTGATCCACCTGGAAATCGGCGAACCGGACTTCACCACGGCCGAACCGGTCGTCCGGGCCGGCCAGGCGGCACTGGCCGCCGGCCATACCCGCTACACCGCCGCGCGTGGCCTGCCGGCCCTGCGCCAGGCGATCAGCGGCTTCTATCGCAGCCATTACGGGCTGGATATCGATCCCGAACGCATCCTGGTCACCCCCGGCGGCTCCGGCGCGCTGCTGCTGGCCAGCAGCCTGCTGGTCGATCCCGGCCGCCACTGGCTGCTGGCCGACCCCGGCTATCCGTGCAACCGTCATTTCCTGCGCCTGGTGGAAGGCGGCGCCCAGCTGGTTCCGGTCGGCCCGGACACCGCCTATCAACTGACACCTTCGCTGGTGGAGCAGTACTGGAATGCCGACAGTGTCGGCGCGCTGGTCGCTTCACCCGCCAACCCGACCGGCACCGTGCTCTCCGCCGGCGAACTGGCGGCGCTGTCGCAGGCCCTGCACGCGCGCGGCGGCCACCTGGTGGTGGACGAGATCTACCACGGCCTGACCTACGGCCTGGACGCAGCCAGCGTGCTGCAGGTGGATGACAGCGCGTTCGTACTGAACAGCTTCTCCAAGTACTTCGGCATGACCGGCTGGCGGTTGGGCTGGCTGGTCGCGCCGCCGGCAGCCGTGCCGGATCTGGAGAAGCTGGCGCAGAACCTGTACATCAGCGCGTCCAGCATCGCCCAGCACGCCGCACTGGCCTGCTTCAGCGAGGAATCGATGGCGATCTTCGAACAGCGCCGCCAGGCATTCCAGCAACGACGCGACTATCTGCTACCGGCACTGCGTCAACTCGGTTTCCGCATTGAAGTAGAGCCGCAGGGCGCGTTCTACCTGTACGCCGATGTCAGCGCGTTCACCGACGACGCGCAGGCGTTCTGCGCGCACTTTCTGGAAACCGAGCACGTGGCATTCACCCCTGGGCTGGATTTCGGCTTCCACCGTTCGAACCAGCACGTGCGCCTGGCCTATACCCAGGAAGTGCCGCGGTTGCAGGAGGCGGTGGAGCGGATTGCGCGCGGGTTGAAGAGCTGGGCAGGCTGACCCGGTAACGTCCACCGCATCCACGCATGGCGTGGATCTACTGGTCCGGCGCACGGCACACCGGTAGATCCACGCCATGCGTGGATACGTGGCCCCAACGAAAAACGCCGCCCGAAGGCGGCGTTTTTCATTCCATCACTTACCGCCCAACCGCTCCCACAGGAAGCTGTAGGCCAGCGCCGACATGTGCGCGGCCTGCGCGTTGTTGGCTGCACCGCCGTGGCCACCTTCGATGTTCTCGTAGTAGGTCACGTCCTTGCCGGCGTCGATCATCTTCGCCGCCATCTTGCGGGCATGGCCCGGGTGCACGCGGTCATCGCGGGTGGAGGTGGTGAACAGCACCGGCGGGTAGTTCTTCTTCGCGTCGAACAGGTGGTACGGCGAGAAGGTCTTGATGAACTCCCAGTCGCTGGTGTCCGGGTTGCCGTACTCGGCCATCCACGATGCACCTGCCAACAGGTGGCTGTAGCGCTTCATGTCCAGCAGCGGCACCTGCACCACCACCGCACCGAACAGCTCCGGGTACTGGGTCAGCATGTTGCCGGTGAGCAGGCCACCGTTGCTGCCGCCCTGCACGCCCAGGTGCTTGGCCGAGGTGATCTTGCGGGTGACCAGATCCTGCGCCACCGCGGCCATGTCTTCATACGCCTTGTGGCGGTTCTGCTTCAGTGCCGCCTGGTGCCAGCGCGGGCCGTACTCGCCACCACCACGGATGTTGGCAACCACGTACACGCCACCCTTCTCCAGCCAGGCACGGCCCATGCCACCGGAGTAGTTCGGGGTCAGCGAGATCTCGAAGCCGCCGTAGCCGTACAGCAGGGTCGGGTTGGCGCCATCCAGCTTCATCGCCTTGTCGTGCACCACGAAGTACGGCACGCGGGTGCCATCCTTGCTGGTCGCGAAGTGCTGCTCGATCACCTTGTCCTTGGCATCGAAGAAAGCCGGCATGGTCTTGAGCACTTCCGGCGCCTTGCCGATCTCGGCCAGCGCCAGCGTGGTCGGGGTCAGGTAATCGGTGGCGGTCAACCACACCGCATCACTGTCGTTGCTGTCCACTGCCGCAACGCCAAGCGTACCGAACGCCGGTGCACCGACGAACGCACTCTTCTGCCAGCCCTTCTCGCCCGGGGTCAACACCGACAGGCGGTTCTTGACGTCGTCCAGCACGTTCAGCACCAGGTGGTTCTGGGTCCACGAGGCACTGGCCAGCGAGGTGGTTGCGGTCGGAGTGAACAGCACCTCGAAATCACGCTTGCCGGCCAGGAAGTCGTCCAGCTTGGTCGCCAGCAGCGAACCGGAGGCATAGGTCTTGCCGCCCACGGTCCACGCATCGCGCAGCTCCAGGGTCAGCCACTGCTTGTGCAGGCCCTTCTCGGCCGAATTCGGTGCGTCGATCTTGGTCAGCGTGCCGTTGTCGTTACGCAGGTAGATCTCGTTGTTGTAGAAGGCCAGCGTGCGGCTGACCAGGTTACGCTCGAAGCCCGGCGTGTCATCGTGCATCGCCGCGATGTACATGTCTTCCGGCTTGCCTTCATACACCACACTGGCCGAGGCCATCGGCGTGCCACGCTTCCACAGCTTGGCTACGCGCGGGTAGCCGGAGGTGGTCATCGAGCCGGCACCGAAATCGGTGTAGACGAACACCGTGTCGCGATCGATCCAGTTGAGGCCGCCCTTCGATTCCGGACGGAAGAAGCCGTCCTTGATCCAGGACTTGTTGGACAGGTCGAACTCACGGGTGACATCGGCATCGGCGCCGCCGCGTGACAGCGCGATCAGGCAGCGGCTGTAGTCAGGGCGCAGGCAGTCGGCACCGTGCCAGACCCAGTTTTCGCCCTCGGCCTTGTTCAACGCGTCCAGGTCGAGCACGGTTTCCCACTGCGGCGCGGCCTTGCGGTACTCGGCCAGCGTGGTGCGCCGCCACAGGCCGCGCTCGTGCTGCTTGTCCTTCCAGAAGTTGTAGTAGTAATCGCCGATCTTCTGCACGCCCGGGATCTTCGCGTCGGAGTCGAGCACCTCGCGGATGCTGGTCTCCATCTGCTTGAAGGCCGGGGTCTGCGCCAGGCGACCTTCGGACTTGGCGTTCTGTTCCTTGACCCAGGACAGCGGCTTGTCGCCAGTGACGTCCTCCAGCCAGGCGTAGCGATCGGTTTCTTCAGCGGCCACGGCGGTCCCCACCGAGGCAGCGGTCATCATGCCGGCCAACAGGCAGGCGGAAGCGAGTCGTGACATTGCAGCTCCAGGCAGTCATAAGCCAAAGAACGCTAGCACGGAACATCGCAGCCACCCCGTGTCGAAGGTCAGGCCGGGGCCGTCGAGCTGCGCCGGCCTCGAGGCGCCCCGCTACGGCGGCGGCGCGCCTGTCCACCGGTACGCCGTGCCAGCCGCAGCCACGACAGGCGCGGCAACGGAAAGCGCAGCAGCGCCCACCAGGCAACCAGCGGCATGCCCACCAGCCACATCGGCAGCCAGCCCAGCCAGGCGCTGCTGCCGCGCGCGGCCGGCCAGACCAGCACCAGCGCCAGGCCGGCCAGGGCCAACTGCTGCACGCTGCGCAGCAGGCGCGGGTCGGCACGCTCGAGGATGACGCGTTCAGTTGCAGGGCGACGGGCGCTACGTGCGTTCATGGGGCTTCTCCGGTAGACAATGCAACACAGCTTGGGCATGCCCCTTCTCACAGGTTGCGACACCATTGACGGATCGCGTGCACACAGTTGACCATGCGCGTGCAAGCCCACTGGAGCACGCTCCCGCATGACCTCGATCCGCCCACTCTGCGCCGTACTGCTGGCCCTGTCCCTGGCGGGCCCCGCCGTGGCGGCCAGTGAGCCGACGTCGCCCCGTGCCAGCGCGCCGCGCGCTGCCGCCCTGGACGCACCGATCGACCTGAAGCGCTTCATGGGCACCTGGTATGTGATCGGCCGCGTGCCGAACTTCATCGAACGCGGCCATGTTGCCAGCGTCAATCAGTACGAACTGCGCGACGAACACAAGGTCGGCATCACCTACCGCTACCGCGATGGGTTTGGCGAACCGCTGCAGGAAGTCCGCGCCCGCGCCAGCGTCGACCCGGACAGCGGCAACCATGGCTGGCGCACCTGGTTCTATCGCGTGGTGCCCACGCACTCACGCGTGCTGGAAGTGGCCCCGGACTATTCATGGGCACTGATCGGCTACCCGGGCCGCGAGATGGCCTGGATCTTCTCGCGCACGCCGGACATGGACAAAGCTCTGTACAAGGAGCTGGCCGAGCGCCTGCGTGACGAGTACGGCGTGAACACCGACAAGCTCAAGCGCGTGCCGCAGCACCCCGAGCAGGTCGGCAAGCTGGGCTACGAAGTACCGAACGTGCGCTGACCGCACGTGGGATTGCCGGCCAGCGGCCGGCACTACCGTTTCCAGGCAATGGGGTAGAGCCGGCCGCTGGCCGGCTGCCACGATGTACCAGACGCTGCCGGGGCAGCGCCCGGCAACCCGTTACTTGCGGCTGTAATGCACGACCAGACGGTCGCCGAGCATCTGCAGCAGCTGCACCAGCACCAGCAGCACCACCACGGTAACCAGAGCCACGTCGGTACGGTTGCGCTGGTAGCCCTCGCGCAGCGCCAGATCACCCAGGCCACCGGAACCGATCGCACCGCCCATGGCCGTGAATCCGACCAGAGCCACGGTGGTCACCGTCGCAGCTGCAATCAGGCCCGGGCGGGCTTCGGGCAGCAGTACCCGGCTGACCAGCTGCCAGGTGGTGGCGCCCATCGACTGCGCCGCCTCGACCACGCCGCGATCTACTTCACGCAGGGCCGTCTCGACCAGCCGCGCGTAGAACGGCGCCGCACCGATGACCAGCGCGGGCAGCGTGCCGAGCACACCGATCGACTGGCCCATCAGCCACAGCGACACCGGGATCAGCACTACCATCAGGATGATGAACGGCACCGAGCGCAGCAGGTTCACCACCAACGCCAGCACGCCGTAGGCAAAAGGCCGGCGCTTCAGCTGCGGAGCCCCGAACACATACAACAGCACGCCCATCGGCAGACCGATGGCCAGCGTCAGCGGCAGCGAACCGGCCATCATCAACAGCGTCTCGATGGTCGCCTTGCCGATATCCACCCATTTGTCGCCGTCGAGATGACGGAAAAAGCCTTCAGCGGTGGCGATGATCATCGACGCAGTTCCTCAACGTGTACGCCGGCCGCTACGAATGCGGCCTGCGCGGCGGACTGGTCACCGCCCACCAGGGCGACCACCAGCTGGCCATACGGGGTGTCCTTGATCCGGTCGATGCGGCCGGAAAGGATGTTGTAATCGACCCCGGTCTGCCGCGCGACGCTGCCGAGCAGGGGTTCGTAGGTGTCGCCACCGAGGAAGGTCAGGCGCACGATACGCCCGCCGACGACGCCGAAATCGCGGTGCAGGGCACCTTCGTCCACATGCTCTGATTCGCTGACGAAACGGCGCGTGGTCGGATGCTGCGGGTGCAGGAATACCTGGGTGACCGGTCCGGTCTCGACCATCTGGCCGGCATCAAGCACGGCCACGCGATCACAGACACGGCGGATCACGTCCATCTCGTGAGTGATCAGCACGATGGTCAGGCCCAGCTCGCGGTTGATCTTCGACAGCAGCGACAGCACCGAGGCGGTGGTCTGCGGGTCGAGCGCGCTGGTGGCCTCGTCGCACAGCAGGATCTGCGGCCGGGTTGCCAGCGCACGGGCGATGCCGACGCGCTGCTTCTGGCCACCGGACAATTGCGCCGGATACTTCTGCGCATGTACTTCCAGGCCAACGGTCTGCAGCAGCTCGGCCACGCGCGCGTCGATCTCCGCCTTCGGCGTACCGGCCAGTTCCAGCGGGAAGGCGACGTTGCCAGCCACCGTGCGCGAAGACAGCAGGTTGAAGTGCTGGAAGATCATGCCGATGCGCCTGCGCAGCGCGCGCAGGCCGTCCGGGTCCAGCGCGGTGACATCCTCACCGCCGATCAACAGCCGTCCGCCGCTGGGTTCTTCCAGACGGTTGATCATGCGGATCAGGGTCGACTTGCCGGCACCGGAATGGCCGATGATGCCGAACACCTCACCGGCCTCGATGGTCAGGTCCAGCGGTTGCAGCGCGCTGACCGCGCGGCCGGCAACGGCATAGGATTTGTGCAGGCGCTGGAACTCGATCACGGGCGTGACTCACCGGCTGGGTGGCGGAAGGGGGCGTGCAGCCTACCAGCGTGGGCGCTCGCGCGCCCGCGCCATGGGCCAGAATGTTATTCCTTTTGATTCTAAGCCGCCGCCCCCGGCAGTGCCGGCCGCTGGCCGGCACCTGATCACGGATGATCCAGCGGCTTCGGCGGCTGCACCCGGTTCAGGCGCTCACGGTGCAGCAGGTAAAGGCCCGAGGCGACGATGATCGCCGCACCCACCCAGGTATAGCCATCCGGCAGCTGGCCCCAGAAGGCCAGATCCCAGCCGATCACCCAGACCAGACCGCTGTACTCCAGCGGCGCGATCATCGAGGCCTCGCCCAGTTGGAACGCCTTGGTCAGAGCGATCTGACCCAGCGCCCCGGCCAGGCCCATGCCGGCGATCAGCGGCGCATGCGCCAGCTGCAGCGGCACCCAGCCCGGAATGGCCAGCAGGCCGGCGCCGATGGCCATGATCACCAGGAACCAGACCACCATCGACTGCGAGGTATCGGTGCGGGTCAGCAGGCTGACCGTGATCGCGGCGATGGCATAGGCGGTGGCCGCCGCCAGCACCATCAACCCCGGCACCGAGATGAAGCCGTCCACGCCCGGCCGCAGTACCACCAGCACGCCGACCAGGCCGATGCCGATGGCCACCCAGCGTCGCGGGCCGACCCGTTCGCCCAGCAGCGGCACCGACAACGCCGCGATCAGCAGCGGGGCGACGAAATAGATGGTGTAGGCGGTGGACAGCGGCAGGTCGCGCAGGGCGAACACGAAGCAGCCGATCATCGCCATGCCCAGTGCGCCACGCAGCAGATGCAGGCCCCAGCGGCGCGGGATCAGCGAGCGCGGGCCGGCGCTGACCAGCACCCAGACCAGCACGAACGGCAGCGAGGCCGCACCGCGCAGGAAGGTCACTTCCAGAGTGGGATAGCTGGCCGACAGCTGCTTCATCCCAGCGTCCATCAGCGAGAAACAGGCGACCGCCGCGACCATCCAGGTCACCGCGCGCGAGGGGGAGCGTTGCAGGTTCATGGCCCATTATTGCCCGGCGCCTGCCTTCTGTAGAGTCGAGCTTGCTCGACGGCTCTTCACAAAGCAGCCGAGCATGGCTCAGCTCTACTGAAAAGCGACAGCCGATCAAGGCTCGGCTCCACAGAAAAGCAGGCATGCGAGCCGGCACGATAGAATGGCCGCCACTGAATTCTGCGGAGCCTCGCCCATGCCCTCCTTCGACGTCGTGTCCGAAGTCGACACCCACGAGCTGACCAACGCCATCGACCAGGCCAACCGCGAACTGGCTACCCGCTTCGACTTCAAGGGCGTGGAAGCGAAGTTCGAGCGTGAGGGCGATGTCATCAACCAGACTGCGCCGACCGAGTTCCAGCTCAAGCAGATGAACGACATCCTGCGTGCACGCCTGGCCGCGCGCGGCATCGACGTGCTCAGCCTGGAGTTCGGCGACATCGAGACCAACCTGGCGCAGGCCCGGCAGAAGATCACCGTCAAGCAGGGCATCGAACAGAAGATCGCCAAGAAGATCGCGGCGGCACTGAAGGACGCCAAGCTGAAGGTTGAAAGCCAGATCAACGGCGACAAGCTGCGCGTGCAGGGCAAGAAGCGCGACGACCTGCAGGACGCCATTGCCGTGCTGAAGGCCGGCAAGTTCGAGCTGCCGCTGCAGTTCAACAACTTCCGCGACTGATCGATGCCGCCGGGCATGGCCCGGCGCTACCCAGGTCGCAGCGGTAGCGCCGGGCCATGCCCGGCAGACTGCGCGGTCAATCGCGCAGCAACTTGTACAGCGTAGTGCGAGAGATCCCCAACTGGCGTGCGGCGAGGCTGAGATTACCGTCAGCGGCCTGTGCCGCGCGGCGTGCGGCTTCACGCTGATGGTCACGCAGCAGCGGCACGCCTGGATCTGTCAGGGCGCTCCGCTGTGTAGACCGATACGCGCCACCCCGTGGCCCCTGCAGAAGCTGCAGGTAGACCGCACTGCCCTCGCCCAGCCGAACCCGATGCGGTGCCCCCGGTTGCAGCAGGCGACGCCGTTGCGCCGCACTGGCCCCGGCAAACAGCGCCTCCAGCCCCAGCAACGGCAACGGTCCGCGCCTTGGCAGTCCCAGCAGGCGCCGTGCAACGCGATTGGCTGCACGCAGCTGGCCATCCTCCTGCACCGCCAACAGTCCCTGCAGCGGTGACGCCAGCCAACGCGGATCATGTTGCACGGCCAGCAGATGCACGTCGGCGAGGCTACGGAACAAGCGATTTTCGCTGGCAAGCGCAGCCTGCCGGAAATAGCCCTGCAGCAGGGCGGGATCCCGCTCTCCAAGACCGGTGATGTCGATCACCCCACAGACCCGACCGTCGAGATCGTGCAATGGCTCGCTCAGACAGAACACCGGCGCGAAACGCTGCAGGTAATGTTCGTTGCCGCGTACCAGTGCCGGCACATCGTCGGCCAGGCTGACCGCCGGCGCGGTGGTGCCGATCTCCGTCTCGCCCAACCGTCGCCCGACCTGGATCGGCCGCAGCAAGGGAGCGTCTTCCAGGCCGTGGGCCTGCTGCGCAATCACCATGCCGTCGCGGTTGGCGCAGAACATCGTCCAGCCACGCCCACCGAAGGCCGCCCAGAGCTGTTCCAGCTCCGGCTGCACGCAACGTGCCAGGCGCCGATCGTCGGGATGGGGGAGACGCTGTCCGCCCCCCAGTAACGGCCGATAGTCCGGCTCCTGCCCCGGTTGCAGGCCCGCCGCGCGCGAACGCAGCCATGATTGCTGCAGCGGCACAGGTAGCAGACCCAATGAGCGCGCATCGCCCTCGGCGAAAGCGGCACGAGCCGCCACCAGTTGTTGCTGTCCGACAGTCGTGGCCATCATGGGCGCAGCGTACACCCGCCAGCCGCAACGCCGCGTTACGCCTCGACAACGGAGCGTTTCCGTTTCAAGACGCGTTCAAACAAGGGATCAGAGCCCATGCCGGCCAGCGGCCGGCACTACCGACGGTGGACGTTACGCTGCGATCCGCAGCACCGGCTTCAGGGTGATGCCACGGGTGCTGTCTTCGGCCGCTTGGTTGATCTGTTCCAGCGGATAGAACTTCACCAGCTTGTCGAACGGGAAGCGTCCCTGCTGGAACAGGGTCACCAGCTGCGGAATGAACACCTGCGGCACGCTGTCACCTTCGACGATGCCGCGGATGCTGCGACCACCCAGCAGCAGGTTGTTCACATCGAAGCTGGCGGTCGTGCCCAGTTTCGGCGCGCCCACCACGCCCATCATGCCCAGCCCACCCAGCGCCTCGATGCCGGCGGACAGCACTTCCGGACGACCGGTCGATTCCAGCGCGAAGTCAGCACCACCTCCCGTGATCGCGCGCACCGCCTCGATCACATCGGTCTCCCGGCTGTTGACCACGTGGGTGGCCCCCAGCTCCAGAGCAAGCTCCAGGCGCGAAGGCACCACGTCGATGGCGATGATGGTGGTGGCGCCGGCGACCTTGGCCGCCATCACCGCACTCAGGCCCACCGCGCCGGCACCATAACTTGCGAAGCTGCTGCCTGACCGCACCTGCAGCGAGTTGAGCACCGCACCGGCACCGGTCTGGATGCCGCACCCCAGCGGGCCCAGCAGTTCCAGTGGTGCATCGTCTGGCACCTTGATCGCATTGATCTCGCGCGCCAGCGCGTAGGTGGCGAACGAGGATTGTGCGAAGAAATGGTCGTGCAGCGGCTGGCCCCGTGCATCGGTGATGGCGGTATGTCCGTGGCCGTCATCGCCACCGAAGTTCAGCGCGAAGAAATCCCTGCAGTAGGCACCGTGTCCGCCCCGGCAGGGATTGCAGTGACCACAGGCGCCGTAGGTCAGCACCACATGATCTCCCACCTTCAGTTCCTTGACGTTGGGCCCGACCGCTTCAACGATGCCGGCACCTTCGTGGCCCAGCACCGCCGGCAACGGCACCGGGTAGTACTGATCGCGCACGATCAGGTCGGTATGGCACAGGCCGGTGGCCACCACCTTCACCAGCACCTCATCATCCTGCGCGCCGCGCAGGGTTGCCTGCTCGATGACGAAGGGCTGCTCCTTGCCGCGTACCACCGCGGCGGTGATCTCACGCGTTGCGTTGTTGTCGTTCATCGTGATGGCTCCTTCGATCAGATCGGGTAAGCGGGCGCTTCGCCCTTGATGGTCAACCACTGCCACTGGGTGAACTCCTCGCCGTTGGCCGGGCCACCGATGCTGGTGCCGTTGCCGGACGCGCCGACGCCACCGAAGGGGTTGATCACCTCGTCATTCACAGTCTGGTCGTTGATGTGCAGCAGGCCGGTACGCAGGCGCTCGCCGATCTTCAGCGCGCGGCCGACGTTGCTGGACACGATCGCCATCGACAGCCCGTACTCGCTGTCGTTGGCCAGGCGCACGGCTTCGTCGTCATCGTCGAACGGCACCACCACCGCCACCGGTGCAAATATCTCTTCGTTGAATGCCGGATTGTCGGCCGCGACGTTGCCGAGCACGGTGGGTGCGAAGAACAGGTCCCGGTGCGTGCCTCCCGCTTCCAGCGTGGCACCGGCCTGCACGGCCTGCTCGACCACGCGTGCGGCATGGTCGCGCTGACCGGCATTGATCAACGGACCGATCGCCACGTCCTCGCGTGCCGGATCGCCTACCGTCAACGCGTTGGCCTTGGCCACCAGCTTCTGCAGGAACGTGTCGTGGATCTTCCGGTGCACCAGCACGCGGCCGGTCGCCATGCAGATCTGGCCCTGGTGCAGGTAGACGCCCCACGCGGTATTGGCCACCGCCAGGTCGAGATCGGCGTCATCAAGAATGATCAGCGAGTTCTTGCCGCCCAGTTCCAGCGAGACCTTCTTCAGATGCCTGCCTGCGGCTTCGCCAACCTTGCGGCCGGCCGCGGTGGAACCGGTGAACTGGATCATCGCTACGTTCGGGTCACTGGTCAGTGCGGCACCGGCAGCACCGTCACCCGGCAGCATATGCAGCACGCCCACGGGCAGGCCGGCCTGCTCGAACAGGCGCGCGATCACCGCGCCACCAGACACTGCCGTGCGCGGGTCGGGCTTGAGCACCACCGCATTGCCAAGTGCGATCGCCGGGGCCACCGCGCGCATCGCCAGGTAGAGCGGGAAATTGAACGGCGAAATGACCCCGACCACGCCCAGCGGGCGGCGCCGCGCCAGGTTCAGCTTGCCCGGTTCGGAGGGCAGGATCTCACCCGTGCTGCGCGACGGCAGCGCAGCGGCTTCGTGCAATGCCTTGATGGTCACCTTGGCTTCAAAACCCGCTTTGAGCCGGGTCGACCCGCTTTCGCGGACCAGCCAGTCAACCAGGGTGTCGATGTTCTCTTCGGCCAGCCGCGCGGCGGCGCGCAGCACCTGTGAGCGCTGCTCGTACGGAGCGCAGGCCCAGGCCTGCTGGGCCTGCGCGGCGGCGGCGGCCGAACGCGCGACCTGCACCGGGTCGGCCAGGCCGATCTCGCCGAGTACCTGGCCGGTGGCCGGCTCAACCACCGGGTGCCGCTGCGGGGCAGCCTGCCAGTGGCCATCAAAGAAGGCGCCGGCCCAGAGGGCATCCGGCAGCCACGGGGAAGATGCAGTCATGGGTGTCCTCCTGTGTCGTGCATCCATTCCACGCCCGTCTGCCTGGGCTGGCAATCGGCCATTCATCGGTAGCGTGCAACGGTTTGAATCATCAGGGATTTCCAGCTTCGCCACTGTCCAGTTCCTGCACAGTGGACAGCGCAGCACCGGCACACTGCCTACAATGGCGGCCCCGCCAGCCGACGTGCCCGCCATGACCGATACCACCCTGCCCACCGATGACCCCATCGCCGCCACCCGCCTCTGGCTGGAGCGCATCGTCATCGGCCTGAACCTGTGCCCGTTCGCCAAGGCGGTGTACGTGAAGGACCAGGTGCGCATCGTGCTGAGCGACGCCACCACCCCCGAGGCACTGGTGGAACAATTGGCCGAGGAACTGGTGCTGCTGCGCGATACCCCGGCCGAGCAGATCGACACCACCTTGATCGTGCACCCGCAGGTGCTGACCGATTTCCTCGATTACAACGACTTCCTCGACAACGCCGACGCGGCGATCGAGGCGTTGGACCTGCAGGGCATCCTGCAG
The DNA here is from genome assembly GCF_051861585.1 of Stenotrophomonas sp. ATs4. Classification (NCBI taxonomy): domain Bacteria; kingdom Pseudomonadati; phylum Pseudomonadota; class Gammaproteobacteria; order Lysobacterales; family Lysobacteraceae; genus Stenotrophomonas; species Stenotrophomonas sp. ATs4. Next base: position 108,915 of record NZ_JBLYPK010000011.1, on the reverse strand, counting down.
GTGGCCAGCTTCCACCCGGACTACCAGTTCGATGGCGTGGCCGCTGACGACGCCAGCAACTACACCAACCGAGCCCCCTTCCCTACCCTGCACCTGCTGCGCGAAGACAGCGTGGCGCGTGCAGTGGATGTCTACCCGGACCCGGACGTGATCGTCGAGCGCAACATCCAGACGCTGGACCGCATCGGTGTGGAAGGCTGGCACCGCCGCCTGCGCGGCGACGACCTGTCATGAGCACGGTGCCGCCGATCGCCGCATGGCCGACGGCACCGCTGTCGGGCAAGGTCGTGCTGGTCACCGGTGGTGCCAACGGCATCGGTCGCGGTATTGCCCAGGCCGTGCTCGGCGCCGGTGGCCGCGTGCTGATCGGCGATCTGGACATGGAGGCCGGCCAGGCCTGCCTGGACGAATGGCAGCGCGGCGATGACGCCGCGTTCCATCGCCTGGACATCACCGATGAAGCCAGCGCACGCGACTTCATCAGCGCGGCCCTGCAGCGTTTCGGGCGCATCGATGGCCTGGTCAACAATGCCGGCATCGCCGGGCCACACGGCACACTGCTGCAGGATATGGACTGGGACGAGTGGCAGCGTCGTCTGTCGTCGCTGCATGGTGCGTTCCTGTGCAGCAAGCACGCGCTGCCAGCACTGACGGCCAGTGTTGCGGGCGCGATCATCAACATCGCCTCCACCCGCGCATGGCAATCCGAAGCGCACAGCGAGGCGTATGCGGCGGCCAAGGGTGGGCTGGTGGCCTTCACCCATGCGCTGGCGATCAGCGCCGGCGCGGCGGTGCGGGTGAACAGCATCAGCCCCGGCTGGATCGGCACCAGCGAGTGGCAGGCACCCTCGCGACGCCACGAACCCGAATACTCAGCCATCGACCATGCGCAGCACCCGGCCGGTCGTGTCGGCCGGCCCGAAGACATCGGTGCACTGGCGGTATACCTGCTGTCATCGCTGTCCGGTTTCACCACCGGCCAGGACTTCATCGTCGACGGTGGCATGACCCGGAAGATGATCTACGCCGAATGACCCGTCGTCGGTAATGCCGGCCGCTGGCCGGCATATGCGTGGATGGCGGCGACGTGCCAACCAAGGTTGGCACCTACCAGGGCATGTTCCAGTAGATCCACGCCATGCGTGGATGGCGGTGAAGTGCCAACCAAGGTTGGCACCCACCACAACGGTTCACGCCATGCCCGAATGGCGCAGCAGCGCGTCGATCTGCGGCGCGCGGCCACGGAACGCCTTGAAGTTCTCCGCCGCCGGGCGGCTGCCGCCACGCGACAGGATTTCATCGCGGAAGCGTGCACCGGTTTCAGCCAGTGCCTGTGGAGCCTCTTCAAACGCGGCGTAGGCATCGGCGCTGAGCACTTCAGCCCACTTGTAGCTGTAGTAACCGGCCGCGTAGCCGCCAGCGAAGATGTGGCTGAACTGGTGCGGGAAGCGATTCCAGACCGGCGGATGATTCACCGCCACCTCCGCGCGCACGCGATCGAGCAATGCCAGCACGCTGTCCTGCGCAGGTTCGAACTGGCTATGCAGCAGCATGTCGAACAGGCCAAATTCCAGCTGGCGCACGGTGGCCATGCCGCTGTGGAAGTTGCGCGCCGCCAGCATGCGCTCGTACAGCGCGCGCGGCAGCGGCTCGCCAGTGTCCACGTGCGCGGTCATGCCCTGCAGGTGGTCCCATTCCCAGCAGAAATTCTCCATGAACTGACTGGGCAACTCCACCGCATCCCATTCCACGCCGTTGATGCCAGCCACGCCCAGTTCACCGATGCGGGTCAGCAGCTGGTGCAGGCCGTGGCCCATTTCATGGAACAGCGTGGTGACTTCGTTGTGGCTGAAAGTGGCCGGCTTGCCATTGGCACCACGGCCGAAGTTGCACACCAGGTAGACCAGTGGCGTCTGCACGCTGCCGTCGGCGTGCACGCGGCGGTTGCGGCAATCATCCATCCACGCGCCACCGCGCTTGCCCTCGCGCGCATACAGATCGAGGTAGAACTGGCCGACCAGCGCACCTTGCGCGTCAACCAGGCGGAAGAAGCGCACATCCTCGTGCCAGACCGGCGCGCTGTCGTCCTGCACACGCAGGCCGTACAGCTGTTCGATCACCGAAAACAGGCCGCCCAGCACCTTCGGCTCGGTGAAGTACTGCTTCACATCCTGCTCGGAATAGCTGTAGCGCGCCTGCTTCAGGCGGTCTGCGGCAAAGGCCAGGTCCCATGCCTGCAGGCTGTCGATGCCGAGCTCATCGCGCGCGAACTGCTCCAGCTCAGCGCGGTCCTTGGCCGCGAACGGCTTGGCGCGCGTGGCGAGGTCACGCAGGAAACCGAGCACCTCGGCCGGGTCCTGCGCCATCTTGGTCGCTACCGAGTAATCACCATACGAACCGAAGCCGAGCAGCGCGGCCAGTTCGGCGCGCAGGGCCAGGATGCGGTCGATGTTGCCGCTGTTATCCAGCGCATCGTCGCCAAATTCGGACGCACGCTGTGCACTGGCGCGATACAGGATCTCGCGCAGGTCGCGGTCCTCGCCCCAGGTCTGCACCGGCAGGTAGCACGGCATCTGCAGGGTCAGCTTCCAGCCCGGCGAGCCGTCCTTCTCCGCCGCAGTGCGGGCGGCAGCCTTCACGTCGGCCGGGACACCGGCCAGGCGGTTTTCATCCTCGACGATCAGCGACCAGGCGTCGGTGGCGTCGAGCACGTTCTGCGAGAACTTCGCCGACAGCGCCGACAGCTCTTCCTTGATCGCCGCGAAGCGCTGCTGCGCCTCGGGCGCCAGTTCGGCACCGCCGAGGCGGAAATCGCGCAGAGTGTTGTCCAGCACCTTGCGCTGGGCCTGATCGAAGGTCGCGGCCTCCGGGCTGGCGGCCAGCGCCTGGTACTGGCGATACAGCGCCAGGTTCTGGCCCAGCGCACTGGCGAAGCGGGTCACCCGCGGCAGGTTGCTGTTGTAGGCCTCACGCAGTTCCGGGGTGTTGACCACGCCCTGCAGGTGGCCGACCAGGCCCCAGGCGCGCCACAGGCGCTCGGTGGCATCGTCCAGTGGGGCGACGAAGGTCTCCCAGCGCACCGGCGTTACCTGCTCGGCTGCGCTGACGGCGGCTTCGGCCTCGGCCAGCAGCACATCCAGCGCCGACGCCACGTGCTCGGGGCGGATCGCCTCGAAGCGCGGCAGGCCGGAAACATCGAGCAGGGGGTTGGCAACGGTCACGGCAGATCTCCAGGGAACGGGCCCGGCAGGCGGGCAGCTCTCTGGATATGGCGCTGCCGGGCGTGGCTGACAAGGGGGCGCGGCCCGGCATTCACGTCGGCCTTACGCTTCCCTGCCGAAGCTCTGGCTGCGGGGGAGTCCGCAGCGGTAGGTACCCAACGAGGCCCCACATGGAAGGTCTGGCTGCAGTTGCATCCGCCTCATCGGCGCGGTCGCTGGCGTTGTCCGCCAGCCCGGCCGAATTGACCTGGATCGCCGCGTTGTGCGATGCCGGCGACGACGCCCGGCGCCACCTGCATCAGCTGCAGGCGGTGCTGCAGCAGGGCGGCACGTTCAATGATGCACAGGAGTGGTACCCGTTCGAGGTGATCGAGCGTGGCGCCAGCCAGCTGCAATTGGGCCACGAGCGCGAGTTCGTGATCTGCGTGCTGCTGTGGCTGCAGGCACTGGCCCAGGGACGCGCCAGCATCCTGGACCCGAGCCTGCATCTGGATGACCGTGCGATCGACATCGAGGCACTGCCCGATGCGCTGCGCGATGCAGTACTGGATGCGTTCACCGCGGCAGGGTATTGATCTGGATGTAACACACCGCTGCGCTCGCCGGGCACGGCCCGGCGCTACCCGCCCGGCATGATCGGTAGCGCCGGGCCATGCCCGGCGGAAATGCCGGCCGGTTACAGTGCTTCCAGGCTGCACCACGGCAGCTCGGGCAAGCCTTGCCCGGCCACCGCTGCGGCCAGTTGTGCATCGGCGCCTTCGACATCGATGCCCTGGCGCGCGTACCACGCCGGGTCGTAGTAGCTCTGCGCATAACGCTCGCCGCTGTCGCACAGGATACTGACGATGCTGCCCTGGTGGCCCGCTTCTCGCATCCACTGCGCGGCCTGCAGCACGCCGATGAAGTTGGTGCCGGTGGAGCCACCGACACGACGGCCGAGCTGGCGGCTGACATGGCGCATCGCGGCCAGGCTCAGTGCGTCGGGCACCTTCACCATTGCATCGACACTGGTCGGGATGAAGCTTGGTTCCACCCGCGGGCGGCCGATGCCTTCCACACGCGAGCCGCCGCTGCAGGTCAGGCCCCGCCAGTCCTGTTCACCGGCCACGGCGGCTTTATAGCCATCGAAGAACACCGACACTTCCGGGTCCGCGCAGAGAATGCGGGTGTCGTGCCGGCGATAGCTGACATAGCGGCCCAGGGTGGCCGCGGTACCGCCGGTGCCGGGGCTGCACACGATCCATTCCGGAACCGGGCTGGGCTCTTCGGCCATCTGCTTGAAGATGGATTCGGCGATGTTGTTGTTGGCACGCCAGTCGGTGGCGCGCTCGGCGTAGGTGAACTGGTCCATGAAGTGACCGCCGGTTTCGCGGGCCAGCTTTTCCGAATCGCAGTTGAGGTCACAGGCACGCTCGACCAGGTGGCAGCGGCCCCCGTGGAACTCGATCGCGGCGATCTTTTCCGGCGAGGTGGTGGCCGGGATCACGGCAATGAACGGTAGGCCGAGCAGGCGCGCGAAGTAGGCTTCGGAGACGGCGGTCGAGCCGCTGGACGCCTCGATCACAGGCCGCCCTTCGCGCAACCAGCCGTTGGTCAACGCATACAGGAACAGCGAGCGCGCCAGCCGGTGCTTCAGGCTTCCGGTTGGATGGCTCGATTCATCCTTCAGGTACACGTCGATGCCCTCAAACCCGGGCAGCGCCAACGGGATCAGGTGGGTATCGGCGGAACGGTTGAAATCGGCTTCGATCTTGCGGATGGCGGCGGCCACCCATTCACGCTGCGACATGGCGGGCAATGCTCAGAACGGAACGGTGCGATCAGCCCATTGTACGTCGCGGTGCCGTCAGGTGCGGGCCGGTAGAATGAGTCCATCCGGCCGGCAACGGCCCTGTCTGAAGGACCTCCCCCATGACCATTCCCGCCCTGCGCGATGTCCCTGGCGTCGCCGCCCAGGCTCCGGCCGAAACCACCGGCTTCGTGTTCAACCACACCATGCTGCGGGTGAAGGACATCACCGCCTCGCTGGACTTCTACACTCGCGTGCTCGGCTACCAGCTGCTCGACAAGCGGGACTTCCCGGACGCCCAATTCAGCCTGTACTTCCTGGCCTACGTGCCGGCCGGTGCGGTGGTGCCGGAAGACGACAGCCCGCGCCGCGTGTGGATGGCCGGCCTTCCGGGAGTGCTGGAACTGACCCACAACCACGGCACCGAAACCCAGGACGGCGCGGTCTACCACGACGGCAACAGCGACCCGCGCGGCTTCGGCCACATCTGCGTCTCGGTGCCCGACATCGAGGCCGCCTGCCAGCGATTTGAAGACCTGGGCGTGACCTTCCAGAAGCGCCTGACCGACGGCCGCATGAATAACCTGGCCTTCATCAAGGACCCGGACGGCTACTGGGTCGAGATCATCGCCAACGCTTGACCCAGAAAGGGGCACAATTCCGGTAGCGCCGGGCCATGCCCGGCAGCCTTGAACAGGCCGCGCTGCGCGCTCGCCGGGCACGGCCCGGCGCTACCGACTCCGTCCCCTTTTTTGCGAGGTTCGTATGGAAACCATGGAACTGCACCGTGGCCGCCTGATCGACCACATCCAGCTGGTCGTACGTGATCTGGCCGCCAGCCGCCGCTTCTACCAGGCGGTGTTCGATACGATCGGCATCCCGATCGCTGGTGAAGGCGATGACTACTTCTGGGCCGATGAGCTGTTCATTTCCAGCGCCAGCAGCGAGGCGGCTGCCGGCCAGTTGACCGGTCGCCACCATCTGGCGTTCCAGGCCCGCGACAGCGCTACCGTCGATGCCTTCCACACTGCAGCCATCGCCGCCGGCGGTACCGACAACGGTGCACCGGGCGAACGCCCCTACCATCCGGGCTACTACGGCGCCTTCGTGCTCGATCCGGATGGCAACAACATCGAAGTGGTCTATCACGGCCCGGCGAACTACAGCGCCGATTCGGTGAAGGTCACTTTCTGATATCACCGAAGCCGTGAACGAAGAAGCCGGGCAATGCCCGGCTTCTCTGCGTCCAATGGCGTGGCCCTCAGTGGGCCGCCATGTAGATGTCCTGCAGTACAGCCTTTTCCAGTTCCAGTTCGCCCAGCAGGTTCTTCACGATGTCGCCCAGGCTGAGGATGCCAACCAGTCGAGTGCCTTCGGTAACCATCAGATGACGGCGCCGCGAGTACGTCATCAACGACATGGCCTGCTTCAGGGTCGCGTCCGGCGCAATGCCTTCCAGACCGGTGGACGGCAGACTGGAGATCACCCGGCGGCCGGCCTGCGGGCCGTCGTCGGCCAGGGTACGCACGATGTCCTTTTCGGAAATGATGCCGACCGGGGCATCGTCCTTGGTCACCACCAGCGCGGCGATTTTATTCGCGCTCATCTTGTGGGCGGCGGCACCGATGGTGTCTTCCGCATCGATGGTGATGACAGCTTCTTTCTTGGATTGCAGGAGCTCGCGGACGTTCATTCTTGTTTCCTGGTGCAGGTCACTAAGTCAAAAAGTGTGCTCTTCCGATGCGCCCCCTCCCCGGGAACAGACCTTTCAGCGCACGTCTGGCGCACCCGGCTGCCGGTGGAAATGGATCGGCAGACGACGTGCTGCAACGCGAACGAGGTGGGCTCAACGGCTCAACCCGACCCTCGGTCAACCTGATTCTACGACTGCGACCATCGGTCACTACCGGCATCGATAGGACAGTTCGTCGTGGGAACCAACTGACGATCCAGAGAATGGCACTACGGCTGAAACCGAGGCTGAATGCCGCAGCCGCGCAACGCTCAAGCTTGGCCGCCCGCTGCCGATGTGCGGACAGAACCCCAAGGTCCTGTCCCACTTCCGCGAATGGTGAGGAACTGGCCAGGGCCGGCCGGCCTCAGGGCGTCCCGCCGTTGACCGGGTTCGCCCGCAGCCCCTGGGGAAACGGCATGACCACATAGTCATTGCCGAAGATGTTCGGTGCGAACGGATAGTCGGTGGAGATGACCTGCGCACCGCTGGCCAGCGCCGCCTCACGCCGCGCTGTGTCGTTGGCGCGCGCCTCGCCGGTATCGATGTCGGCACGGCTGCGGACCAGGTAGCCCTCGCCCACCAACCGGCGGATCTCGCTACCTCGGGTCAGGGCGTTGTCGATCATCACGAAGGCAGCGTGGTCCATGCCCGGTTGTCCCTGCACGAATGCCATCCGCCCCTCCAGGTTCGGATGCCCCTGCAGATAGGGCGCGAAGGTCTCCAGGTTCAGGCCCGGCACGATCATCAGGAACACAAACCTGCCACGGGCTGCCGACAGCGTGGGCCATTGTCCCGCGCGCGCGGCAGCTTCCAGCGTCGGTGCGTTGCCGCGCACATCATCCGGGGTGATCACATGCCCACGACCGAGAATGCTCTCGATGGAAGCATCCATTTCGGCGAACGCCCGGGCATCGAACGGCTGCACCGGCGTAGCTCCAGCCACCCGCGTGGTGAAGCTGGAGAACTTCGGCTCCAGCAGCACGAACACCGGCGAATGCCCGGGGTTCGCATCGGACCAGCTGCGCAGTTGCTGCAGGCACATGCGGAAGGTCGGGCAACTGCTGCGGAAATCGACGTCCACCATGTGCAGGGTTTTCAACCCAGGCTCAAGCAGTGCGGCATCATGCAGCGGCGCCAGGTTGCCCTCGCCCTTCGCACGCAGCAGGCGGTAGGGAAGCGGATCGCTGAATCGTCCGCCGTCATGGTCGACGTTGAGGTCCAGTTCGATGCTGCGCAGGCCGGAACGCAACTGCGCGTCCAGCGTCGGGAAGCGGTATTCCAGCGCAGGCTGCAGTCCACCGTCGAAGGCATGCGGATGTTCGTCGGCAAAGGCTTTTCGCATCTGCTCAGGCATCTGCTTCATCATGCCATCGATGACCGGATTCAACAGGGGATCCATCACATCGAACACGCGTGGATCGGCTGGTTGACTGTAGCTGTTGTGGGTGCCGATGACCTGTATCTGGTTGAGGCGCAACTCCGACGCCTGGACGGCGGCGCCCGCCGCGCACAGCAGCGCGGCGCATGTCAGCGAACGGATCATCGTGCTTCTCCCCAGCCCTGCAGCCGAACCCTGATGCCGAACATCCGTGGATTGGCCCGGATGGACGTTGGCACGCCAAAGAACTTTCCTCCATTGCCGACATCGCGCACCCATTCGCGATCCTGCGCGTTCTCGACGTAGGCCTCGACCATCACTGCACCGTCGTTGCGCTCGAAACCCGCCCGCAGGTCGAGCAGGCCAAACGCCTTCTGGCTTTCGTTGTCGAGGTTGTCGTTGTTGAGGTAATAGCGGGAGCGCCACGCATAGTTGCCATTGGCGAATACCTCCCAGCGCCCGAAGGCCGGGGCACGCCAGTCCAGGCTGACGCTGGCCGTATGCTTCGGTGCCATGCGGAAAACATTTCCCGAGCGATCCACCAAGGTGCCGTTGACCACCTCGCTGAAGGTGTCATAGCGAGTGTGCAGGTAGGCATAGGCCGCCGACAGGGTCAGGTCTTGCGTCAGCTGGAGCGCACCACTGAGCTCAAGGCCACGCGCCGATGCCTTGCCGGCGTTGACCATGCCCACGGTGATGTCGCTGGCGCGCGTCTGGAAGTCCTTGTAGTCGTAGGTGAACGCAGCCGCGTCGAAGTACAGGCGCTTGCCCACCGTGCCCTTGGCGCCGATCTCATAGTTGACCACTTCTTCGGTCCCGAGCTTGCCGAAGGTCGGGTTCGGCTGCCCGTTCAACGGCGCACCGAAACTGATCTGCGGATAGCCCGAACGCAACCCTCGCGATACGCCGGCATACAGATTGATCTGGTCGCTGAACTTCCACGTCAATGCTGCGCGCGGCTGCAGCAGATTGAAGTCACCATCAGTGCTGAACTCCTGGCCCAGGGAGTTGCCCAGCCCATTGGGCATCGCGATGGGTGCCACCCCGTCGATGGTGGAGACCCGCGACCAGTTGCGCACACGGGCTTGGTCGCGGGTGTAGCGTACACCCGCATCCACGGTCAGTCGCGGCAGCAGATCCCACGAGACGTTGGCATAGGCGGAGGCGCTTCCACGCCGGTTGCGGGTAGAGGTACGGGTGGCCACGCCTTCGGTCACCGCACGGCCGAGATAGCGCGTGACCGGCGTGGTCACACGCGGGAAGCCGGCCAGGAGGTACTGCTCGTTGATCACCGTTTCAGCCAGATTGTAGGTGCTGTCCTGGTAGTAGCCCGCGCCGACGTTGGCACGGAAAGCGCCGCCATCATCGAATCCGAGGCGGAACTCCTGGCTGAGAATGCGCTGGTTGTCCGCCAGATTGCGGCCGATCAGGAACGGATAGGTGGTGCCATCGATGTCCCATGACTCGGAGAATTCCACCTTGCGCCATGCACTGATCGAGCGCAGTTGCCACGCGTCTGCCAGGCTCCAGTCGGTCAGCAGGGTAACGCCGGTCTGGCGACGGCGCTGCGGCGGATCGTAGCTGCTCTGCGCAGCCTCACTGAAGGGACTGGTATCACCGCCCGGGGAGGCGACGTTGATCGCTTTGGTCATCACGAAGCCATCATTGTCGGACTGATGATCGACGATCAGATCCATCGACAGCACATCGGACGGCTGCCAGCGCAATGACATCCGCGCAGCGCCCATGTCGTCATCGTTCAGATCCGGGCCACCGCCCAGGTTGTGCACATAGCCATCGCGCTCGCGCTTGCGCACGGCAATGCGCAGACCCAGCTCATCCTTCACCAGCGGTGTGTTGTAGATCGCTGTAGCGCTGTACAACCCATGGTTGCCCAGCTGTCCTTCCAACTGCCATTCCACATTGGAAGGGTCGGCCTTGCGCGTGTACACGGCGATCGCACCGATCTGCGCACCGCGACCGTACAGCGTGCCCTGCGGCCCCTTGGCGACTTCCACCCGCTCGATGTCAAACAGCTCCTTCAGCATGCCGCGCGAACGGCTGGTGTCCACATCGTTGAGGAAGAAGGAGATGCTCGGTTCCGAAACCGCACCGGAATTGCCTGCCTCGATACCGCGCATGACGAAGCTGGCGGAACTGTCGGTCTGCTGTTGCACGAAGAAGCCAGGGATACGGGTGGACAACCGCTCGAAGTCGGTGAAGTTCTGCTTCTCGATGTCCTGGCCGGTGACCGCAGCAATCGAAATGGGCACGTCCTTGATCGACTGCTCGCGCTTCTGCGCGGTGACGGTGACCGCATCGAGCTGGACGGGAGAAGGCGTTGCATCAGCGGCCTGGGCAGACACTTGTTCAGTCCAGGACAGACCGAGCGCGACCGCCAGGGCCAGGCTCAACGCACTGGGCTGGAATGGATGAGACAGCATGGATGGATCCCCTGGGAATAGGTTCAGGGCGAGATCCTAGGCAGGCGCAATGACAGGAACATTACGCTTGTACGGTTAAAATTTACCTAAAATATTGCGAATCAACAAAACACAGAACACTTGTTCAGCTCGCAAGATCCCGCAACTGCCACTCGACCAAGTGCCCGGTGCGCTGCTCGTCCCCACCCTCGGCATCGGTCAGCGCAGCGGCCCCCAGGCCCGTGATCGCCGCAGCCTGTGCGTCCAGCCGATCCGCCAGTCGGTGGTCGCCCTCCCGCAGCAGGCGCGCCAGGTTTTCACCGCGCAATCGACGCAGGTCGATCGCATGTGGGCGCAGCAGGGGATCGCGTGCAGCCGCAAGGCTGATCGACAGCGTGCCGCGCATGGTTACCCGTTGCCGCTGCGTCGCCGAATCGTCGCGCGGCGCCGGCATGCGTCCCTGCGCCACCAGATAGACCATTTCCTGCCCGGCGATGAGCAGGTCTGCACCAGTGCGGCAGTGATAGGCCACGCTGGAGGCGGGGATGCCAAGACGCTCGGCGACCGCACGATGGGTCAGGGCCTGCGCACCCTCTTCAAGGATCACCTCACACGCGGCCACCGCGATATCACGCCGCCGCCCCGGTTCCAGCAGCGGCGATGTTCCTTCCGGGGTGGCCAGGCCCAACGCCGGATCCAGCCGCTGTACGAGCGCCTCGAAGACAGCTGTGGTACTGGCCAGCCCCACTCTTTGCAGGGGATCCAGTCCATGCGACAGCCGCTCGATGGCCAACCGCCGCAGCAGGCGATAGTCCGGCAAGGCTTCCAGCGCCAGCGCATGCACACCCTCGTCGCTGGCATAGGCAAAAAGCAGTTCGGACCATTGCCCATCGTCGTCGATGCGAGCGGCCAGCAACTGTTGCCAGAAACGGCGCCGGTCCTGCAGCCAGGGCTGCAGCAGCGTGGCCGTCGCAGGGTCAACGCCGGCATGCAGCATCAGCTCGGCCCATACCATGCGGGTCACCCGCACATCACCGTGGGCATCATCAGCACCGGTGGCCTGCAGATACTGCTCCAGCATCGTAGCCAGGGCCGGCGCATCCCAACGTGGCACGGCGGCCATGCACGCGAGCCAGTCGGCATGCCACAACCGATCCCGTTCGCGTTCGGCGTCGACCAGCGCCTGCATCAGCTGAGCCTTGCTACCCAGGTGATAGCTGAGCGTTGCCAGGGTTACGCCAGCAGCTGCAGCGATTCGGCGCAATCCGAGTGCCCGCGTGCCTCCGCCTGCCAGTTCATGCCGCGCAACCCGCAGCAGGTGTAGACGCATCGGCAATGCCTCCGCCTCCATGCCCGCCATGGCCACAGCCCCATCCAGATCGCTCATGCTCGCATTCCTTCCATCTTCCGCGGCACCCACCAGGCGCCGCCCGCCAGCAGCAGGCAACCCGCAGCCGCCAGGGCCGGCCCCACCGCCATCATCGTTGCCAGCTGTGCGCTGTCCTCACCACGATAGTCGAATCCTGACAGCCAATGGCCCAGCCACCACGCACCACATGCCAACGCCGACTTGCTGGTGGCGGTAAGCAGTCCGAATGCCGCACCGGCCCGCAAAGGCGAACGCCCCGCAACCGCATCAGCGAACGCCGCCCACAGGGTCATGCCGAGCACACCACCCGCCAGGCCCATGGCCATCGCGCAGGCAATGGCGGCCCAGACGGCGGGTGCCAGTTGCCACCACGCCAGAGCCACCAGCATCAGTGTCAGGCTGCACGCAAAGATCACCGGCAACCGCGGTTGCCGGGCCAGTAGAAACTGCATCAGTGGTTGTGCGGCCAGGGTGCCGAGTGCGCCGCCCAGCAGCAGCGCTCCACCCCACAGGGATGAACGCAGCACATGGCCGACGAAGTATGGTTCCAACTTGGCGAACAGCGGAGCCCCGACCAGCAGTACAAAGAACATCGCCAGCAGCAGTGGAACGGGCAAGATGTGCAAAGGCGCGTCAGCGCGTTCGGATTCGCAGGGGCCAGGTGTTACCCGCGCATGGGTCAACACATGCCTCAGGCACGCCGCGCTGGCGATCGCCAGAATGGCCAGCAGCACGGTCAGCAGCATGAAACGCAGTGCCCGCTCCTGATGAGGTTGCTCCTGCAGCAGGGGCACGATCGCCAGCGCCAGGCACACCCCTGCCAGGCTGCTCACCGCTACCCGTACCGATGCAATCCGGCTGCGCGCAGCCGAAGAACGGGTCGCCAGGCTGAGCAGCACGTTCTGCGGCACGTCGTAGACGCTGTATCCGACCCGGAACATCAAGGCCAAGGCCAGCGCGAACGGCAGTTTCGCGTGCGGCGGCAGGTGGCCTGTGGAAAACAGGCCGATCAGCGCGATGGCTGCCACCCACGCTCCCTGCCATTGCAGGTGCGCGGCACCTGCAACCGACGCCAGCGAGTTCCGCCAGAACCGGCCGACCAGCAGATCGCTGGCTGCGCTGGCCAGAAGGCTGGTGGCGACCACAGCGCCCATCGCCATGGGCGGCAATCCAGCCACCTCAGTGAGGAAAAACGCCAGCAGCAGCTCACCGGTCTGCCAGAACAGGCTCTTTCCGAAGTGGGCTGCCGCATAGGCCTGGTCAACACGGAACTGGCCCTCGGCCAGCCTGGGCGGCGCAACATCCATCCACGCGCCTTCGCCTGCTGATACGGGAAAGCACTATGTGCCGCCAACATGATGCGGACATGACAACCCCGGCCGGGACATGGCCCGCAGAAGCGCGGGGGCCAGGCCTCCGCGCTTCCATTACCTGCTGCTGGCAATCGCCTTTACATCCACGATGCCGCGCGCCTTACTCCACCGTCACGCTCTTGGCCAGATTGCGCGGCTTGTCCACGTCGGTGCCCCGTGCCAGCGCGGTGTGGTACGCCAGCAGCTGCACCGGAATGGTGTGCACGATCGGGCTGAGCACGCCGGCATGGCGCGGCGTGCGGATCACATGTACGCCTTCGGACTCGTTGAAGTTGCTGTCCTGGTCGGCGAACACGAACAGCTCGCCACCACGGGCGCGTACTTCCTGCATGTTCGACTTCACCTTTTCCAGCAGGCTGTCGTTGGGCGCGATCACCACCACCGGCATGTCCTCGTCCACCAGCGCCAGCGGGCCGTGCTTCAACTCGCCCGCCGGATAGGCCTCGGCGTGGATGTAGGAGATTTCCTTGAGCTTGAGCGCGCCTTCCAGCGCGATCGGATAATGCAGGCCACGGCCGAGGAACAGCGCGCTGCTCTTGCGGGCGAAACGCTCTGCCCACGCGGCAATCTGCGGTTCCATGTTCAGCGCGTGCTGCACACTGCCCGGAAGGAAGCGCAGCTGTTCCAGGTAATCGGCTTCCTGCGCCTCATCGATGCGGCCATGCAGCTTGCCCAGCACTACGGTCAGCTGGAACAGCGCGGCCAGCTGGGTGGTGAAGGCCTTGGTCGAGGCCACACCGATCTCGGCGCCGGCACGGGTATAGCAGACCAGTTCGCTGGCGCGCGGAATCGCACTTTCCGGCACGTTGCAGATCGACAGCGTGTGCTTGTGGCCGAGCGACTTGGCGTACTTCAACGCCTCCATCGTATCCAGCGTTTCGCCGGACTGCGAGATGGTCACGATCAGATGCTTGGGGTTCGCGTAGGCCGCGCGATAGCGGTACTCGCTTGCGATCTCCACGCTGCACGGCAGGCCGGCGATGGCCTCGATCCAGTAGCGCGCGGTCAGGCCGGAGTAGTAGCTGGTGCCGCAGGCCAGGATCTGCACGCCTTCGATGCCCGACAGCACGGCCTCGGCATTCTTGCCGAACAGCTCGGCCGGGAAGCCGCCTGCGTCGATCGCCGCCTCGATGGTATCGCCCAGCGCGCGCGGCTGTTCGTGGATTTCCTTCTGCATGAAGTGGCGGTACGGGCCCAGCTCCAGCGATGCCAGCGACACATCGGACAGATGCACGTCACGCTCGATCGGCTGGTCATGCTCGTCGAAAATGCGCACGCCATCGCGCCGGATCTCGGCGGTATCACCCTCTTCCAGGAAAATCACCTTGCGGGTAGCCGACAGCACCGCCGAAACGTCGGACGCGACGAAATTCTCACCCTCGCCCAGGCCGATCAGCAGCGGACAGCCCATGCGCGCGCAGACAAACCGCTCCGGTTCGGCACGGCTGACCACGGCCAATGCATAGGCACCGGTCAGTTCCTTCACGGTGCGCTGCAGCGCGACCAGCAGGTCATCGCCGTCCTTCAGATGATGGTGGATCAGGTGCGCGATGACTTCGGTATCGGTCTGCGATTCGAAGCTGTAGCCCAGCGCGCGCAGCTTCTCGCGCTGTTCCTCGTGGTTTTCGATGATGCCGTTGTGCACCAGCGCCACGCCGTGGCTGATGTGCGGATGCGCGTTGGCCTCGGTGACACCGCCATGGGTGGCCCAGCGGGTATGGCCGATGCCCAGCACCGCAGTGAAGCCTTCGGCCTCGGCCGCCGTGGCCATTTCCGATACGCGACCGGTGCGGCGCACGCGGCGTACATCGCGGCGCTCACCCTGGTCGATCACCGCGATGCCGGAAGAATCGTAACCACGGTACTCAAGCCGCTTCAGGCCCTCGATCAGCACCGGCACCACGTCGCGATCAGCAATCGCACCTACGATTCCACACATGTCACACGTTTCCTTGAAGACGATCGGCGCATTCTAGCCTGCGTGTCCGGCGTCGCCCTCCTGTCCGCTTAATGAAAGTGTCCGGAAAGGTGTCCGCGGACACCCGGACACTTGAAGTCGCCGCGCAAATCATTGAACGAAAAGGAAATAAAGTTGGCATGCATCGTGCTTGTATCGGGTACCACCCAGGCACCACCGACAGGCACGCATCGATGATCCGCGACACTTCCGCACAGGACCAGATCGTTTCCTCCGCCCCGGCGGGCACCACCCGCGCCTCCTGGCAGCGCTACCGCTGGCCGGCGCTGGCTGCTGTCGCGCTGCTGGCCGGCATCGGCTGGGCCGTGCACGCCTGGTCCAATGCCAGCCGCTCCTTCGACAGCAGCCGCGTGCGCATCGCCGAAGTGAAGCGCGGCGACCTGGTCCGCGACATTGCCGCCGACGGCCGCGTGATCGCCGCCAACAGCCCGATCCTGTATGCCATCTCGGCCGGTACCGTGGACCTGAAGGTGGTCGCCGGCGACGTGGTCAAGAAGGGCCAGGAACTGGCGGTCATCGACAGCCCGGAACTGCGCAGCAAGCTGGCCCAGGAACAGGCCACCCTGGCCGGCCTGGAGGCTGAATCGAGCCGCGCCGCGTTGGACGCCACCCTGGCCCGCGCCAAGTCGCGCAAGGAAACCGATCAGGCCACCATCGAACGGCAGGCCGCTGACCGTGACCTGCAGCGCTACCAGCGCGGCTACGACGGCGGCGCGGTTCCGCAGATCGACCTGGCCAAGGCCAAGGACTCGCTGAAGAAGGCCGACATCACGCTGGCCAACGCCACCACCGATGCACACCTGCAGAGCCAGGGCGCGGACCTGGATGCCCGCAACAAGCGCCTGCTGGCCGACCGCCAGAAGGCCGTGGTGGCCGAAGTGCAGCGCCAGGTCGACGCGCTGACCCTGCGTGCTCCGTTCGATGGCCAGGTCGGCCAGGTGCAGGCCATCCAGTCCACCAACCTGGTCGCCAACGCGCCGGTGCTGGGCGTGGTCGACCTGTCCAAGTTCGAAGTCGAGATCAAGGTGCCGGAAAGCTTCGCCCGCGACCTGGCGATCGGCATGCCGGCGCAGCTGACCGGCGGCAACGGCAAGCCGTTCCCGGGCGAGATCAGCGCGGTGTCGCCGGAAGTGGTCAACGGCGAGGTCAACGCCCGCGTGCGCTTCGCCAGCGCACAGCCGGAAGGCCTGCGCCAGAGCCAGCGGATGTCGGTGCGTGTGCTGCTCGATACCCGCAAGGACGTACTGAAGGTCGAGCGCGGCCCGTTCGTCGAACAGGGCAACGGCGTGGCCTACGTGATGGATGGCCGCACCGCGGTGCGCCGCCCGGTGGAACTGGGCGTCAGCAGCCTGGGCGAAGTGGAAATCAAGTCGGGTGTGCAGCCGGGCGACCGTATCGTGGTCTCCGGCAGCGACCTGTTCAAGGACGCCGAACGCGTCTCCGTCAACTGATACCTGATACCTGAATCCTGGAGAGAGGACACCCCATGTACATGCTCGAAATGCGTTCGGTCGCCAAGGTCTTCCGCACCGAACAGGTGGAAACCCACGCGTTGCGCTCACTGGAACTGCAGGTCAAGGAAGGCGAGTTCGTCGCCGTCACCGGCCCGTCCGGCTCCGGCAAGACCACGTTCCTCAACATCGCCGGGCTGCTGGAAACCTTCACCAGCGGCACCTACATGCTCGACGGCCAGGATGTGAGCAAGCTTGGCGACGACGCACGCAGCCGCCTGCGCAACCAGAAGATCGGCTTCATCTTCCAGGGCTTCAACCTGATTCCGGACCTGAACCTGTTCGACAACGTCGACGTGCCGCTGCGCTATCGGAAGATGAGTGCCAACGAGCGCCGCGAGCGCATCGAGAAGGCACTGAGCCAGGTCGGCCTGGGCTCGCGCATGAAGCACTACCCCAACGAACTGTCCGGCGGCCAGCAGCAGCGCGCGGCCATCGCCCGTGCCCTGGCCGGCAGCCCGCGCCTGCTGCTGGCCGACGAACCGACCGGCAACCTGGACACGCAGATGGCCCGTGGGGTGATGGAACTGCTGGAAGAGATCAACGCTGCCGGCACCACCATTGTGATGGTCACCCATGACCCGGAGCTGGCCGCACGCGCGCAGCGCAACGTGCACATCGTCGATGGCCAGGTGACCGACCTGGTGCGCGAGCCGGTGCTGGCCACCCCGCCGCGCCACATTGTCGCCGTCAACGAGTGAGGGCCCGACCATGTTCGCCTACTACGCCCGATTGGCGGTGCGCAGCTTCCGCCGCAACAAGATCCTGACTGCGCTGATGGTGGTCGCCATCGCGCTCGGCATCGGCGCCTCGATGACCACCTTGACCGTGTTCCATGTACTTTCCGGAAACCCCATCCCGGAGAAGAGCGAGCGCCTGTTCTACGCGCAGATCGACCCCCGCCCGCGCAACGGCTTCGGCCTTGAGGAAGAGCCGGAGGAGCAGATGACGCGCTACGACGCCGAAGCACTGCTGCGCGAAGCCAAGGCCGAGCGCCAGGTGATGATGACTGCTGGCGACGCTACCCTCGAACCTGACAACAGCACGCTGAAGCCGTTCTCGATCGATACCCGCTGGACCTCGGCCGACTTCTTCCCGATGTTCAACGTGCCCATGCAGTACGGCCGCCCATGGACGCGTGAAGACGATGACGGGCGCGCGCGCGTGGCGGTCATTTCCAAGACACTCAACGAAAAGCTGTTCCAGGGTGCCAACAGCGTCGGCCGCGAAATCCGGCTGGAGGGCAATGCACTGCGCATCGTCGGCGTCATGAAGGAGTGGAACCCGGAGCCGCACTTCTTCGACCTGACCACCGGCGCGTTCGGCAAGGAAGAGGATCTGCTGGTGCCAGTCTCCACCTCCTTCGAACTGCAGTTGGGCAGCAACGGCAACATGAACTGCTTCGGCGAGAATCCGGACGGTGCCAACAGTTACTCGCTCAACGCACCGTGTGCCTACCTGCAGTACTGGGCGGAAATGGATCCGTCCAAGGCCGGCGACTATCGTCGCTACCTGGAGAACTACTCCAGTCAGCAGCGCCAGGCTGGCCGCTTCGAGCGCCCGGTCAATGTCCGCCTGCGCACCGTGATGGAATGGCTGGACTTCAAGGGTGCGGTACCCAGCGACGTGCGCCTGCAGTTGTGGCTGGCACTGGGCTTCCTCGGCGTCTGCCTGGTCAATACGGTCGGCCTGCTGCTGGCCAAGTTCCTGCGCCGCAGCGGTGAGATCGGCGTGCGCCGCGCATTGGGCGCCAGCCGTGGCCAGATCTTCCTGCAGTGCCTGGTCGAAGCCGGTGCCGTGGGTGTTGTCGGCGGCGTGCTCGGCATCGGACTGGCCCTGCTGGGGCTGTACGCGGTGCGCCAGCAACCGGTGACATACGCGCAGCTGGCCCATCTGGACGGCAACATGCTGCTGCTCGCGCTCGGCCTGACGCTGCTCGCCAGCCTCGCCGCCGGTTTCCTGCCGGCCTGGCGTGCGATGCAGGTCACCCCAGCCATCCAGCTCAAGTCGCAGTAAGCACGAGAACGAGGACTTCCCATGGACATCCGCCCCATCCTCAGCACTCTGCGCCGGCACAAGACCGCTGCCGCGCTGATCGTGCTTGAAATCGCACTGACCTGCGCCATCGTCTGCAACGCCCTGTTCCTGGTCAGCCAGCGCGTGGAGCGCATCAGCCGGACCAGTGGCATGGTCGAAAACGAACTGGTCATGGTTCGCGTGACCGGCGTCGGCAAGCAGACCGATGCCGCCGCCCGTACCCGTGAAGACCTGGCCTCGCTGCGCGCCATTCCCGGCGTCACCGCGGTCAGCGTGATCAACCAGCTGCCGTTCCGCAACAGCTCCTCCAACACCAGCATCTCGCGCGAGATGAACCAGGAGCGCCCCACCGCCAGCGTGGGCATGTACACGTTCTCCGAAGACGCGCTACGCACCCTGGGCCTGAACCTGGTTGCGGGACGCGACTTCCAGCCCGGTGAGTACTTCGATTTCGACAACCTGAGCAAGGCCAACGGAACGCCGGTGATCCTCAGCCAGGCCGCCGCGCACAAGATGGCACCGGACGGCAATGCGCTGGGCAAGACGTACTACATGGGCAAGCAGACGGTGAACGTGATCGGCATCGTCGACACGCTGGTCACCCCCAATGGCTGGGGCAACAACTGGGATGACACGATGATCATGCCGGTGCGCCGTGTATTCGGCGATGGCATCTACATGCTGCGCACCGACCCGGCGCGCCGCGACGAGGTGCTGAAAGCCGCACTGGCCGCACTGGACCGCAACGATCCCAATCGCCTGACCCGCGAGAAGGAGTCGTTCTCGGAGCAGCGCGCGGACTTCTTCAAGAACGACCGGGCGATGGTCGGCCTGCTGATCACCGTCTGCGTGGCCCTGCTGGTCGTCACCGCGCTGGGCATCGTCGGCCTGGCCAGCTTCTGGGTGCAGCAGCGCAGCAAGCAGATCGGCATCCGCCGTGCGCTCGGTGCGACCCGTGGCCAGATCCTGCGCTACTTCCAGACCGAGAACTTCCTGCTGGCCACACTGGGCATCGTGCTGGGCATGCTGGCAGCCTACGCGATCAATCTGGCTTTGATGAACCTGTACGAGCTGCCGCGCATGCCGCTGCTGTACCTGCCATTGGGTGCGCTGTTGCTGTGGGCCCTCGGCCAGATCGCGGTGTTCGGCCCTGCACGCCGTGCCGCAGCGGTGCCGCCGGCGGTCGCCACGCGGGGTGCCTGAGATGCGCGCGCAGCTGCTGGCGCTGCTGCTGGTCCTGCCGCTGCCGGTGCTTGCCGGCGGCGGCAGCTCGAAGACCCTGCAATGGCAGCAGGACGCCGCCCGGCTGGCATTGCATTCAACCGAAGGCCAGGTGCAGGTGGAGGCTGCCAGCCCGGAAGCCCGTTTTGGTGTCCGCCGGGGGGACCGCATCCTGCGCGTGGATGACACCCCCGTCTACCAGATCGAGCATCTGGCCCAGGCGATGAACCAGACCCACGCAGCCCGGGCCTACCTGTTGCTGCGGCGGGAGCGGCGGCTGCTGAGCGTCGCCGTGGATGTCGACGTCTGGCGCCTGGCTTTGGCAGCCCCGCCGCCACCGCCGCCACCGCCTGCTCCACCCCGCCACTGAGAAGCGGCACCCCCTGCACGTCCACGGGTTTGGCTATGCTTGATGGGTGGCGCCGGGCTCTCCCGGTGCTTGGACACGATCGGCTCCATCGGTGCCGCCCATCCCTTTCTGCAGAACCGCTTGATGCCTTCGATCCTGATCATCGACGACAACGCCAGTGTGGGCACCGCGCTGGACGTGCTGTTCTCCCTGCACGACATCGACACCCTGCAAGCGCAGAGCCCTTCCGAGGGACTGGCGCTGCTCGAGTCGCAGCCGGTCGACCTGGTCATCCAGGACATGAACTTCAGCGAGGACACGACCTCCGGTGAGGAAGGCGAGGCCCTGTTCGCGCAGATCCGCGCGCGCCATCCGGACCTGCCGGTGATCCTGCTGACCGCCTGGACTCACCTGAGCAGCGCGGTGGATCTGGTCAAGGCCGGTGCCGCCGACTACCTGGCCAAGCCCTGGGATGACCGCAAGCTGATGACCACGGTCAACAACCTGCTGGAATTGTCAGAGGCGCGTCGCGAACTGGACCGCCGCCGCAGCCGCGAACTGCGCCAGCGCAACGCGCTGGAAGAGAAGTACGACCTGTGCGGCGCCGTGTTCGCCGACCCGGCCAGCGAGCGCGTCATCGCCCTGGCCTGCCAGGTCGCACGTTCGGAGCTGCCCGTATTGATCACCGGCCCGAACGGCGCCGGCAAGGAAAAGATCGCGCAGATCATCCAGGCCAATTCGCTGGTGGCCAAGGGCCCGTTCGTGGCCGTCAACTGTGGCGCGCTGCCCTCGGAGCTGATCGAGGCTGAGCTGTTCGGTGCCGAGGCCGGTGCCTACACCGGCGCCAACAAGGCGCGTGAAGGCAAGTTCGAAGCTGCCGATGGCGGCACCCTGTTCCTGGATGAGATCGGCAACCTGTCGCTGGGCGGGCAGATGAAACTGCTGCGTGTGCTGGAGACCGGCCGCTTCGAGCGCCTGGGCTCCAACCGCGAACGCCAGGTCAAGGTGCGCGTGGTCAGTGCGACCAATGCCGACCTGCCAGCAATGATCCGCGACGGCAGCTTCCGCGAAGACCTCTACTACCGCCTCAACACGGTGGAGCTGGTGCTGCCGCCGCTGGCCGAACGCCCGGGCGATATCGTGCCGCTGGCCGAGCGCTTCCTGACCGCTGGCAAGCCCCTGTCCAGTGCCGCCACCGCGGCCCTGCAGCGGCACCCGTGGCCAGGCAACGTGCGCGAACTGCGCAACGTGATCCAGCGCGCCGAACTGCTGGCCACCGGCAACCGCATTGAAGTGGCCGATCTCAACCTGCCGCGCGCAGCCGCCGCACCGCGCCCGGCGCCGAGTACTGGCAATGATCCCGACCGTACGCGCATCGAGGACGTGCTGGCGCGCAACCACGGCGTCATCGCCCAGGCCGCCGCCGAACTCGGCCTGAGCCGGCAGGCACTGTACCGGCGGATGGATCGCCACGGCATCCCACGCGAATGAAGCGGCGCTCGTTCACCTTCCGTCTTTTCCTGCGCCTGCTGCCGGTGCTGGCGCTGGCTGCCGCGCTGCCGTGGCTGCTGGCGTACTGGATGGACCATGGTTGGGTAGTCACCACGGTGTCCGCGCTGGTCCTGCTGTCGCTGATGTGGTGGACCCTGCGCCGGGCCACTGCGCCGGTGCGTTCGCTGATGCGCGCCCTGTCCGGCACCACCAGCAGTTACCGCGATGGCGAGTACAACTTCGGTGTGTACTGGCCCGGCAACGACGAGCTGGGCGACCTGGTAGAAGCCCACCGCGAGCTGGGTGACGTGCTGCGCGCACAGCGTCAGGGCCTGGTGCAGCGCGAGCTGCTGCTGGACACCATGGTGCAGAACACGCCGGTGGCCATGCTGCTGATCGCCTCGGGCGGTGATGGCATCGCCCGCGTGGTGTTCTCCAACCTGGCCGCGCGCAAACTGCTGCACGGCGGCTGGAAACTGGAAGGGCAGCGCCTGGAAGAGGTACTGGAACAGGTGCCGGTGGAACTGCGCGATGCCATCGCCCGTGGCGGCGACAGTCTGTTCGCGGTACACGCCGAGGGAGAGGACGGCGACGAGGACGACGAGCAGGTCTACCACCTCTCGCGACGCGCTTTCCAGCTCAACGGCCGACCGCATGATCTGCTGCTGGTGCGCCTGCTCACCGCCGAACTGCGCCGACAGGAAGTGCAGACCTGGAAGAAAGTGATCCGGGTGATCAGCCACGAGCTCAACAATTCGCTGGCGCCGATCGCGTCGCTGGCCCATTCCGGCGGCGTGCTGGTGCAGCGTGAGCGCTTCGATCGGCTGCCAGAGATCTTCACCACCATCGAAGACCGTGCGCGCCACCTGGAAGGCTTCATCCGCGGCTATGCACGCTTCGCCAAGCTGCCGCAGCCGCAGCTGCAGACCGTTCACTGGGCGCCGTTCCTTTCAAGCATGCGGCAGCAGATTCCGTTCGGCATGGAACGTGAGCCGGATGAAGAAATGAGCAGCCGCATCGACATCGCACAGTTCGGGCAGGCGCTGTTGAACCTGTTGAAAAACGCGCACGAAGCCTGTGCCGAAGCAGAGCCGCCCAACGACGACGTGCAGGTGCAGCTGACCCGGTTGCCACAATGGTTGCGCCTGGATGTGCTCGACCGTGGCAAGGGCATGAACGAACAGGTGCTGCAGAACGCACTGATGCCGTTCTATTCGACCAAGCGCAACGGCACGGGGCTGGGACTGGCCCTGACGCGCGAGATCGTGGAAGCGCACGGCGGCCGGGTGTCGCTGCAGAACCGCGGTGACGGCGGGTTGTGCGTGTCGATCCTGTTGCCCGTGGGCTGAGCGGGCCAACGGGATTCCCGGTAGTCGCCGACCTTGCCCGGCCAGTAGATCCACGCCATGCGTGGATGCCGTTCCGGCAGATGCCGACCTTGGTGGGCCAGTAGATCCACGCCATGCGTGGATGCTGTTCCGGTAGCTGCCGACCAAGGTCGGCAGCTACCAGACCCGCCGCATCGCCACCCGCAGCTGCATCGGAAAACCCAACGCGGCTTCTTCGACCATCACCGCACGCAAGTCATCGTTCCACTGCGCCTGAGGCACTACGTCGAACCCTTCGCTGGCATAGAAAGCCGCATTCCACGGCACATCGGACAAGGTGGTCAGCACCGCCGCAGGGTAGCCACGCGCCTTGGCCTCGCCCAGTGCATGCCGCAACAACGCACGACCGTAGCCACGCCGCGCATGCATGGGATCCACGTCCATCTGCAGCACATGGAACTCACCGCAGAGCTCACCGGCCAGCAGATAGCCGGCAATGCCGCCGTCGGCCGCATCCACCACCCACAGCTGCCCGCGCTGAAGGCCGTCCTGCAGCGTCTGCAGGTCCAGGCCATGGCCGGCGAACACCGGGTAGGCCGGGTGGCCCTTCAGCAGTTCACCGGCACGTTGCTCGATGACAGGCAGCGCACCGAGCTCGTCGGCGCGCGGTGCACGTGGCTCAGGACTTCTTGAGCGGGCGCTTCCAGCCATCGATGGTTTCCTGTCGTGCACGTGCCAGGGTCAGCTTGCCGTCCGGGGCATCGCGGGTAATGACCGAGCCCGCTGCAATGGTGGCGCCCTCGCCGATCAGCACCGGTGCCACCAAGGCGCTGTTGGAGCCGATGAAGGCGTTGTCGCCGATGGTGGTGGTCGACTTGTTGACGCCATCGTAGTTGCAGGTGATCGTGCCAGCGCCGATGTTCACCCTGCTGCCGATCACCGCATCGCCCAGGTAGGTCAGGTGGTTGGCCTTGCTGCCCACGCCCAGTGTGACCTTCTTGGTCTCGACGAAGTTGCCGACATGCACGCCATCGGCCAGCACAGTACCGGGGCGCAGCCGTGCGAACGGGCCAACCTGCGCAGCGCCTTCGGTGACCACGCCTTCCAGGTCGCAATGCGCGCGCACTTCGGTACCCGGGCCAAGATTGACGTCCTTCAACCGGTTGAACGGTCCGATGGTCACGCCATCGCCCAGCACGATGTTGCCCTCGAGCACGACGTCGACGTCGATCAGCACGTCGCTGCCCACGGTGACGGTACCGCGGATGTCCAGCCGCGCCGGATCACGCACCCGCGCCCCCTGTGCGCACAACGCGCGCACCGCACGGCGCTGCCAGGCACGCTCCAGCTGCGACAGCTGCCAGGGATCGTTTGCGCCTTCGGCTTCCTGCGCATCGGCCACCAGCGCCATCTCGGCAGGGGTGTATTCATGTGCGGCGAAAGCAAACACGTCGGTGAGGTAGTACTCGCCCTGTGCATTGCTGTTCGACAACTGCGACAACCAACGGCGAAGCGCGGTCGATTCGGCAGCGATGATGCCGGTATTGATCGTGCGCACGCGCAGTTGGTCGTCGTTGGCATCCTTCTGCTCGACGATCGAGCCGACCTTGCCTTCGGCATCGCGCAGCACGCGGCCGTAACCGGTCGGGTCATCGACATCGGCGACCAGCACCGCCAGTCGACCCGGCTGCGCCAGCAGGTCGCGCAGGGTCTGCGCGCGGATCAGCGGCACGTCGCCGTACAGCACCAGCACCTGCGCGGCGTCTGGCACCTGCGGCATCGCCTGGGCTACCGCATGGCCGGTGCCAAGCTGCTGCGCCTGCTCGGCCCACTGCAGATCGGGCTGGCCGGCAAAGTGCTGGCGCACCGCTTCACCACCATGGCCGTAGACCACGTGGATCGCCGAGGGCTGCAGTTCGCGGGCCGCATCGATCACATGCGCCAGCATCGGCTGGCCGGCGATCGGCTGCAGTACCTTCGGCAGCACCGACTTCATGCGCTTGCCGGCGCCAGCGGCGAGGATGATGACGTGCAGGGGCTGGGTCATGGGCAATGGTCCGCGCAGCCGCGGAGCTTGGGGAATAGAGCTGATAGCATAGCCGAGCAATCCGCAGGACCGATGTGAACCGTGTACGCCGTCAAGGAACGACTCTGCAATCTGCTGCCCTGGCTGGGCGCGTTACTGCTTCTGCTGGGCCTGTGCATCACTCCGTTGTACAGGCAACTGCCATCAGGCCGCCTCAAAGAGCTGGTTGTCCTTTGCCTGTTGGCCGGCGCAGTTGCCTGGCTGCTGAAACGGACTCGCAGCATTCCCATGGCCAGCGGGCTGGCCTTGTTCTGGGTATTGCTGTTGCCCATATTCACCGGCCCGTTACCCTGGCTGGCCTCAGCGTTCCTGGCGCTTGCCGGCATTGCGATCGGGCAGATGCTGTTCCCCCGACGCCCTCTTGCGCTGCAGGCCATCGTTGGCATGGTAGCAATGGCCGGAGTAATGGGATGGACCTTGCTGTTGCCCATCCACAGCCGCTGGCTCTATCTTGCCGCCGCCGTCGCGCTGGTTGCTTGGCGCCGCTCCACCTTGTGGGCCCTGCTTAGGGTGAGCAGGACGCACTGGCGGCGGGCAGTGGAAGCGGCGCCGCGAAGCGCCACCCTCGCCATGTTCGCAATGGGCTTGGCCAGCACCGCCTGTTGGCTGCCGACTCTGCAGTATGACGATCTCACCTATCACCTGCGGCTGCCCTGGCAGCTCATGGAGAACGGTGTCTACTTCCCCGCACCGCAGTATCAGATCTGGGCTCTGGCACCTTGGGCAACAGATATCCTCCAGGCCATTCCACAGGTGATCACCGGTACGGAATCCCGGGGGGCGGTCAACGCCATCTGGCTCGTGCTGCTCGCCACCGGTGCATGGCAGTTCGCGGCTGCGTTGGATGCAGGCCCTCAACTGCGCTGGCTGGCGATTGCCTTGATCGCCAGCCTTCCGATGACGGCCAACCTCGCCGCTGGCATGCAGGTCGAACTGCCCAGCGCCGCGGTGGTGCTGTGGCTGTGCGCACTGGCGGCTGCGCCCGCCGACGGTCGCCTGTCCAACTGGATGTTGATGGCAGTGTTGGCGGGCGGCTTGCTGGCAATGAAATCGATGAGCGGGTTGCAAGCCCTGCCTGTCCTGATCTGGGCGCTGTACCGCCATCCATGGCCTTCGTGGCCCAGCATCGGACAGGTGCTGCTGATCGGGCTGTTGATCGGTGGTTCCAGCTATGTATTCGCTACGTGGATCGCCGGAAATCCGGTACTTCCGCTGTTCAACAGTGTTTTTCACTCTCCCTACTTCGGGGCCGAGGATTTCGTTGACCTGAGGTACAAGACCGGATTTGGGCCCGGCCTGCCATGGAACCTGACCTTTCACTCGTCGAGGTATCACGAAGGATTCGATGGTGCCGCGGGGGTGATCCTGATCGGACTGGCAGGACTTTGGCTGCTCGCCCTGCTGCGTCCCTCCACGCGTGCAGCGGCCGTGGTCACGCTGGCCGTGCTCACCTTGCCCCTTATGCTGGTCCAGTATCTTCGCTATGCCTATCCAGGCATGGTCATGTTGTGCGTGCTGGCGCCAGCGGCACTCGGGGCGGGCCCTGTCCGTCGGTCGCTGGTGGGGCTGCTGGTGGCTGTCTGTGTACTCAACCTGGGCTACCAGTCTTCAGCCAACTGGATGCTGCGCGGTGGCGCACTGAAGCAGACGCTGAAGGCGCCAGGGGGCGATGTTCCGATGTTCCAGCGATTCGTGCCCGAACGCTCACTAGCCTCGGCCATCCGCCGATCAGGTGAAGCCCGGGGAAACGTACTGCTGCTGGACCCTTCCGACGCCTTCTTCGCCGAATTCGGTACGCGTGGGCGCACGATCAGCTGGTACGCGCCGGGCCTGCTGTCAGCGGCGGCAGCCGCCGAACTGGACCCCACTGGCCAGCGCTGGCTTGCCTTGCTGCAGAAGGAGCAGGTGAGGCACGTGATCCTGCGCGTGGAAACGACGACGCCTGTGCAACGAGCGGCGCTTGAGCTTGCTGGCGCGCGCCTGCGCGAGGAAGCTGGTGACCGTCAATGGTGGAGCTTGCCGCCGCTGCGGGAGCGTCATCCTTGATGGTCATCGTCGTCGCATCCCGGGCGCTGGAGCGCAGCGCCGTATCGGTGCATGCATCCCATCACCAGCCGAGAGGATACCGAGCGCTATGACCCTTGCCCGCCAAGGCGGCTCCTATTTCCTTGTCGGTCTGGTGCAACTGCTGCTGGACTGGCTGGTGTTCGTCGGCACCACAGCACTGGGAACTCCGGTTGTGCCAGCGAACATCGCCGGTCGCATGGCCGGGATGCTGCTCGGCTTCTGGCTCAATGGTCGCTACACCTTCGCCGAGGCCGGTACCCAAAAGCTTGGCTGGAAGCGCTTCGCGCGATTCTTCGGACTATGGCTGCTGCTGACCGTGTCAAGCACGTTGCTGATGAGCCTGGTCGACCACGCGCTGGGCCTGCAGTACACGTGGCTGGCCAAGCCGCTGGTGGAAGGCGGATTAGCCTGCGTGTCGTTCCTGTTGATGCGCTGCGTGGTGTATCGCTGATGCGGGATCGGGATCGGGATCGGTAGAGTCGATTGTTGATCGGCTGCGCTTCCAACAGGCCGCGAAAATCCCGTGCTGCGCGCGATAGTCGACGCTCCCTGACGCACAAACAAAAACGCCGGCACAGGGCCGGCGTTCTCGTGGGTGCAACGCGAACCTCAGTGCTTGAGATTCTTGCGCAGACGCTCCAGCGCCTGCAGCTGGACGACGGCTTCAGCCAGCTTCTGCTGCGCTTCGGCCACTTCCATCGCTTCGCCGCGGTTGGCCAGGATGCGCTCGGCTTCTTCCTTGGCCTTGCGGACCGAGGCCTCGTCGATGTCCTGCGCGCGGATCGCGGTGTCGGCCAGCACGGTCACCACCTGCGGTTGCACTTCCAGGATGCCGCCGGAAATGGCGAAATCCAGCTGCTCGCCGTTCGGCGTGGTCACCACCACCTTGCCCGGCTTCAGGCGGGTGATCAGCGGCGCGTGCTTGGGCGCGATGCCCAGTTCGCCCAGCTCACCGGTGGCCACGACCAGGGTCGCTTCACCACGGAAGATTTCCTGCTCGGCGCTGACGATGTCGCAACGGATGGTGCTCATGGAACTCTCTTCGCTAGGGGGCGGGTGTTACCCACCGCAGGGGTTTCCGCAGCGGTGGGCACAGGCCCACCCCGTGTCACGGATGGGACAGGCCGAGGCCTGTCCCTGCCGCATCAGGCCTTCTCGGCCATCTTCTTGGCCTTCTCGACCGCTTCTTCGATGCTGCCGACCATGTAGAACGCCTGCTCCGGCAGGTGGTCGTACTCGCCATCGACGATGGCCTTGAAGCCACGGATGGTGTCCTTCAGCGACACGTACTTGCCCGGCGAGCCGGTGAACACTTCGGCCACGTGGAACGGCTGGCTGAAGAAGCGCTCGATCTTGCGGGCGCGCGACACGGCCTGCTTGTCTTCTTCGGACAGTTCGTCCATGCCCAGGATGGCGATGATGTCCTTCAGTTCCTTGTACTTCTGCAGGGTCTGCTGGACGCGCTGGGCGGTGTCGTAATGCTCGTGGCCGATGACCAGCGGGTCCATCTGGCGGCTGGTCGAATCCAGCGGATCGACGGCCGGGTAGATACCCAGCGAAGCAATCGAACGCGACAGGGTCACGGTCGAATCCAGGTGGGCGAAGGTGGTCGCCGGCGACGGATCGGTCAAGTCATCCGCGGGAACGTAGACGGCCTGGATCGAGGTGATCGAACCGTTCTTGGTCGAGGTGATGCGTTCCTGAAGGACGCCCATTTCCTCAGCCAGGGTCGGCTGGTAACCCACGGCCGACGGCATACGACCCAGCAGTGCCGACACTTCGGTACCGGCCAGGGTGTAGCGGTAGATGTTGTCGACGAACAGCAGCACGTCCTTGCCCTTGCCGTTCTCGTCCTTCTCGTCGCGGAAGTACTCGGCCATGGTCAGGCCGGTCAGCGCGACGCGCAGGCGGTTGCCCGGCGGCTCGTTCATCTGGCCGTACACCATCGCGACCTTGTCCAGGACGTTGGAGTCCTTCATCTCGTGGTAGAAGTCGTTGCCCTCACGGGTACGCTCACCCACGCCGGCGAACACGGACAGACCGCTGTGCGCCTTGGCGATGTTGTTGATCAGTTCCATCATGTTGACGGTCTTGCCGACGCCGGCGCCGCCGAACAGGCCGACCTTGCCGCCCTTGGCGAACGGGCACATCAGGTCGATGACCTTGATGCCGGTTTCCAGCAGCTCGGTGGCCGGGGACTGGTCTTCGTACGACGGTGCGTCGCGGTGGATTTCCCAGCTGTCGCTGGCGGTCACCGGACCGGCTTCGTCGATCGGACGGCCGAGCACGTCCATGATGCGGCCCAGGGTACCGGCGCCGACCGGCACCGAGATACCGCGGCCGGTGTTGTTGGCGACCAGGTTGCGCTTCAGGCCGTCGGTGGAACCCAGCGCGATGCAACGGACCACGCCGTCGCCCAGCTGCTGCTGGACTTCAAGAGTGATCTCGGTGTTTTCCACCTTCAGTGCGTCATACACCTTCGGCACCGACTCACGCGGGAATTCGACGTCGACGACGGCGCCGATGATCTGAACGATCTTGCCCTGACTCATTGCTGCATCCTCTAAATGTGTGCTTTGAACGAACGCGGTCAGACTGCTGCCGCGCCGCCGACGATTTCGGAAATTTCCTGGGTGATCGCTGCCTGGCGCGCCTTGTTGTAGACGAGCTGCAGATCGCCGATCAGCTTGTTCGCGTTGTCGCTGGCCGACTTCATCGCAACCATGCGTGCAGCATGTTCGGACGCGACGTTTTCCAGCAGCGCCTGGTACACCAGCGATTCGATGTAACGCGTCATCACGTGCTCAAGCACGGTCGCGGCATCGGGTTCGTACAGGTAGTCCCAGTCGTGATGGGCGACCTGCTTCTCGGCGGCCGGCAACGGCAACAGCTGATCGAAGCTGGCCTTCTGCGTCATCGTGTTGATGAAGCGGTTGTAGACCAGGTACACGCGATCGACCTTGCCTTCGGTGAAGGCATCGAGCATGACCTTGATCACGCCGATCAGCGATTCCAGCTTCGGCACGTCACCGATGTGGGTCACGCTGCCGACCATGTTGACCTTCACGCGACGGAAGAAGGTCGATGCCTTCTGGCCGATGGTCACCATGTCCACTTCGGCGCCCTTGTCCTGCCAAGCCTTGGCTTCACCCAGGAGCTTGCGGAACAGGTTGTTGTTGAGGCCACCAGCCAGGCCGCGATCGGAGGAGATCACGATGAACCCGACCCGCTTGACCTGCTCACGCTCGACCAGGAACGGATGCTGGTAGTCGGTGCTGGCCTGCGCCAGGTGGCCGATCACCTGCTTCATCGCCTGCGCGTACGGACGCGAGGTCTTCATCCGATCCTGCGCCTTGCGGATCTTGGAGGCCGAGACCATTTCCAGGGCGCGCGTCACCTTGCGGGTGTTCTGCACGCTCTTGATCTTGGTTTTGATTTCGCGTCCGCTTGCCATCTTTGATTCCCGTAGAGCGGGGCGATGCCCCGCTGCATTCAGCGGTGTAGCGGGGCCAGGCCCCGCCACACGTTCGTCTTACCAGCTGCCGGTGGTCTTGAACTCGGCGATGCCCTTCTTGAAGGCACCTTCGATGTCGTTGTCCCAACCGCCGGTGGCGTTGACCTTGCCGATCAGCTCGCCCTGGGTGTTGGCGAAGTGCGCGTGCAGGCCTTCTTCGAACGCCAGCAGCTTGTTGACCGGCACGTCGTCGAGGTAGCCCTCGTTGACGGCGTAGATCGACAGCGCCTGGTTGGCGATCGACATCGGCGCGTACTGCTTCTGCTTCATCAGCTCGGTGACGCGCTGGCCACGCTCCAGCTGCTTGCGGGTCGCTTCGTCCAGGTCCGAGGCGAACTGCGCGAACGCAGCCAGCTCACGGTACTGCGCCAGCGAGATACGGATGCCGCCGGACAGCTTCTTGATGATCTTGGTCTGGGCCGAGCCACCGACGCGCGACACCGAGATACCGGCGTTCACGGCCGGACGGATGCCGGCGTTGAACAGATCGGTTTCCAGGAAGATCTGGCCGTCGGTGATCGAGATCACGTTGGTCGGAACGAAGGCGGACACGTCGCCGGCCTGGGTTTCGATGATCGGCAGCGCGGTCAGCGAACCGGTCTTGCCGGTGACCTTGCCTTCGGTGAACTTCTCGACGTATTCCTCGGACACGCGGGCAGCGCGTTCCAGCAGGCGCGAGTGCAGGTAGAACACGTCACCCGGGTAGGCTTCACGGCCCGGCGGGCGCTTCAGCAGCAGCGAGATCTGGCGGTAGGCAACGGCCTGCTTGGACAGATCGTCGTACACGATCAGCGCGTCTTCGCCGCGGTCCATGAAGTACTCACCCATGGTGCAGCCCGAGTAGGCGCTGATGTACTGCATGGCAGCCGATTCGGAGGCGGTGGCGGCAACAACGACCGTGTGTGCCAGTGCGCCGTTCTCTTCCAGCTTGCGCACGATGTTGGCGATGGTCGAAGCCTTCTGGCCGATCGCAACGTACACACACTTGATGCCGGTGCCCTTCTGGTTGATCACCGCATCGATGGCCATCGCGGTCTTGCCGGTCTGGCGATCGCCGATGATCAGCTCGCGCTGGCCACGGCCGATCGGGATCATCGAGTCGACCGACTTGTAACCGGTCTGCACCGGCTGGTCGACCGACTTGCGCCAGATCACGCCCGGTGCAACGCGCTCCACCGGAGCGGTCAGGTCGGTACCCAGCGGGCCCTTGCCATCGATCGGCTCGCCCAGGGCGTTGACGACGCGGCCCAGCAGTTCCGGACCAACCGGCACTTCCAGGATGCGGCCGGTGGTCTTGGCAACGTCGCCTTCGCGCAGGTGCTCGTAACCGCCCAGGACCACGGCGCCGACCGAGTCGCGCTCCAGGTTCAGGGCCAGGGCGAAGCTGTTGTTCGGCAGTTCGATCATTTCGCCCTGCATCACGTCGGCCAGACCGAAGATGCGCACGATGCCGTCGGACACGCTGGTCACGGTGCCTTCGTTGCGCGATTCCGCGGCCAGCTTGACCTTCTCGATGCGGTTCTTGATCAGTT
Source organism: Stenotrophomonas sp. ATs4 (assembly GCF_051861585.1). Taxonomy (NCBI): domain Bacteria; kingdom Pseudomonadati; phylum Pseudomonadota; class Gammaproteobacteria; order Lysobacterales; family Lysobacteraceae; genus Stenotrophomonas; species Stenotrophomonas sp. ATs4. The sequence continues at coordinate 76,513 of NZ_JBLYPK010000011.1, read as the reverse complement.
CGCTGATTTCGGAGGGGTTGAGCGTGGTTGCCATCGTCAAGTCCTAGTGCCGGCAGCGGGGCCGGACGTTAAATGAATTCAGTTAGCGAGCGCGGTCTGCAGACGGGCCAGCTTGCCCTTCAGCGAACCATCGATGACCACGTCACCGGCGTCGATCACGGCGCCACCGATCAGCGAAGCGTCGACCGCGGTGGTCACTTCGACCTCGCGGTTGAAGCGCTTGCGCAGCGCGGCCTTGATCGCATCCAGTTCACCGGCCGAGAGTTCGGCGGCAGAGGTCACGTTGGCCTTGACCACGTGCTCGGCATCGGCGCGCAGGGCGTCGAACATGCCGGAGATTTCCGGCAGCAGCGGCAGACGATGCGATTCGGCCAGGATGGCCAGGAAGCGCGAGTAGGTTTCGCCGTGGGTCGCCGGCGCCAGCAGGGCGACGGCATCGTCACGGCCCAGCTCCGGGTTGGCGAGCAGGGCCGCCACGCGCGGATCGGCGGCGACGTGGGCGGAGAACGCGAGGGCGTCCGACCACGGCGCAAACGCGCCTTCGTCGCGCGCGGTCGCGAACGCGGCGCGGGCGTACGGGCGGGCAAGCGTGAGGGCCTGGCTCATCCTTAGATCTCCGAGGCCAGCTCGTCGAGCAGCGCCTTGTGGGCGTTGGCGTCGATTTCGCGCTTGAGCAGCTTTTCGGCACCAGTCACGGCCAGCGCGGACACCTGCTTGCGCAGATCTTCACGGGCACGGTTGGCGGCGGCGTCGATCTCAGCCTGGGCCAGATCCTTCTGACGGGTGGCTTCGGTGATCGCTTCGGTGCGGGCAGCGTCAACGATCTGGTTGGCACGCGCGTGGGCCTGATCGATGATCTCGTTGGCCTTGGTGCGGGCTTCCTTCAGCGCTTCGTTGACCTTCTCCTGCGCCTGGGCCAGATCTTTCTGGCTGCGGTCGGCAGCAGCGAGGCCTTCAGCAATCTTCTGCTGGCGCTCTTCGATCGCGTTCATCAGCGGCGGCCAGATCTTGGTCGCGATGATCCAGATCAGACCAGCGAAGGCGAGCGCCTGCGCAAGAAGGGTGAAATTGATATTCATGGTTAGCTCGATCGCTGGTTTCGGGGTGGACGCGCCGCCGAAGCGGCGCATCCGGCCTTCATCCGAAACCGGGTGCATCAGCACCCGGTCTTCTCAAACCGCTGTATCAGCCGGCCAGAGCCTTGGTGACGGCGCCAGCAAAGGCAGCCGACAGCGGGTTGGCGAAGGCCAGCAGCAGGCCGACGGCGACCGAGATGATGAACGCGGCGTCGATCAGGCCAGCGGTGATGAACATGCGCACCTGCAGGACCGGGATCAGCTCCGGCTGGCGGGCGGCCGACTCCAGGAACTTACCAGCCATGATGGCCAGACCCAGACCGGCGCCCAGCGCGGCCAGGCCGATCATGATGCCGACGGCAAGGGCGGTGGAGCTCTGAATCTGCGCGAAGTTGGTCAGGACGGCGAAGTACATGGTTATCTCCAGGAACTTAAGTTGCTAAGGGTGATGAAACGGATGAAGGTTGAAACGCGTTGAAGCTTGAAACTCAGTGAGCGTCTTCCGACAGGCTCAGGTACACGATCGACAGCATCATGAAGATGAAGGCCTGCAGCGGGATCACCAGCAGGTGGAACAGCATCCAGCCGAGGCCGAACACACCACCGGCAATGGCACCGAAGAAACCGGCACCACCCAGCACCCAGATCAGCAGGAACACGATTTCGCCGCCGAACATGTTGCCGAACAGTCGCATCGCCAGCGAGATCGGCTTGCTCAGCCACTCGACGATGTTGAGGATCAGGTTGAACGGCATCATCCACTTGCCGAACGGCGCCGTCAGGAATTCCTTGATGAAGCCAAGCAGGCCCTTGGACTTCAGCGCGAAGAACAGCATCAGGAAGAACACGCTGAAGGCCATGCCCAGGGTGGCATTGACGTCAGCGGTCGGCACCGGCTTCCAGTAGTGCACGCCCGCCCATTCCAGCGGCTTGGCGATGAAATCGGCCGGGATCATCTTCAGCAGATTCATCATCAGGATCCAGAAGAAGATCGTGATGGCGATCGGCGTGACCAGCTTGCTCTTGCCGTGGTAGGTGTCCTTGGCCTGGCGGTCGACGAACTCCAGGCAGATTTCCACGAACGCCTGCCACTTGCCCGGCACGCCGGCGGTGGCCTTGCGGGTTCCCAGCCAGAACGCGACAACGATCACCAGGCCCATCAGGACAGCGGTGAGGAAGGTATCGACGTGGATATGCCAGAACATACCCTCACCCTTGCCGACCGGCGCGGTCAGGTTGTGCAGGTGATGCTGGATGTAGCTGGTAGGGGTTAGAGCCTCGCCCGCCATGTGTCCGGAACCTTCAGTTAATTGAATTCTGTCAACGCCTGGCCATGGCCAGGACCTGGAACATCAAGCCGACGGCGATACCGGCCAACAGCGCCAATGCAGGCAGCTTGAAGACCAGGAACCCCACCAGCAGGACGCCGAATACCACCACCCACTTGGCGACGATCGCGATGATCAGGCGAGCCATCGCCGATCCCGCGGCCAGTGCTCCCCCACCCAGTGCCATCCGTGCCGCAACCCAGCCACCGGCCGAAATGGCCACACCGGACGCCAGTGCGCCGAGGGCATACTTCGGACCTACCAGCAGGAAAGCCAGGGCCAGGACAGCCACCGCGGCCAGCGGGTAGACCGCGGCGCGCAGCATCAGTCGCCGACCCGCATCAACGGAGTTCAGCACAGGACGTCCCGCGTGGTTGCAAGTGGAGGGCTGAGGCGGCTACAGCAGGGGGGGCCTCATCGAGCCGCCAAATTATAGCAATGGGACAATTTGCGAGACAACCGCTGCCTGTTCATCCCGGGAAGCCGCAAGTTGCGGTAGCGGTTACATTTTTGCGTGCCACCCTGGGGACAATGACGTCCGTATGATGTTGCAGCGCAGTATTGAACTTTGGTCGCAGGCCACGGAACTTTCGCCGCAGCGGGTTGGTCCGACCTTTCGACCTGCCTGCAGCAACCTCGTCGACGCTTCGCCCGCAGGTCCCACGATGGCCCCGAAGCCCGGCTCCGGGGCCATCTTTTTTGCATCTTCGCGACAGCGCTGAACCGTGCACATGCTGTGGACCATACGTTCACGGATGGTGGACGCCGCCGTCCGGCACAGTGGTCTTCATTCTGATGAACCACTGCAAGGACTCTTCGATGCGCCCTGTACCCACCCTGCTCGCCCTCTCCCTGCTCGCCACCGGCGCTTCGTTCGCCACTGCCGCCCATGCGGCCGAAGGCGACGACCGCTTCGCCATCCGTCTGGGTGCGATGAACATCGATTCGGACAACACGCTCCGCGGCAGCACCACGGTAGCCGGCCAGGACATCGCCCTGAATCAGGACTTCAAGCTGGGTGGCAAGGAATGGGAGCCGCGCATCGACGGCATGTTCCGCATCAGCAACCGTCAGCGCCTGCTGTTCAACTACTTCAAGTACGACAAGGACCGTCGCGAGACGCTGGACCAGGGCATTTCCTTCGGCGGTGAAAATGTGCCGGCCGGCAGCTTCGTCAAGGGTGAGCTGAAGTACCAGGTGGCCAGCCTCGTCTATGACTACTCGGTCGTCGATACCGACACCTTCGACCTCGGCCTGCAGATCGGTGGTGAGTACGCCAAGATCAGCACCAAGGGCTATGCGGACCTGGGCACCGTCTACGAGGGCCAGTTCCTCAACGAGAAGGCCGACGGCATTGCGCCGGTGGTGGGTGCGCGCATGACCTTCAACCCGTCCGAGCGCTGGATGATCACGCTGCAGGGCCAGTACCTGAACACGCGCTGGGGCAGCTTCGATGACTACAAGGGCGACCTGAGCCGCGCCAATGCGATCGTCGATTACCGCCTCACCAAGAATTTCGGTGTGTTCGCCGGCTATGACTGGTTCAAGCTGGACGTGGACAAGAAGGGCAGCGACGGCACCATCGGCCTGAAGCAGGAGTTCAAGGGCCCGGTGGCCGGTATCAGCTTCGTGTTCTGATCCCCCGCCCCTTCCACGGCACTCTCTCTCCTGGCGCGGCCTCCGGAACATCGGGGCCGCGCTTTTTTGTGCTGTTTTTCCCTACGTGCAGGAGCAAGAGCAGCTGGGTCGAGCGCCTGAGGGAGAGGGGGCTGGGTGCGAATGTCCCCCGGCGCCGGCCTGCGGCCGTCACCTCCTCCTTTACTTCGCACCCAGCCCCCCCCCTCCCTCCGCGTGTCAGGCGTCCACGCGGCCCAGGCAGTGGCTCTCGACTGTCCGCAAGCCGAGCCGCTGCGCGGGTGGCAGGCGTTTGGACAAAGTAAAGGAGGAGGCGACCGCCACAGGCGGGCGACGGGGGACATTTGTCGAAATGCCTGCCACCCGCGCAGCCGCCCAATCGCTCGCAATGAGAACGATCGAAGTCCACACAAACGACCAACAAAAAACCCGGCTTGCGCCGGGTTTTCCGTTTCGCCGGACATGGCCCGGCGCTACTTCTTTCTAGGAAGGTACAGATCGGTGATCGTGCCGTCGTAGATTTCCGACGCCATCGCCACCGATTCGCTCAGCGTCGGGTGGGCGTGGATGGTGTGGCCGATGTCTTCGGCTTCAGCACCCATCTCGATGGCCAGGCCGATCTCGGCCAGCAGGTCACCAGCGTGCACGCCAACGATGGCACCACCGATGATGCGGTGGGTCTCTTCGTCAAAGATCAGCTTGGTGAAGCCCTCGGTGCGACCAATGCCGATCGCGCGGCCGCTGGCGGCCCACGGGAACTTGGCCACGCCGACCTTCAGGCCCTTGGCCTTGGCTTCGGTCTCGGTCACGCCAACCCAGGCGATCTCCGGATTGGTGTAGGCCACCGACGGAATCACGCGGGCCACCCACTCCTTCTTGTGGCCGGCAGCCACTTCAGCGGCCAGCTTGCCCTCGTGCGTGGCCTTGTGGGCCAGCATCGGGTTGCCGACGATGTCGCCGATGGCAAAGATGTGCGGCACGTTGGTGCGCATCTGGCGGTCCACCGGGATGAAGCCACGGTCGGTGACCTGCACGCCGGCCTTTTCGGCATCGATCTTCTTGCCGTTCGGCGAGCGGCCCACGGCCACCAGCACGCGGTCGAAGGTGCCCTGCGCCAGCGCAGGCGTCTGGCCTTCCTCGGCGGCTTCGAAGGTCACGGTGATGCCCTTGGCATCGGCGGCGACGCCCGAGGCCTTGGTCTTCAGGTGCACTTCGATGCCCTGCTTCTTCAGGCGGTCAGCCAGCGGCTTGACCAGGTCCTTGTCGGCGCCCGGCATCAGCTGGTCCATGAACTCGACCACGGTGACCTTGCTGCCCAGCGCACCGTAAACGGTGGCCATTTCCAGGCCGATGATGCCGCCACCGACAACCAGCAGGGAGCCCGGCACTTCGGCCAGCTCCAGCGCGTCGGTGGAATCCATCACGCGCTTGTCGTCCCACGGGAAGTTCGGCAGCTTCACTGCCTGCGAACCGGCGGCGATGATGCACTTCTGGAAGCGCAGCAACTGAGTGCTGCCGTCAGCAGCGGTGATCTCCAGCTCGTTGGCCGAAACGAATTTGCCGACGCCCTGCACGCTGCGGACCTTGCGCTGCTTGGCCATGCCGGCCAGGCCCTTGGTCAGCTGGTTGACGACCTTTTCCTTGTACTCGCGCAGCTTGTCCAGGGTGATGGTCGGCTTGCCGAACTCGACGCCGAAATCACCGGCGTGGGCCACTTCGTCGATGACCGCTGCGGCGTGCAGCAGCGCCTTGGACGGAATGCAGCCGACGTTGAGGCAGACGCCGCCGAGGCTGGCGTAGCGCTCGACCAGCACCGTATCCAGGCCGACGTCGGCGGCGCGGAAGGCAGCGGTGTAGCCGCCCGGGCCCGAGCCCAGCACGACCATCTCGCATTCGATGTCAGCCGGCTTGCCGCTGGACAGCGCCGGCTTCGGTGCGGCTGGTTCGGCCGGGGCGCGGTGCGACGGAGTCACCGGCGGCTTGCTGGCCGGGGTGGCCGCAGCCGGGGCCGGGGTGGCCGCAGCCGGGGCCGGCGCAGCGGCCTTGGCCGGAGCTTCGGCGGCGCCTTCAGCATCCAGCAGCACGACCACGGCGCCTTCAGACAGCGTGTCACCCAGCTTGACCTTGATTTCCTTGACCACGCCGGCGGCCGAGGACGGCACTTCCAGGGTGGCCTTGTCCGATTCCAGGGTCACCAGACCCTGGTCTTTCTTCACCGTGTCGCCGACGGCGACCAGCACTTCGATCACCGGTACATCGCTGTAATCGCCGATGTCGGGAACCTTGATTTCAATCGTGGCCATGGTGGATTTTCCTCGTGCCCGACCGGCATGGCCGGTGGGCTGTCACTGCGTTTCGACAGGCGGCCGCGCCAGGGGCAGCGGCCGCACGGTGGGGGCGAAGCGGGTGCCTTACAGCAACACGCGGCGCATGTCGGCCAGCACCTGCGACAGGTACGTGGTGAAGCGTGCGGCCAGGGCGCCATCGATGACGCGGTGGTCGTAGCTCAGCGACAGCGGCAGCATCAGCTTCGGTGCGAATTCCTTGCCGTTCCAGACCGGCTGGATGGACGACTTGGAGACGCCGAGGATGGCCACTTCCGGTGCATTGACGATCGGGGTGAACGCGGTGCCACCAATGCCGCCCAGCGAGCTGATCGAGAAGCAGCCGCCGCTCATGTCGGCCGGGCCCAGCTTGCCGTCGCGCGCCTTCTTGGCCAGTTCGCCGGTTTCCTGCGCGATCTGCACCACGCCCTTCTTGTCGACATCGCGGATGACCGGAACGACCAGGCCGTTGGGCGTGTCGGCGGCGAAGCCGATGTTGAAGTACTTCTTCAGGGTCAGGTTCTCGCCGCTGGCATCGAGCGACGCGTTGAACTCCGGGAACTGCTTCAGCGCCGCAGCACTGGCCTTGATCAGGAAGGCAAGCATGGTCAGCTTGATGCCGGCCTTCTCGTTCTCCTTGTTCAGCGCCACGCGCAGGCCTTCCAGGTCGGTGATATCGGCCTGTTCGAACTGGGTGACGTGCGGAATCATCGCCCAGTTGCGGGCCAGGTTCGCACCCGAGATCTTCTTGATGCGCGACAACGGCTGCACTTCGACATCGCCGAACTTGCTGAAATCGACCTTCGGCCACGGCAGCAGGTTCAGGCCACCACCGGCAGCGACAGCAGCACCGCCGGCAGCCGGCACGCCACCACTGAGTGCGGCCTTGACGAACTTCTGCACATCACCCTTGGTGATGCGGCCACCCTTCTCGGTGCCGTTGATCTGCAGCAGGTCCACGCCCAGTTCACGGGCGAATACGCGCACTGCCGGGGTGGCGTACGGCACCTTGGCCGGCAGCACGCCATCGGCGTTGAACTGCACCGGCGGGCTGGACGGGGTACCGGCCGAGGCGATTTCGCGGGCAGCCAGCTTGTCCGGCTGCGCCGGCACAGCGACCGGCTCGACCTTGGTGGCGGTCTCGGCGGCAGCCGGAGCGGCAGCAGCGGCAGCCTTGGTCGGTGCCGGCGCGGCGGCGCCCTCGGCTTCGATGATGGCGACCACATTGCCCTGCGACAGATTGTCGCCGACCTTGACCTTGATCTCCTTGACCACGCCGGCCACCGAAGACGGCACTTCCATGGTGGCCTTGTCGCTTTCCAGCGTCACCAGGCCCTGGTCCTTCTTGACCGTGTCGCCCACGGCGACCAGCACTTCGATGACCGGGATGCCGGCGTAATCGCCGATGTCCGGCACCAGCGCTTCAACCGCGCCACCGCTGGCAGCCGAAGCGGCCGGCGCAACTGCGGCCGGGGCCGGCGCGCTCTGGGCGGCGGCGGCCGGGGCAGCGGCCTTGGCCGGTGCGGGTGCCGGGGCAGCCGCGGCCGGCTTGGCAGCCTCGCCTTCAGCCACTTCGATCAGCGCCACAACCTTGCCTTCAGACAGGCTGTCACCGACCTTGACCTTGATCTCCTTGACCACACCGGCCACGGCCGACGGCACTTCCATGGTTGCCTTGTCGCTTTCCAGCGTCACCAGGCCCTGGTCCTTCTTGACCGTGTCGCCGACGGCGACAAGCACCTCGATTACCGGGATATCGCTGTAGTCACCGATATCGGGGACAAGTGCTTCCTTGATTTCGGCCATGGGGATAACTCCGGCAATCTGGTGTAGGGAAACGTCTATTGTGCGGCCAGCGGGGGCCAGCGCCAACCGTTACAGGTGTTTTCAGTACGCACGCAGCCGAGACACGCTGTTGCCCATGGGTTGTGGCTGCATCCAGTCGGTAGCGTATTGTCCGGACAATGTCGGCTTCATGTCGCCAGTGCGTCGGCCACCGGCTGCCAGGCCAGGCGCAGGCGCGACAACGACCACGCCGCATTGGCCGGGCTGGTGGACGGCAGTGCCAGCAGCCTCGGTGGCGCCTTGAGCCCGGGCAGTACCCAACGCTGGAATGCCTGCAGCGCCGCGCCGCCGTTGCAACCGATCAGCTCCAGCTCAGGAAGCGAGGCGATCAGTGCCGGTAGTGCATTGGGTATTTCCGTACCACGCACGATGTCGGCATCCAGGCTGCCGCGCCGTTCGCACTGGCCGATCACATCCCACAGGCCGATCTTTGCCGCCATCAAGGCCTGCAGCCGTTGCGGGTAGGCCAGGGTCACGTCGAAACCGCAGATATCGGCCAGCAGCGGCCAGAATCGATTGCGCGGGTGCGCGTAATAGCGCTGCTCCTGCAATGACGCAACGCCCGGCATCGAGCCCAGCAGCAGCACCCGGCACTCCACGTTCACCTGCGCTTGCAGGCCGATGCACATCGTTGCTTCGCTCACATCTTCTCCAACTGCATGAATGCCGCTGATGGCCGAAAAGCCCATGAAAACAGGCTTTCCGCTCCAGTCGCTGAACAAAGAAAACTATTTTTTAACGCGCGTCGGATTCGATTCATGTTGGGGCGACTACGGTGTGCTCGCCCCGCAACCGGGGGCCCAAAACAAGAAACATTAGGAGATACCCCCATGCGCTCCATCCGTATCCTGAGTCTCGCCCTGCTGACCTCCGCCGCGTTCGCGCCGGCCGCTTTCGCCCAGGACAGCAGCAGCACCGACACCGCTTCGGGCAAGCATTTTGCCGTTGTTGGCGGCATCTCGCTGCTGGAACCGAAGAACGACCCGATCACCGGCGTGAAGAAGACCGATGGCGGCCCGGCGCCGACCGTCAGCTTCAGCTACTACATCAACGACAACTGGGCCGTTGAACTGTGGGGCGCTGCCGACAAGTTCGACAACAAGTTCAAGGGCCCGGACAACGCCCGCCTGGGCTCGGTCGAGCAGCAGCCGATCGCGCTGAGCGGCCAGTACCACTTCGGCCAGGCTGACAACGTGTTCCGTCCGTTCGTGGGCGTGGGCTACTACCAGTCGAGCTTCAGCAACGAGAAGCTGGGCAACGGCGCTGACACCGACATCCGCTTCAAGGATGCCAAGGGCGTGATCGGCACCGTCGGCGTGGACATGAACATCAACTCCACCTGGTTCGCCCGTGCCGATGCGCGCTACATGCGCTCGCGCCCGGACGTGAAGGTCGGCGGCGAGAAGATCGGTGAAGCCAAGATGGATCCGTGGACCGTCGGCTTCGGCATCGGTGCCCGCTTCTGATCCAGGCAGTACCTGCTTCATTGATGTAACGCGACGGGCCCTACGGGGCCCGTCGTCGTTTCCGTCACCTGCGTTCTGTAGAGTCGAGCCATGCTCGACTTCTGGAAAAGCAGCCGAGCATGGATTCGACTCTACACACACAGGATGCGGAGGCGCGATGCACGACGTCGACCTGCTGGTGATCGGTGGCGGCATCAACGGTGCCGGCATTGCCCGTGATGCCAGCGGTCGTGGCCTGCGCGTGCTGCTGTGCGAGCAGCATGACCTCGCTGCGCATACATCCAGTGCCAGCAGCAAGTTGATCCACGGTGGCCTGCGCTATCTGGAACAGCGCGAGTTCGGCCTGGTGCGCAAGGCCTTGAGCGAACGCGAGATCGTGCGACGTCAGGCCCCGTACCTGGTCCGGCCGCTGCGTTTCGTGCTGCCCTGGGAACCGCACCTGCGCCCACGCTGGTTGCTCCGCACGGGCTTGTGGCTGTACGACCACCTTGGGCCGCGCAGCCCGGCCTTCCCTGCATCGGGCGCGCTGGACCTGCGCCATGACCCACTGGGCGCACAGCTTTCGCCATCGCTGCGACAGGGCTTCAGCTATGCCGACGCGCAGGTCGATGATGCGCGTCTGGTCGTCCTCAATGCACTGGATGCCGCGCAACGCGGTGCACAGGTGCAGGTCCACAGCCGCTGCGCCGATCTGCGCGCCGAGCAGGGCCGCTGGCACGTGCTGCTGGAAACCAGCGATGGCCAGCAGCAGGCGCTGACCACCCGTGCTGTGGTCAACGCTGGCGGTCCCTGGGCCGGTGGCCTGCTGGATCGGATGCAGCCGCGCAGCGCCGGCCCTGCCCTGCGCCTGGTGCAGGGCAGCCACCTGGTCCTTCGCCGCGCGTGGCCTGACGACAGCGCCTGCCTGCTGCAGCAACCCGATGGCCGCGTGGTGTTCCTGCTGCCGTTCGCCCACGACCACCTGCTGGTCGGCACCACCGACACGGACTATCGCGGCGACCCGGCACGCTGCAGCGTACTGCCTTCCGAAGTCGCCTACCTGTGCGAGGCGGCCAACCGCTATCTGCGCGAACCGATCACTCCGGAAGACGTGGTCTGGCAGTTCGCAGGCGTGCGCCCATTGCTGGCCGACCCCGACCCGCGCGCGGCGAAGCTGAGCCGCGACTACCGCCTGCAGCTGCAGTCGGAGCCCGCACCGGCACTGCATGTGCTCGGCGGCAAACTGACCACCTACCGGGTACTGGCCGAGGAGGCACTGGAACTGCTCCGTCCGCAGCTGCCACAGATGGGCCCGGCCTGGACCGCCGGCGGTGAGCCGTTGCCGGGCAGCGACTGGGGCGACGCCGCCCAGGCATGCTCGCGCCTGCTGGCATCGGCCCCGTGGCTGCCGGCAGACACCGCGCGCCGGTGGGCCGAAGCCTATGGCAGCCGCAGCGTCGCCCTGCTGCAGGATGCGCAGGGCACGGACGACCTGGGCGAAGCCTTCGGCGGCGGCCTGCACGCACGCGAAGTGGCGTTCCTGCGTGACCACGAGTGGGCGCGCACCGCGGAGGACGTGCTGTGGCGCAGGAGCAAGCTGGGCCTGCGCCTGGATGCCATGCAGGTGGCACGGCTGCAGGCGTGGATGGAGCATCCCACCCTGTAGAGCCGAGCCATGCTCGGCTGCGTTGTGCAAATGCAGCCGAGCATGGCTCGGCTCTACAGAGAGAAAGGTAAGTTACCCTGACCGTTCTACCGGAGACGCTGCATGACGCCCCGCTACGTGCTGGCCATCGACCAGGGCACCACCAGTTCGCGCGCGATCCTGTTCGACCATGCCGGTGACATCGTCGGTAGCGCGCAGCGCGAGTTTGCGCAGATCTTCCCGCAGCCCGGCTGGGTGGAGCATGACCCGCGCGAGATCCTCACCAGTGTCTATGCCACGCTGACCGAACTGCTCAGTCGCGGGCAGATCGACCCACGTCATATTGCCGCACTGGGCATCACCAACCAGCGTGAAACCACGGTGGTCTGGGACCGCGCCAGCGGCCAGCCGATCCACAACGCCATCGTCTGGCAGTCGCGGCAGAGCCACGCCATCTGCGAGCGCTTGAAGTCCGAAGGCCATGAAGCGTTGGTCCGTGAGCGCACCGGCCTGTTGATTGATGCCTATTTTTCAGCCACCAAGATCCGCTGGATCCTCGACCACGTGGAGGGTGCACAACAGCGTGCCGAACGCGGCGAACTACTGTTCGGCACCATCGACAGCTGGCTGGTGTGGAACCTGAGCGGTGGCCAGGCGCACGTGACCGACTACAGCAATGCGGCACGTACCCTGCTGTTCAACATCCACACGCTGGACTGGGATGACGAACTGCTGGCGCTGCTGGATATCCCGCGCGCGATGCTGCCGCAGGTACGCGACTCCAGTTCCGTGTACGCGCACACGCGACCGCAGTTCTTCTTCGACCACCCGATTCCGATCGCCGGCATCGCCGGTGACCAGCAGGCCGCCCTGTTCGGCCAGGCCTGCTTCCAGCCGGGCATGGTCAAGAACACCTATGGCACCGGCTGCTTCATGCTGATGCATACCGGCGCGCAGGCGGTGCGCTCGCGCAACGGTCTGCTGACCACCATCGCCTGGGGCCTGGACGGACGCGTGGAGTATGCGCTGGAGGGTTCGATCTTCGTCGCCGGTTCTGTGGTGCAGTGGCTGCGCGATGGGCTGCGCATGATCGAGCGCGCCGGTGACAGCCAGGCGCTGGCCGCGCAGGTACCGGACAGCGGCGGCGTGTACCTGGTACCGGCCTTCGTCGGCCTGGGCGCCCCCTATTGGCGCAGTGACGTGCGCGGGGCGATGTTCGGCCTGACCCGCGGCACCCGCAAGGCGCACTTCGTGCGTGCGGCGCTGGAGGCCATGGCCTACCAGACCCGCGACGTGCTTGATGCGATGCAATCCGATGCAGGCATCGCGTTGACCGAGCTGCGCGCCGACGGTGGTGCGATCGGCAACGACTTCCTGGCCGGGTTCCAGGCCGACATCCTCGGCGTGCCGTTGCTGCGACCACGGCTGACCGAGACCACCGCGCTGGGTGCGGCTTACCTGGCCGGGTTGGCGGTGGGTTTCTGGTCAAGCCGTGAGCAGATCGCGGCGCAGTGGGGCCTGGACCGGCGCTTCGAGCCACAGATGGAGGTGGCCCGGCGCGAGAAGCTGTATGCCGGTTGGCAGCAGGCCGTGGCGGCCACCCTCGCCTTCCACGTTGATTGAGGGGTAGTGCCGGCCGCTGGCCGGCAACCCCATGATCCTTGGCGGCGTTTACAGATTGCCGGCCAGCGGCCGGCACTACCGCATGACCAGAACGTCCGTAGCGCCGGTCAGAACGCCGGCAGCACCGCGCCCTTGTACTTGGTCTCGATGAAGGCCTTCACCTGCGGGCTGGTCAGGGCCTTGGCCAGCTTCTGCACGCGGGCGTCGTCCTTGTTGTCCGGGCGCGCGACCAGGAAGTTCACGTACGGCGAGTCCATGCTCTCGATCGCCAATGCGTCCTTGGTCGGGTTGAGGCCGGCGTCCAGCGCGTAGTTGGTGTTGATCAGGGCCAGGTCCACCTGGTCCAGCACACGCGGCAGCATCGCCGAATCCAGCTCGCGGAACTTCAGCTTCTTCGGGTTGGCGGCGATGTCGCGCTGGGTCGACAGCGCGTTGGTCGGATCCTTCAGCTCGATCACACCGGCCTTGTGCAGCAGGATCAGCGCGCGGCTGTTGTTGCTCGGGTCGTTCGGGATCACCACATCGGCGCCTTCGCGCAGCTCGGCCAGCGACTTGATCTTGCGCGAGTACGCCCCGAACGGCTCGATATGCACGCCGATGACCTTCACCAGGTCGCTCTTGCGATCACGGTTGTAGGCATCCAGGTACGGCTCGGTCTGGAAGTAGTTGGCATCCACCTGCTTCTGCACCAGCTGATCGTTGGGCTGCACGTAGTCGTTGAACACGCGCACGTCCAGGTCCACGCCTTCCTCCTTGAGGATCGGCTTGACCACTTCGAGGATCTCGGCATGCGGCACGGCCGTGGCAGCCACCACCAGCTTCTGCGAGGGCTCGCCGGACTTGCCGCAGGCGGTCAGGGCCAGCGCAGCGGCGAACAGGGGCAGCAACAGGGTCTTCTTCATGGGCGCAATCGATCTCGGGGGGAGTGTCAGGATTTTTCGTAGTTGGTCAGGGCCAGTTCCAGCAGCGCCTTGGCCTGCTCGCGCAGCATCACCGGCTCGACAATCTCGGCGTCCGATCCGTAGTGCAGCACGTCCATCAACAGTTCGCGCGAGACGCTGTACGGCACCTTCAGTTCATAGCGGCCGTCGGCCAGGAAACGGCCCTGCTGCTTGGAATGCCAGTGCTCGTCGGCCACCCAGCGTGCAGCCTTGGCGCTGAACAGAATGGTCGCCCAGCCCTTCGGTGCACCGGAGAAGATGCCGTAGCTGGCGCCCAGCTGCTCGTCCAATTCGCTGTCGGCAACGTCGCGGGCGGTGCTGTCGACCACCCGCGCCTTGTGGATTCGGTCCACGGCGAAGCTGCGCAGCGCCTCGCGGTCATGGTCCCAGGCATCCAGGTACCAGTTGTCGCGGTAGTGGGTCAGGCGCTGCGGCGAGACCGTACGCTTGGTCGGCTCGTCGGTGGAACGGGCCCGGTATTCGAATGCCAGCTGGCGTCGCTCCAGCACGGCCGAGGCCACGCTGCGGAAGCTGCCCTCGTCGAACTTGCGGCCACGGTGCGGAATCACCCGCACACGGTCCACCGGCCAGTTGGAAACGCCGGCCTGGGCCGCCAGCAGGCTTTCAATGCGCTGCTGCAACGGTGCCAGCACCGAGGACAGCACACCGCCGCCGGTCCGTGCCAGCAGGTGCTGCGAGGCCAGCAGGGCGTGCAACTCTTCCGAGCTCAGCCACAGGCCGGGCAGCTCGAAGCGGTCACTCTCGTCGGCCTGGTAGCGGAAGCCCGCCTCGCCGTCCCCCTCGATCGGTGCCATCAGCGCATCGCGCAGGAAGGCCAGGTCGCGGTAGACAGTGGCACGGGAACAACCGAGCTTGTCCTGCAGGGTCGCCACCGTCACCGGATAGCGCGCGGACTTGAGCAGACGATGCAGGGCGGTGATGCGTTCGTATCGGTCCATACCCCCGATTATGTCCGAGTCGCGGGTCTTGTGTGGGACGTTTGGGCTATCGTGGGCACCCCCGCCCCCAGGAACACGCGATGCGCCGGTTGCCTGCTCTGCCCCTGCTGGCCTGTCTGCTGCTGGCCGCCTGCGATCGCGCACCGGCTCCGGCCAGCGGCGGAGCCGGTGCCGCCGTCCCCGCCGCCGATCCGGCACAGGCGGTGCTCGCGGCCAGCCAGCGCTTCGCTGCACTGCGCAGCTTCCATGCCGAGCTGGAGGTACTGGGTGCACCGCAGCCGGTGCGCAGCGCCATGGACTTCGTCGCCCCCGATCGTTTCCGGGTGGAGACTCCGGCCGGGCCGCAGACCATCATCGGCGACACCATGTTCCTGCGGGCCGAGGGTGGGGTCCGCCAGGTACCGACCCCGCCGGGGCTCCTCGAGCAATGGCGCAACCCGCTGCCGGCCGATGCCCTGCCCGCCGATCTGCAGGCCGAAGACCTCGGCAGCCAGACGCTGGACGGGGTCGAGACGCGTCACTACCGCCTGCGCGGTGCCCAGCCCAGCGAACGGCTGGAGTACTGGGTGGACGCCAAGGGACTCCCGCGGCAGATCGTACGCAGCGGCAACAGCAACGGCCGCAGCTTCCAGCTGCGGCTGCGCTATTCGCGCTTCAACGACCCGGCATTGCGCGTCGATCTACCCTGAATGGGGCGTCTCAGCAACGTTTCCTGAAGCGCGTTTTGGATCGATTCGGACCGCCATCACGCTTCCAGTATCATCACCGGCTGCCAACCGCTTCGGAGAAGCCCCGATGTCCCTGCGTGTGTCCCTGCTGATCCCCCTGCTGCTGTGCGCCCCGCTGGCGTATGCGCAGGATGCCTCCGAACTGGCGGCGATGTCCTCGCCGTGGAGCGGCAGTGGCGGCGAGCTGGGCTTCGCCTCGGCACGCGGCAACAGCAGCACCGAGAGTTTCAACGGCCGCCTGCGCCTGCGCTATACCGACGGCGACTGGGTACACAGCATGGACCTGGCCGGCCTGCGCTCCAGCTCCAAGGTGATCGAGACCCACGACGACGGCTCCACCAGCCGCCGCAACAACACCACGGCCAACCGCTACACCGGCAGTGCCGGCAGCGCGCTGCAGCTGGGCGAGCACCGCCAGCTGACGGCCACGGTGCGTACCGAGCGTGACGACTTCGCCACCTACGACCGCCAGAGCTCGTTCGGTCTGGGTTACGGCACCCGCCTGTGGAACACCGAGCGCTTCTCGTTCGACGCGCAGATCGGCCCCGGTGTGCGCCGCACCCACAGCACCGAGGACGACCGCACCCGCACCGGCATGATCGGCCGCGGCCTGTTCGACATGAAGTACTCGCTGACCGACAACACCGACCTGGTCAACACCCTGCTGGTCGAATCGGGTTCCTACAACACCTTCGGCCAGAACGACTTCGGCGTTTCGGTGAGCATGAACGAACATCTGGCGCTGAAGGCCGGCTGGCAGGCGCGTTACAACAGCGACGTGGCCGAGGACAAGCGCAAGACCGATACGCTGACCACGATGAACGTGGTCTACAAGTTCAAGTAAGAAAACGGGCGCCAAGGCGCCCGTTCTTCTTTCGGTAGTGCCGGCCGCTGGCCGGCAACTGCATTCAAATGGTGGCATGAGGTTGCCGGCCAGCGGCCGGCACTACCTGCGGTGGCTCAGACGTTCAGCAGTTCGCCGGCGCCATCATCCAGCAGCATCTTCGCCACGCGCTGGCCCAGCGTTTCCGGGTCACTGGCCGGGCCCACGGCCTCGGCACGCACCGCACGCCCATCGCTGGCGCTGCCAACCAGCCCCTGCAGGTGCAGGTCGTCGCCCTGCCACTGCGCGATCGCGGCCACCGGCACGTGGCAGCTGCCATGCAGCGCGCGGTTCATCGCCCGCTCGGCTTCGACGCAGGCACGGGTGGTCGCGTCATCAAGGCCGGCGAACAGCGCCATCACGCGCGTATTGCTGCCATCACATTCCACCGCCACCGCGCCCTGTGCCGGCGCCGGCAGCCACTGCGGCGGTTGCAGGCGCGCGACGATGCGCTCGCCCAGTCCCAGCCGCTCCAGCCCGGCCACGGCCAACACGATGGCGTCGTAACCGCCGTTGTCGAGCTTGGCCAGGCGGGTGTTGACGTTGCCACGCAGGTCCAGCAGCTGCAGGTCCGGTCGCAGCGCGCGCAGCTGCGCCTGCCGACGCAGCGACGAAGTCCCCACCCGCGCACCGATCGGCAGTGCATCCAGCGAGGCATACAGATTGGAGACGAAACCATCGGCCGGATCATGGCGGGTGAGCATTGCCGGCAACGCGAACGGTTCGTCCAGTTCCATGGGCACGTCCTTGAGCGAATGCACGGCGCAGTCAGCCTCGCCGCGCAGCATCGCCAGCTCCAGTTCCTTCAGGAACAGGCCCTTGCCGCCGATGGCAGCCAGCGACCGATCAAGCACCTCATCACCGCGGGTGCTCATCGGCACCAGTTCCACATGCAGGCCGGGGTGGGCCTGGCGCAGGCGGTCGGCGACGTGTTCGCTCTGCCAGAGGGCGAGCGGGCTCTTGCGGGTGGCGATGCGGACGGTTTCCATCCGGTCATTATCGCGCCTTCGGCGCGGATACGGCCAACGGCGGAGCCCCTCGTGGCTGGGGCTATCAAAGCAGAAGCCGTGCTTGGCCGGGGCGGTGAGGTCATGCGGGGACGCCGTGAACCCATCCCTGGGGGCTTGGCCGCGGCATCCATGCCGCGGACACCCCGCCTGACCCCACCGCCCCGGCCTTTGACAGTTTCCGTGTGCGTCAGCCACGGAAGATCAGAAGAAAAAATCAAAAGCCGATTGCTTCCGGGGTCAGATCCCTTTTCCCCCACCCGATAACAACAATGCCTTTGCCGTCCGACGCGGGAAAAACGAGAGGGTTGGGCCGAGGTGGGGTGGCGGGACCGTTGGCGCCATGGGCCTGAGGCATGCCTCGGGCGGGTTGGGCAGGACGCCCAACCCCGGTCTTGCCGTGTGCGCAGGACAGCGCACACGAGCAAGGCGCCATCGAGCTTACAGGGATGTACTTGCAGCATGTCCCGCCACCCCACCCCGGCCCGACCCAGCACGTAGCAGCACCGAGCCATGACCCGCTGTTGCTGTTGCTGTTGCTGTTGCTTTCGACATTGCTCGTAAGCAGTCGCGGCCGCAGGCCGCGCGGAACACTCACAGATGCCGCAGTTCCTGCTTCAGCGTCGCCACGCAACGGCGGCTGACTTCCAGCTGTTGCTTGCCATGCCGCAGCACCGCCTGCACCTGCCCGCCCGTGCCACGGCGCAGTTCCACCAACTCATGGCGCGCCACCAGGCAGTTGCGATGGATGCGGATGAAGCGGCTGGCGAACTCTTCTTCCAGCGACTTCAACGACTCCTCGATCAGGTCCTCGCCGCGCGCGTGATGCACCACCACGTACTTCTCTTCGGCCTGCAGGTAGTGGATGTCGTCCAGCGGAATCAAGCGCAGGCTGCCGCGCAGGCGCGCGCACAGCACGCTGCGGGCCTGCTGCCCGCGGTGGTCCTGCGGCTGGCCATCACGGCCGGCCAGGAATGTGCGTGCCCGCGCGATGGCGGCTGCCAAGCGCTCGGCACGCACCGGCTTCATCAGGTAATCAATCGCGGCCGCCTCGAACGCCGACAGCGCATGGGCATCGTAGGCGGTGCAGAACACCACCGCCGGACGCGGCTCGAAGCTGGCCAGGTGGCGAGCAGCTTCCAGGCCATCCAGCCCGGGCATCGCGATATCCAGCAGGACCAAGTCCGGCTGCAGTTCCGCGCACGCGTGCAGGGCCTGCTCGCCGTTGCCGGCCTCGGCCACTACATCCACGCCTTCCTGCGCGGCCAGCAGGCTGCGCAGTCGCTCGCGCGCCAGCGGTTCGTCATCGGCGATGACCACCCTCACGATCGTCCCCTCACTGGATCGGCACCGTCACCTGACAGGCATAGTAGCCCTCGCTCCAGCCAGCCGTCATCCGCGCGGCACTGCCGAAGCGCCAGGCCAGGCGATGGCCGATGCTGTGCTGGGCATGACCCGCACCGCGTGCCAGGGCCAGCCCCGGGGCCTGCGGGTCGGGTGCCGGGTTGCGCACGCGGATCTGCAGTTCATTGCCCTCGCGGGCGAGCTGCAGTTCGATGGTGCCGCCCGCGGGCAGGCGCGAGATGCCATGCAACACGGCATTTTCCACCAGCGGCTGCAATACCAGCCTCGGCAAGGGCAGGTCCCACGGCAGTGGCTCGTCGCGCTGCCAGTGCACCTGCAGGCGCTCGCCCAGGCGCAGCGATTCAATCGACAGGTAGCGCTCGGCCAGCTCGCATTCGTCGCGCAGGGTGGAATCGCCCTCGCCCGCACCCAAGGCGGCGCGGAACAGATCGGACAGATCCAGCACCGCCCGCTCAGCGACCGCCGGGTCGCGGTGCAGCAGGCTGGCGATCAGGTTCATGCTGTTGAACAGGAAGTGGGGACGGATCCGTGCCTGCAGCGCATCGGCCTGCGCACGTGCGTTGGCCTGCACCTGTGCGGCCCAGCGATCACTCACATAGAAATAGCGCAGCGCCAGCGCGCTGATCAGTGCGGTGGTTGCGGCACTGCCGAGAGTGAAGCGCCAGAAGCTGATGCCGCGGGCGAAGTTGTCACCCAGCACCGCATACAGGGCATGCACGATTCCGGCGCAGACCACCGCGATCATCGCCGCCAGCACAATCGCCGTTGCTGCGCCCAGCATCTGCGGCAGCTTCGACAGCGCCTGCCGCAGCAGGCACAGGCTGGCGGTTACTGCCAGCGCCAGCCACAGCGCAAAGCCACTGGCCGAAAGCAGTTCGCCGACGGTCCAGTGGCGGCTGCCATCGGGCGCCAGGGCCAGCACCACCACCACCAGTTCGGCCAGGCCAAGCATCGCCGCCAGCCGCGGCAGGCGGCACAGTTCCGGCATCCACGGCGGTGTGCTTGCCGGAGACATGGCTCAGGCGGCGCCCAGGCGTTCCTGCAGCCAGTCACCCAGCGCCTGGATCTCTTCGGCGCAGACCTGGTGGGCCATCGGGTAGCTGTGCCATTCCACGTCCAGGCCCAGCGCCTGCAGCGCCTGCCCGCTGTGCACGGCCACCGCCTGCGGAATCACCGGATCGCTGCTGCCGTGAGCCATGAACACAGGCACCTGTACGGCACCTTCAACGCGCTTGGCGCTGTCGGCTTCGGGCAGATAGGTGGACAGTGCGATCAGGCCGGCCAGCGGCGCGGTACGCGACAGCGCGGCGGTGAGGATGATTGCCCCGCCCTGCGAGAAGCCGGCCAGGAAGATCTTCTCCGGCGCGATGCCGCGTTCGATCTCACGGGCGATCATCGCATCGAGCTGCTGCACCGATTCCTGCACCCCGGCCATGTCGGCGCGCGAACGGAAGTCCATGCCGACGATGTCGTACCAGCCGCGCATCGGCACGCCGTTGTTGATCGTGATCGGCCGCACCGGTGCATGCGGAAACACGAAACGCAGCGCCGGCCAGTGCGGGCGCACCAGTTCCGGCACGATCGGAGCGAAGTCATGGCCATCGGCGCCGAGGCCGTGCAGCCAGATCACCGACCACTGCGGCGAAGCGCCGGTTTCCTGTTCCACCGTTTGCAGCATGATGCGGCTCCTTCAAGTTCGAGCCGCATTATGCCGCTGCCGCGGGGAGATCAGTACAGCGGTGGTTGCTCGGCCGCTTCCCGGCGCAGCTGCGCGGCACGCACCAGCACCGGCGGCGGGATGTTCTCTTCGGGAATGTCGAGCAGGCCGAGGCGATGCAGGAAGGCGCCGGGGCCACGCGAGGAGGTCAGTGCCACCACCGGAATGGCCAGCACCATGCCGATCACCACCGGCGCCATCCACAGTGCCAGCGACGGCGACACCGCCCACGCCAGCATGCCCATGAAGGCACCGAACACGCCCAGGCCACCGTAGCCGCGGATCAGGGCCAACCAGGAGATGCCGCCGTCGTCGCGCTGCTGGGCATCCCAACCCGAATCGCGGCCGGACAGCACTTCGGCCACGCCACGCGACTGCACGTACATCACCACCGGCGCCATCAGTGCGGCCAGCACGGTTTCCACCAGCATCGATACGAACGCGCGGATCGCTCCACCGCAGCCGCGGCGGTCGACCGGGTCGAGCAGCATCGCCAGGTAGCCCAGCACCTTGGGCAGCAACAGCACGGCCATGGTGGCGGCGAACAGGCGTACTACCTGTTCCTCGTCCTGGGCACGCCAGTACACGCTGGGCGACAGGTGCAGCAGGGCGTTGAAGTCGATGCCCTCCTGGAACAACGGGATGGCAATGCCGATCAGCATCAGCATCGCCCACATCGGCGCGGTGAAGTAATGGCCGATGCCGATCAGCATGTGCATGCGGCTGATCCAGTGCAGGCCACGACTGCCCACCACCTTGCCGTGCTGCAGGTTGCCCTGGCACCAGCGGCGGTCGCGCACCAGCAGGTCGGTGAGGGTCGGCGGACCTTCCTCGTAGCTGCCACCCAGGTAGGGCACCATGTGCGCGGCCCAGCCACCACGGCGCATCAGCGCCGCTTCGACGAAATCGTGGCTGAGCACGTGGCCGCCAAACGGCTTGCGTCCCGGCAGCGCCGGCAGGCCGGCCTGATCGGCGAAGGCGCGGGTACGGATGATCGCGTTGTGGCCCCAGTAGTTGCTCTCGGCGCCATGCCACCAGGCCACGCCGCGGGCAATCACCGGCCCATACACGCGGCCACCGAACTGCTGCATGCGGGCAAACAGGGTACGGCCACCGATCACCGAGGGCAGGGTCTGGATCAGGCCAACGTCGGCGTTGTGTTCCATGCCGGCCACCAGGCGCACGATGCTGTCGCCGGTCATCAGGCTGTCGGCATCCAGGATCAGCATCTGCGGGTAGGCGCCACCGAAGCGGCGCACCCAGTCGGCGATGTTGCCCGCCTTGCGCGCGCCGTTGTCACTGCGGCGGCGGTAGAACAGCCGCCGCTGGCCGTCGGGCACGCGCTCACGGAGTTCGGCGAACACCTGCTCCTCGGCCCGTGCGATGTCCTCGCGGCGGGTATCGCTGAGCACGAAGAAGTCGAAACGTTCCAGCTGCCCGGTGGCCGCCACCGATTCGTAGATCGCCTGCAGGCCGGCCAGCAGCCGGCGCGGGTCTTCGTTGTAGGTCGGCATCAGCAGCGCGGTACGGCTGTGCACGGTGGGCAGCGGTTTGTCCGGGTCGATGCCGAGGCGGTAGCCACGGTCGAACACGGCGGTCAGGAAGCCGGCCACGGCACTGGCAAAGGACAGCGCGATCCACGCAAACAGGCCAACGAACAGCACCAGCAGGCAGGCTTCGAGCACGCTGATGCCATTGGCCGACAGCACCCGCCACATCATCCGGGTGGCAATGGCGGTCATGGCGAAGGCGCCGCCAAAGATGTACAGCCGGCGCAGGCCGATCATGCGCGGCGATGTGCGATGCCTGCGGACCTTCAATTCGCCGTCGCGCAGGGTCTGCTCGGGCATCTGCAGTGGCGATTCAGCAGGCAGCAGCGCCCATCCGGCGTCAAGCCGGGACGTATCCGCTTCCGCGTGGATGGTTTGCCCCCCCATGCCGCCTACTCCGCGCAGTCGGCACGGCCGGCCGTCCCGGCCGGGCTGCATGCACGAAGGTTCCCGGCGCGCCTTCCCGGCGCCCGCACTTGTCCTGGCTGTGCCGGCCTGTGGCCGCACAGTCGATGTCTGTCACTACCGGAACCCACACGATCTCCAACGGGGCGGAATCGAAAATGCGGCGCCAGTCTAGGGCGCTGGATGTAAGCCGCGCGCGAAGGTCTACGCCGGGATTTGTCCCCATTCAGCAAACAGCAGGCGATCTCCCTTCGGGACAACAGAATGTCATTTCGTCGCCTCGGGTACTGGATCGTAACAAACGCGAACGGTTATCATTTCATTAACCAGGCAGGTCACCGTCTCCACACGGCCGAGACCCACCCAGCTGCGCCGGTTCCAACCCTGCGCCAATGACCCATGGAAGGGGGCTGCCTGCTGTCTGCGCGCGCCTGCTGCTTCCACCGGGTCCCCTCTCCTCCGATGGAAGCCGTCATGTCCCTGTCGTCCCGCAACTGTTCTGCGCGCCTGTCGCGCACCCGCCTGTCCCGCGCCCTGGCCACCGCCTGCCTGCTCACCCTGCCCGGTCTGGCCGCCGCCGAGGCCGGCGCCGATGCCTCCACCAAGGACCTGGATACCGTGGTGGTCACCGCCTCGGGCAATCAGCAATGGATCAAGGATGCCCCGGCCAGCATCAGCGTGATCAGCCGCGAGGACATCGCACGCCAGCCGGTGCATGACCTGGCCACCCTGCTCAGCCGCGTTCCCGGCGTGACCGGCGGCCTCAGCGCCGTTGGCGAACAGTCCAAGATCAAGCTGCGCGGCATGCCGTCCAACTACACGCTGGTGCTGGTGGATGGCAAGCGCATTGGCAGTTCGGCCTCGACCAACTACCGCCCCGATCTGGGCCGCCAGGACCTGAACTGGATCTCGCCCGACCAGATCGAGCGCATCGAGGTGGTGCGCGGGCCGATGTCGTCGCTGTACGGCTCCGATGCGATGGGTGGCGTGATCAACATCATCACCAAGCGCATCGGTGATGACTGGAACGGCAGCGCCACCCACAGCTACACCCGCCCGGGCGACGGCAAGCGCGGTGACACCCAGCAGATCGGCGCGACGTTCTCCGGCCCGCTCGGCGAACGTTTCGGCCTGCGCATCGGTGCCAACAGCATGCGCCGTGATTCGGACAAGTCCAACGGCGGCGTCTACGGCAATGCCTATGCCGGCGAGAAGGACCGCAACGTCGACGCACTGCTGCAGTGGAAGCTCAGCGACGCGCAGGAACTGTCGCTGGAAGCCGGCCATGGCGTGCAGCAGTCCTTCATCGATGCCTCTCTGGAGAAGCAGGACGAAGGCGCCTGGGGTGCCAGCGAACTCAAGCGCAGTTCGCTGGCGCTCAACCACGATGGCAAGTGGAGCTTCGGCAACTCGAAGATCAGTGCCTACTGGACCGAGTACAAGAATGACATCGGCGCCACCGGCCGCTCCGAAGCCACCGATACCATCATCGAAGGCAGCCTCACCACGCCGTTCACGCTGGGCGTTGAACACCAGTTCGCCGTGGGTGGGCAGTGGAAGCGCCAGGAACTGACCAACACCGATACCATCGGCCGCGCGCCGATCGACTACGCCGGCAACGCGGTGAACGGTTCCGACCTGGAAGTGGATACCTGGGCACTGTTCGTCGAGGACGAGCTGAAACTGCACCGCACGCTGGCGCTGACCGTGGGCGCGCGCCTGGACCACCATGAGAAGTTCGGCGGCCACGTCAGCCCCCGCGCCTACCTGGTCTGGCACCCGGCCGAACAGTGGACGATCCGCGGTGGTGTCTCCAAGGGCTTCCGCGCCCCCAGCCTGACCGAAAATTCGCCCAGCGCAGCCACCCAGTCCGGCGGCCGCGGCTGCACCTCGCTGATCCCGATGGGCTATACCCGCGGCGGCTGCTACATGGCCGGCAACCCGGACCTGGATCCGGAAACCAGCACCAACCGCGAGATCGGCATCAGCTTCGACAACGATCTGGTCGATGCCGGTCTGACCTACTTCCATACCGACTTCAGGAACAAGATCGAGTACGCACCGCTGGGCAAGTTCAACGGCATCTGGTGGACGCGCATGAGCAACGTGCAGCGCGCGCGCACCAGCGGCATGGAAGGCAATCTGAACTTCCGCTTCGGCGAGCACTGGCGCTGGCGCACCTCGGCCACCTGGATGAAGGAAGCCAAGAACCTGACCACCGGCAGGAACCTGATCGATACGCCGGAGTTCTCCGGCTATTCGTCGCTGGACTGGACGCCCAACACGGTGTTCTCCAGCAGCCTGTCGGCGCAGTACACCGGCAAGCAGACCGGTACGGCCACAACCTTCCTCAAGGCCTACACCCTGTATGACCTGACCGCGGCCTGGAACGTCAACGAGGTGCTGACCCTGCGCGGCGGCGTCAGCAATCTGGTCGACAAGAAGCTGTATGCGGAAGGCTCCACCGACTACTTCGTGGCCGGGCGCAGCTACTTCCTGAGCATGACCGCACGGTTCTGACCGGCGGCGCGCGCCGCGATCGCGCTGGCGACAGGCCAGCGCGATCGGCGGTGTTGCGGATTACTCGCTTGCCAGTGCGGCCGGGGCCGCTTTCTGCGTAGCGGCCGTGCGTGCACGGTCCATCGCCACCGCCAGTTGCTGGCGTGCGAGCAGCTGTTGTGCCTGCACCACTTCAGGTGTCGGCAGGAGCACCGGTCCCGGTGCGTTTTCCGGTGTAGCAGGTGTGGTCATGCAACCTCCATGGACATCCCGCCGCCGCCCGGATTCAGCTGGGGCGGTAGCGGAACTGCGCACCGTATCCTAAAAACAAGGCGGGTGGGTGACGGCGCGACGCCCCGCCGCAGCCCTGCACATGCAAGGCGCGTCACATTTTTGACGGCGGAGAGTAGTTTCCTGAACCGGCGGCCTCGTATCATGTAATCGTTTTCCTACAAGGACGTAATCGTCAATGAACGCAGTCGACCTCTCCCACTTCAGCCCGAAGTGGCAGTTCCGCTTCAACTTCTTCCAGCAGCATGGCGCTCCGAAGGAGCCGCGTTTCAAGGAAGCCTGGAAGGCGCTGTCCTTCGGCGACCGCCTCAAGATCAACATCAATTTCTTCGCCTTCTTCTTCGGCTTCATCTACCTGTTCATTCTGGGCATGTGGCGCAAGGCGCTGGTGGTGATCGGCATCGGCATCGTGCTGGGCATCGTCTCCCTGTTCCTGCCGGATGTCGTCGCACGTCCACTGTTCATCGCCATGAACTTCCTGGTCGCCGCCAGCACCAACTACAGCTACTACCTGGAGCAGGCGAAGGGCAAAGCCAGCTGGAATCCCTTCGAAGGCATGTTCTAAGCCACGGGCGGTGCCGGCAACGGGGCCGGCACACCCACGCACAGAAACGACGACGCCCGGCATTGCCCGGGCGTCGTCGTTTTCCAATAGCGCGGTTCAGGCCGCGCGGCGTGCCGTGGTCACCGCCTCGGCCTGCAGGCGGAAGCGCGACACCGCCACCGCCAGCTGCTCGGCCTGTTCCTCCATCGCACGTGCGGCCGCACTGGCTTCTTCCACCAGTGCGGCGTTCTGCTGGGTGGTCTCGTCCATCTGCACCACGGTCTGGTTGACCTGCTCGATGCCGGCCGACTGCTCGCGCGAAGCCGCCGAGATTTCGGCCATGATCTCGTTGACCCGTCCGACCTGGCCGACGATCTCCTGCATGGTGCGGCCCGCGCCATGCACCAGCTGCGCACCGGCACCGACCTGCGCCACCGAGGCGTCAATCAACCCCTTGATCTCCTTGGCCGCGCCAGCCGAACGCTGTGCCAGCGCGCGCACTTCGCTGGCGACCACCGCGAAGCCACGGCCCTGCTCACCGGCACGTGCCGCTTCCACCGCCGCGTTCAACGCCAGGATGTTGGTCTGGAACGCAATGCCATCGATCACCGAAATGATCTCGGCAATGCGCTGCGAGGAGGCCTCGATCTGCTCCATGGTCTGCACCACCTGGCTGACCACCTGTCCACCTTCGCTGGCCACACCCGCTGCGGAACCGGCCAGGGTGTTGGCCTGCAGCGCGTGGTCGGCATTCTGGCGTACGGTGGAGGTCAGCTCTTCCATCGAAGCAGCTGTTTCTTCCAGGTTCGCAGCCTGCTGTTCGGTGCGACGCGACAGGTCACTGTTGCCCGCAGCAATCTCACCGGCGGCCAGGCGGATGCTGGCCGCAGACTGCTGGATCTGGCCGACGATTCCGGTCAGCTGCTGCACGGTGCTGTTGGCATCGTCGCGCATCACCGCGAACACGCCGTGGAAGTCGCCCTGCATGCGCGCGCAGAGGTCGCCTGCGGCGATCGCGCGCAGCAGCGTCGACAGTTCGGCCAGGTTGTGGTCACTGACCTGCATCATGGTATTGAGGGTTTCCACCATGCGGCGGAAGTCATGGTCGAAGCGCAGGGCGTCGCCACGCACCGCGAAGTCACCGGCAGCAGCGGCGGCCGCCAGTTGCTGGATCTGATCGTTGATCGCCGCCAGATTGCCCTTGGTGGTGGCCATCGCAGCGCTGAACACCGCCTTCTCGCCCGGCAACGCTTCCATGTCCACGCTGAGGTCACCCACCGCATAGCGCTGCATCACCTCGACCAGACGCTGGGTAACCGCATTGCTGGACGCAACCAGCTGGTTGCTGTCGGCCACCATCCGACCGTACTCGCCCGGGAACGCAGCGGCGTCCATGCGGTAGCTGATCTCGCCGGCATCGTGGCGACGGGCCATCTCCGCCTGCGCGGCCATCACCGACTGCAACTGCCCCCGCATGTCCTGCATCGCGTCCAGCACGCGGCCAACTTCGTCATTGCTGCGCGCTGGCAGGGTACTGTCCAGCTTGCCGGCGGCGACATCGCCGGCCACGCGCACCGCTTCGGCCAGCGGCCGGATCGCCAGCCGGCGCAGCAGCACGTAGACACCTGCACTGAGGGTCAGGGCGGCAACCACGCCAACCAGCAGGGTCAGCCACAGCAGCTGGCGCGCTTCAGCCACGATCACCGAATGCGGCACCACCACGCCCAACGCGAAGCGCTGCGGGGCATCGCCCACGCGCAGCGGTACGTACACGCGCACGTTGCCGGCCGCGTCGGGGGTGAAGGCTTCGAACCGGCGGTCGGCGGCGATGTCGGCCAGCATGCTGCGGGTCAGCGCATCGCCGCGCGGCTTGCCGATTTCGCTGGCATTGGCCGAGGCCAGCACCACGCCATTGGGCGAGAGCAGTTCGACCCGGCCGGCGCCCATCGGCTTCAGCGTGGCCAGGTGCTTCTGCAGCGCGGCCAGCGAGAAGTCGACGGTGAACACGCCGAGGAACGTGCCGTCTTCGATGATCGGTGTGCTCAGCGTGCTCATCAGCACCTGCTGGCCAGCGATGTCGTAGGCATAGGGCTCGCTGACCTTCGGCAGCTTGTCGCGGCTGGGCGCCATGTACCAGTCACCGGACCCGCTGGCGGTTTCGGTGTAGTCGGTCATCGTCGACTGCTGCGGCTTGCCGTCGTGCCAGGCCCAGTAGCTCATGTAGCGACCGGTGGCATCGTGCGCTTCGGTGTTGACGAATTCGGCGTCCTTGCCGTCGAAGGCATCGGCCTCCCACATGGTGCTCTTGCCCAGCCACTCGGGATGGGTGCGCAGCTGCTCGCCGAGCACGGCGGCCAGGCTGGCACGATCCGGAACATCGCCGCGTGCGCGCTGGGCGAGCACGGTTTCGACCATGGCGTCGTTGCTGGCGAAGGCCGTGCCCAGATCGGCCGAGACCTGGCGTGCCTCGGCGGTGGCCTCGCTGGCCATGGTCTGGCGCGAGGCGTTGACCAGGCTGGCACTGGCCTGGCGATAGATAAGGAACGCGGTCAGGCCGAAGCACAGCAACGCGATCACGGCGGTGCCAAGCATCAGCTTGTGGGCGATGCTGCCCGGGCGGCGGGCGGCGGCGGAGCGGGAAGAAGGCATGGAAGGATCCGCAAGGCAGTTCAGGACGACCGGCACCGCGAGGGCACCGCGCAGGCGCGCGATCCATCGCGCAGGCCACCGGTCGCCGGGCCGGGCCCAGCGCAGGAAGCGCACCGGGTTAGCGGCCGCCCGCCAACGAGGTTGAGGCAACCCGCTCGCACATTCCTGAACGCGCTCAGGGACAGCTCAGGCAGCTGTCACCTACCGTCTCATTCGGCCACGCGGTCCTTGATCCACTCGGCCCTCGGCAACACCTCGATGCTGCCGGCAGCGTACTGCTGCAGCACCTCATCGGGGCCGAACCGCGGCTGCCAGCCCAGTACGCTGCGGATGCGGGCGCTGTCGTAGACGCGGTCGATGCTCAGCGGCAACGGCCAGCCCCGGCGCTCGAACTCGGCCAGCAGCTGCGGCGCACGCCGGGCCAGCACCCTGCGCGGCTGGGTTGCCAGCTCCAGGCAATCCTCGCGCCGGAACGGCGTCGGCGCACAGGCGAGGTAGCGCGCGAACGCGTCACCCTGATCCAGCAGCAGCGCCGCATGCGCACTGGCAACGTCACGTGCGTCGATGCCGCGATGCAGGCGGAACATCGCCATGCGCTCGGGCGGTTCGGGAAAGCAGCGGCCCATGCGCAGCACACGTACGCTGAAGTCCGTGGTTGCCGCTGCTTCGGCCAGCGCCTCGGCCTGCAGTTTGCTGCGGTGGTAGATGGTGCGCGGCAGCGGTTCGGTGTCTTCATCGATCCAGCGGCATCCACCGGCCACCACCGCATGGCCGTACAACGCAGTGGTACTGGTCAGCACGAAACGACGGGCGCCCGCCTCGCGGGCTGCCGCCAGCAGATGCCGGGTTGCGTCCACGTTGATCTGCTGGAACACCGCATCCGGCACCAGGCCCACATGCGGCGCATGCAGGGCGGCGGTGTGGATCACTGCGTCGACGCCCTGCACCGCGCGCGCGACAGCCGGGTGATCGGTGACATCGGCGATGATGCGCGTCGTTGCAAATGGGCTGCGATCCAGCCCTACCACTTCATGGGCAGCGGCCAACGCGCCGAAGATCGCGCGCCCGATCCGCCCGGAACTGCCGGTCAACAGAATCTTCATTGAGTCCATTCACTCGAAGCGCCCGGGAACTACCGGGATGATTTGATTCTAGGCATGCAGCATGTCCTCTGCGATAGGACATGCTTGCAATGGTGCGTTCATCTTGACGACGCAGGCGTGGCCAGCAACTGCCGTGCGACGAACAGTGGATCGTCACCACCGCTGACATCAGGTGTGACACCGGTGCGCTCCCAGTTGCCGCCGGTACGCAGATTGATCGGCTGCCGGTCCGGAATGCTGATCTGATAGCCGTCCGGCAGCAGGACAGAATCATCGAACATATGTGCGGCACCGCCACTGCGGCTGCCGACGATGCGTGCGCGCGCCAACGCCTGCAGCGAGTAGGCGACGAATTCAGCGGCCGAGCCGGTGCGGCGGTCGATCAGCACCACCAGCGGCTTCAGGTACGCCGGCAGGCTCGCCGGTGGCAACCGCACCGGAGTGCGTCGACCACGCTGCTCCAGTGCCTGCACCTGGGTGATGCTGGCCTCCAGCAAGGTACGCACCAGCAGGTCGGCGCTGCCATCGTCACCGCCGCCGTTCTGGCGCAGGTCCAGCACCAGGCCATCGGTATCGGCCAGCAGGGCGAAGGCAGCGGCCAGCCTGGGCCGTGCCAGATCGAGCGGATAGAAAGTACTCAGGCGCATGTAGCCGATATTGCCCTCGAGAACCCTGACCTCGCGCACGCCGGCACCGTTGCGGCGGGCGTCCGCACGCCAGGCCATCAGCCAATCGTCCTGACCGGCGCTGGCATCCACCCGCTCGACGTGGAAATGGCCATCGAAGTGGTCCAGGTCCTGGTTCAGGCGCGCACTGAAGGCCTTCGGATCCGCGCAGGTATCAGCGTAGCGCTGCTCGTTTGACCAACCACGCAGGGCATCGGCGATGCGGGCGCCTTCCGCTGCGTCCAGGTACTGCGCCTGTATCGCCGTGGCCGCCGCCTCCAGCACAGCGTCCTGTGCCGGGCAGGACGCCGCCAGCAGTGCGCCAAGCATCCACGAAACCGCCATGCCCCACCCCCGGATTGATGATATGTAAGCACTTATATATCATCCCGATCATGGATCTCCAACGCGCCACCCTGGGTAGCCTGCTGCGCGCCCTGCTTGATCAGCTGGACCCGGCGGTCGAGCAGGCCTATCGCGATCTTCAGCTCGACTATCGGCCGCGCTATACACCGGTGCTGCGCACGCTGATGGCGCAGGGCCCCTGCCGTATCAAGGACCTGGCGCTGGCCTGCGGGCTCAGCCATTCCGCGCTCAGCCAGACGGTGTCGGCGATGGTCCGTGACGGCTGGCTGCACACCGCCGTCGGCGAAGACAGCCGCGAACGCATTCTGCAGTTGAGCCCGCATGCACTGCAGGCGCTGCCGGCACTGCAAGCGCAGTGGCAGGCCACCGCACGCGCTGCACGCAGCCTCGATGCCGACCTCGGACAGCCACTGGAAGATGTCCTGCGTGAGGCGTTGCAGGCACTGGCACAGCGCTCCTTCGCGCAGCGCCTGCACGAGGCCGCGGCGCCCCAACAACGCCGCAGCTGATCCAGCGCCCCTGCACAAACGTCCCTTTCCGCTGCATCCACGCCAGCAGGTGATCACCGCCGTTTCAAGCGGTTGATTCATTCATCTGCGTGATCGAGCCTGCGCGCTCCTTCCCCCCTGGAGCACTCCTCATGCGCACGCCACCGGCACCGCTCACCCTGGCTGAACGCGACCGCCGCTGGGCCCTCGCCCGCGACATCATGGCCAGCGAACACCTCGATGCGCTGGTCGTGCATGGCGATCGGGAAGCCGCCGCACCGGCAGGCTTCTCGCCAGACTGCTACTTCACCAATGACCGGCCCGGCTCGATCGTGGTGTTCGTGGGTGACGCAGTCCCGCGTGTGTTCACCTTCGCCTCGCTGATGATCGCCGACCATCTGCAGGCCGGCCTGCGTGGCGACCTGCAGTGGATCTCGCCCGAACAGCTGTGGGTTGGCAAATCCGGCCACGAGGTTGGCCGCTGGCTGCAGCAGTGTGGCCTGCATTCGGCACGTATCGGCGTGCTCGGCCTGGAGCCCTACCCGCCGTTCTACTTCGACGGTGCGATGCCCGCACGCACCCTGCAGGGCATGCAGGCGGCTGTGCCCGGCGCGGCGTTCGTACCGGTCTACCGCGCGTTCTTCCAGCGCGCCTCGGTGAAGAGCGAGGAGGAACTGGCACTGATCGCGCATGCCGCCTGGATCGGCGAATCGATGAGCGAAGCACTGCGTGCCACTGCTCGCCCAGGTGTTTCCGAAGCCGAACTGGTTGCTGCGGTGACCGCCACCTGTTTCTCGCTGGGGGGCTATACCGCCGAAGTGCTGCTCGGCTCGGGTCCGGAATATGTGGGCTGGGGACCACCCGCCTGGCAGTACCGTGCACAGCCACCACGCATCCTGCGCGACGGCGACCTGGTGCTGTCGGAGATCTTCGCGCTGTATGGACTGATGGAGACCCAGCACCAGGCCGCCGTTGCCATCGGCGAGGTGCACGAGGACATCCACCGCGCCGCCGTTGTAGCCCGGGCCAGCTATGAGGCAGGCGTGTCCGCACTGCGCGTGGGCAACACCTTCGGCGATGTCGTCGACGCGATGGAAGCGCCCCTGCTGGAGGCGGGCGGCTGGCATGTGCACCCGTTGGTCCACAGCCTCAACCCCTATGGCCCCATCGGCTTCGGCCGCGCGCCGGGCATCGAAGCGCTGCCGGAAGCGGCCCGCTATGCGCACATCGCGCCGCTGCCGACGGTCGGGCGCGAGCTGCCCCTGCAGGCCGGCATGTGCTTTGCCTTCGAGCCGAACTGCGCGTTCGGCCGGCACATGGCCAACATCGGCGGTACGGTCATCGTCGGCGAGCACGCAGGTGCAGCGCTCAACGAAAACTCGACCTGGCTGATGCGGGCCGATGCCTGAGTTCATCGCCCACCTGCAGACACCGGCACGGCAACGTGCGGCCGAGACGCGCAGCAGCCAGACCCGGGCCCGGCTGCTGCAGGCCGGGCTGCAGCTGTTCAGCGCGCTCGGCGTGGAAGGCGTGCGCACCCGCCAGCTGGTGGACATCGCCGGCTGCAGCCAATCGGCCATCCCGTATCACTTCGGCGGCAAGCAGGAACTGTACGCCGCCGTGCTGGAGCGCTGCGCCCAGGCCATTGCCGAACGACTCCCGCTGCCGGCTGCACCGCCAACCGGCGCGCGCCAGGCCACGCAGCAGCTGCAGCAGTTGATGCGGGCCTTCGTCCACGCGTTGCTGTCGGCGCCGGATGCGGGCCCACGAACGCTGCTGTTGGCGCGCGAACAGATCCAACCGACGGCCGCGTTCGCCAGCGCGCACCGCGCGCTGTTCGAGCCCCTGCATGCCGCGCTGGCCGAGTGCGTGGCGCGCCTGCGAGGCAGTGATGCAACCAGCATGGAAACGCTGCTGCGTACCCATGCCCTGCTCGGCCAGGCCATCGTCTTCGCCGTCTCCCACGGCGCTCTGCAGACGCGGCTGAAGGAAGGAGCGCCCGCGCTTGAGGTGGAGATGATCGCGGCGGTGGTCAGTGGCATGGCACTGGCTGCGGCAAAGGCGCCACCGGCCTGAATGGCCGTGCCATCAATTGCGTGCGCAGGCCGCGTGAAGACCTTCACGAGGATGGCGACCTGGACTTAGCGTGCGATGACCAAGCATGGACACTGTCGCCGACGACGGCGGCGTCCATACAGCAGGAGACGTCACATGGCTGATCAGACCCCCCGCAGCTCCAACCGGGGCTTCGCCTCGATGGACGAGGACAAGCAGCGCGCGATTGCGGCCAAGGGAGGACGCGCCGCGCATGCCTCCGGCAACGCACATGAATTCAGTCCGGCCGAAGCGCGCGTTGCAGGCCGCAAGGGCGGCGAAGCGATCAGCCGCAACCGCGAACACATGGCTGCGATCGGCCGCGAAGGGGGACACGCACGCCACGCCAATGCGCGGCAGGAGCAACAGCAGCAGGACGAGCGCGCGGCAGAGGATCCGCAACGCCAGCAGGGATGAGAACGCTTTGCCGTCAGACCGGGGCGCGCTGCCGATACAGGCCGAAGGCCGCAAGCAGGGCCAGCGCGCCGGCCACGGCCATGGCCCAACCAAAGCCGCTGGCCATCGCGTTGCGGTACCACGCCAGCAGTTCCGGCGTCGAGTCCAGTGGGGTCGGTTGCAGGATCAGTTCGCGCGCCTGTGCAGCGAGCCCCTCCTGGCCTTCGACATGCGCGGAAGCTGCGAGCCGCTGCACCGCACGCAGGCTCATCAGGCTGCCGAGCAGCGCGATTCCCAGACTCATGCCAGCCTGGCGCAGCGCGTTCATCGTTGCGGAAGCGATTCCCGCGCGCTCGGTCGGCACGCTGGCCATGACCGCCATGCCGGTCGCGGGCACCGCCAATCCCATTCCAATGCCCAGCAGCATCAGCAAAGTACTGGCATATCCGGGCGAGGTGGTCGGTTCGAACGTCGCCATTGCGCACAGCGCCATTCCACTCAGGGCGTAGCCCAGTACCAGCGCGACATGCAACCCAAGGTGCGCGACCAGACGACCGAACAGCAGCGAGACGACGCCCATCAACAGGAACTGGGGAACCAGCTGCGAGCCGGCCAACGCCGCGTTGTGGCCCTGCGCCTGCTGGAAGAACAATGACAGGAAGAACAGGCTTGCGTAGGCCGTGAAACCCAACACGAACGAGGCCAGGTTGAGCATGCCGAAGCGCCGATCGACAAACAGGTCCAGGGGCAGCAACGGCCGCGCGACGCGACGTTCGACGATTCCGAACACGATCAGGCCGGCACCGGCGATGCCCAGGGCCGACAGGGTCAGTGGCGCAAGAAGGCCGTGCTCGCCGATCGCGATCAGGCCGTAACTGAGTGCGGCCAGTGCGATGATGCTGAGCAGTTGCCCGGCCGGATCCAACGCGGCGTGCTGTGGATGCCGCCGCTCGGGAATACCCCAGGCCCCCAGCAGGAGCGCCAGCAGGCCCAGTGGCAGGTTGATCAGGAAGATGCTCGGCCAACCGGCGC
Source organism: Stenotrophomonas sp. ATs4 (assembly GCF_051861585.1). Taxonomy (NCBI): domain Bacteria; kingdom Pseudomonadati; phylum Pseudomonadota; class Gammaproteobacteria; order Lysobacterales; family Lysobacteraceae; genus Stenotrophomonas; species Stenotrophomonas sp. ATs4. The sequence goes on along the minus strand of NZ_JBLYPK010000011.1, from coordinate 41,910 downwards.
GCTGCACCAGCACGCCACCGAGCAATGGGCCAAGTACCAGGGCCAGCGCACTGAATGCCGACCAGCCACCGATTGCGCGCGCACGTTGGCGCGGATCGGGAAACGCGTGGCTGAGGATCGGCATCGCACTGGGAATCAACAATGCCCCCGCCATGCCCTGCACCGCGCGCCCGGCCACCAGGGTCGGAAGATTGCCGGCGCAGGCGCACAGCAGCGACCCCAGGGTGAAGGTGGCGACGCTGAGCAGCCACATCCGCCGATGGCCGTAACGATCCCCGAGCGGCCCCGCCGACAGCATCAGCGCCGACAGCGCGATCGCGTAGGCGTTGATCACCCATTGCAGGCCGGCCATGTCGGTCTGCAGTGCCTGCTGCAGGGTCGGCAGCGCCACATTGACGATGCTGATGTCCAGCGAGGCGAGGAATGTGCCGAGATAGGCCGCCAGCACGAGGGCCGGCCGTTGGAAGCGGTGCATGTACGGACCCCGGGAGAGGATGTGCGCGCATCGTAGCCATTGACTGACCGTCGGTCAATGACCGACGGTCAGTCAGATCAAAAGGGCGGCTAGAATGACGACCGTCGCACCCGGACCCCCGCCCACATGCAGACCCCAGCTGTCGCCAGGCCTCGTACCAAGCCCGCGGAAACCCGTCAGGAAGAACTGATGGACGCCGCGCAGGCACTGTTCCTGTCAAAGGGGGTAGACGCCACCACCATCAGCGACATCGTCGCCGCGGCCGACGTGGCCAAGGGCACCTTCTATACCTACTTCGCCTCGCGCACCGAGATCCTGCAGGCGCTGGCACAACGCTACACGCGGCAGTTCATGGAAGCGGTCGACCAGGCCGTGCAGCGGCACCCCGCCGGCGATGGCATAGCACGCCTGCGCGCTTGGATCCGCGCCAACATCGAACTCTACGTGCGCACCTACGCACTGCACGATGTGGTGTATGCCAACCATCATCACCATCAGCGCGGCAATGCCGAGCGCAATGCCATCCAGCAGCAGCTGCTGGGCATCCTCGAAGCTGGCAACGCCGCTGGACTGTGGCAGCTTCCAGCGCCGCAGGTCACCGCCTCATTGATCTATGCCGGCGTACACGGCGCCACCGACGATCTGATCGCCACACCGGCACAGGATGCCGATGCCTTCATCGGCGCGGTGGAAGCCGATTGCCTGCGCATGGTCGGCGTGCCACCGACCGGTGCCAAACGCCGCTGACGAACCTTCTACCGCTCATGCGTGGGCCAGGATGTTCAGCAGCCGTCCGAACGGATCGCGGACGTAGAAGCGGCGCACACCCCAGGGCTCATCTGCCGGGCCGTACTCCAACGGGATGCCCGCTGCGCACATGCGGTCCAGCACCTCCTGCAGGTTGTCCACTTCAATCGACAGGTCCGGTACCGCAGTGCCAGAGCCGCCTTCGCTGGCAAAGCTGACCTGGGCCAGCGCGCTGCCCGCTCCGCCGTGGGTGATGATCCAACCGTGGTCCATCACCACCGGCATGCCCAGCAGATCGCCATAGAACGCTGCCGCGCGCGACGGATCGGGCGTGGCGATGTTGGCGACGATACGTTTGACAGCCATGTGTAGCGGGTCCGATGCGCGATTCCCCATCCTCGCCGCTGCGTGCATGGGCTGCAAGCGTGCTCAGCCCAGATGGCTCATCGCAAGCTGGGTGATCGCGCTCTTCGGCAACGCGCCAACGGTGCGGGCCACCGGCTTGCCATCGCGCACCACCACCATGGTCGGAATGCTCATCACGCCGAACTCGTTGGCCAGCGCCGGCGATTCGTCGATGTTCACCTCGGCGAAATGAACCAGCCTGTTCAACTCATTCGCCGCCTGCTCGAACATCGGCTGCATCACCCGGCACGGGTGGCACCACTCGGCCCAGAAACGGATCACGTGCACGCCCGGCGCGTTGCGTACGGCCATGTCGAAGTTGCCGCTGGTCAACTGGCTGATCATGTTCAAGCTCCCTGCATCAGTTATGGAATGTACGTTCCATAAGTTGAGCGCCACCGGCTGACTTGTCAATGAATTCTGGAATGACTAGTCTTTAAGTCATTCCCCCTACCCTGGCTAACTCATGGCGCGCACTGGCCGCCCCCGCGAATTCGACCGCGACGACGCTGTGGAACAGGCGATGCTGTTGTTCTGGGAACGCGGCTACGAGGCCACCACGCTCAACGACCTGCGCAGCGCGCTGGGAGGGCTTTCCCCTGCCAGCTTCTATGCGGCATTCGGCTCCAAGGAGGCGTTGTTCGGCGAATGCCTGTCGCTCTACATGCAGTCCTGCGGCCAGTTGGCCACCCTGCTGGCGGACACCACCGACGGCCCACGTGAAGCGATGCGGCGCACCCTGCATGCGGCTGTGACCGCACAGACCTCGCGCAGCCGCCCGCGCGGCTGCATGGCGGTACTGTCCGGCCTGAACTGTTTCGAAGGCCATGAGGACATCGCCGCACAGGTCGAGCAGGCGCGTCGGCAGACCAGCCAGGCCATCACCGCCTGCGTGCAGGCCGGGCGTGATGTGGGCGAGCTGTGCCCGGACGTGGACTGCACCGCGCTGGCCACCGCCTTCGACGTGTTCCTCAAGGGCATCGCCATCCAGGCCCGGGATGGGCGCCGTGCCACCGAGCTGCATGCAGCCGTGGATGCGCTGATGGCGATCTGGGACTGCAATGCACTGCGCGCCGCGCGCCAGCACTGACGCAGGCATCCGTCGCGCTGAAACAGAAGAGCCCCGTCGGTGACGGGGCCCCATGCACGGCTCACATGGCGCGACTCACACGCCCATGCACAGATCAACCACGCAAGTGTTGTATGCCTGCTGGCATTCGCCGGCATCAGCACCACTGGCCAGACACATCTGGTAAGCCCGCCAGCACGGCTTGTCGCAGGGCTCGACGGGTCCTGCCACCGCCACCGAACCGGTACACGCCAGCGCGAAGACTGCCACCGCAACCACCTTCCGGATAACACGCATCGCCATCACTCCTTGATAAGCCTGGTGAGCCCAGGCCAGCTGACGGTAGTGGGGACACGGAGAGACCAGGTGAATGCTCGCGTCACACAACCTTAACCAGTTCATAAAATTTCCGTCACATCACTGGGGGTGATCGGCGTTCTGCGGGGTTAACCGCCTTGTTGTCCGTCAATCAAGGAAGTTGTCCGATGAATCACCCGCTGCACGGCCGTTCGTCCCGCTCCCGCTCTCCGCTGCACAGCCGCCTGGCGCTGGCCGTGGCCAGTTCCCTGTTGCTGGCGACGGCGATGCCCGCCATCGCCAGCGAATCACTCGACGCCTGGCAACAACAGCGCCAGTTGCAGGCGGCCTGGTCGCAACCAGTCGGCGGCGCTTCTGCAGCACCGACGGCCATCACGCCAGCGGCGGCCAGCACGTCCGTTCTCGGCAACCCAGGCGATGCGGCCAGTTGGCGCAGTGATGAATTCAACGCCGACTGGGGTCTGGGTGCGATGGGGGCTGACTACGCCTATGCACGTGGGCTCACCGGCCAAGGCGTGCGCCTTGCCCTGTTCGATTCGGGCTCGGCACTGGCCCATCAGGAATTTGCGGGGCGCAATACGTCCAGCATCACCATCGGTGCGGACTGCGCCACGCCAGGCGTGGTCTCCGGCACCGGCGCCTGCGAACAAACCCGTGGCGAGCAGCCAGGCTACAACTACTACGGCCTTGGCCCCGGCGTTCCCGCCGCACTGGCCGCGCGACTGATCGCGGCAGGCCAGCCCTATGGCTTCAGCTACGCCGACCATGGCACCCACGTGCTGGGCACCATCGGTGCCAACCGCGATGGCAAAGGCATGCACGGCGTGGCGTTCGGTTCGAACCTGACCGCAGCCCGTGTGTTTGGTGATACGTACTATGAGTGGCGCCTGGACCCGGACAACTTCTATCGCCCGCGCGCGCTGTACCGCACCGATCCCGATGACGCCGCCACCTTGGACATGTATGCGCAGATCCAGGCGCAGGGCGTGCGAGCCATCAACCACAGCTGGGGCATCTCTACCCGCAACATGACTGCTGCCGCGCTGGATGCGCAGTATGCAGCGATCGGTGACGGCTACGGCGTGTACGGCAGCATCTATGCCGGCAACGGCGACACGGCCGGCTCCACCCTGATCCAGGTGTGGTCGGCCGGCAACGGCAGCGGTGCGGTGGCAGGCATCACCGCCGCGATGCCGCGCTGGAAGCCCGAACTCGAGCCCTACTGGCTGGCAGTGGCCAATGTGCGCCGACCCAATGCTGCGGCGGGCGAAACCGACTACGTGATCGATGGCAGTTCCAGCATCTGCGGCGTTGCCGCCAACTGGTGCATCTCCGCCCCGGGTACCGACATCGTCAGCACCATCGTGTCCGGCGAGATCCAAGGGCGCATCGAGAATACCTCTGCCTACGTGCGGCTGATCATCGACAGCGAGAACACCCAGTACACCTACGGCACCAAGACCGGCACCTCAATGGCCGCACCCCACATCACCGGCGCTCTGGGCCTGTTGATGGAGCGTTTCCCCTACCTGGACAACGCACAGGTCCGCGACGTGCTGCTGACCACCGCACGCGATCTCGGTGCAGCTGGCATTGATCCGATCTACGGTTGGGGCATGGTCGACCTGCGCAAGGCCATCGAAGGCTATGGCTCGCTGCGCGTGGATACCAACGTAGTGATGAACCAGAAGGCCGGCGGCCTGAAGGTGTGGGAAGGCGATGCCTGGGACGACTGGACCAACGACATCGGCGGCCCTGGCAAGCTGACCAAGTCCGGCATCGGCTGGCTGCGCCTGAGCGGCGACAACACCTTCAACGGCGCGGTACTGCAGGACGGCACGCTGGAATTGAATGGTGCCAACACGCTCACCTCGGCGGTGGAAGTACAAGGTGGCCAGTTCCTGCTCAACGGCAGCCTGGTCTCCACCGCGCTGAACACCACCGGGGGCGTGAGCACGGTCAGCAGCAGCGGCCTGCTGAAGGACAGCAACCTGACCGTCAACGGTGGCGTGGTGTCCTTCAACGGCATGCAGACCGGCGGTATCACCACGGTCGGTGCCAACGGCCTGCTGAAGGGCATCGGCACGCTGGGCAACACCCGCGTCGACGGCATCATCGCGCCCGGCAATTCAATCGGCACGCTGACCATCAACGGCAACTACGTGCAGGGCGCGACCGGTGTCTACGCCGCCGAACTTGCTCCGGGCGGGCGCAGTGATCAGTTGCACGTGACCGGCACCGCCACCCTCGGCGGTACTCTGGTTGCCCTGCCGGAGCCGGGCACTTACTACCTGGGTGAGCAGTTCAACTTCATCCGCGCCGATGGCGGCGTCAGCGGGCAGTTCGCGAAAACCGACTTCAGCGCGTTCTCTCCGTTCCTGAAGTTCAGCCTGGCCTACGCTGCCAACGGCGCCCGCATCGACGTCGCACGCGGCGCCTTGCTGGCCAGTGCAGCGACCACGCCGAACCAGCGCGCGGTCGCCACCAGCGCCGATGGACTGGCGATCAACCAGGGCCTGCCCAAGCCGCTGACCCAGCTGTTCCCGCAACAGGTCGGTGGCGTGCTCGACGGTCTCAGCGGCGAATTGCACCCGGCCACGGCACTGGCCCTGGTCGAGGGCAGCCGTTACGTGCGCGATGCCGCACTGTCACGCCGTGCCGGCGTCGCCGCTCCCGGTGCCGACGCGGGCGATGCCACTGGCGCATGGGTGCAGGCCATCGGTGGCAACAGCAAGCTGGACGGTGACTTCAACACTGCCCGCACCGAGGCCAACAGCAACGGCCTGCTGATCGGCATCGACCGCGAATTCTCCGGCTGGCAGCTGGGTGTGCTCGCAGGCACCGGCCGGACCGACGTGAAGCAGCAGGAGCGCCGTGCTAAGTCGAAGATCGACAACACCCACTTCGGTGCCTACGCCAGCCACAACTGGGGCGGTTTCGGCCTGCGCGGCGGCGTGGCCTGGAGCAAGCACGAGGTGAAGAGCACGCGCGATGTGGCATTCGCAGGCTTCAGCGACAGCCTGAGCGCCCGCTACGATGCCCGCACCCGCCAGGCCTTCATCGAAGCGGGTTACCGCTTCGGTGGTCCGGAAGCCGGGCTGGAGCCGTACCTGCAGGTTGCGCGCGTGGAAGTGGACCTCAAGCGCATCACCGAACGCGGTGGCGCGGCCGCCCTGCAAGGCAAGGTGGACGATACCGGGACCACGATCGCTACCGCCGGTGTGCGCTTCGACAAGGGCCTGAAGGCTTCGTTCCAGCAGGACAGCTGGCTGCACCTGCGCGGCGGTGTGGGCTATCGCCGCGCATCGGGCGACCGCAGCCAGGTGGCCAACCTGGCCTTCGCCAACAGCAGCAGCACTTTCGCAGTCGAAGGCGCCCCCATCGCCGACAACGCGGTGGTAGCCGAGCTGGGCCTGTCGGCATGGCTGACCCCGCGGCAGCAGCTGGAACTGGGCTACAGCGGCCAGTTCGGCAGCGAGAGCCGCGACCACGGCGCCAATGCACGCTGGTCGGTCCGCTTCTAGGAACGTGTTCTCTTGAGGGATTGGGGCGGCCTTGCGGCCGCCCCTTTTTTCTGTCCGTTGCCAGCCGCTATGCAGCACGCGGCAGGCAGGCAGCACCCAGCAGGCTGGCCAGTGGCAACAGCAACCCATAGGCCACCAGCGGCCACACCGTGCCCCCCGGCAGCAACACGGTCGCCAACGTACCTACGCTGGCGACGATCACACTCTGCAGGGCGTAGTACAGCGCCACCGCCATCCCGGACGCATCCGCGAAATCACGTAGCGCACCGTTGGCGGCCACCGATACCACCATCACCAATCCCACCGCGATGCCCCACATCGGCAACACCACGCTGGCGAATGAAGGTGGCCACAATGTCGCCAGCGCCATCAGCAGCACGCCACCGATCATCGTCCACAGCCCGCGCAGGAAAGTACCGCGTACCTGCCAGCGGGCGATGGCCCTCTTCGCCAGCCGCGCGGTGAGGATCATCATCAGCGCCACCGTTGCGAACGCCAGGCTGAAGGACAACGGCGAATAGTGCATGCGTCCGACCAGGATGCGGGGTGCGATCGAGAAGAACACGAAGAAGGTGCCCATGCCCGCACTGAAGCCCAGCGTGTACACCCAGAAGCTGCCACTGCGGAGGATGCGCCGCAGTATCCCGCGCCGGGCGTTGCCGCGCGGTGGGCGGGTTTCCTGCCAATGGCGTTGCGCGCGCAGTCCGGCGATCAGGCCGAGCACGCCCAGCAGTGCGAAGATGGCGCGCCAGCCGAATGCGCCTGCCACCAGCGCGCCGAGGATCGGACCAAGCGCGGGCACGAAGGCCAGCATCGAAGCAAACAACCCATACAGCGATGCACCCTCCGGCGTATCGGCATACACATCACGCACTGTGGCGAAGGTCGCCACCAGCGCCGCCGATGCACCGATCGCCTGCACGGTACGCCAGGCAAGGAACGCTGTACCGCTGCTGGCCGCCGCCAGCGCCAACGATGCGGCGCTGAACAACAACGCCCCCAGCAGCAGCACCGGCCGGCGTCCTACTCGATCGGACAGTGGACCGAACACCAACTGGCCCATGCCGAGCACCAGCAGGTAGGCACTGAGCGTCAGCTGCACCAGCGCGGGCGATGTACCCAGTGCCTCTGGCATTGCAGGGACCACGGGAAGGTAGATGTCCATGGCCAGCGAGGCCAGGAGATCGAACGGTGCCATCAGCGCGATCGCCGACGACACGGAATGGGCCCAACGCGGGGCCTGTCGATTGAACATGGGGAGTCTCCGCCCAGAGTGAATCCGGCGGTGATCCATCCACTTCGCGCGCATCGCAGGGATGATCACCGCAACAACGTCTGCATCGTTGTTGCGGCTCAGCGGACTGTCTGCGGACCGTTCCCGTTGTTCATGGTGCCCATCGAATGCCTGTACAGGTGGCGCAAGTGTAGCAACCGCCGGCAGACGGCAGCAGCGGTCAGTCCAGCGGCAGCATGTCGATGCGCCGGCACCGTGTCTGCTTCACCTGCTCGATCAGACGCCGCACCACCGGCGAGGTTTCGGCCTGGCGGTACTGAACAGCAATGGTCGAGACGATGGTCGGGCCGGCCAGCGGCAGATAGACCATGCCAGGCAACACCAGCGTGCGTTGCAGCACCGATGGCACGATCGCCACCGAACCGACGCCCACGGACACTTCGGCCAGCACCGCTGCCAGATGGCCGGGCTGCGAACGGATGCGCGGGATGAAGCCACCACGGCGTGCCACCTCCATCGCGCCTGCCGGCTGTTCCGGCATCACGAACCCTTCTCTTGCCAGCGCTGCCGGTTGCACCGGACTCCGCGCCATCGCCAGCGGGTGCGCTTCCGGAAGAGCCACGCAGAACTGATCCTCAACCAGAGTGTGTTCGCCGACGCTGTCGGGCACCTCCATCGGCGGCCGGCAGAACACCACGTCCACCCGGCCTTGCTGCAGCAGCTCCGGCAGCACACCCATCGGCCATTCACTTACCTGCAGGTCAACGCCGGGATAGCGGCCGCGGAACCGACTCAGCTGGTCCTGCAACGCGCCGGCATACAAGGCCGAGCCCACATAGCCGATCTCGATCTTGCCGATCTCGCCGCGGCCGGCCCGCCGGCCCACGGTTTCGGCCTGCTCAAACCGGCGCAGCACGTCGCGCGCCTCGGCCAGGAACACCTCGCCGGCCGAGGTCAGCGCCGCCTCACGCCGTCCGCGCTCGAACAGTCGGGTGCCAAGCCTGCGCTCAATGTCCTGGATCTGCACGCTCAAGGTGGGCGTGGCGATCCCCAGACGCAGCGCCGCACGGCCGAAGTGCAGCTCCTCGGCCAAGGTGACGAAGTATTCCAGGTGGCGGCGTTCCATGGTCGGCGCATTGTTAGGTGAAACCTAACGTACCGGGAAAACACCGAGAATGAAATAAACACCGATCACTGCTGGAATGCCCGTCCACTCCTTCCCGCGAGCGACTGGTGCCGTCCTCCCCCACCCTTTCCCCCGTACCACGCAGACTGCCCGACCGGATCCTGCTGGTGGCCTCCCTGGGCTGCACGATGACCGTGCTGGAGACCAACGCCGTGGCGGTGGCACTACCCGGCATCGCGCGTGACCTGCATGCCGGCTTCGCGGATATCGAGTGGGTGATCAGCGCCTACATCCTGTCCTTCGTTTCGCTGCTGCTGCCGGCCGGTGCCATCGCCGACCGTTGCGGCCGCCGCCGCGTGCTGCTGATCGGCATCGCCGCGTTCGCATTTACCTCACTGCTGTGCGCATTGGCGCCCACCGCCTCATCGCTCTACCTTGCGCGGGCGCTGCAGGGCATCGGTGCCGCGTTCCTGCTGGCACCATCGCTGTCGATCATCGGCCACACCTTCCACGAGGGAGCCGCCAAGGACAACGCGTGGGCATTCTGGGGCACGGCAATGGGCATGATGATGGTGCTCTCGCCGTTGATGGGTGGCGTGCTTTCCACATTGTGGGGCTGGCGCGCGGTGTTCATCGCGATCCTGCCGTTCCTCGCCCTGCTCGGCTACGGCGCGTTGCGCTGGATACCGGAATCATCCGACAGCGTGCTCCGTCCGCTTGATCCACCTGGCATCGTCACCTTCAGCCTGGCGATCTTCGGCATCGTGCTGTTCCTTGTGGAAGGCCTGGCGCAGGGCTGGAGCGCTGCACCGGCGTTGACCGGGCTGGCCCTGGCCGTCGCCATGGGGATCGCCTTCGTGATCGTTGAGCGGGCGCAGCCGCATCCCATGGTGGACCTCGGGCTGCTGGCCGGCCCGCGCTTTGTCGGGGCACTCATCGCCATGATCGGCTACTCGATCAGCGCACAGGTGATGGCGTCGATGTTGCCGCAGTACCTGCAGAATGGCATGGGACTGGGCGCGTTGGTCGCTGGTGTCGGCATGCTGCCCTTCGCTGCGGCGATGCTGTTGTTCCCCGCGGTCGGCAGGCGGCTGGGCCACCACGTAACGAGCCCGGCGGTGCTGGCCATCGGCCTGTCGATCACCGCCGCCGGTAACGCCGTGGCCGGCCTCGCCGCGTGGCAGCAGCAGCCATGGCTGGCGTTCGTCGGAATGATCGTGATCGGTGCAGGTGGCGGCATCCTCAATGGCGAAACCTCCAAGGCCATCATCGGTGCGGCCCCGCGCGGCCGCGCCGGCATGGCTTCCGGTATCAGCGCCACCACGCGATTCGTCGGCATCCTGCTGGGGTTCACCCTCCTCTCCAGCGCCCTGAGCCTGGGCATCCGTACGACGTTGTCGGCTGCGGTTCCACCCGGCGATGTACGGCCGATGGCCGATGCGATCGCCACTGGGACATTCGCTGATCCCCACGCTGCGGCATTCGCACAGGCGATCTACAGCCATGGCTTCGCCAGCGCCCTGTGGACCTCCGCTGTCGCCGCAGCACTGGCCAGCCTGTCGGTGGCACTGCTGGGCCGTCCACAACGGCCGCCCACAGCACTCGCCAACGCCTCACGCCGGGAGCCACACGCATGCGACTGAACCTTCCGCTGATCCTGCTTCTTCTCGCACTGCCGGCCGCCGACGCGCTGGCAGCGGCTGCCAGCCCTGCCAGCGCACCGCCACGCGATGCCCTGCTCCAGCAGATCGACATGGGGATGGCCAATGCCGTGGCCTGGGAGTACGCATTCAACGCCGTCGCGTCCTGCGATGTCGCGCGGCTGGACCACGCGCTGCGCGAGCTGCATGACAGTTACCCCGTGCAGATCCAGCCGATGCTGGATGCCGGCTACACCGCTACCTACCGCGCAGCCGAGCCCTATCCCACCCTTCAGAACCGGCTGGCAGCGCTGCGCGATGCCGAGATCACCTGCATGGCCATCGCCGATGGTCGCAGCCACGCCAACGTCATCGACAGCGCCTCCGCGCTGCTGGTGTACATCGCCGATCAGCCACTGTAGCGACGCAACCGATGTCCAGTGCTGCAGGCAACAGGCGCCATTCCCCACGTACCGCGCGCGGCCATGACTTCCGCCGCCGCTACCGCCTGACCTGTGCAGCACTGCTCGCGATGGGCGGCCTGCTGCTGGCACGCGCGGCCGATGTACAGATCATCCACCATCGTTTCTACCTGCGACAGGCCGAAGCGCGGATGCTTCGGCACCATCCCCTGCGTGCCCATCGCGGGACGCTCTACGACCGCCATGGCATCGTCATTGCCGGCTCTGCTCCGGTGGCTTCGCTGTGGATCGACCCCAAGGAATTCCTCGATGCGTCCGGTTCGGTCGAGGCACTGGCAACGGCACTGAATGCGGATGCCGATGCGCTGGCTGGCCTGCTCGCGCGCAACCGGCTGCGCCGCTTCGTTTACCTGCCTGGCTTCCGCCGTGGAGATCCCGCTAGATTCGAAGCGTTGCTGGCCCGGACTCCCACCGGAGTGCATCTGCAAAGAGAGTTCAAGCGCTTCTACCCGCAGTCGGACCTGTTCGCGCAGGTCATCGGCATTACAGATATCGAAGGCAGGGGTGTGGAAGGGCTGGAACGGATGTTCGAGACGCGATTGGCGGGCCAGGCCGGCTACCGCGACGTCATCATCGATCGCAAGGGCCGCCCGGTGGAGCTGCACGACCGCGGTCTTCCCGCGCGCGCTGGCGAGGACATCGTGTTGTCGCTCGATAGTCGTATGCAATACGTACTCCATGCTGGCCTCGGGCCGGCGGTACAACGCCACGGCGCTGCAGCTGCCAGCGTGGTTGTACTGGAGGTCGGGAGCGGCCAGGTCCTGGCGATGGCCAACTGGCCCACGTACAACAGCAACGCCCCTGGCACTGGGCGTATCGAAGCCCGCCGCAACCGCGCCGTCACCGATGTATTCGAGCCCGGCAGCACGGTGAAGCCGTTTACGGTGGCTGCCGCGCTCGATGCCGGAGCGATCACCACAACCAGCACATTCGACACCCACCCCGGCTGGATCCGCAATGGGCGCTTCACCACGCGCGACTACCGTGACCTGGGCGTACTGGACACCACCCAGGTACTGAAGAAAAGTTCAAACGTCGGCATCTCGTTGATCTCGCGTCGGCTCAGCAACGATCAGCTTCGCGACATGTTCGCCGCAGTGGGGGCCGGACATCCGACCGGTAGCGGCTTTCCCGGCGAGCGCAGCGGCACGCTGGCCGATACGAGTGCCTGGAACGGCACCAGCAAACAGACCATGGCCTATGGTTACGGCCTGTCGATGACCACGCTGCAGTTGGCCAACGCCTACGCAACACTGGCCAACCACGGCATGCGTGTGCACCCCACGTTCGAGCTTGGGCATTTGCCGCCCAGCACGCGCGCGATGCCTGCACATGTCGCCGAACAGGTGTTGTCGATGCTGGCAACCACTTCGGGTCCGGGCGGCACTGCGACCCGTGCTCGCATCATCGGCTACCCGATTGCCGGAAAAACCGGCACCGCACGCAAGGCCAGTGCGGGCGGCTATGCACGCCGCTATATATCGCTGTTCGCTGGCGTCGTTCCTGCGGACCATCCTCGCTATGCAGTTGCCGTGGTGGTGGATGACCCTGATGCCCGGATGGGCGGCTATGGCGGCGGCGCCGTCGCGGCCCCCATCTTCAGCGAGCTGATGGGCCGTGTGCTGCATCTGACGGACATCGCACCTGAAGCCCCGGATTGATGCGGCTGCTACAAAGATGGCCGGGGCGGCGGTGCCGCCCCGGCCGTGACGGCCCCGGGGAGAAGGCCGCCAGTGATCGTCAGGCCGCCTTCATCGCGTGCTTGCGGGCACGCATGACGTTATGGCATTCCTGCACTTCCGGAAGGAGCTGGGTGACTTCCTGGCGCACGGCCGGCGGCAGCTCGTTGTCCTTCAGAACGTCCTTGAACGCGCCAAGCAGGCGATCTTCGGATTCTTCAAGCTCGGCCACGTAGCCATAGTTGGTGTCGCCGAAGGCTGCGCGCACCTTTCCGTAGAACTGTTGCATTGAACCGACCATGGTGCCGTGCTCGGCCGGCTTGCCGCCGCTGGCAGCAACCGAGCTGCTCAAGGCCGAGACGATACGACCCTTGACGCCGGCGATGCGGGTGAACAAGGCGGACAGCTCGGCATCCTTGACCTTGGTCGCCGCTTCCTCGTAGAACGACTTGCCGTCGCGGGCGATTTCGATCAGGTCGTTGAGGCGATGTTCAATGGTGGACTGGGTGCTCATGTAGTCGCTCCTGTGTGCTCGAAAATCTGTGGGGAATAGCAGCGCGATTGCGTTGCCTTCGACTCCACTGTGGCGGGTGCTCCGTGGCAGGCGGGTGAGTACGGATTGATGTACAGATCACCACGTTCAACGCGCGCTGACTTCTTCATGCGCAGGTTCATCCCCATTCACAGGGAATGAGCGAACCGGCGTCGATTCACCAGGGTGCGATGGTGATGATCAACGTGACCAGCAGCACGATGGCCAGTACAAGCAGCAACACATGCCACTGCCGCCAGCTGGGCTTGGGTTTTCCCGGGGTATTCACTACGCGTCTCCTTCCATCGGCAAAGGTGCACAGGCAGGCTGATGCACAGCAGCATTCGCGCGCGTGGAGATTTCGTGCATGGCCCGTGCATGAATGCTGCGTGCAACGCGCGACGATAACGCGTCCATAACGTAATCAGAATGTAAACGGAGTGTTAGGTTCCTTCCGATTCCGCACAGCGGAGTTTCAGATCGGTTTCCACGCAGCAATGCACGAAACCCATTCAACTGGATTTGGAGAGAGCCAAATGCATTACAAGTACACCCTGCTTTCACTGGCGGTGGGCACCGCCCTGGCTGCCACCTGGTCTCCGGTCGCGCACGCCCAGGAGGGCAGCGAAAAAACACCGAAGAACCTCGATCGCATCCAGGTCACCGGATCGGCCATCCGCAGCGTCGACATCGAGACGCAGCAGCCCATCATCGCCATCACTCGCGCGATGATCGATCAGCAGGGCTTCACCACCATTGCCGACCTGCTGCAGAACCTGACCTCCACTGGCGCCCCCACCATTTCGCGTGCGCGCGCCCTGGCGTCCGGCGAGAACGTCGGCGGCTATTACGTGAACATCCGCAACCTGGGCGCCACGCGCTCGCTGGTGCTGGTCAACGGCAAGCGCCTGGGCGCGACCACCGGCGGTTACCAGGATCTCAGCCAGATCCCGATGAGCGCGGTGGAACGCATCGACGTACTGAAGGACGGCGCATCCGCGCTGTACGGCTCGGATGCGATCGCCGGTGTGGTCAACATCATCACCCGCAAGAACTACGAAGGCCTGGAAGTGTCCATGCAGCATGGACAGTTCAGCCAGGGCGACGGCAAGGACAGCACCTTCTCGCTGGTCACCGGAGCCCGTGGTGAACGCGGCGGTTACACGCTCGCACTGGAGTACCAGAAATCGGACCCGGTGTTTGCCCGCGACCGTGAGTTTTCCCGATACGGTGGAGCCGGCCCCAACTACCCCGGTGCGGACTGGAGCAACATCAGCCAGAACGGTTCGTGGTGCGACCCGGCCCTGTACAAGTGCAACACCGGTGATGCGGTGTTCAAGACACTCAATCGTGGCGGTGACCCGAAGAACCCGAACGACTACCACCCGATCACGCCGGCCGAGTTTGCCAACGGCAACGAGCAGATGCACCTGCAGACCGGCATCGAACGTCGCTCGCTGTTCCTCAGCACCGACTACGCACTGACCGACCAGATCAAGTTCGCTGCCGACATCGGCTACAACGAGCGCACCACCGACCAGCAGATTGCAGGTTACCCGTACCAGTCCACCAAGTTCGGCACGCCGCTGGATGCGGCCAGCGTATTCAATCCCGTCGACCACAGCATCGCGTTCAATCGCCGCCTGTGGGAAGTGCCACGCACCACCGAGAGCAAGCTGAAGTCGCTGCGCTTCGCGCCGAGCCTGTCCGGCTACTTCGAGATGGGAAGCAAGGCGTACGACTGGGAGGTCGGCGCACTGTTCAACCGCAACGAGATTACAAAAACAGGCCGTGGTGACATGAGCCTGATCGCTTCCCGGCAGGCGTTGGGGCCCTCCTACCTCGACGCCAATGGTGTGGCCCGCTGCGGCACGGCGGCATCGCCGGTCTCGGGCTGCCTGGCTTGGAATCCTTTGCTGCCGTTCGGGGTCGCGGGGGCTGGCTCTCTCTCCGATCCCGAGCTGCAGCGCTTCTTGTTCCCGACCTTCAACGACACCGGCGTCACCAAGACCCGCAGCTACTTCGCCAACATCTCCGGACCGGTGATCGAGCTGCCGGCCGGCGACCTGTCTGTCGCTCTGGGCTACCAGTACCGCAAGGAAGAAGGCCGCTTCGTGCCCGATGCCTTTGCCCAGTCGCGGCAGAGCACGGCGCTGGGTGCCTCCACTACGGCTGGTGATTACAGCCTCAACGAGTTCTACGCCGAAGTGAACGTGCCGGTGCTGCGTGACCTGCCGTTTGCCAAGGAATTGACCGTGAACCTGGCCACCCGCTATTCCGACTACAGCAACTTCGGCAGCACCACCAACTCGAAGGCCAGCTTTGCCTGGCGCCCGATCGAAGAGCTGATGATCCGCGGCACCTTTGCTGAAGGCTTCCGCGCGCCGAGCATCTCCGACCTGTACGGCGGCCTTGGCACCAGCTTCGAGACGTATGTCGATCCCTGCGGCACCGGCGCCACCAACAGTGTCAACGGCAACGCCGCCTGCAACGCCGCGGGCGTGCCGCTGGGCTACCAGCAGCTGAACCAGAGCCTGAAGCCCTGCGCCAGCTATCCCTGTGCCACCCCCGACGAGTTCACCACCGGCTCCAACTCGAAGCTGCGCCCGGAAGAGTCCAAGAGCAAGACGGTGGGCGTGGTCTGGAGCCCGCGCTGGGTCGATGGCCTGGACATCAACCTCGACTGGTACAGCTACAAGATCACCAACATGATCATCGAGGACAGCGTGGACCGCATCCTGCGTGACTGCTACGTGCTGGGTAATGCCTCGCGCTGTGGAAGCGTCAAGCGCGCCGCTGATGGCCACATCACCAGCATGTTCTATGGCCTGGCCAACCTGGGCTCGATGGAGACCGAAGGCTGGGATCTGGGCATCCGCTATCGCCTGCCCGAATTCTCCTTCGGCCGCATCACCATCGACCTGCAGAACAGCTACGTTTCCAAGTACGACGAGCAGAACCAGAATTCTGCCGGTGACACGATCATGATGGGCCGGATCGGCCAGCCGGGCATCTCCAGACTGCGTTCGAATCTGGGCGTGAACTGGCAGCTCGGCAACTTCAGCACCCAGTACACCGTGCGCTACTACTCCGGCATGGTTGAAAGCTGCGTGCCGAACCGTCCGTGCACCCTGCCCGACCGCTACGCCTATGGCGAGCCGGATGCGCTGCGCAAGGTGGGCTCGAATGCGTTCCACGACATCCAGGTCAGCTACAAGCTGCCGTGGGACGGCACCGTGGCGTTGGGCTCGAACAACGTATTCAACCACCAGGGCCCGATCATGTTCTCCAAGCCGTCCAGTTCCTTCCCCTACTACGGCGGCTTCGACATCGGCCGCACCGTGTACGTGAAGTACTCCCAGCGCTTCTGATCGACAGGTTCGTGCTCGTGGCCGGCGGATGGGGAGTCCGCCGGCCACGATGCACACAACCTCCACCCGATCTCCATCGTTCTTCCACGGAATCTCCAAGATTCCCCGCAACACTGATGTCATGACGGCATAGGAGCAGGACCGCATGGATCGCCACGCGCCCCGACACTGCACGCCCGTCTCCAGGTTCACCACTGAACGCGACGGTGTGGCCCGGTCCCGATCCTCCGGACGTGCCGCCGCAAGGGAAGTACGAGATGACGACGGCAGTTCGCACTGGCCTGACCGACCTGGTCACTGACGCGCAGCGGTACCTGCGCAGGATTCTCCCCGGGCTCGCTTCGACGGTGCACCCGCTTGCTTCATCGCACGCCATTCCACGCGCGATGTCCTCGCGTTACCACCTTGCCGAGCTGATGTTGTATGGGGAAACCCCCGCGATGCTTGCCGTGGCCCGCGAACCCAGCGAGTCCAGCAGTCGGGTCATCCAGGACGTTCGCTGCCTGCGCGCTGCGGCAAATGCACTGGTCCTGTATGTCTCCCCCTACCTCACCCCCACCCAGCGGCGGTTCCTGGTAGAGGCCCACATCGACTTCGTGGTTCCGCATGCCCAGCTGTTCGCGCCCAGCCTGGCCATCGAGTTCCGCGATGCACCCGATCACGAGAAAAAGGCCATCTCGCTGCTGCCCTCGGCGCAGGCCGTGCTGATCCACGTATTGCTGTCGGGGCAGCCGCGGTGGTGGTCACCGCGCGAGATCAGTGCGGCCGCCGGCTATACCTCCATGACGGCATCGCGCCTGTCTGCCGAACTGGTCGAACGCGGCCTGGTCGAACGTTCCACAGGTGGCCGCGAGCGCTTCCTGAAGCTGGCCGGCAACCGCGATGAGGTCTGGGCGAGCGCGCAGCCGTTCCTGCGCTCTCCCATATTGAAAGAAGTGGATGTCTGCTGGGAATCGACCGTCGAGGTGCTGCGCAACGCCGGTCACCCGGCACCGATGGCTGGTATCGACGCGCTCGACCCCAACCCACCAGACCGGGCTGGCAGTACCCATGCTCTGCACGTCGACGCGTGGCGATTGCTGGGTGCGCTTCCCACGCCTGCACCGGAGCGCGCGCGCAATGCCCGGCTGCAGATCTGGGCCTACCCCCCCGCATTCACCAGCACCGGCAATGTGGTGGACCCGCTTTCGCTGTATCTCAGCCTGCAGGGAAAGCGCGGCCATGACGTGGATGCTCTGGAGCATCGGGTGGAACAGGCACTGAGCGGAGCGGTGCACGTTGTGTGATCGCGGCGCTAGGCCTGCACAGCCGCGCGCCTGGCTGCGTACTCGGCGAACACCACGCCGGCTACCGCCAGCAGGCCACCGCCCAACACCCAGCTACTGAGCGATTCGCCCAGCAGCAGTACTGCCAGCGCGGCGGTGACGATCGGCACCAGGTTGAAGAAGCCGGAGACGCGCGCCGCGCCCAACCGCGACAGCCCGGTCATCCAGGTCAGCGGCGCCAGGATCGACGCGCACACCGCCGCAAAACCAATGCAGCCGACAGCAGTCAGATTGCTCACCCCGGTACCCACCAGCAACTGCAGCGGCAGCAGGATCAGCGCCGCCGCCGTGGCCTGCAGAAACAGCGACTCCAGCACCGACAGCGGAATCTTCCAGTGCTGCATCAGCACGTTGTAGGCGGCGAAGGCCAATGCACCGATCAGCATGATCGCGTCCCCCCGGTTCAGGCCCTGCGCGGCCAGCCGCGCCAGGTCCCCCTGCGAGACCACCGCCACCACGCCGACGGTGGAAATCACCGCACCGAGAATGGATGTGCCACGCACCGGATGGGCCATGAACACGCGCGACAGCGCCAGCGCGATCAGTGGAATCAGCGCCTGGATCACCCCCATGTTGGTGGCCGAGGTGAAATGCGCCGCGTAGTACGCAAGGCACTGGTACATCACTCCGCCCAGGCAGCCCAGCACCAGGAAGCGCCCGAGATTGGCACGTACTGTCGGCAGATTGCCGCGCAGTCGCGGCCAGGCGAATGGCAGCAGGATGACGGCCGCCACCAGCCAGCGGAAGAAGCCGATGTCGATGGGCCCTACCGCCCCGGAAGCCAGCTTGGTAACGATGGTGTTGGCGCCCCACAGCAGGCAGGCGAGGATCGGAAAGAGATAGTTCAAGACGGCAGGTGTACGTGACGGGACGGCCAGCGTACGCTTGGCGCATATCGAGGACATCCCGAAAATGCGCCACACCGACCCCGCGTTGCGGCAACCGATGGAGCCGATCCCCACCTTCTGCCAACTGCCCGGACCGATCTATTTCCGGCAGGGTTCAATGGAGCCTACCGACTGGGGCACGCACAGCCATCCGTGGGGACAGTTCAACTTCGTGGCGCAGGGTGTGATGGAGATGAAGATCGACGGCGAGTGGATGGTGTCTCCCCCCCACTACGCCATCTGGATTCCACCGGGGATGGCGCACTACTCGCGCAACCGATCGTCATTGGCCTATCGCTCGGCGTATCTTTCTGCAGCGCTGTCGCGCCGGTTGCCCGCGCGTTGCAGTGCGTTGGAGGTCAGCCCGCTGCTGCGCGAGCTGCTGCATGAACTGGCACGACAGAGCGTGACCGACCCGCAGACACCGCCACACCGGCGCATGGCTGCCGTGGTGATCGACCAGATCATCAACGCTGCGGTGCTGCCCAGTTTCCTGCCGATCGCCAGCAGCGACGCACTGAAGCAGGTGATGACATATATGGAGAAGCACCTGTCCGCAGCTGAATCGGTTGCCGATATCGCGCAGCGACACCACATGAGCGTGCGCAAGCTCGAACGCATGGCACGCAGTGAACTGGGCATGTCGCTGGGTGACTGGCGTGGGCGGGTGAAGTTCGTGCGCGCCACCGAGGCGCTGTGCACGCGCAGGCCGATCAGCCGGATCGCCGAAGCGTTGGGCTATTCGGGGGTCAGTGCGTTCGCCGAGATGTTCAAGCGGCACGCGCAGTGCACACCGGACCAGTACCGCAAGCTGCATCGGGCGGGGTGAAGACCCGCCTCGAACGCTGTCGATTTTCCGCCCCATCGTTCGTCGGAACAGGAAAGGCAGACCCTCCGGCCTGCAGGAGCGCCCACGATGTCCCCGATCCTCACCGCCTTCGCCACCTCCCCCGACCGCGGCCAGGGCCTGGCCCGTGACATGCGCGTGCGTTGGGTCCTGGAGGAGCTTGGCGTGCCCTATGACGTACAGCTGCTTACCTTCGCCGACATGAAGCAACCCGCGCATCTGGCACGGAACCCGTTCGGACAGATTCCCACCTGGCAGGAAGGAGACCGGGTGCTGTTCGAATCCGGCGCCATCGTGCTGCACTTGGCCGAGCAGCATCCCGGCGTGTTGCCGACCGATCCAGATGCACGCATGCGCGCCATCATGTGGGTATTCGCCGCACTGAATACGGTGGAGCCGCCCATCGTCGAACGCTCCATGGCCTGGGTCCTGGAGCGCGAGCAGCCTTGGTACACGCAGCGGCTGGTGACGCTGGATGAACGTGTCCGGATGCGCCTTTCACAGCTGTCCGCGTGGTTGGGCACGGCATCGTGGCTGGACCGCGATTTCAGCGTGGGCGACCTGATGATGGCCTCGGTGCTGCTGCGCCTGAAGAGCAGCGGCATCCTCGACGAGTACACGCAGTTGGTCGCCTACGTGGCCAGGGCGACGCAGCGGCCCGCCTACCAACGCGCGTTCGCTGCGCAGTTGGCGGTGTTCCAGAACGGGTAGTTCCACGCCATGCGTGGAAACATTCAGCGCAACCTGCGCCCACAGGTGGCCTGCACCAGCATCAGCTGCGCCACCAGGATCAGCATCGCGCAGCCCGACAACAGCCACGGATCGACGTACCACTGTGCGTTGAGGCTGAAGTCTCCGGCGGAAATGCGCTTCCAGCCGTTGAAGTGCTGCATTGCCGCCACCACGAACGCGAAGCCGCCCGCGGCGTACGACAACCAGGGCACGATGAGCGCGCCCGGTCGCGCGAACAGCGTCAGCACGCCCAGCACGCCGATGACCGTGCGCTGCACGCGGCAGTAGGGGCAGACATAGGCCGCCCCGCTCCACTCGACCGTCCAGGCCAACAAGCTCACCAGCACCGCAGCGCCGGCCGCGATGTAAAGCAATCTGGGCGTGATCGCCATGCTGCCATCGTGTGCCATCCCGTGCTCCTTCGTTCAAAGACCCGGGCAGGGTAGCAGCGCGGCAGGATCAATCCTTCTTGAAGACCGTGCGCTTGCCGATCGGGCTGCTCTTGCGCGCCGTCGGCCGGGCCAGGCCCGGGATCAGGAAGTCGGTCACCTTGTGGCCCTTCTGGACCTTGGAGGCCAGCCATCGCGGCATGCGACCGCGGCCGGACCAGGTCAACCGCTTGTACTCGGGGTCGCGGTATTTGGCCGCCACCTTCCCGGTTCTGCGCCGAGCGGGCTTCCGGCTGGGTGCGGCCTCCTCGACGGCTTCTTCGCCGAAGAGTTCTTCCAGCGTATAGCCGGCTTCGGCTGCTGCGGTCTTCAACATTCGCCGTACCGCACTGGCCGGGCGGCGGCTGGAAATCAGTTGTCTGCGCTGTTCAGCGGCAACCACCAAGGCACCCAGTTCCCGAAGGCTGAGCGATTCAATATCGATCGTCATGGCGGGAAAGGTCTACTGCGGCATGGCAATCTGTCAAGACACCCCGCCAGGCTCTATACACAAGCTTCACCGCCTTTGGGCTCCGATCGGCATCGCCAGCCCCTGAGGACATCCCATGAGCCACTCATCGCATTCGCTTGCCTACCTGCTCGCGCGCATCCTGCTGATGGCATTGTTCCTGGTCTCAGGCCTGGGCAAACTCGGCGACCTCAGCGGCACCCAGGGCTACATGGAAGCCATGGGCGTGCCCGGCATCCTGCTGTGGCCCACCATCGCCTTCGAGATCGGCAGCGGGCTGTGCATCCTGCTTGGCTTCCAGACCCGGCTGGTCGCCATCGTGCTGGTGGGCTTCAGCCTGGTCACCGCTTTCATCTTCCACCACAACATCGCCGATCAGACCCAGCAGATCATGTTCCTGAAGAACCTGGGGCTGGCCGGTGGCTTCCTGCTGCTGGCCTGCACCGGGGCCGGGCGATACAGCATTGATGGGCGTGGTCGGCGCGGATAGGCGGCGGCCGCCGACAGGTATGCGCTAGCGACGAAGCTCCGCTTCCGGCGCCAGTGTGTGGATCACCCTGCCCTGCGCATCAAGGAACTCGATTGCGCCATAGCCTTCCGCTGTAATGGTCAGCCGCAGCCGCGTGCGGTCGGCCTTGTCGTTCAAGGCAATGGCCGGCATGCCATCAGAACCAACCACCAGGCCGATGCGCGTCGGTGCCTGCACGCCGGGAACCAGCTTGTTGCCCAATGCAGGTTCGCGGATCAGCTTCGGCGCCTGGTTGATCGAGAAGCTCACCGCGCCGTCCGGCGATACCCGCCAGCCGATCGCGTCCATCGCCGGATGATCCAGCGCGAGCACCGCCATTCCACCGTCGACATCGGCGGTACCAAAGCCTCCGCGCTCGCTGCCCTTGTCGTCGTACAGCACCATGCCGGCCACGTTGAAGGCGCGTTTGTACTGGAGTCCATCGATGATCGGCGCCGGCGTCTTGCCGGACAGCGTCATGCGGATAACACCCGTGTCATCGACGATATCGATGCGGCGGGCGGTGATGCGCTCATGGTCGGGGGTTTCCACGCGCGTCTGCGGCGTCTTGTCGACGATCAGGCGCTGCAGGGCTTCAACAGACGGGCGTTGGGGTGATTCGGAAGGCTCGGCAGCGGCGGGCAATGCCACGAGCGTGGTCAGGACGGCGAACGTACAGGCACTGCGCTTCATGCGGGCTCCTGGTCGAACGGATCGGCGGAAGCCGCATCATGCCACTCTTCTGCAAGGCCCTCCCATGTGCGCGGGGTCATCGGGCCCGAGCTGGAAGCATTGCGTCATCTGCCTCACGATCCGGCAACGCACCACTCACTGATTCATGAACCCAGCATGCGGCATTCTCCATCTGCGCCCAGCAATGAGCGCAACGAGAAAGACAACTGCTACACGCATGAGCTTTCCCCATTCAGTGCAACCGGACGGTTGATGGTGTTCACACCCATCGCTGCTGACGCCCCGAAAGGGCATCGTCGTGATCGGATCTGGTGCTGCAGGCTACCCTCACTGGCGGCCGGCGCTTCACAATGCACCTGCGGAGGCAAGTCTCTACCGGCGGATGAATTATTAACTCTTCAGATTCCTATCAAGCGCCCGCATCCCGCGCGCCCCGCAAGGCAGCATGATGAGCGCCCCCAAGGTAAGGATTTCCGTTCATCTCCATGCGTGACATCGGACAGTTCTACGTAACCAGCGTCGAGGGAGTGACGCGCCCGGACGGCACACTCCTGCAGGTCACTCGAATCGATTGCTCCTGCATCAAATGTTCCTGGCAGTTCAGGGCAATTCCCAATCACGGGTTGATCGATCTCGACGGGGCGGCAGCCCTGCGTTGCCCAACCTGCGGCAATCACCAGTCAGTCAGCCGGGCACGGCTTGAAGAGCTCAATCGGCGCAATGGCGAATAGCCTGCGCTTGAACCCTCCATCCACGTAACGCCGATGCTGCCGACATCCGCGACGCTGAACGACACGCGGCTCGCGCCTGGTCGCGCACCGGCAGGAACGGGCGTCCATCCGGCGCTTGCAGACCATCCCGTTCGGGCGAAAAACAGTCCTGACCCATCTGGCTGCATCCAGCTGCCGCGTCAGCGCGTATGTAGGATGCCCGCGCCTTGCGAGCATCCTATAGAGGAACGCGCCGTGAAAGCTCTTCAGCGGATAGCCGCCACAGTAAGCTTCGCCGTACTCGTCTCAGCTACTTCAACGAGCTTCGCCGCCAACACCGTGATGGTCGGCGGAGCGGAGATGTATCCAACCAAGACCATTGTCCAGAACGCCATCAACTCGAAGGACCACACGACCCTGGTCGCTGCGGTCAACGCCGCCGGTCTGGTCGATACTCTCAATGGAGCTGGTCCCTTCACCGTTTTCGCTCCCACCAATGCAGCCTTCAACAAGCTACCTGCAGGTACGGTCGATACGCTGGTGAAGCCCGAAAACAAGGCACAACTGACCAAAATCCTGACCTACCATGTTGTGCCCGGCAACTATAGCTCCGCACAGCTGATGGCCGACGCCAGGAAGCATGGCGGCAAGGCCATGCTGAAGACCGTTGAAGGTGAGCCCCTCACCGTTGCTCTGCACGACGGCAAGCTATGGGTCATCGACGCCAAGGGTGGCAAGGCCGGCATCAGTATTGCCGACGTCGGACAGTCCAATGGCGTGATCCATGTGATCGACACCGTGTTGATGCCGAAGTAGCTAGACGCCGTGGGAGGAATGCATTAGCGGCAGTCGCACAGCGGCTGCCGCTGTCCTGAGAGAAGACCTGCATGTTCACCGCGGCCAGTGCAGAAGTGGGTGCGCAATGAATAGCGTTCCGCAGTACCTGCGTATCGGCATTTCAATCACAGGCATCCCCTGGCCTGCCACGTACAAGGCACCAGGCGCCGTCGCCGGTGAATTGATTGGGTAAGGCACTCTTCAGCTGATCGACCAAGGGTACCTTGCCTTTCCAGCGATATCAGCTAACCGAGGTACTTCTTGGACCGTGCCAGCATCAACGAAGGATCACGCTGGAAGTAGAGATAGCCATCCCAGCGGAGGGTGGTGTTGCGGATCCAGTGCAGCTGCTTCTCATCCGTAGCGATGCCATCGAAGATCGCCTGCACGTCCAAGGGCGTGGTGAGCAGATCGTCATGCACCTGGTACAGGAACGTCAGCACATGGTTGCTCTTGACCGCCTCCAGCGGGGTCATCTGGTCGAGCTTGAACCCGGTGATGATGAAGATCCGCTGTTCGATCTCCTCGAGGCGATCATGGATTCCCAGGAGCTTGAGCGAGGCATCCATCGTCGCCCGCAACGACACCGGCTGCGGTGCCACCAGGCAACGCACGTCCTGGAAGTACTCCGGGTACTTCTCGATGGCAAAGAAGGTCGGGGTGGCGCCCATGCAATGGCTGAACATTGCGATGTCCATGCCCTTCAGGTCCTCGCGGGAGCGGACATAGTCCAAGGAGCCGATGACATCGCGGGCCTCAAAGATGCCATCGCTGTCCACGCCTCCATTGGCGGCGCCGCTCCAGCCAAAGTTTCGCAGGTCATACGCCAGCACGTTGTAGCCGGCGTCATGAAGGATCTTGTAGTCCTTGAGGAAGTTGAACTCGAAGTCGTTGCCGGCAACGCCGCCGATCGACTTCCAGGGTTCCAGGTGTGCCGGCATGCCGGTGCGGCTGGACCAGAGCGGGTGATTGCAGATCACCACCTTGTCCGATCCTTCGCAGGGAATGAACCAGCCTTCCAACGGAACACCGTCCTGGGACGGGAACGGAGATCCCCCCGTTTTCACGGACACTTACAAGAAGGCCGATTCACGCCATGAGGAGTGTTCATGTCGAAGCGAAGGAAGTTCAGCGTCGAGTTCAAGCGTGGTGCGGTTGAGCAGGCAAGTCAGTCGGGTGTGAGCTGCGCCCAGGTAGCCCGGGAGCTGGGAATCCGGGATACGTTACTGACACGCTGGAAGCGTGAGGCGCAGGGTCAGGGGCGAGTCGTCTTTGCTGGTGCCGGGACGCCCCGGGACAAGGAACTTGCGCAGTTGAAGCGCTCCTTCTAGTCCGGGTGAAGAAGGAGCGGGATTTTTTGCGAGAAGCGGCGACGTTCTTTGCCACAGGATCATCCTGAGGTATGAGGTGATCGAACGTTGCGGCGACGAGTTTCCGGTTCGACTGATATGCCGCTGCCTGAAGGTGTCGGCCAGCGGCTATTGCGATTGGAGCAAGCGCCTGCCCAGTGCTGGTCAGCTCGAAAATCAGCGTTTGCTCGACCAGATCCGCGCGTTGCATGAGGACAGTCGGGGCATACTTGGCGCAGGCCGGATGCAGGAAGATCTGGCCGATGCCGGCCATGGCCTGAGTCTGAGCCGGGCGGCGCGCCTGATGGCAGCTGACGGCTTGCAAGGGTGACCACGACCGAAGCGCCGAGGCCGGCAAGGCAAGCCTGTGTTGACCCCCGCCAGGCGTGCGTAACCGGCTGGAGCGGGAATTCAGCGCATTGGAGCCGGAGACCAAGTGGGTCACGGATATCACCGAGATCAAAACCCAGCAGAGCAAGCTGTATCTATGCATCGTTCTGGATCTGTTTGACCAGCGAGTGGTGGGCTGGTCGATGCACCACCGCCAGGACTGTCAGATGGTGATTCGTGCGGTGCAGATGGCGGTCTGGCAGCGTCAAGAGAGTTATGAGGTGGTCCTGCATTCGGATCGCAGCACCCAGTTCCGCAGCGGCGACTATCAGCGGTATCTAGCGGCCAACAGCCTAGTCTGCTCGATGAGCGCGGTGGGGCACTGCGGGGACAACGCTGCGCGAAGGCTTCTTTGGCCTGCTCAAACGCGAGCGGATCTATCGAACGAGCTACCCCACACTGGATGCAGCACGAGCGGATGTGTTTGACTACATTGAGCGACGCCACAATCCAAGGGTGCGGCGAAGGGTCGCCAGGCAGGATCAGGAGGTTGCAGCTCTTTTAGAACCGTCCGTGATTTCGGGGTAGAACCCGGTCAAGTCGACGACAATGGAGCACTCAGCGCGATGAGCGGTCTCCGGGGGGAGTTGGACCCAAGAACTGCAGCCTAGTCCATGACGTGCGCGACTGCCTGCAGATACCGATTTGGCCCATCAGGATTCGAACCTGAAACCAAGGGATTATGAGGCTCCACATTCATGCTTGGGAATCAATGGCATGCGCGTCGTATTTTTCCCGGCACATCCCCGTGGAACTCGCATTGTAGTGAGGCTAACTAAGCGTTTTTCCCGGCGATGCCTCTACCTTCACCAGTACCATTCCCGTCGATCGACAGCGAGCTGCGGCCGCCGGCAGGCAGCTACCCCATCGAACCGAACGGCGGCGGGTTGTGCTGCCTGGCCAGCCTGTTCGCGCGCAGTGACTCCCGGTAGGCGATGATCCTGGCCACGTCCTCGCGTAGACGCCCCTCATGCCTGGCCACCCAAGGTTCTGCGCCGGCGCAACCCTTTTCGTAGCTACTGCAGGTGCGTCACGGACCACCCGTACCGTGACGGTACCGGCCCAGTGTGGCTCCCAGCCCCATCGTTTATCCGCTCCGTCAACGCGACGAGCCCTCCCCCGTGAAGGCGATCACCATCCATAGGCTCGTCCGGGCAGCTGGAAGAGCGTGTACTCCAGTAGAAGTCGACGGGCAGCGGCATGGCCGGCAGGATCGGGTTGGACGTCGCAAGAGGCTGCGACAAGGGCGCGGGTTTCAGGCGTGAGCGTGTGCGGTGGCGGGGATACTGATGGCCCCTTACGCGCGATAAGGTACAAACTTTTGAGGTGACCGCGGGAAAGAGGTAATAAAGGTAACCACCCCGGAAGAATCCATCATTTCATAACTAAAATCAACTATTTACATTAAATATATCAAGGTAACAACAGGGTAACCCCTTAGTAATCCCATTACTTTTATAGGGGTAACTTCGGCGGACTTAAATTTCCTTATGAATCAATTGCATTACCTTGTAGAGGTCAGAAAATTACCTAAGATCACCTCTAAGGGTAACCAGATTCCTCCTTTTCAATCAAACACTTAACCATCATTCGGGTGCGAGTGTTACTTGGTTACCTCCTTCCCGTGGCCACCTGAAACATTGCCATTGTTGAAAGTAGCCAGAGAAGGCCACAGGGAGCCTCGCCCGTCCCATCGCGCAGGGAACCGCAGGCCAGCCGGTGCCAGAGAACCACGGAGAACGTCATACAGGGTCGGGTCCTGCTGCAAGCAGTGCAGGAAAAGCACCCCATGAAGTCCGCGGGCGTGGCGGGGAGGGCGATCATGATGTGTCCAAAACCTCACGCAAAAAGCCACGCGTGTGGCCCAAGAAGACATGGGTCTGACTCTTCGAGGCCCGGAGGAAAATCTGATTGCTCCCCGTGGTCAGTGCGTCAATCTGCGCCTCACGCGCGAAGTAGTACGTTGCGCCCATCTGGCGGGATTTCAGGATTACCCGCGTGCGTTCATTGCCAGCCCGATACCAATCATGCTGGTAGTCGAAACAGCCATCCACGAACGCCATCTGCAGGCGCTCGATATCTTCCTCGCTGAACTCGTTCTTGCGCGTCTTCTTCGTTGCGGCATTGCGGTTGGCCACCGCAGGCTTCAGATTGGCCTCATTGCCGCCACCCGGGTAGCGCTGAATGCCCGCCTACCGCTCGAGCTGGCGGTGCAGCAGATCGATCTCTTTGAAGTCGCCGTCGGACTCCCCTTCCTTGTGGATCAGAACGGCAAGGCGCGTTACCGGTGCGTCACCGACGTGCTCCAAGGCGTCGGCGCGGCCCCATTCGTCGCGCGCCCTTCAGCTGTGTACCGTCTTCTTTTTCTCGCCAATCTACGAGGCGACATCGCACACGCGCCAATCCATCCAGTAAGGCAGCTGGGCTTGGCGCCGTGGATCGAAGTGGAGTTTTTCGGCTACGCAGGTCGCGTGAACAGGTTGCTCAGCGCCACGCGCGCGTGAAACGGAAAACCCCTCGTAGGGCGGCGACTTACACGTTCCACGCGTTGCTGCAGCTGCGACCTCATTCGACCATGGGTCATCGCATCGAGAACCGATGCGCACTGACACCAGCAGAGGGCGAAATGGCCGGGAGACCGACAAGAAGATGCTGCGTTCCAAGTTCTTCTGTGTCGCCGTCAAGGACGCCCTGAACCGGGCCGTGGAAGTGACCGAAGGCCACGACATGCCCGATCAGGTCCGCGCCCGACTGCTGCTGGCCACCGTCAGCGAAGAAGCGCCGCTGAATGCCGAAGGCGTTGGCCAGGCGGTCGAGGATCTGCGCAAGACCAGCCAGTCCAACGACTGAGCGCACACCGAGCGAACCCCGCAACCCCGTCGGCTCGGGGCCGATCACCCAGCCCTATTCCCCTATGGGTGTGACGCCCCGACCACCGGCGACCTACGAGGCCACCATGAGTAGTTTTGTTGCCAACGCATCACCTATCGCCAAGCAGTCCAACGTCAACGCCGGCGCGTTCTGGCCGGAGATCGACTTGGTTTCGCTGCGTGAGGCGATCCGTGTCGCAGGCGACATGCCGGCGTCGCGGATGCGAAGCACTGTGGTGTCGGACGTCATGGACGTAATGCGGGGACTGGAAACATGGCAGGCAGGCAAAGATACCGTCGGCTACACCGCCTTGGCCGACGTGCCAGCACAGGTGGTCGACGGCAGCGTCCGGCGGGGGCATCTGTTCCTCCGCGCGGTCGGCTGCGCCACTACCGTCGAACTACACGAACGCTACCGCTCCTTTGACGCAACTGCACAGGGCAACCAACGTGCGGAGGAACTGACCCCGACCATTGATGAGATCCGCCGATATCTGCGCAACGCCATCTGCGACCTGCAAGGCATGCCGCGCGTCACGGTGGAACTGGTCTGATGCGCGTCGCTTCGATGCAGGGCGACACGCTCGATGCGCTCTGCCACCGGCACCTGGGCACCACCGCCGGAATGGTCGAGAAGGCGCATGCACTGAATTACGGCATCAGCCTGCATGGGCCGGTCCTGCCCACTGGCACTGTGGTGGAGCTACCCGACGTGCCCGCACCGTCCACCGGCGCCGCGATGCGCCCCCTTGTTCAGCTATGGGATTGATGATGACCGAACCCACCTCTACCGGCAGCATGGCAGCACTGGCAACGGGGGTCGGCCTCGCGTCGATCCTGCCGGGCATCCAGACCGACGCATTCCTCGGCGCATTCGCCGGCGCCACCCTGTTCGTCGTGTCGGCCAAGAATCTCCCGATCTGGAAGCGCCTGGTGTACCTGGCCATCAGCGTTGTCGCCGGCTACCTCGGCGGTACCGAGGTGATGCAGCGCTTTGGCGTGGTGTCCACGGGACTTGCCGCGTTCATCTGTGCGGCGGTCATCGTCACCCTAACCTTGGGCCTGATCGAGCGCAGCCGCACCGCTGATATGACCCGCCTACGGCGTGGAGGCTCCGATGGCTGAGTTCCTGACCACTGCCACGCTGCTGTGCAGCCTGGCCATATGCATCCGCCTACTGACCTACCGGCCTGCGCCCGGCGCCAGCCACCGCCCCGCCATCGCCTGGTGCGCATGGCTGCTGATCGCAGCAACTGGGGGGCTGGCGCTGCAGATCATGCTGCAGGGCGCCCGTATCCACGTCACCGTCTGGCAGCTGCTGCTACTGCTGGTCCTGCTGGTGGCCACCTATCGTTCGCGCGGCAACGTCGCGCACCTGTTCGGGAGCAACTGACGTGCTGACCACCCCACAATTGGCGCAGATCATGCAATGCCCGCTCACCCGCGCTCAGCGCTGGGTGGCGCCGTTACACGCGGCGATGAAGCGCTTCGGGATCAACACGCCTGTGCGCGCCGCGTACTTCCTCGCGCAGGTCGGCCACGAGAGTCTGAGCCTGTTGCGGGTGGAGGAATCTCTCAGCTACAGCCGTGAGCGCCTGCTCGAAGTGTTCGGCAAGTACGTCGAAGGCCTAGAGGCGGCTGCGTTCGTCCACACGCCAGTGAAGCTCGGCAACCGCGTCTATGCCAACCGCAACGGCAATGGAGACGAGGCCAGCGGCGACGGCCATCTGTATCGCGGGCGCGGCCCGATGATGCACACGGGCAGGGGCAACTACGAGAACATTGGCCAGCTGATCGGTCAGCCGCTGGAAGACATGCCCACCCTGCTGATCGAACCGGAAATCGGTGCCATGGCGGCGGCCGCGTTCTGGCACGACAATCGCCTCAATGCCTACGCGGACCAGCGCGACGTGTTGAGCGTCAGCCGAGTGGTCAACCTGGGCAACGCCCGCAGCCGTGCCACGCCGAACGGAATGGCCGACCGCAGCGCACGCACCAACCGCGCCCTGGTCGCGCTGGGCGCACGCTGATGCTCTACCGCGCCCTTGCGATCGCGGCCCTGATCGCGGCCACTACCGGACTTTTCAGCTGCCAGCAGGCGCGAGTGAGCCGCGCCACCACCGCACTGGACCGCGCCAACCTCGCCTTGACCAATGCCAGTGCCGAGAAGAAGGACCTGGCCGGAAAGCTGGCGCTGGCGCAGAGCACCACCCGCCTGGTGACCGAGTATGTGGATCGCGTGCAGATTGTGCGCGAGCGGGGCGAAGCCATCACCAAAGAGGTTCCCGTCTATGTCACTCCGACCGCTGATGCTGCTTGTGCTGTGCCTGTCGGCTTCGTGCAGCTCCACGACGCAGCCGCGGCAGGCATCGCCCCAACCGGAACTGCCGACCCTCCTGATGCGCCCGCTGCCAGCATTACGCTATCTGCCGTCGCCGAAACCACCGCAGCCAACTACAGCCAGTACCACGCTGCCGCCGGTCAGGTGACGGCGCTGCAGCTACTGGCCATTCAGCTGCACACTGCCCTGACCGAGTGCGCGCGGCGATGAAGAAGCCCCAACTGCTCCGCCAGCACCTGGTCGCGGCGATACCGTCACTGGCGGCAGATCCTGAGCGCCTGCTGGTGACCGTTGATGACGGCGGACTGGTAGCGAGCTTCACGGCTGGCCTGTCTTTCCAGTACAGCTACACCCTCGAGCTGATCCTGCGCAACTTCAGCGGCGCACCCGAGGCCGTCATGGTGCCGCTGCTGCAGTGGCTCACCCGTCACCAGTCCGATCTGCTGGCGGCCCCCGCCAACCGCGACAAGCTGAGCTTCGTGGTGGACGTGCTGAGCGACACGCTGATGAATCTATCCATCAAGTTGCTGCTGACCGAGCGCGTGCGCGTGGTGCAGGACGATGCCGGCGCCTTCCAGCTGGAATACATGCCGGAGCCTCCCACCGAATGGGAACACCGCCACTCCTTGGCTGGTGGCCCGCTGGTCGCTGATGGCGAAATTCTGGCAACGCTTCCAGCCATCGTCGAATGAGCAAGGATCTGCAACGGTTGGAGGCTTGGATGGCGCCGCTGCTGCATTGCCTGACCGCTGATGAGCGCAGCCGCTTGGCGCGCAGGGTCCGCACTGCGGTGCGCAGCTCGCAGCAGAAGCACATTGCCAGCCAGCAGCATCCTGATGGCACCTCTTTTGCAGCTCGACGCAACGCGCCGCCGCGACGAGCCAGGGCCGGGCGCATCAATCTCCGCGTCATGTTCGGCAAAATCCAGCAGGCCAAGCATCTGTGCGTGCGTATCAATGCCGGCTAAGTGGCGGTAGGCTTCGCCGGGCGCGTCTCTCGCATTGCCCGCATCCACCAGGAAGGCCGCACCGATACCGTGAGCAAGGGTGGCCCCCACGTCACCTGCGCGCGACGCGAGCTGCTCAGCGCCACCAATGCCAACGAATAGCCGATCCTCGAGCTGATCCTCGACCACCTGCAGGCCATGTAGCGTAAGCGGCGGCGCTACATGCCGCATTCCACGGCCGCGCGCGCGCGCGATGGGAATCTGGACCGGACCTATCTGCCGGTGCACCCGTGTCCTCTTTTACCGCCATCGAAGTCGATAAGCTGCCAGCGCCGGACATCTTCGAGCAGCGCACGTTCGAGGCCATCCTGGCCGAACGCCTTGCCGAATTTCGCCACCTGTGCCCCGACTACACCGCCCTGGTCGAGTCCGATCCGGTGATGAAGCTGCTGCAGGCCAGCGCTTATCGCGAGCTGGTGCTGCGTGAGCAGTTCAACCAGCGCGCCCGCGGCCTGCTGCTGCCCTATTCCAACGGCGCCGATCTGGACAACCTCGCTGTGCCGTTCGGCGTGCAGCGCAAGCTGCTCACCCCGGCAGATCCGAAGACCAACACGCCCGCCGCCTACGAGAACGATGCTGCATTCAGGCGCCGCATCCAGCTGGCGCCGGAAAGCCTGTCGGTCGCCGGCCCCGAAGGTGCCTACATCTTCCACACACTCTCGGCTCACCCGGACGTGCTCGACGCCAGCGTGGCCAGCCCGTCGCCGGGCAAGGTGGTGGTCACGGTCCTTTCGCGGCAGGACAACGGCACGCCGTCGGCCGGACTGTTGAAGACCGTCGAGGCCGCGCTGCTCAACGACAACGTGCGTCCACTGACCGACTACGTGACCGTGGCCCCGGCCACCGTGAAGCCGTTCGAGATCCGCGCTCGGCTGGTGACGTTCAACGGACCGGACAGCGCCCTTGTACTGGCCGAGGCCCGCCGCCGCGTAACCCTGTTCCTGCAGCAGACCCAGCGCCTGGGCCGCGACGTGCCGCTGTCGGCCCTCTACTCGGCCCTGCACGTCGATGGCGTGCACCGCGTGCAGCTGATGGCGCCCACGGCGGATATGCCGGTGGATGCGCAGTCAGCGCCGTTCTGCACCAGCGTGGTGATCGAACACGGCGGCACCGATGCCTGACACCACCTCCCTGCTGCCCCCCAACTCGACGCGGCTGGAAAGCGCGGTGGAGCGCGCTGACGCCCAGCTGTCGGGCGTGCCCATGGTCCACGACACGCTCTGGAACCCGTGGAACTGCCCGGCCGAGTTCCTGCCGTTCCTCGCGTGGAGCGTGTCGGTCGATACCTGGGACAGTGATTGGCCCGAGCGCATCAAGCGCGCCCGCATCGCCAGTTCGTTTCAGATCCAGCGGCACAAAGGCACCGCCAAAAGCATCGCCGACCTGGTCGCCAGCTTCGGCGGTCAGGTCCAGATCCGCGAGTGGTGGCAGTCCAAGCCACAGGGCCAGCCGCACACCTTCGACCTGTTTCTAACCATCAGCGGCGACGGCGGTCAGGACTCATCAGCCGAGTTCGTGCACCAGATCGTTGACGCCGTAAACCGCACCAAGCCCGTGCGATCGCACTTCACTTTCACCCAAGGCATTCAGGCCGACAGCCAAGTCGGAGACGTCGCAGGTGCCCGAGCGGCGGTCTACCGCCGCCTGACGATGACCGGAGATTGACCCCCCATGCGCATGAAGATCACCACAGCCGGCCGCGCAAAGCTGGTCAACGCAACCAATACCGGCACCAACACGGTGCTTATTTCCCACATTGGCCTCACTGCCACCGGCTTCACCCCCACCGCCGCCATGACGCAGCTGCCGGGCGAGTTCAAGCGCATGACCACCTTCGGCGGCAAGTCAGTCGCGGCCGATACCATCCACGTCACGCTGCAGGACAGCGGCGCGGAGAAGTACACCCTGCGTGGCTTCGGGCTGTACCTGTCCGACGGCACTCTGTTTGCCGTGTACGGCCAGGCCGACGCGATCATGGAGAAGGCGAGCATCTCCACGCTGCTACTCGCAGCCGACGTGGTGTTCGCCGATATCGACACCGCGCAGATCAAGTTCGGCAGCACTGAGTTTCTGAATCCGCCGGCCACCGAAACGGTCCCCGGTGTGGTCGAGCTCGCGGACAGCCCAGAAACCATCCTGGGCGCGGACGCCGTGCGCGCAGTCACCGCTCGCGGATTGAAGGCGACGCTGGATAACCGTTTTGGTGCCAATGCACCGACGCCGTTCGTCAAAACGCTACTGTCCATGGCCACGGCCGCGGCTATCCGCGCCAGCCTCGAAGTAAGGGGCGCGGCGTTGAAAGATATGGGCCACGGCAAGGGGCTGGATGCCGATACGCTCGACGGCATGCACGCCTCGGACTTCCCGCAGGTGGGCAAAGTCCAGCCGATTGACGCGATCCCCGGCAACTCGAACCAGGTTCGATGGATCAAGCTGGGCACGCTGCCGTGGCGCGGTGCCGCCGCAAGCATTCTGCTGCTGGAAATGACCAATGGCGCCATCGGCAGCCCACGCTACGCTTGGGAACAGATCGCCGCGTCTACGCGCACCTTTAGCGATGCCACCACTGTGCTTACGCAGGCGGTTGTCGATGGCATGGTGCAGCACACCCGCATTGGCGCCGACTCTTCGCTGGACCGGCCCAGCCGCTTCGGCCTGGTACTGTCGACGGACGCTGCAGGCAAGTCCACAGGCGTCGAGCTGTGGCTGCAGCAGCGCGAGTACAACCAAGGCCATGCCGTGCGCGTGGTCAACACAGCCGGCGCGACGTATCACGGCCCTGGCACGTTCGTCACCGCCGAGCCACAGGGGATCATCTACGCCACTGTGCAGCCGCTTGCTTATATGGGCGACCTACGCAAGCTGGTCGAGGCGACCGAGAACACCTGGGGGCGCCTGCAGAGATTCAGCCTTGGCGCATCCATGCCCAACGACCAACGCTTCCGCCTGGGTGACGCCGGCGGCGAGCTGCGAGGTTCACCGACCGGGAGCGTTGTCGTGTCGTCTGGCCAGAATGAAGGCGGGTACGTGTACCTGCGTCCCAACGGCACGCATGACGCGACCGGCCAGCTTGTCGTTTACAAGAATGGTGTCGCACACATATCCACAGCCAAGATCGGCACCGGCTCGGGTGACGGCAGCGTGTTGTGTGAGTTGCACTCGGAGCGCCCGTGGCAGTTCAAACAGGGCGGCACCGAAGGGCAGACGGGGTTGGATCTTCACGACGCGACCGGCGGTAAGGAATTCCGCCTGACCAACACGGCGAATGCCAACAGGATCATCCTCAACCCGACCGGCAGCTGGATCAACGCCGCCGAGTTCCGGGGCAAGCTGACTGGCAACGCAGACAGTGCCAACAAGCTCGCCGCGCCGCGCGCGATCAACGGCACCAACTTCGACGGCACGACCGGGATTACTACGGCAACTTGGGGCACCGCTCGGAATATCCAGATCGGTAACGCTACCAAGATGGTGAACGGCAGCGCGAATGTATGGTTCACGCTGGCGGAAATTGGGGCCGGATCGGCCGCTGACGTTGCCGCACGCGTGGCGTATCTCAAGCCGACCACCGACGACGACAGCTGGGTCGATACGTGGGATGCGCTGCGCATCAACAGGCAGGGCAGTGCGTCAGCGACCACGATGCCGGCGCAGTACACAATTGCCTGGTCACTCCCGAGCTATGACAACTCACGTGGCCTGGCCATCGCAGCCGACTACGGCGGCGGCAACCGTTTCTGGATGCGCTCCCGCCGAGACACCGCGCCTTCCAATGACCGCTGGAAGGGCTGGGTAGAGCTGTGGTCGAGCGCCAATTTCAACCCGGTCACTAAGGCCAATCTTGCGGGCGCTGATTTCACCGGAGCCGTTTCAGCCCCCTCATTCAAGGCAACGTCCAACGGCTTCATTGGTGGCGCTAAGTACGCCGTGCTTGCACCTGACGCCCAAGACGGCGAAGTCCTGCTGCGTCCGAACGGCGGTGGGTCGGTCGTCGGCCAACTGAGCGTCACCAAGGCCGGCGTGCGCTGGGAAGGAAAGGGCCTGTGGCACTCAGGCAACTTTGAACCGAGCACCAAGGCCAATCGTATCCCCGGCCAGGTGATCATGTTCGCGGGCAACGCCGCGCCCGGCGGTACGCTGCTGTGCAACGGCGCCGCCGTGTCGCGCACAACTTATGCCGAGCTGTTCGCCGCCATCGGAACGCTGTACGGCGCGGGCGATGGCAAGACCACGTTCAACCTTCCGGCGATGCTGGAAGGCACCGTGATCACCCACACGCAGAAACCGGAAACCGTCGGAACCGCGACCGGCGGTGAGGTGATCCGACATGCGCATGGTGCATCGTCGGCCAGTGCCGGCACCCACAGCCACACCATCTCGGTGGCGGGCGGTGGTGCTCACTCGCACGGCGCCAGTGCTGCAGCTGCCGGCGAGCACGCTCACGGTGCATGGACCGATCAACAGGGCCACCACGGGCACACCGGCGGCACCTCCGCGGCAGGCGAGCACAACCATGTCGTGCCGTTCGGCGACAAAATGACCTATCCGTGGGGAACCTACGGGAATCAGGACCAAGCAGGTGTGCGCGCGAGCGCCGTGGACTACGACAACAACTGGCCGTACTCCAACGCCGCGGGCTCGCATACCCATGCGTTCAGCACAGACGGCGCGGGCGGTCACGCCCACAACGTCAGCATGAATGGCGCCGGCAACCACACCCACACCATTTCCGTCGCCCAGGTGGGTGATCATGGCCACAGCGCGTCGGCTGCGGATGCGGGCGCACACACCCACGCGGTCACGGTGAACAACACCGGCGGCGACCGCAACCTGCCGGCCGGCCTGCGAATGATCTACTGCATCACCTACTGAGGAACGGAGCATGTCCACCGAAACCCGCTTTGCCCACGCCTTCGATCCCGCCACCCGTGCATACATGGGGCCCGTGCGTCTGCAGCCGTCGCCTGATGGTGTCTGGCACTTACCCGATGGCACCGTAGAGGTGGCCCCGGCGAAGGCCGTCGGGCCGTGTCAGGCGCTGCGCCTGGCTGATGACGGGAGTCGCTGGGAACTGGTTGCCGACTTCCGCAACCGCGTGCTGTGGGATACGGGCACCGCGATGCCCGTTCCCAACCGCCTGAGCCTCGGCGAATCTCTCCCGAAGGGTGTGACGCTGGCCGAGCCGAACCGGCTCGATGGCTCCACGCCGTACTGCAACGCATGGGACGCCGTTCGAGGCGAGTGGACGCTGCAGCCCGATTACAGCGGCCGCGCGACCTGGAACAAGGCCGATGGCGGTTTCGCGCCGCCCTTGCAGCGTGGCAAACCGCTGCCTGACACCGTGACCGATCACGCTCCGCCCATGGAGCGCAGCGGGCCGATCACCTATGACGATGGCGCGGGCCTTTGGGTTGAAGCTGCAGGCAGCAACCCCACCGCAGCACAGCCAAGCTGATACCGCCCCGAAGCACGGCGGCGCGATCCATTCGCCCGCCGTTGTAACGATCCCATCTACCGCCCGCGCTCCGTGCGCGCGCGAGGGACCGCCGGGAACATGGGGGCATGGAGAGCGCCCTGCCCCAACAGATCAACAACCTGCTGCGCGACGGTGTGGTGACCGAGGTCGATCACGCCCGGCACCTCTGCCGCGTGCAGACGGGCGAAGCGCACACCGACTTCCTGCCATGGTTCAGCGCCGCCGCCGGCGAGCTGCGGACCTGGGCACCGCCGAGCAGCGGCGAGCAGATTGCACTGCTGTGCTGCGACGGTGACCTGGCCAACGCCATCGTGCTGCGCGGCCTGTACTGCGAGCAGTACCCGGCGCCGTCGAACAGCCCCAGCCTGACGCTGATCCAGTTCAAGGATGGCGCCGTGGTCAGCTACGACCACGACGCGCACGCCCTGTCGGCCGTTCTACCCGCCGGCGGAACCGTGGCCATCACCGCCGACGGCGGAACCACCATCACCGGCCCGGTGACGATCAAAGGTGCCACCAGCATTGAAGGCAAGGTGACGATCACCGGCAAGGCAGAGGTCTCCGAAGACGTGACCGCCGCCGGTATCAGCCTGACCAAGCACAAGCACCCCGGCGTGCAGCCCGGCGGTGGTACCACCGGGGCGCCGGCATGATCGGCATGGATGGCCGCACCGGCGCGTTCAGCGATGATCTGGCACACCTGCGCCAGTCCATCGCAGACGTTCTGACGACCCCTATCGGCTCGCGCGTGCAGCGCCGCGAGTACGGCTCACTGCTGCCCGAGCTGATCGACCAGCCGTTCAACGATGAAACCCGCCTGCGGCTGTTCGGCGCCACCGCCACCGCGCTGATGCGTTGGGAGCCGCGCATCAGCCTGACCCGTATCGACCTGGCCCACGGCGACGTGGCCGGCTCGTTCGTCCTCGACCTGCACGGCCAGCTGGCCACGCCGAGCGGCGCTTCGCGCAACACCCGCCTTTCCGTACCACTCCGCTTTCACACCCCCTAACCGAAGGAGAAGCCCATGGCCGCCAACGGCTACCATCACGGCGTTCGCGTCATTGAAATCAACGGCGGCACGCGCCCGATCCGCACCGTCTCCACCGCCGTGATCGGCGTCGTCTGCACCAGCGAAGATGCGGACAAGGATGCCTTCCCGCTGGACCGGCCGGTCCTGATTACCGATGTGCTGAGCGCTGTCGGCAAGGCAGGCAAGACCGGCACCCTGCGCGGCACGCTGCAGGGCATCGCCGACCAGGGCAACCCGATTGTGGTTGTGGTGCGTGTTGCCAACGCTGGCAATGACACCGACACCACGGCCAAGGTCATCGGCACCAGCGAAGGTGGCCGCTACACCGGTCTGCATGCACTGCTGGTAGCACAGGCACAGCTGGGCGTGCGTCCGCGCATCCTGGGCGCGCCGGGTCTGGACACCCAGCCCGTTACCGCAGCGCTGGCCATCGTTGCCAAGAAGCTGCGCGGCATGGTTTACGCCAGCTGCGCCGCAAGCGCCAGCGTGTCGGAAGCCATCGCCTACCGCGAGCAGTTCGCAGACCGCGAAGTGATGTTGATCTATCCCGACTTCATGGCCTTCAACACCGCCACCGCATCCACCGGAATGGCCTACGCGGTCGCCCGTGCGGTAGGCGTGCGCGCCATGACCGATCAGCAGCAGGGTTGGCACAAGTCCATTTCCAACGTGCCGGTGGCTGGCGTGACCGGCATCAGCCGCGACGTGCATTGGGATCTGCAGGACCCGAACACCGACGCCGGTCTGCTCAACGCCGGCGACGTGACCACCCTCATCAACTCCAACGGCTACAAGTTCTGGGGTTCGCGCACCTGCAGCGACGATCCGTTGTTCCAGTTCGAGACGGCCACCCGCACCGCGCAGATCCTGGCCGACACCATCGCTGAGGCAATGCAGGTCTACATCGACAAACCGCTGCACCCGTCGCTGATCCGCGATCTGCTGGAGAGCATCAACGCCAAGTTCCGCGAGCTGGTCTACGCCGGCTACCTGATCGGCGCCAACGCCTGGTACGACGAAGGCGCCAATGCCTCGCAGGCGCTGGCAAGCGGCCAGCTGGTGATCGACTTCGACTACACCCCGGTTCCGCCGCTGGAAAACCTGCAGCTGAACCAGCGAATCACCGACCGCTACTTCGCCGACTTCCCGGCCCGCATCAGCGGCTAAGCCCTCATAAGGAACCTCTGCCATGGCACTGCCCAGCAAGCTGAAAAACCTCAACCTGTTCAACGACGGCCTGAGCTACATCGGTCAGGTCACCGAGTTCAAGCTGCCCACCCTGACCCGCAAGATGGAGGAATACCGCGCCGGTGGCATGCTCGGCCCGATTGACGTCGACCTGGGACAGGAGAAGATCGAGGCCGAGTGGAAGTGCGGCGGGCTGATGCTCGACGTGCTGCGCCAGTACGGCGCCGTCTCGCACAACGCTGTGCAGCTGCGCTTCGCCGGCGGCTACCAGCGCGAGGATAGCGGCGAGGTGGATGCGGTCGAGATCGTCATCCGCGGCCGCCACACCGAGATTGACGCCGGCACCGGCAAGGTGGGCGACGACACCGAGTTCAGCGTCAAGACCTCGGCCAGCTACTACAAGCTGTCGATCAACGGCCACACTGAAATTGAAATTGACCTGGTCGGCATGGTCTTCATGGTCAACGGTGTTGACCGCCAGTCTGCCCTGCGTCGCGCCATCGGCGCCTGATCCCTTCCCCAATTGCCGGCCGCTTCGGCGGCTGGGCCAACTCTGTGAGAGATGCGCCATGATTACCGAATCCAACACCACCACTGCCGGCGAAACCACAGAACACAACGTGATCGTGCTCGAAAGCCCGATTCAGCGCGGGGAGGAGATGATCCGTTCTGTTCGCCTGCGCAAGCCGACCGCCGGCGATCTGCGTGGCATCAAGCTGTTTGACCTGGCACAGATGGACGTGACTGCGCTGACCACTGTCCTGCCGCGCATCAGCCAGCCGATCCTGACCACCGCCGACGCCGGCAAGCTGGAACCGGCCGACCTGATCGAAATCGCCCGCGTCATCGGTGATTTTTTCGTACCGAAAGCGGAGAAGGAATTCCTGCCTGCGTAGAGGATCTGATGGCCGATATCGCGGTGATTTTCTCCTTCACCCTCACCGAGCTGTCGGCACTTTCCCTCTCTGAACTGATCCGATGGCGCCAGCGCGCCCATGAACGTAGTGGAGCCCAGCAGTGATACAGTCCGCGTATGGACATTCTTGTCGCCATCGTCGTTGCGCTGGTTGTGCTGGTCCCGGGCAGCTTGCTGCTGCTGTGGGGGTCCAGCGCTGCGTGCAGCTTCCTGGCCACGCTGGTAGCCGATCCTACGGACACCACGAAGCCGTAGCTGGCGCCTCGGTTGTCGTCGCATGAGCGGCGGCAACCTTCGCCTGCAGGTGGTACTGGAAGCGCTCGACCGCGCCAGCGCCCCGTTCAAGAAGGTCATGGCCGGCAGCAAGGAGCTGTCCACCGCCCTGCAGGAACAGCAGAACACCCTGCGCCGCCTCAATGCCTCCCAGCGCGACATTGCTGCCTACCGCCAGCAACAGCAGGCCGTGCGCGCCACCGAGCAAAGCCATCTGGCCGCACAACTGCGCGTCGCCGCCCTGGCCCGCCAGATCAAAGAGGCTGGCACCCCGACCCGCAAGCTGAACCGCGAGTTCACGCAGGCCAAGGGCGCCGCTGCACAGCTCAAGGGCCAGCACCAGCAGCAGTCGGTGGAGCTGCAGCGCCTGCGCAGCAGTTTGGACCGGGCAGGCATCAGCACGCGGCAGCTGGTTACGCATAAGCGCAAGCTGCGCGGCGAGATTTCCTCCGCCACAGCGCAGATGGATGCCCAGCGCACGCGCCTGGCCGCGCTCGATGCCGCGCAGGCCCGCAGCCGCAAGATCCAAAGCGGCGGCATGAAGGCTGCTGCGCGCGGCAAGAGCGTGGCATTGGCCGCGTTCAGCGCCCTACGCACGCAGACGCTGCCCATCGCGCAGGCCATGAGCTTTGAGTCGGCCATGGCCGACGTGAAAAAGGTAGTGGACTTCGACACTCCGGACGGCTTCGAGAAGATGGGCCGCGACATTGAGGAACTGTCGCGCCGCCTGCCTATGGTCCCCACCGACATCGCCAAGATCGTCGCGGCCGCCGGCCAGGCCGGTATTGCCAGCGACGAGCTGACCCGGTTCGCCGAGGATGCGGCGAAGATGGGCGTGGCCTTCGACACCACGGCCGAAGACGCTGGCCAGACGATGGCCACATGGCGTACCGCGTTCCGTATGGGGCAGGACGACGTTGTCGTGCTGGCCGACAAAATCAACTACCTGGGCAATACCGGCCCGGCCAGTGTCCAGAAGATCAGCGAGGTCGTGAATCGGATTGGTGCGCTGGGCGAGGTCGCCGGCCTCGGC
>NZ_JBLYPK010000010.1:0-231651 GCF_051861585.1 Stenotrophomonas sp. ATs4 | reverse complement strand
CGCGTGGATGGGCCGTCAGTAGATCCACGCCACGCGTGGATGGGTCGTCAGTAGATCCACGCCATGCGTGGATGGGCCGTCAGTAGATCCACTCCACGCGTGGATGGGTCGTCAGTAGATCCACGCCACGCGTGGATGGGCCGTCAGTAGATCCACGCCACGCGTGGATGGGCCGTCAGTAGATCCACGCCACGCGTGGATGCGTTATCTCACCGACGCGCCAGCAGCACCAGCATCGCACCGGTACCGCCTTGCCCGGTCGGCGCCGAATGGAACGCCAGCACGTCGTTGCGCAGCCGCAGCAGGCGATCGACCAGGTTCTTCAGCACCGGCGCGCCGCCGTCGGACTGCAGGCCCTTGCCGTGGATGATGCGCACGCAGCCATATTCGTGTGCATGCGCCTCCAGCAGGAACTGGCGCAGCAGCGCCTCCGCCTGCGCCGCGGTTGCTCCATGCAGGTCCAGTTCGTCCTGTACCGAGTACTGGCCACGCTTGAGCCGCTGGAACACCCGCGGTGGCAGGTTGTCGCGTCGATAACTGGCCACGTCACCGGCTTCCAGCGGTGTACTGTCGCGCAGCAGCCGGGCGAACTCACCGGCGGCTTCAGCCTCGTCGCGCTCGGCCATGCGCGCGCGCGGTTTCGGTCGTGGCGCGGCGGGTGCCGGCTCGACTTCCTTGCGCAGCGGCGTCACTTCGCCGATCGCCGCACGGAACAATGCGGCCGGATCTTCATCTTCAGGGTGCGACATGCGCACAGGGTAAACCGCCGGCGTGAGCCTGCCTATGACGATTCGATGTCGGCTGTGACCGCCGGCAGGGTAGGACCGGCGGCTCGCATGCGGCACAATAGACGATGCCCTTGCAGGGTCGACGGCTTCCGCAGGGGAGCGCGACGGTCCCGCCCACACTGCACGGTGATGGAATCGAATTCTTGGAAAATCAAGCGCTTAAATCGAAGATGCGAATCCTGGTCAGCAATGACGACGGTGTCGACGCCGCAGGCATCCGGATGCTTGCCTCGGTCCTGCGCGAAGCCGGCCACGAAGTGACGGTGGTCGCACCCGACCGCGACCGTTCCGGCGCCAGCAATTCGCTGACCCTGGACCTGCCGATCCGCCTCAAGCGCATCGACCACTACACCGTCTCCGTAGCCGGCACACCGACCGATTGCGTGCATCTGGCGCTGACCGGCCTGCTTGAATTCGAACCCGACATTGTCGTGTCCGGCATCAACAATGCCGCCAACCTCGGCGACGACGTGATCTATTCCGGAACCGTCTCGGCGGCAATGGAAGGTCGCTTCCTCGGCCTGCCGGCGGTCGCGGTCTCGCTGGTCACACGCAACCACGATCCGAAGCACTTCGAGACCGCCGCGCGTGCCGCGGTGGAGATCGTCGCCCGGCTCAAGGCCGATCCGCTGCCCGCTGACACCATCCTCAACGTCAATGTGCCCGACCTGCCCTGGAGCGAGGTCAAGGGCTTCGAGGTCACCCGCCTCGGCAACCGCCACCGCGCCGAAGGCTGCATCGCGCAGAAGGACCCGCGCGGCAACGAGGTGTACTGGATCGGCCCGGCCGGTCGTGAGCAGGACTCCGGCCCCGGCACCGATTTCCATGCGGTGCGTACCGGCCACATCTCGATCACCCCGATCCAGGTCGACCTGACCCGCTACCAGGCGCTGGAGAAGGTTGCCAGCTGGGTTGGCGGCCTCAGCGCCGCGCTGGACCAGCCGGCATGAGCCCACGCCTGCGCCTGCAGCCGGAAGCTGTCGGTATCGGCATGACCTCGCAGCGCGTGCGTGACCGCCTGGTCGACCGCCTGCGCGAAGCGGGCATCGCCGACGAATCCACCTTGAATGCGATCCGGGTGGTTCCGCGCCATCTGTTCATCGATGAGGCGCTGGCCTCCCGTGCCTACGAAGACACCGCCCTGCCGATCGGCCATGGGCAGACCATCTCGCAGCCCTGGGTGGTCGCGCGGATGACCGAAGCGATCCTCCAGGTCTCGCCGAAACGGGTGCTGGAAGTGGGCACCGGTTCGGGTTACCAGGCCGCCATCCTCGGTGCGCTGGGGCTGGAGGTCTACACCGTCGAGCGCATCGGCGACCTGCTGCGGCAGGCGCGCAAGCGCTTTCGTGCGCTGGGCATGAACATCCGTACCAAGCATGATGACGGCCGCGTTGGCTGGGCCGAGCATGGTCCGTTCGATGCCATCGTGGTCACCGCAGCGGCGCCGGCGCTGGTCGATGCACTGATCGAACAGCTCGCCGAAGGCGGCCGACTGGTGGCCCCGGTGGGTGGCCCCAGTGCGCAGTCGCTGGTGCAGCTGGACCGCAAGGCCGACGGCAGCATCGAACAGCACGTGCTGGCGCCGGTCACCTTCGTGCCGCTGCTGTCTGGCATGCTGGACTAATCCACGGAGCAGGGTTGCATGAAGATTTTCGGGCCGCTGTACGAGCGGGCGATGAAGTGGGCGGCGCACGAACGCGCGCCGACCTACCTGACGGTACTGAGTTTTTTCGAGGCGATCATTTTTCCGGTGATGCCGGAAGTGATGCTGGCGCCGATGTGCGTGGCCCAACCCAAGCGTGGTTGGTGGTTCGCCACTCTCAGCCTGGCCGGTTCGATGGTCGGCGCGGTGATTGGCTACGCGCTGGGTCACTTCGCCTTCGAGGCAATCAAGCCGCTGTTCGAAGCGCTGGGCATGCTGCCAGCCATCGAGCAGGGCATCGCCACCGTGCAGGCCAAGATGGCCGAGTCGCCGTGGGCAGTGTTCACCTTCCTGGTG
Source organism: Stenotrophomonas sp. ATs4 (assembly GCF_051861585.1). NCBI lineage: Bacteria > Pseudomonadati > Pseudomonadota > Gammaproteobacteria > Lysobacterales > Lysobacteraceae > Stenotrophomonas > Stenotrophomonas sp. ATs4. The sequence continues at coordinate 228,864 of NZ_JBLYPK010000010.1, read as the reverse complement.
CTGGGTGGCTTCATGCCCATCCCGATGAAGGTCTTCACGTGGGCATCGGGTATCGTCGGCGTACCGATGCCGCAGTACCTGTTGAGCATGCTGATCGGTCGTGGCAAGCGCGTGTTCGTGCTGGCCGCGGTCATCCGTATCGGTGGTGCGCGTGCCGAAGCGGCGTTGCGCCGCTGGATTGAACCGCTGGGCTGGATCGCCACCGCGTTGGTGGTGGTGCTGATCGCCTGGCTTGTCTGGAGGTCGAAGTTCGCATGAATCCTGATCGTCTGAGCAAGGGAGTGCGCATCGGCGCGCTGGCGTTGCTGGTTTCCACCCTGGCCGCCTGCGGCACTGCTACCGTGGTCCGCCCGGGTGGCGCGACCAGTGGCGGCGTAAGTACGCCGAAGACCTCGGTGCCCAAGCCGGGGCAGACCGTAGTCGTGCGCAAGGGTGACACCATCTATGCGCTGGCCCGCATCCACGACATCACGCCGGCCGACCTGATTGCCTGGAACAGCCTGGACAACCCCTCGTCAATCCATCCGGGGCAGGTGATCCGCTTGTATCCGGCAGGTGCCAGCGGTGGTCGCGCACCGACCACGGTGGTGACTCCGCCGCGTTCCGGCGGCAGCAGCGCAGGCAGTACCGCGCCGACCACGGCGCCGGCCGGGCCGGTGAAGAGCAACATCGCCTGGCGCTGGCCGGCCGATGGTGCCGTCGTGGGCCGCTACGTGGCGGGCGACGCGACCAAGCAGGGCGTGGACATCGCGGGCACCAGCGGCCAGGCGGTCAAGGCCACTGCCAATGGCGTGGTGGTGTATTCCGGCGCCGGCCTGGTCGGCTACGGCGAGCTGATCATCATCAAGCACAGCGACCAGTGGCTGTCGGCCTACGGCCACAACCGCAAGCGCCTGGTGAATGAAGGCCAGAGCGTGAAGGCCGGTGAGCAGATCGCCGAGATGGGCCGTACCGGTGCGAACCGCGACATGGTCCACTTCGAGATTCGCTACAACGGCAAGCCGGTGGACCCGCAGCAGTACCTGCCGGCGCGCTAGCGCGGGCAGGTACGGTAGCGCCGGGCCATGCCCGGCGACTTTGCGCCGCGATGCGGCGTCGCCCGAGCACGGGCTCGGGCGCTACAGGCGGTGTGTGATCCAGGGTAGCGCCGGGCCATGCCCGGCGGCTCCAGCCCTCAACCTTCCAGAATGAAGGCGGCGGCAACCTTGCGGCCTTCGCCGGCAAGGATGTTGAAGGTGCGCGCGGCAGCCGGATTGTTCATTACTTCCAGGCCGATGCCTCGGGTCAGGCAGGCCGCCATCACCACCGCCGGCGGAAACACCTGGCGGTCACCGGTGCCCAGCACGATCAGCGCCGGGTTCAGTGCCAGGATCGGCTCCAGGTCGGCCAGCTGCAGCTCGCCGGCACGTGTCACCGGCCACTGCTCGACCAACTGGTCCGGGGTCAGGAAGAAGCTGCTGCCCAGCACCTGGTCGTTGACCTTGGCCGAGCGCCCGTCGGCAGCGCGCAGGCTGTAGGCGTAATCGGGCGGTTCGTGGTTCAGCTGCATGGCAGTAGGGCGATCAGCCGCGCGGAAGCACGATCTGGCGCTGTTCCTTGCTCGGGCGGTACAGCACGGCGACGTGGCCGATGCGCTGCACCAGCGCACTCTCGGTGGCGGCGACGATCTCACCGATCATCACGTCACGGGCGTCACGATCCTCAGCAGCGACCTTCACCTTGACCAGTTCGTGGCGCTCCAGCACTTCGTTCAGCTCAGCAATGAAGGCCGGGGTCACGCCCTTGCCGCCGGTCTGCAGCAGCGCCTTCAGGTCGTGGGCTTGGCCGCGCAGGAAACGGGTCTGGGAAGCGGTCAGGGCGATGGACATGCAGGAAAACACGGTTGAATGGGGCGATCAGGGTATCATGAGGACCCCATCAGCCCCTATTTTCAATGGCTACCCGCAGCAAAAGCAGCCAGCGCTGGCTCAAGGAACACTTCTCCGACCCCTTCGTGAAGAAGGCGCAGGCCGAAGGCATGCGCTCACGCGCCGCCTACAAGCTTGAAGAGCTGCTCGAACGTGACCGGCTGCTGAAGCCGCATATGGTCGTGGTCGACCTTGGCGCGGCCCCGGGCGGTTGGTCTCAGCAGGTGCGGAGACAGATCGGCGATACCGGCCGCGTGCTGGCCCTGGACATTCTGGACATGCCGCCGCTGGCTGGCGTGGAGTTCCTTCATGGTGACTTCAGGGAAGAAGCCGTTCTATCGCAGTTTGAAGCCATGCTCGGGGATCAGCCGGTAGACCTTGTGCTGTCGGACATGGCCCCCAATAAGAGTGGGGTAGGCGCGGTCGACCAGCCGCGGATGATGCACCTGGCGGAGCTGGCACTGGATTTTGCCGACAACCACCTGAAGACCGGTGGGGCATTCCTGATCAAGCTGTTCCAGGGTGAAGGCTTTGACGACTACGTGCGCGACATGCGCCGCCGGTACGACAAGGTCTCCATCCGCAAGCCGGAAGCGTCGCGCAAGCGCTCTCCCGAGGTGTATGCCTTGGGTCAGGGAAAACGCGCCCACATGAAGTAAGCTCGCAACGTACGCAAGTTCGACCCCAACGCAACGCCAGCACTAAGAGGAACACCGGAGCCAATGAGGATGAACGACTTGACCAAGAACCTCCTGCTATGGGTGGTCGTCGCCGTCGTGCTGATGGTGGTCTTCCAGAGCTTCTCGCCCAAGACTTCCGGGGCAGGGGCGCAGGGCGCGTCGTATTCGCAGTTCCTGGACCAGGTGGACACCGGCAACGTGCAGAAGGTCGCCTTCGGCGGTGACATGCGCGGCGGCACCAGCCAGCTCACCTACACCACCCGCGGTGGGCAGTCGGCCACCATCACCGCACCGTTCGATCGTGACCTGATCAACGTGCTGCGAACCAAAAACGTTGAAATCGTGCAGGAAGAGCCGTCCAGCGGCATCTCCCTCGGCGCGATCCTGATGAATTTCCTGCCGGTCATCCTGATCATCGGTTTCTGGTTGTTCATCATGCGCCAGATGCAGGGCGGTGGCGGCGGGGCCAAGGGCGCGATGTCCTTCGGCAAGTCGCGGGCCAAGCTGCAGGGCGAGGACCAGATCAAGGTCACATTCGCCGACGTCGCCGGTTGCGATGAAGCCAAGGAAGAAGTGGGCGAACTGGTCGACTTCCTGCGCGACCCGTCCAAGTTCACCAAGCTGGGCGGCAAGATTCCGCGCGGCGTGCTGATGGTGGGCCCGCCGGGTACCGGCAAGACGCTGCTGGCCAAGGCCATTGCCGGCGAAGCCAAGGTGCCGTTCTTCTCGATCTCCGGTTCGGATTTCGTGGAAATGTTCGTCGGCGTCGGCGCCAGCCGCGTACGCGACATGTTCGAGCAGGCCAAGAAGCATGCCCCGTGCATCATCTTCATCGACGAAATCGACGCCGTCGGTCGCCACCGTGGTGCCGGTCTGGGCGGCGGTCATGACGAGCGCGAGCAGACCCTGAATCAGCTGCTGGTCGAGATGGATGGTTTCGAGGGCGGCGAAGGCGTGATCGTCATCGCCGCAACCAACCGTCCGGACGTGCTGGACCCGGCGCTGCTGCGTCCGGGCCGTTTCGACCGCCAGGTCGTGGTCGGCCTGCCGGACGTGAAGGGCCGCGAGCACATCCTGAAGGTCCACATGCGCAAGCTGCCGCTGGCCGACGACGTCGAGCCGATGGTGATCGCGCGCGGTACTCCGGGCTTCTCCGGTGCCGACCTGGCCAACCTCTGCAACGAGGCGGCCCTGTTCGCCGCGCGTGGCAACGAGAAGGAAGTCCGCATGGACCACTTCGACCGTGCCCGCGACAAGATCCTGATGGGTGCCGAGCGTCGTTCGATGGCCATGAGCGAGGAGGAGAAGACCCTCACCGCCTATCACGAAGCCGGCCACGCCATCGTCGGCCGCCTGGTGCCCGAGCATGATCCGGTCTACAAGGTCACCATCATCCCGCGCGGCCGTGCGCTGGGTGTGACCATGTACCTGCCGGAAGGCGACAAGTACTCGATGAACCGCGTGGCGATCAAGTCGCAGCTGTGCTCGCTGTACGGTGGCCGCGTGGCGGAGGAGCTGATCTTCGGTGCCGACAAGGTCACCACTGGCGCCTCCAACGACATCGAACGCGCCACCAAGATGGCCCGCAACATGGTCACCAAGTGGGGCCTGTCCGACCAGCTCGGCCCGATCGCCTATGGCGAAGAGGATGACGAGGTGTTCCTGGGCCGTTCGGTTACCCAGCACAAGAGCGTGTCCAACGACACCGCGCGCCGCATCGACGAGGAAGTGCGCAATATCCTCGACGAAGCCTACGCACGCACCACCGAGCTGATGACCGCCAACCTGGACAAGCTGCACGCGATGTCCCAGCTGCTGCTGCAGTACGAGACCATCGACGCGCCGCAGATCGACGCCATCATGGAAGGCCGCGATCCGCCGCCGCCGATGGGCTGGAACAAGTCGAACAAGGACGGTGGCAACGACAAGGGTGGCGACGCCCGTCCGCTGCCGCCGATCGCCGGCCCGGCCGAGTCGCACTGACGGCCTGCTGCACGTGATACCAGACGAGGCCGGGGCAACCCGGCTTCGTCGTTTCTGGGCCGCCGGCCCATCCCGAAGAACCGATCTGACGCTGGAGCCTGCATGTCCACCCCGAAGCCCGAACCGATTTCCCACACCGCCGAAATGGTCATCGCCACCGTGGTCGGTGTGGGCGTAGGCCTTGGCGCAGACAACCTGTTGCTGGGCTGCGTGGTGGGTATCGGGGTCGGCATCGTGCTGAGCATCGCCAAGACCCTGTACGTGGACCGCAAGCGCCGCCGCCGTTGAGGGGGTGTCGGCAGGGCTGCGCCCCACCTCTGACAGATTCCGGCAGCTGTTGGTAGGTGCCGACCTTGGTCGACGCGGTAGATCCACGCCATGCGTGGATGAATCTCCATCGAAATCGAATATTTCGAGAATTGAACGAAGAGCATCCACGCATGGCGTGGATCTACTCGATCGCGGAAATCTGTCAGAGGTGAGGCGGTGGCGGATTGCGGGGTGTCAGCCGCATGGATGCGACTGCCAAGCCTACAAGGACGTACTTGCGGCGTCCCCGCAATCCGGCACCGCCTCGCCCAACCACGGAATCTCGCCTTTGCTTTGGCTTTTGATCTGGTCTCTGCGGGTGCAGGGCGCCGCCCTGCCGAACTAAACTACCCGCCGTTGTCCCTGCAGGATTGCCCATGTTCGATACCTCGCCCCAGCTCGATTGCGCCGGCCGCATCCTGCGCCTCGACCGTGCCCGGGTCATGGGCATCGTCAACGTCACCCCGGATTCGTTTTCCGATGGCGGCGCGCACGACACCACCGAGGCCGCGGTCGCACATGGCCTCAAACTGGTCGAGGAAGGCGCAGACCTGCTCGATATCGGTGGCGAATCGACCCGCCCGGGCGCTGCGCCCGTATCGGTCGAGGAGGAACTGCGCCGGGTGATTCCGGTGATCGAGCAGCTGGCCGCTCGTACCCAGGTGCCGATCAGCATCGACACCTTCAAGCCCGAGGTGATGCGCGCGGCGGTGCCGGCCGGCGCCGGCATGATCAACGACATCTTCGGCCTGCGTCAGGAAGGTGCGCTTGAGGCCGCCGCTGAAAGTGGAGTGCCGGTGGTGCTGATGCATATGCAGGGCGAGCCGGGCCACATGCAGGCCGATCCACACTACGACGACGTGGTGGCCGAGGTGCATGGCTTCCTGGTGCAGCGCCTGTTCGCCGCAGAGATGGCCGGCATCGCGAAGAAGAATCTGCTGATTGATCTCGGTTTCGGCTTCGGCAAGAGCACCGCCCACAACATGACCCTGCTGGCGCGCTCGGAGCGTTTCCTGGAGCTGGGCGTGCCGATGCTGGCCGGCCTGTCGCGCAAACGCAGCCTGGGCGAACTGACCGGCCGCGACATGCCGTCCGAACGGGTGGCGGCGTCCGTGGCCGCGCATCTGATCGCGGTCCAGCGTGGCGCGCGCATCGTGCGCGTGCATGACGTGGGCGGCACCGTCGATGCGCTGAAGATCTGGCAGGCGGTCGAAGCGGTGCCGACGCCGCGCGCCGACGCGACGCCGACGATCCGCTGGCCGGACGAAGACTGATGGGCATCGACCGGCGGCCACTGGCGATCGCCGTGATGGGGCCGACCGCCAGTGGCAAGACCGCCACCGCGATCGCCCTGGCGCAGCAGCTGGATGGCGAAATCGTCAGCGTCGATTCGGCACTGGTGTATCGCCATCTGGACATTGGCTCGGCCAAGCCCGATGCGGCCGAGCGCGCGCAGGCACCCCATCATCTGCTGGACCTGCGTGATCCGTGGCAGACCTATTCGGCGGCCGAATTTGCCGCCGATGCGGGGCGAGTCGTCGCGGACATCGTGGCGCGCGGTAAAACGCCGATCCTGGCCGGTGGCACCGGCCTGTATTTCCGGGCGCTGCTGCAGGGCCTGTCGCCGATGCCGGAGGCCGATCCGGCGACGCGCGAAACGCTCAGCGCCGAAGCGGCCGTACGAGGCTGGACAGCCTTGCACGCTGAGCTGGCCAAGGTCGATCCAGTCGCGGCCGCACGCATCCATGCCACCGACCCGCAGCGCATCCAGCGTGCACTGGAGGTCTACCGCCTGACCGGCATCCCGATCAGCGAGTGGCAGCGGCGGCCCGGCGTGGCGCGGTTGCCGGTGCGCACCCTCAAGCTGATCCTGGCCCCGCGTGATCGCGCGGTGCTGCACCAGCGCATCGAGGCGCGCCTGGACGCCATGCTGGCGCAGGGCTTTCTTGACGAGGTGCAGGCATTGCGTGCGATGCCCGAAATGGCCGCCGTGGAAGCGCCGCTGGACCTGCCGGCGGTGCGCGCGGTCGGCTATCGCCAGGCCTGGGAATACCTGGACGGGGAGGGTGATGCCGCCCGTTTCCGTGACAAGGCGATCTTCGCCACCCGCCAGTTGGCCAAGCGCCAGCTGACCTGGCTGCGCGGCGAGCTTGATGCGCGCTGGTTCGACCCCCATATGGATCAGGAGCGCCTGGCCCGCGCGGTGTCGACCTTCGTTGCACGCTGAACCCCCGCCAGCCGTGTAACATCATCGGTCGGTGGGCGGCTCGGGGGCCGCGGCAACCGCCGGCAACCCAATAAGAACAATAATCAGGAGTGTGCAATGTCCAAGGGACAATCGCTGCAGGATCCTTTCTTGAACGCACTGCGGCGCGAACGCGTGCCGGTTTCGGTGTACCTGGTGAACGGCATCAAGCTGCAGGGCACGATCGAGTCGTTCGACCAGTTCGTGGTCCTGCTGCGCAACACGGTCAGTCAGATGGTCTACAAGCACGCCATTTCCACGGTGGTGCCGGCCCGCAACGTGAAGGTCGGCCCGGGCGGTGGATATGTGCAGTCGGGTGAAGGTGGTCAGGCAGGTGATGAAGCAGACGAGTAAGACCGGAGCGGTGAATGTTTGACCGCTCGAAAAAGGGCGAACACGCCCTCTTGATCCAGCCGCATTTTGGCAAGCTGGAAGACGATGTGCTGGAAGAATTCGGCGATCTGGCCCGCTCTGCCGGGGCCAGCATTGCTGCCACCATCACTGCGCGCCTGGATCGCCCCAACCCCTCGACCCTGATCGGCAGCGGAAAGCTGGATGAGATCAAGGCAGCGGCCGATGCCAGCGGTGCCGACCTGATCCTGGTCAACCATGCGTTGAGCCCGGGCCAGGAACGCAATCTGGAACGTTTCCTGGAGCGCCGGGTGATCGACCGTACCGGACTGATCCTGGATATCTTCGCCCAGCGAGCGCGTAGCCATGAGGGCAAGCTGCAGGTCGAACTGGCCCAGTTGCGCCATATGGCGACGCGGCTGGTGCGCGGCTGGACCCATCTGGAGCGCCAGCGCGGTGGTTCGATCGGTCTGCGCGGCCCGGGTGAAACCCAGCTGGAAACCGACCGCCGCCTGTTGCAGAAGCGGGTCGAGCAGCTGCAGAAGCGATTGGAAAAGGTCGAGGTGCAGCGCACCCAGATGCGCCGTGCGCGTGTGCGCAGCGAACTGCCGCGCGTGGCCCTGGTCGGCTACACCAATGCGGGCAAATCAACGTTGTTCAACGCGATGACCGGCGCCGAGGCCTATGCCGCCGATCAGCTGTTCGCCACGCTGGACCCGACCGTGCGCCGCATTGCCGTGCCCGGTGGCAACGTGGTGCTGGCTGACACGGTCGGTTTCGTTCGCGACCTGCCGCATGACCTGGTGGCCGCGTTCCGCTCGACCCTGTCTGAAGCGCGCGAAGCAGATTTCCTGCTGCACCTTGTCGATGCCGCTGATCCGCATCGCGAGGAGCGCATCGCCCAGGTGGACGAAGTGCTGACAGCCGTCGGCGCCGGCGACCTGCCGCAACTGCTGGTGTTCAACAAGATCGACCGCATCGAGGGTGCCGAAGTGCGCCACGATGGCCAGGACGGCGTGCCGGATGAATCTCGGCGTGAGCGGGTATGGATTTCCGCACGCGACGGGCAGGGCATCGAGCTGTTGCAGGCCGTGCTCGGCAAACGCCTGGGGCTGCAGCATGTCACCGGCGAACTACGCCTGCCGCCGGATGCAGGGCGCCTGCGCGCGCGCCTGCACCAGCTGGAGGTGATCCGCAGCGAGCAGGCCGATGAAGACGGCTGGCTGCTGCAGGTCGACCTGCCCATTGCCGAAGCCGAAAAGCTGGCCGCCAGTGCCGACGGCGCGCCGATCCGGGCGTTGCTGCCGGAAAAGCTGCCGGAGTGGTGAGGTCGCGCCGGGTCATGCCCGGCCCTGCCAGGTAGTGCCGGCCGCTGGCCGGCAGCTGCTACGTCGTGGCGCGCGACATCCAACTGTCATCTGCGGTACAACGTGCAGGTTCTTCACCCCACGATCATGCCGATGTCCACTCCTACCGACGCCGATCTCAATGCCCAGTCCGCCGCGCTCGGGCAGCGCCTGCAGCAGGCCTCGCTGCAGCTGGTGACCGCCGAAAGCTGCAGTGGCGGCTGGATCGCCAAGTGCATGACCGACATCGCCGGTTCCTCGGCGTTCTTCGACTGCGGCATGGTCGTCTACAGCTACGAAGCCAAGCAGCGCCTGCTCGGCGTGCGCGCGCAGACCCTGGAGCAGTTCGGCGCGGTCAGCCGCGAAACCGTGCTGGAAATGGTGTCCGGTGCGCTGGTCAACTCCGGCGCCGGCATCGCCGTGGCGGTGACCGGTATCGCCGGTCCCGGTGGCGGCAGCCCGGACAAGCCGGTTGGCAGCGTCTGGATCGGCTGGAAGCGCCGGGGCGGCTACGCCCGCGCCGAGCTGTTCCAGTTCGATGGTGACCGCGAAACCATCCGCCGGCAAACCGTGGCGGCAGCATTGCGCGGTATCGACGCCCAGCTGTGACATGCTGCTCCGGTAATTGTCCGGAGCACGCATGATGTGGGAAACGCTGGGCACCGTCCGTGACCTGGGCCGACTGCAGGAAATCGCCGTCGTCCTGATCCGCTATGGCTTCGGCGACGTGGTGCGGCGCATTGGCCTGGCCAGCACATTGGAGCGGGCAGGGCGCCTTCTGCATTGGAACGAGGAGCGGCAGGAACTGCTGCGGATGACCGCGCCAGTGCGTGTGCGCAGCGCGATGCAGGATCTCGGCCCGACCTTCGTCAAGCTCGGCCAGGTACTTGCGACCCGCGTTGATCTGCTCCCGCCGGAATGGATCGCCGAGCTCTCTGAGCTGCAGAATGCGGTGCCGGCGCTGCCATACGCGGATATCCGCGAGCAGCTTGAAGCCGATCTTGGTGCGTCTCCACAGGACGTGTTCGCTTTTCTCGATGAAACCCCGATGGCCGCCGCCTCGCTGGCGCAGGCCCACCGCGCGCGCCTGCATGATGGTCGCGAGGTAGTGCTGAAGGTGCGCCGCCCTGGTATCCGCGATGTGGTCGAGGCCGACCTGCGGCTGCTTGCCCGCCTGGCCGAGATCGTTGAAGCACGTCTGCCGGACCTGCGTCGCTATCGACCGGCTGAGGTCGTGCAGCAGTTCACCGTATCGCTGCGCCGCGAACTGGATTTCGCCGCTGAATGCCGCAATGCCGAGCGCATCGCGCGCAACTTCAAAGGCCGCGACGACATCCTGATTCCGAACGTGCACTGGCAGTGGACCTGCGAGAGCCTGAACGTGCAGGACTTTGTTGACGGCATTCCTGGCCGTGACCTGGCCGGCGTCGATGCGGCAGGGCTGGGCCGGCGCGAGCTGGCGCGGCGTGGCGCCGACATCGTGCTGAAGATGGTGCTGGAGGACGGCAGCTTCCACGCCGATCCGCATCCGGGCAACATCATCTACCTGCGAGACGGCCGCATCGGTGTGATCGATTTCGGCATGGTCGGCGCGCTGTCGGAAGTGCGCCGCTTCCAGGTCGCGCAGCTGCTGCACGGGCTGGTCGAGCAGGACCCGCAGGGCGTGGCCGACGTGCTGCTGGACTGGGCCGGTGGCGTGGAAGTGGACGAAAACCGGCTGCAGCACGACATCAGCCAGTTCGTCGATCAGTATCGCGGCGTGCCGCTGAAGGATCTGCGCATCGGCCTGATGCTGGGCGACATCACCCAGCTGCTGCGCAGCTACAGCCTGACCCTGCCGGCTGACCTGGCGTTGATGATCAAGGCGTTCCTGACACTGGAAGGCATGGGCCGGCAGCTGGACCCGGATTTCGACATGGCCAGTGCCGCGCGCCCGTTCCTGGAGCGGGTGGTGCTGCAACGCTATGCGCCCAAGGCGCTGCTGAAGCGGGGCCGGCGCAGCCTGCTGGGCCTGGTCGACTTCGCTGGCGAACTACCGCGCGACCTGCGCAAGCTGGTCCAGGCCGCGCGTCGCGGCCGTCTGCAGCTGAAGGTGGAAACGACGGCGCTGCAGGGCTTCGGCGAACAGGTCAACCGCGCGGCGAATCGACTGGTGATGGGCATTGTCACCGCCGCACTGATCATCGGTTCGTCGATCGTGATGCACAGCGTCGGTGGGGTTTCCAGCCGCTGGCTGCTGGCGCTGGGCGTGTGTGGCTTCATCGGCGCAGGCTTCTGCGGCGTGTGGATCCTGTTTTCGATCTGGAGAAGCGGTAAGCACGCCTAGCGTGCTTACCGCAGCGGTTCCCAGCGGGAACCGCGATTCCTGTAGAGCCGACCGCTGGTCGGCTGCCTTTGCTCCTGGTGCCAGCCCATGCCCGGCGACGCTTGCCGAGCATGCCTCGGCCCAACAGGCCCGCACCACCCCATGTCGTTTCCGGCACTTGCAGTCCCGCATGTTAGTAGTAATACTACTAACCATGGACCTGACCGACACCCAGCAGGCGATCCTGCAGTTGATCGCCGAGCGTATCGAGAGCGAAGGCGCACCGCCGTCGCAGACTGAAATCGCACGCGCATTCGGCTTCAAGGGCGTCCGCGCGGCCCAGTACCACCTGGAAGCCCTGGAGCAGGCCGGTGCGATCCGTCGTATCCCCGGCCAGGCCCGCGGCATCCGCCTGGTGCAGGCGCCACCCTTGGAGACGCTGGCGGAGCCGGGTCTGCCCGACAGCGTCCTGCGCCTGCCGGTGCTGGGCCGGGTCGCAGCGGGCCTGCCGATCGGCGCCGACATCGGCTCGGACGATTTCGTGGTGCTGGATCGGGTGTTCTTCTCGCCGGCGCCGGATTACCTGCTGAAGGTGCAGGGCGATTCGATGATCGACGAGGGCATCTTCGACGGTGACCTGATCGGCGTGCACCGCACCCGCGACGCCCATTCCGGGCAGATCGTGGTGGCTCGCATCGATGACGAGATCACCGTCAAGCTGCTGAAGATCGCCAAGGACCGGATCCGCCTGCTTCCGCGCAACCCCGATTACAAGCCGATCGAGGTGCTGCCGGATCAGGACTTCTCGATCGAAGGCCTCTATTGCGGTCTGCTGCGGCCCAACCGTTGACCTGTTCCATAGCGCATTACTCCGCGGTCTTTTGTGGCGATTCTCTGGTTCTACTGAGGTTGGTACGGATGTCCGATAATTCTTTTCAGAGCGCCGGGCAGAATCTCAGCCTGTGCGATACGTCCGACTTAAAGTGAACCCATGGCAAAGAAGACCCCCAAAGACAGCACCTCCAACGACACGACCTCTGCAAGGACCAATCCGATGGACGAGAACAAGAAGCGCGCCCTCGCTGCAGCTCTGGGCCAGATCGAAAAGCAGTTCGGCAAGGGTTCGGTGATGCGCATGGGCGACCGTGTGGTCGAACCTGTCGAAGCCATCCCGACCGGTTCGCTGATGCTCGACATCGCGCTGGGCATTGGTGGTCTGCCGAAGGGACGCGTCGTTGAAATCTACGGCCCGGAGTCGTCGGGCAAGACCACCTTGACCCTGCAGGCCATCGCTGAGTGCCAGAAGCTGGGCGGCACCGCCGCCTTCATCGATGCCGAGCATGCGCTGGATCCGATCTACGCCGCCAAGCTGGGCGTCAACGTGGACGACCTGCTGCTGTCGCAGCCGGACACCGGTGAGCAGGCGCTGGAAATTGCGGACATGCTGGTTCGCTCGGGCTCGGTGGACATCCTGGTGATCGACTCGGTCGCCGCACTGACCCCCAAGGCCGAAATCGAAGGCGAGATGGGTGACCAGCTGCCGGGCCTGCAGGCCCGCCTGATGAGTCAGGCGCTGCGCAAGCTGACCGGCAACATCAAGCGCTCGAACACCCTGGTGGTGTTCATCAACCAGCTGCGCATGAAGATCGGCGTGATGATGCCGGGCCAGAGCCCGGAAGTGACCACTGGCGGCAATGCGCTGAAGTTCTATGCCTCGGTGCGCCTGGACATCCGCCGTATCGGCGCGATCAAGAAGGGCGACGAGATCATCGGCAACCAGACCAAGATCAAGGTGGTCAAGAACAAGCTGGCGCCGCCGTTCAAGCAGGTCATCACCGAGATCCTGTATGGCGAAGGCATCAGCCGCGAAGGCGAACTGATCGACATGGGCGTGGATGCCAAGCTGGTTGAGAAGGCCGGCGCCTGGTACAGCTACGGCGAAGAGCGCATCGGTCAGGGCAAGGACAACGCCCGTGGCTACCTGCGCGACAACCCGACCGTCGCCGCCAAGCTCGAAGCCGAGCTGCGTGAGAAGTTCCAGCCGTCTGAAGCTGCCCGCGAAGAGGGCGACGACGAAGGCGACGACGAATAAGGCTTGCTGTGGGGCAGGGCGGCGCCGTCAGTGACGTCGCCCTGCTCCGCAGGTTCGAATCGCCCATGGACGGGCAGGGCGCCACGGACGGCGCCACCCTTGGAGCACCGATGTCCGACGCCGAAGACATTTCCACAGGCCGCAAGCGCCGGCCGCGTGAGCAGACCCCCGTACAACGGGCGCTGGGCCTGCTGGTCCGCCGTGAACACTCGCGCAAGGAACTCACCCGCAAGTTGACCGCCCGGGGCATTGAGGGCGAAGCAGCGCAGGCTGCTGTTGCCAAGCTGACCGAAGCCGGCTGGCAGGATGACACCCGTTTTGCCGAGAACCTGGTGCGGATGCGTGCCAATACCGGCTATGGGCCGATCCATGTGCGCGCGGAGCTTGGTACCCATGGTCTGGATAGCGCGGCGATCGCTACGGCCATGGACAGTTATGAAGGCGACTGGCAGGAAAACGCCCGCGACCTGATCCGCCGCCGCTTTGGCGATGCCGGCCCGCAGGACTTGGCACAGCGGCGCAAGGCCGCCGATCTTCTGGCCCGGCGGGGCTTCGACGGCGACAGCATCCGCCGTGCGACCCGTTACGACCCGGATGACTGAGACTGGCGGCGCCGGGCCTGCTACCCTTTAGGTTTTCGGCGGTCCCGCGCGACCCTGGCCATTGCGGCCGGTGGTCCCGGTCCGCCGGCCCGCCGACTGCCAGCCCCCAATGAACGCATCCGCCAAATTCACGACCTCCCAGATCCGCAGCGACTTCCTTGAATTCTTCAAGGGCAAAGGCCACACCATCGTGCCGTCGGCGCCGCTGGTGCCGGGCAATGATCCGACCCTGCTGTTCACCAACTCCGGCATGGTGCAGTTCAAGGACGTGTTCCTTGGCGCGGAGAAGCGCAGCTACGTGCGCGCGGCTGACGTGCAGCGCTGTCTGCGTGCCGGTGGCAAGCACAACGATCTGGACCAGGTCGGCTACACCGCACGTCATCACACCTTCTTCGAAATGCTGGGCAACTGGTCCTTCGGCGACTACTTCAAGAAGGATGCGATCGCCTGGGCGTGGGAGCTGCTGACCCAGGTCTGGAAGCTGCCGGCTGATCGCCTGCTGGTCACCGTCTACCAGACGGACGACGAAGCCTACGCGCTGTGGCGCGACATGGTGGGTATCCCGGAAGAGCGCATCGTGCGCATCGGCGATAACAAGGGTGCACCGTACGCCTCGGACAATTTCTGGCAGATGGCCGACACCGGCCCGTGCGGCCCGTGCACCGAGATCTTCTACGACCACGGTGACCACATCGCCGGTGGCCCGCCGGGTTCCCCCGATGAAGACGGTGACCGCTTCATCGAAATCTGGAACCTGGTGTTCATGCAGTTCGACCGCCAGCCCGACGGCACGCTGGTGCCGCTGCCGGCACCGTGCGTGGATACCGGCATGGGCCTGGAGCGCCTGGCGGCGATCCTGCAGCACGTCCACACCAACTACGAAATCGACCTGTTCCAGGCGCTGATCCGCAAGGCCTCCGAGCTGACCGGCACCGCCGACCTGGAGAACAAGTCGCTGCGCGTGATCGCCGATCACATCCGTGCCTGCTCGTTCCTGATCGTCGACGGCGTGCTGCCGTCCAACGAAGGGCGTGGTTACGTGCTGCGCCGTATCATCCGCCGCGCCCTGCGCCATGGCTGGATGTTGGGCGTGCGCCAGCCGTTCTTCAGCAAGCTGGTACCGACTCTGGTCGAACAGATGGGCGAAGCCTATCCGGAACTGCCGGCGGCGGTGGACACCGTCACCCGTGCGCTGCAGGCCGAGGAAGAGCGTTTTGCTGAAACCCTCGATGCCGGCATGAAGATTTTCGAGGACGTGGCCGGCAAGGCCAGCAATGGCGTGATCCCGGGTGTTGACGCGTTCCGCCTGTACGACACCTATGGCTTCCCGCTCGACCTGACCCAGGACATCGCCCGCGAGCGCGATCTGACTGTCGACATTGCCGGTTTCGATGCCGCGATGGAACAGCAGCGCGAGACCGCGCGTGCGGCCGGCAAGTTCGGCGGCGGGGTGACCCTGCCGGCGGATCTGGTGGCAACCCTCAGCCCGACCCGGTTCCTTGGCTACGACCGCCTGCAGGCCGATGGCCTGACCGTGCTGGCGGTGCTCAAGGATGGTCGTCCGGTGCAGTCGGCCAATGCCGGTGATGCGGCCATCGTGATCACCGATCAGACCCCGTTCTACGCCGAATCCGGCGGCCAGGTCGGCGACACCGGGGTACTCACCGGTAACGGCGTGCGCCTGGTGGTGGAAGATACCCAGAAGTTCGCCGGCCAGTTCCATGGCCACGTCGGCACCCTGTCCGAAGGCGGCCTGAAGGTGGGCGACGTGCTCTCCGGCCAGGTCGATGGCGAGCGTCGCGGCGCCACCATCCTCAACCACTCCGCGACCCACCTGCTGCATGCCGCCCTGCGCGAAGTGCTGGGCACCCATGTACAGCAGAAGGGCTCGCTGGTCGCGCCGGACCGCCTGCGTTTCGACTTCTCGCACTTCCAGCCGATCAGTGCGGAAGAACTGGCCGTGATCGAGCGCAAGGTCAACCAGCAGGTGCGCGCCAACAACGCCGCCGAAGTGCACACCATGGGCATGCAGGAAGCGCTGGACTTCGGCGCGATGGCCCTGTTCGGCGAGAAATATGGCGAGCACGTGCGCGTGCTGAAGATGGGCGATTACTCGACCGAGCTGTGTGGTGGCACCCACGTCAACCGCACCGGCGACATCGGCCTGTTCAAGATCACCTCCGAGGGCGGCGTCTCCGCCGGCGTGCGCCGCATCGAAGCCGTCACGGGGCAGGGCGCCCTGGATTACGTGGATGCCGAAGAGGCTCGTCTGGCCGACGCCGCTGAACTTCTCGGCGGTAGCGCCGCCGACGTGGTCGAGAAGATCCGTGCCCTCGGCCAGCGCCAGAAGCAGCTGGAACGCGAACTGGAGGCCGTGAAGGCCAAGGTTGCCGCCGGTGCCACGGCCGATCTGTCCAGCCAGGCCGTCGAGGTTGCCGGCGTGAAGGTGCTGGCCACCCGCCTGGAAGGCTTCGACGCCAAGGCCCTGCGTGACGCCATGGACCGCCTGAAACAGCAGCTGGGCGACGCGGTGATCGTGCTGGCTGGCGCCCAGGATGGCAAGGCCGCCCTGGTTGCGGGTGTGAACGGCAGCGCAATGGGCAAGGTCAAGGCCGGGGAACTGTTGTCCCATATCGCCGGTCAGATCGGGGGCAAGGGCGGCGGACGCCCGGACCTCGCCCAGGGTGGTGGCGAGGACGGGCCCGCCCTTGCCACTGCGCTGGCTGCCGTCGTCGAATGGGTCAGCCCCCGCCTGTGATGAACCGCGCCGTCCCCCTCCTTGTAGGAGCGGGACGGCTGACGGTACCATTGCGAATCTTTTCCCTTTGTCGTGGTAGCGCTTCTTGACGGAGCGTCAAGCCGGTGGGGGATACCCTTCCACACGGTTCCATGGAGACTTACAAAAATGTTGATCCTCACTCGCCGCGTCGGCGAAACCCTGATGATCGGTGACTCGGTGAGCGTCACCGTGCTCGGCGTCAAGGGTAACCAGGTGCGTATCGGCATCACCGCGCCGAAGGACGTCGCTGTGCATCGCGAAGAGATCTACCAGCGCATCCAGCGTGGTGACGAAGCCGGTGGCACCGGTAGCGAAAATTCTGCCGAATAACGCTTTACCTTCGCACTCGATTAACGTTATGATTCACGCCCCGCTGAGGTGCAACGCACCAGACGCGGTAAAAACCCCGGAGTGATGCCCGAGCGGCTGAAGGGGCTCCCCTGCTAAGGGAGTATAGGGTCAAAAGCTCTATCGAGGGTTCGAATCCCTCTCACTCCGCCAGATACAAAGAAGCGCCTGCAGATCCTCGATCTGCAGGCGTTTTTCTTTATCTGGTGCTCGGAAGGGCAGACCTGTGCCGAATTGCGCATGCCTACTCGGCAGTGCTGATCATGTGCAGCGAACGGGTAGGGGACGCGGGCATTGCAGCGGGCGCAGGGAGTACTGGCGGTTCAAGATCGCGAGGCTGCGTTTCCCGCCACAACAGGACAAGCGCGCAATCGTTGGCGCGCTCCCTGCACATTCTCTCTGCCTTCTTCTGCGCGGCGTCCGGCGTCTTCTCAGCCAGTGCAAAGCCCAACGCAATCGTGCCTGTGGCAATGGCCGAATAGCCTTCGCTTGCGGTACTGGCGGACTCACCGCAATTGCGCGATCGCGCTGCGCAATAGTGCAGCGACTGCTGCATCGCCGCGGTCAATGAGCGTTGGTTCATCGAATAGCCGTAGCGGCCATCCTTGTCGTAGGTGATTGCAGACGCAGCGCTCGCGCCTGACGAGATGGATAACAACAGCCCAAGTGAAACCAGTCGCATCCGCTTCATCGCCATCTCCCTTTTTGCCGATGGTGGATCACGCGGGGGGGCGAGGCGCAACCAGCCAGGATTCTGGTCCAGGGTGCCTGCAGGCAGTTCACCTGCAGGCGTGTTTCGTTCAATCCCTGATCAAAGCTTCACCGTCACACCCACCTGGAAGCCACGTCCTGGCAACGGCGCGATGTACTTCAGCGGCGAGTTGTGCGGGCGTGCTTCTTCATTGAGCAGGTTGCTGCCGTTGACGAACACTTCCATGCCGGCGATGTAGCTGTTGCGTACCGGCAGCTCACGGCTGACCTGCAGGTCGACCAGATTGAACGCATCCAGCGGCACCTCCTCGCTGACATTGCGGCCGAGGTACTTCTGCGTGTCGTAGTAGGTGCTTGAAAGCTGCGCCTTCCATCCTTCGCGTTGCCACTGCAGGTTGGCGCCGTAGCGGTTGGTCGGCATGTTCGGCAGGTACTCACCGTCATTGTGGGCACGCAGCGAATCGGGGTGGTCGGCCTTGTTCTTCACCAGGTCAGCGAAGGCGGAGACGTTCAACGTGCCGTAGCGGCCCAGCTCCAATGCCTGCGAGGCATCGATCTCGAAGCCCTTCACCGTGGTGTCGGTCTGCTTCCAGTACTTCAGCGGCAGGCGGTTGGCGGTCTGCAGGCCGGAGTAGCCAAGGTAGAGATAGTTCTCGTATCTCATGCGGTAAGCAGTGGCGGACAGCTCGAACCCTCCGAGGTGGAACAGGCCGGTCAGTTCCAGGTTCTTCGCGCGTTCCGGCTCGAGGTTCTGGTTGCCTTCTTCCTGGGTCATCACCGAGTAGTGCGCGTTGCTCGCATACAGTTCGTTGATCTCTGGTGCGCGCTGCGAGGACGAGTAGCGCAGCTTGGCCGCGAACAATGGGCCGAGCTCGACATACGATCCCAGGCTGTAGCTGTTGAGCCGGTAGTCGCGGTCCTGCAGTTTCGTGTTGGCGGCATTGCGCGCGGTCTTGAAGCGGCTCGACTGCAGTTCATGGTCGACGCGCTCGTGGCGCACGCCAGCGTCGAAACTGGCCCAGCCGAAGTCCAGCGTCTCCTTCAGGAACACCGCGTTGCTGCGGGTGTCGACGTCAGGCAGGTAGCGTAGCGAGCCGCTGCCGGTGACATCACGCGACTGGTGGCTGAAGCCGAGCAGGCCGCTGAGCGGACCGACGCGCTGATGGCTGAGCAGCAGCTCAGCCTGGGTGCTCTCGAAGTCGTAGTCATTGGCCCGGGTGGCGCCCAGCCGCTCGCCCGAGGTGTTGTCCAGCTTGGAGACACGCAGTTCGGCGCGCTCGAGCCACGGCAGCGGATCGCGCAGCAGGGCTTCCAGTGCGTAGCGTTCCTGCTTGATCACCACCCCCACCGGCAGCCCGTTGGCGTAGTTGGAACCGAACGACAGGTTCTGCATCGAGAACCCCGGAACGCCGTACTCGCTGTCCTTGGCATCGATGCTGACCCCCACGTAGCCACGGTCGAAGAACAGGGTCGAACCGAACGCCACCTGCGAGTTGCGCGCGTAGCTGTTGCCCAATCGGTGATGGTAATCGGGCGTCACATCATTGTTGATCTGCTTCTGCACGTACGATGGCGTGCCAGCGACATAGGCAGGATTGACCGGATTGATATAGGTACGGCGCTGCCACACCGAGGTCGGGTTGTTGGTGAAGAACGAAAAATCACCGTCAGCCCAGTCTGGGTTCTCGGTCATGAACTGGTCGATGTAGGGCTGCGAGGCCTTGTTGTAGATCTGCTGGACGCGCGCCTCCTTCTGGCAGCTGTCGGCCAGTGCCGAGTTGACGCCGCCGGTCGGCGGGAACAAGCGGGTGTTGCAGGCACTGGCCTTGCTGTTGCCGGGGATGTCGTAGTGCGAGATGCGCTGGCGCGAAACCTGCAGGTTGGTGGAGAGGTTGCGCTGGTTGTTGAAGTTCATGCGGAAGCCCTGCGCGTCGGCGGCATTGAAGCCCTTGCGCAGGACCAGTTCCATCGACTGGTCCTTGTCTTCCATGCTGCGCGAGATCAGGCCCGGATCGATCTCAACGCTGCCGCCGATCGCATTGCCGCCATAGCGCACTGTGTCGGAGGACTTGTTGACGGTGACACTGCGTACGAACAGCGGATCGAAGGGGATGTTGATGTCGCCGCTGATTGCGTTCATGCCGAGAATGGACTGGCCATCCTGCAGGATCTGCACGCGGTTGCCGCTGAGGCTGCGGATGACCGGAGCGCCTGCGTTCGGGCCGAAGGCGCTGTTCTGCACGCCGGAGACATGTTCGAGCAGGCCGCCGAGGGTGCGGTTCTGCGCCTGCGGGTTGTCGACGGTGACCCGGCTGTCGATGCGCGAGGGCTGGGAGGCCTGGACCTGGAGGGTGGGGAGGGTGGGCTCGTCCGCGGCCTGGGCGGTGTGGACGGCGAACAGAATGGCAGCAGCAAGCAGGTGACGACGCATGGCACGATCCGTGAAAATGACGTGAAATGTTATAACGTAACTATTTGTATCGACAAGGGTGGATTGGGCCTTGCGGCAGGGGCTGGATATGAGAACGGTTCTCATATGAAAATGACGGACGATCCACTGCAGGCCCCTCATGCTCAACCTCACCCTTGCCGACCTCGATCGCCTGGGTCGCAGCAGCGGCTTCCGCTATCGCTTGCCAGCACTGGCGTCAGTGGACGCGTCGGGTGAACAGTGCGTGGTGCAGGGCAGGGTGGAGCAGCGTCGCCTGCGCCCGGGCATGACCCTGGCGCTGTCGGACGTGATCGCGCATCAGCCGTTCGAGGCAACCTCGGAGTCGCCGCCGGCCTTCTCGGCGATCGTCATGCTGGAGGGACGCGCAGGGGCGCGGTTGGCCGGGCAGGCGGTGATCGGCATGAGCCCGGGTGCCGGCGCGATGGTGCTGGCCGAGACCGCGCCGATGACCGCGATTCATCCCGCAGGGCAGCGGATGCGCAGCCTGAATGTCTCGTTGGACGCACCCGCCGGGATTGACGACCCGATGATCAGCGAGCTGCTGTCCACCGCGCGCCGCCCCGGTCACCCGCGGTTGCGTGGTTGGCAGGTCCCCGGGCACCTCGAGCACGCCGCCGACCAGCTGCTGTCGGGCACCTGGCAGGGCGCGATGCATGCACTGCTGTGCGAGGGCATCGGCCTGCAGATGCTGGCCCTGGCGCTGGGCGCACCCGCGCCGGAGGCGTCGCCGGACCTGCGTGTTTCAGCACGTGACCGCCGCATGCTGCAGCGGGTGATGGATTGCCTGCAGGCGGCACCGGCCGCAGACCATTGCCTGGAGGATCTGGCGCGCCTGGCCTGCATGAGCCCAAGCAGCCTGCGCCTGAAGTTCCAGCAGGTGTATCAATGCTCGGTGTTCGGCTGGCTGCGCGAGCATCGCCTGCAACTGGCCTGCGAGCAGCTGCGGCAGGGCTGCAGCGTGCAGCAGGCCGCGCATTTCGTCGGCTACCGGCACGCCACGAATTTCGCGACCGCGTTTCGTGCGCGCTACGGCATCGCGCCCAGCCAGCTGCGCTGACTCCGGATCAGCATCGGCAGCGCGCATACATCTGCTGCGTCCGCGCATACGTGCGCTCACGCTCAAATGACAATAATTCTCATCCAGCCTTTCCCTCCTGCTGGATCTCCCATGCCCGCCTGTATCCGCCCGCGCGCCCTGGCAACCGCCATCGGCACGACCCTGGCGCTGTTCAATACCGCCCACGGCGCCGAGCGCGCTCCCGCCGCGAAGACCTCGCAGCTGCCCACCGTGCAGGTCACGGCCGACCTCGATGGCAGCACCGAAACCTCGCGTTCCTACACCACCGATTCCATGGGCACGGCGACTGGGCTGTCGCTGACCTCGCGGCAGACGCCGCAGTCGGTCAGCGTCATCACCCGCCAGCAGATCGAGGATCGTGGCCTGCTCAGCACCGCCGATGCGCTGGCCACTGCTCCGGGCATCTCGGTCACGCGCAGTGATGCCAACCGCTATTCGTTCTCGGCACGCGGCTTCGACATCGACAACTACCAGTTCGATGGCGTGGTGATGCCGGTGCTGTCGCCATGGAACTTCGGCGAGAACAATCTGGACATGGTCGTGTACGACCGCATCGAGATCGTGCGCGGTGCCAATGGCCTGATGACCGGTGCCGGCAATCCGTCGGCTGCGGTGAACTACGTGCGCAAGCGCCCGCTGCGTGATGTTGCTGCCAGTGGCGGCATCAGCCTCGGCAGCTGGGACGCGCGCCGCGCCTGGGTGGATGTGTCCAGCCCGTTGAGCCGGGAAGGGCGTGTGCGTGGCCGTGTGGTCGCCGCGCAGGCAGAGGGCGACAGCTACACCGCTGGCCTGGACAGCACCGCGAAGACGCTCTACGGCGTGGTCAGCGTGGACCTGGGCGAGGACACCGGATTGATCGCCGGTATCTCTTACCAGGCCAACGACAATCGTGGCTTCGGTAGCGGCTTCGCGCTGTTCAACGCCGACGGCACGCGTACCCGCTTCGACCGCTCGGTATCGGCCACCGCACCGTGGGCACGGATGACCACCGATACCCGCAACGGCTTCTTCGATTTCAACCATCGCTTCGGCAACGACTGGCAGGCGCGCGTGTCCTACAGCCGCTCGCATACCGACATGGAGATGAAGCATCTCTACCGGGGCGGCTATCCCGATCCGGTTACCGGCGCCATGCCTACAGGCAACAGCTTCACCCGCTACGACGGTCCGGTGCGCCGCGAGGCGGTCAGTGTCAGCCTGACCGGTCCCTTCCAGCTGTTCGGCCGCCATCACACGGCGTCCGTCGGCTGGTCGCGTTCACGCGACGAGATCGCACTGGGGCAGTACCGCGCGCTGGCGCCGCTGGCGCCGTTGGCCAGCTACCTGGACTGGCACGGGCCCGGTACGCCGGAGCCGGTGTGGGCCAGCAGCAAGACCCAGGCCGATGATCTGGACAACCGGCAGAGCGGTGCCTATGCGGTGGTGCGGCTGTCGCTGGCGGATCCGCTGCATGTGATCGTCGGTGGCCGCCTGAGCAACTGGGAGACCGACCAGGTCTACTTCGGCAGCAAGCGCAAGTACCGGTACCGCAATGAGTTCGTGCCCTATGCCGGTGTGGTCTGGGACCTCAACGGCTACAGCAGCGCCTACGCCAGCTACACCGGTATCTTCAAGCCGCAGAACAACCGCAACGAATCCGGGCAGATCCTCGACCCGGTCAGCGGCCGCAGCTATGAGCTGGGCCTCAAGGGCAGCTGGCTGCAGGAGCGCTTGAATGCGTCGGCGGCGCTGTTCCGCACCCAGCAGGACAATCTCGCCGAGGCCACCGGCGGGCTGGTCGAAGGCAGCACGCAGGCGGCCTACCGCGCGGTGAAGGGCGCAACCGTGGACGGCCTGGAACTGGAACTGGCCGGCGAACCACTGCCGGGCTGGAGCCTGGGCACCAGCTTTACCACCTTCATCGCGCAGGACGCGCAGGGCCGTGCGATCAACACTGCCAAGCCGCGCAGCCTGTTCAAGCTGTTCACCACCTGGCGGCTGCCGGGTGCCTGGGACCGGCTGACGATCGGCGGTGGCGTGGACTGGCAGAACCGCATGTACCAGACCGCCACCGCGCCCGGAAATCGCCGGGTGCCGGTGGAGCAGCCCAGTTACGCACTGGTGAACCTGATGGCGCGCTATCAGTTCAGTTCCAATGTGTCGGCGGCGGTCAACATCAACAACCTGTTTGACCGCCACTACTACTCGCAGATCGGCTTCTACAACCAGGGCTGGTACGGGGCCCCGCGAAACGTGATGTTCACGCTGAAGGTCGGCTACTGAAGATGCTGTCGCGGGGGTCAGGGATCCAGCGGATCCATCGGGTCGATGCGCAGCGATTCGGTAGCCGGCACGAACGGGATCGCGTAGGGCGAAACGCGTGAACCGACCTTGCCCGGAACGTAACCCAGTTCATGGCGGTTGCGCTCGCTGAAGGCGCTGCTGGCGACCGAATCGATATGCGACGGACTGCTGACCACCAGTGCCGGTTGCCGCGGCGGTGCCTGCAGGGCCGCCAGCAACCGGGCTGCATTGCGCAGATTGGTGGTGGTGTGGCGGGCATACGGCTCGATGATGATCGCATCTGCGGGAATGCCGAAGCGTGCCATCAGCGCTTCGCGCATCTGCACCGCTTCGACGCTGCGGGTGCCGCGCGGATGTACCGCACCACCGGAGACGATGAGGAAGGGCGCATCACCTGCCGCGTATCGCTGCGCGGCCGCCTTCAGGCGCAGCTTGCTGCCGGCGCTGAGCGGGGTGGTCAGTTCATCCGGTCCCTGGCCCAGCACGATGATCGCGGTGTACGGATGCGCATTCCAATCGAGCTGCCGCGCACGCGCAAACGGCGCGGCGTTCATCCCCGCGCTGATCGGCTCGAAACGGATCGCATCGAGGCGGTCATTGGCATCGAGCAGGCCTACCGCCACCGCGATGCTGTGATCGAAGGCGGTGTAGGCCGCGCTGGCGTCCACCTCGCTCATCTGCATGGCAATGGCGACGTCGCCGGCCAGTCGCGTGCTGCCCGCTGCGCCGACCGGGCCGTCGATGGCGTCGTAGCGGGGCGGCTGGCCCTGGCCATAGACGGAGAGAATGTTGTTGAGGCCCGCCAGCTCCCGTTCGATGGCCTCGGCGTGCGCGGGAGCCGCGGCGGTCAACAGGCCTGCCTGCGCGGGCGTCCAGCGTGCGGACGCGAGCGTGCAGGTGGCGGTCCGGCAGCGGGCCAGCTGCTGCGTGCGTTCAGCCAGGAGGGCGCGCGCATCACCGGGCAGCGTATCGGGCTTCAACTGCATGAGGGTCGGGAACAAGCGTGCGGCAAGCGCGGCGCTGTCGCGGTCGTCGGCCGCCGCCGCAAGCGGCAGCGCTGCCGTGGCGAACAGGGCAAGGGACAAGGTAAGTCGTCGATGCATCACCAGCTCCTGCTGACCATCAGGCGGACGTTGCGGCCGAACAGCGGCCGTCCATAGATTGCCTCGGCCGAACCCTGTCCGGCCAGGGCATCGGTGCGGGTGTTGCCTTCGGTGAGTCCCTTTTCATTGGTGAGGTTGTCGCCCACCAGCTGTGCGCCCCAGTTGCCGCGCTTCCATGAAACGCCCAGGCCCAGGGTCTGGTAGGCAGGCAGCGCTGTCTGGTTGAACAGATCAACATAGGATTTGCCGACCACGTCATAGCGCAACCAGGTCTCGAACTGGTCCTGGCCGTGCTGGAAGCTGAAGGTCGGGCGGAGGTTGCCGTAGAGCTTGGGCTCGCGAACGATCTGCTTGCCGTTGACGGCAGCCGGATCGGCACCGGAATCGTTCTGCAGGCTGTCGTACTGCGGATCGCTGATCGTGATCGAGCCGGCGATGCTGAACCAGTCCAGCGGCCGGAACAGCCCATCCAGTTCGATGCCCTTGGAGACGGCGGTACCGATGAACGGCACCGACTGGTCATTGCGGCCGGTCGTCGGGTTGAACGCCACGAACGAGGCGTTGAGTGGATCGAACTTCGTGTAGAACGCGGTCAGGTACAGGTAGGACCGGCCGAATCCGGCCTTCAGGCCCAATTCGTACTGGTCCAGCTGGGTCTGCACGATGGTGGGATCGATCGAGCGTGCCACCGATGAGTTGGGAACGATCTCCATGTGCGACACACGGGCGTAAGCGCCCACCGAAGCGGTGAAATCGAAGTTCGCACCCACGGTCCAGTTGGTCGCGGACGGATCCAGGCGATGGTTCTGGACGACACCGGTGAACCGACGCGTGGTGTTGTCGGCCAGTGTGTTGCGGTCGCCGAGGTCGACCTGCGCGGTCTGCTCTGCATAGCCTTCATAGCGGTAGCGTTCATGGCGGATACCGGCGTCGAGCTTGAAGCGGTCCGTCAGTGTCCACGTGTCATTGGCGTACACCGCGAACATGCGGGCATCGACCTTGCCGCGATTGAGGGTGGTGGTGTAACGCAGCGTGCCCTTGTCGGTGACATAGCCCAGCGGGGCGCCATCGTTGCCGTAGGCCACCAGATCCAGCAGGCGTGGCTTGCCGCGCATCTCCATCAGCATGTCCTGGTACAGGCTGAGAGCCGTGGTGCCGAAGAAGGCTGTGTATGCGCCGATGTTCAGATCGTGGCTGCCCCAGGCCGTTTCAAACAGCCGCGTCGCACTGACGTCGGCCTGGCCGGAGTAGAAGTCCGAATCTGCGGCCCGGTACTGGGCCGAGATCACCAGGCCGGAGTCGGCATAGGGATCGTAGGCGCTCGCCCCGTTGCTGCCGGCCAGCGCGTAGCCCATCCGCGCGACGCCGGCACCGAAGGCGGTACGGGCCGCACCCAGATAGCCGTTGGCGAAAGCGCGTGCGTCGACCGGGTTGGTGGTCGAGTACAGCGCGTCGAAGGTGTTACGGCCCTTGGTGTAGCCGGTTTTCAGCGAGATCGTCCAATCGCTGGCGGTATTCTCGTACTGGAAGCCGATGTTGCCGAAGCGCATGTGCCGGCCATCAGCCAGGTCGCGGTTCATGCCCTGCAGGACGCCGCCGCCATCGAGGTACTTCAGGTTGACACTGCGCAGCGACGGCGAGTTCAGCGTACCGTCGAAGTAGTCGATGTACGGGTCCAGCGGAACGCTGGGATTGCGCGGATCGGCGACCGGGATCGGCAGGTAGAACGTATTGTGGTCATCGACGAAGGTACCGCTGACCTTGAACCAGCTGGTGTCGTCGAAGTAGTGCTTGATGTTGCCGCGGATCTGCCCGCCCTTGTCGTTCGGGAAGCCGTTGTCGCGGTAGCCATCGTGCTGGCGCAGGAACCCACCGACTGCATAGAAGGTGTCTTTGCCGAGGGCGCCGGACTGGTACATCTCGCCGCGGTACAGCCCGGTGTCACCCACGGTCAGCTGGGCCTTGCCGTGGGTCTCTTCGGAGCCCTCGGCCAGGATGTTGTTGACGATGGCGCCGCCACTGCTCGCATAGATCGGCGCCGGGCCACCACGTACGATCTCCACCCGCTGGTTCATCACGTCGAACCGGTTCATGCCGTCGCCGGAATTGAAGAAGTGGCCATCCAGCTCCTGGTAGAGCGGCAGGCCGTCCTGCTGGAAGGCGATGAAGCCACGATCGGTGGGAATGCCGCGCAGCCGGGTGATGTTCTGCACCTCGCCTCCGGTGGCCTCGACATGGATGCCGGGCACGGACCCGAGCAGGTCGGCGTAGCTTTTCGGTGCGAGTTTCTGCACGTCTTCGCGGCTGAGTGAATTGACCGCGAAGGACGCATCGAAACGACGCTGGGTGCGTGCCGCACCGGTGACCACCACCGCATCCAGCGTTGCGGCGTCGGCGCTGCCCTGGTTCTGGACGGGGGCGTCCTGCGCAGAAGCGTTGCCGTGCAGGGATATCAAGGCCAGGGAGATTCCCAGGACCAGGGGGCTGATGTTCATCGGAGGGCGGC
This sequence comes from Stenotrophomonas sp. ATs4, assembly GCF_051861585.1. NCBI lineage: Bacteria > Pseudomonadati > Pseudomonadota > Gammaproteobacteria > Lysobacterales > Lysobacteraceae > Stenotrophomonas > Stenotrophomonas sp. ATs4. The sequence continues at coordinate 201,784 of NZ_JBLYPK010000010.1, read as the reverse complement.
CATGCAGGGAAGGGGGACCGCTGCACGGTAGGTCCGGGCGATGACGGAATTGTTTACTTCGGCGGAAATAAACAATTAAACGATGGCGTCGGCGCCCAGCTGGTGGATCGGCAGCAGCGCTGCGCCCACCGATACCGCGGATCCTCCCAGCCGGGACACATGCACCTGCGGCAGGCGCAGGCTGTCCAGCGCGCTGCTCCAGCGTGCCGGCTGCTGCAGGTGTTGCCCCAACGCTTCCAGTACCTGGCGGGGCAGGGAACCGGACAGGATCACAGCGCCCGGATCGAGCCAGGCCACGCCGGTATTGGCCGCTGCGCCCAGCTGGTTGCCCGCGCGTTCGGCCCAGGCACTGATGATGCCGGCATGGCTGTCCAGGCAGGCCTCCAGCTCGAACAGCGAAGGAATCCCGGCGCCGGCGTTGCGCAACGTGGCCAGCAGGTCGATGCCCGAGGGGCGCGGTGCGTCCATGCGGAACAGGCGGCCGATGTCGCCGGCATTGCCGAATTCACCGCGCATCACATCACGCCGGTGGATCACGCCGCCGCCCACGCCGTGGCCGACATACAGCAACAGCGCCGAAGCGCAGTCGCGGATCAGCCCGCTGTCGTAGTACTCCGCCAACGCCGCCAGGGTTGCATCGTTCTCCACCCAGACCGGAAAGCCGAAGTAGTCTTCAAAGAACTGGTCGTTGTCGATATCGCGCCAGCCATGCAGCCAGTCCACCGCGTGCCGGCGTGCCGGACCGGTTTCGACCACGGGCCCGGGAACCGCCACGCCGAGACCCAGGAAGCGCGCGCGCATCAGTCCGGTGCTGCTGGTGAGGCTGCGCAGGCGCTGGTCCACGCGATGGACGAAATCGAGGGGATCTGCGCTGTCGAATGCGGTGGCATCACGGGCGATGACCTGGCCGGCGAAGTCCACCAGCGCGATCTCCAGCCAACCGGGATGCACCGTGGCACCGGCGGCATAGCCGCCCCGACCGGACAGCGCCAGTGGCACCGAGGGACGGCCGCGCTGGCCATCGGACAGTTGTCCCTGTTCCTCGATCACTTCCAGCATCAGCAGTTCACGCGCGAGGCGGGTCAACGCGCCGTTGTGCATGCCCAGCTGGTGGGCGATGGTGATGCGGGGAACGGCGCCCATCGTGCGCAACAGCCAGATGATGCGCTTGTGGTCCGCATCCAGCGCGATCAGCGGCTTGCGGCGCAGCCGCGATGCCGGGGCCAGGCTCACGGTTGCAGGCCCTCGGTGTGTGCTGGCGGGATGGGCCAGGCCAATGCGGCCAGCGAAAGCAGGCTGCCGGCGGCGACCAGCGAGACCAGAGCGGCCGCGGTGCCCGGATTACCCGCCTGTATGCCGGGCAGCAGTTGGCCCAGCAGCAATGAGGAGGCCGCAATGGACAGCTTCATGGTTCCGGTGAGCAACGCAAAACAACTCAGGTCATCGTCGCGTCCGCTGCGGGCAGCATGGCGACGGGCGATCAGCGCGGTGCGTCGCCACAGCACCAGGCCGACGCTGGCCACCGCCGTCCCGTGGATGGCGGCACCTGCAATCGCTACGGGTGTGGAGGGGATGGTCAGGTACACGACAACGGTGGCGACGGCCAGCACCGACATCAGCGCGATCATCCCGGTCTCGCTGTGCAGCGTTGAACGCAGACGCAGGCAGAGCCAGGGGGCAACCACCATGCCTGCCACCATCGCGAAGGTCAGTGCTGCCCCGTGTTCGGCGAAGGGGAACAGACGCCCGGCCAGGCCTACCAGCGCCGTCTCTGCCGCTGCGGCCAGCAGAACCGGCAGCAGCGCAGGCAGAGGCAGGGCAACAGCACCGGGGATCCTGGTTGCGGACGCCCGTGAGGGCGCGGCGACGCAGGCCAAGGGAAGCGCGGCAGCCGTGATCAGCACGCCGATGATCATGCAGATCAGCAACGCGTCGCCACTACCCTGGGACGCAGGCGCACCGACCACGCCGAACAGCGCCGAGGCGACGCACAGCTTGGAGATCGGCACCACCACGGCGCGGGTCGAGACATAGCGCATGGCCTCGTCCTCGTCACGGGGCAGCAACGAAGTCAACGCGTTCTGCGCCACGTCGTAGACCGCATAGCAGCTACGGAACAGCAACGATGCGACCAGCAATGGCAGGAAGGCGGTCTCGGCTGCGTTGCCCGGGCTGAACAGCAGACAGGCGCTGGCCGCCGTGCCGAGCCCGCCGATGAGCTGCAGGCGCAGGGCGAGGCGCTGCTGGTTGCGCAGGCGGCTGAATACGGCGGCCAGCAGCAGATCGAGCAGGCTGCTGTAGGCCAATGAAATGGCCAGCAGCTGGCCGGTGTGGGCCGCCGACAGTTCCAGCCGGGCGTGCAGGTAGTAGCCCAGCACCAGATCCACGAACGACCAGGCCAGGGTGCGGGCAAAGTGGCCGGCGGCATAGAGGTGCCGTGGCGAGGGCTGCGCGTTCAACGCCGTGTACTGGGGAAGAAGAGCCGGAGATGCTGGATCGTTCTACTACCCCTGTGTGACATGGTCCTGACATGGCGCGCGGTCTGGCATTCAGCGAGTGGCTTGCACCGCCTGCCGCAGGCGCGCAGCATTCGCCCCGCTGCCCCCCATCACGCGTCACGCAGCGCCTTCTTCACTGGAACGGAGCAACGTATGAAGCTGTTGTCCGCTGTGTTGTTGTCTGCGCTTTCGCTACCCGCCGTTCCGGCGCTGGCAGTCGAAGCTTCGCCTTCGCCGCTGCTGGGGCGCTGGTCGCTGGATATCGCCACGTCTGCACTTCCCGAAGCGCAGCGCCCGAAGCACGTGGTGCTCGAGTTCAAGGACGCCGGTGCGGGGCGTTGGAGTTCACACGTGGACATCGTCCTGCACGACGGCAAGACCATGAAGTCCGACGGCACGCTGGCGCTGAACGGTACGCCGGGGACCTTGTCCGGCACCTATGGCGCGGACAAGGCCAACCTGAAACTGCCGGCGCCGAACACTTTGGTGATGCAGCTGGTGGACCACGGTACGCCGGCCTCCACCCGCATCTATACCGTGGCGGCCGACCATACGAAGATGACCGAGACCAAGGCGTTCTACGGTCACGACGGTACGCCGATCCTGCAGACCAACCTGTTCACGCGGATACCGTAGTGGCGCTGCCTGCGCCATGCCCATGGGGAAGAAATCCACAGGCATGGCACCGGCAGCCTTACACCGCGGCCGGGTCGCGCTTGCCGGTGTCGATGCCGTACTTGTCGATGGCCTCCTGCATCCGCGCGCGTTCGATGCGACCTTCGTCAGCCAGTGACTTCAGGGCGGCCAGCACGATGAAGTGGCGATCCACTTCGAAGAAGGTGCGCAGCGATTCACGTGTGTCGGAGCGGCCGAAACCATCGGTGCCGAGCGCGGTGAAGCGACGGTCGTTGATGAAGGGACGGATCTGGTCGCCGACGATCTTCATGTAGTCGGTGGCCACCACCACGGGGCCTTCGTGGTCCTGCAGGCACTGCTGCACGTACGGCACGCGCGGTTCCTCGGCCGGGTGCAGCAGGTTCCAGCGCTCGGCGGCCAGGCCGTCGCGGCGCAGTTCGGTCAGGCTGGTAGCGCTCCAGACATCGCTGGCGATGCCGAAGTCCTGCAGCAGCAGTTGTGCCGCGGCTTCCACTTCGCGCAGGATCGAGCCGCTGCCCATCAGCTGCACGCGAGGCTGCGAGGCAGCATCGGCGGCTGCTGGATGCAGCAGATACAGACCCTTCAGGATGCCCGCTTCCACGCCCTCCGGCAGTGCCGGCTGCGCGTAGTTTTCGTTGAGTACGGTGATGTAGTAGTAGATGTCTTCCTGCTCGACGTACATGCGGCGCAGGCCGTCGTGGATGATCACCGCCAGCTCGTAGTTGAAGGTCGGGTCGTAGGACACGCAGCTCGGAATCACCGACGACAGCACGTGGCTGTGGCCGTCATCGTGCTGCAGGCCTTCGCCCATCAGCGTGGTGCGGCCCGACGTGGCGCCGAGCAGGAAGCCGCGGGTACGCGCATCGGCAGCGGCCCAGGCCAGGTCACCGACGCGCTGCAGGCCGAACATCGAATAGAAGATGTAGAACGGAATCGTGGCCAGGCCGTGGTTGCTGTAGGCGGTACCGGCGGCGATCCATGAACAGATCGCACCGGATTCATTGATGCCTTCCTGCAGGATCTGACCGTCCTTGGCTTCCTTGTAATAGCTCAGCTGGCCGGCATCCTGCGGGGTGTACAGCTGGCCCAGGTAGGAGTGGATGCCGATCTGGCGGAACAGGCCTTCCATGCCGAAGGTGCGCGATTCATCGGGCACGATCGGAATCACCAGCTTGCCCAGCTCCGGGTCCTTCAGCAGGCTGGTGAGAATGCGCACGAAGCCCATGGTGGTGGACTGGCCGCGATCACCGCTGCCCTGCAGCTGGGTGTTGAAGATGGACAGCGGCGGCAGCGGCAGCGGATCGACCTTGGCCAGGCGCGCCGGCAGCTGCCCACCCTGGATGCGGCGGCGTTCGGCGAAGTAGGCAGCCTCGGCGCTGCCGGGTTCCGGGCGCAGATAGGGCATTTCCTCCAACTGGTCGTCGCTGACCGGCAGGTTGAAGCGGTCGCGGAAGGCGCGCACCGCATCGGCGCTCATCTTCTTCAGCTGGTGGTTGATGTTCTGGCCTTCGCCGGCTTCGCCCATGCCGAAACCCTTGACCGTCTTGGCCAGGATCACCGTCGGCCGACCGCTGGTGTTCACCGCCTGCTGGTAGGCGGCGTACACCTTCTGCGGGTCGTGGCCGCCACGCGCCAGCGCCCAGATGTCGTCGTCGCTCATGTGCGCGACCAGCTCCAGCAGCTCGGGGTAGCGGCCGAAGAAATGCTCGCGCACGTAGGCGCCGCTCTGCGACTTGAAGGTCTGGTAGTCGCCGTCCACGCATTCCATCATGCGCTGGCGCAGCAGGCCGCTGTGGTCGCGGGCCAGCAGGTCGTCCCAGCCACTGCCCCAGATCAGCTTGATCACGTTCCAGCCGGCCGCGCGGAAGGTGCCTTCCAGTTCCTGGATGACCTTGGCGTTGCCGCGCACCGGACCGTCCAGGCGCTGCAGGTTGCAGTTGACCACGAACACGATGTTGTCCAGCCGCTCGCGGCCGGCCAGTGAAATTGCCGCCAGCGATTCGGGCTGATCCATCTCGCCGTCGCCGAGGAAGGCCCAGACCTTGCGGCCCTGGTGTTCTTTCAGGCCGCGGTATTCCAGGTAACGCATGTAGCGCGCCTGGTAGGCGGCGGTCAGCGGGCCCAGCCCCATCGACACGGTGGGGAACTGCCAGAACTCCGGCATCAAGCGCGGGTGCGGATACGAGGACAGGCCTTCGCGGCCGGCTTCGCGGCGGAAGTTGTCCATCCGTGCCGGATCGATGCGGCCTTCCACGTATGCGCGGCCATAGATGCCCGGCGCCGAATGGCCCTGGATGTAGATCATGTCGCCGTCGAAGGTGTCGGTGCGGCCACGGAAGAAGTGATCGAAGCCCACGTCGTACATCACCGCCGCCGACTGGTAGGTAGCGATGTGGCCGCCGACGTTGGAATGCTTGCCGGCACGCAGCACCATCACCATCGCGTTCCAGCGGATCATCGCGTTCAGGCGGCGCTCGATGGCCAGGTCACCCGGGTAGGCCGGCTGGCGCTCGGGCGGGATGGTGTTGACGTAGGCGGTCCAGGCACGGGTATGCAGGTCGCCGTGCTGCTGGGCGTCCAGATCGCTCAGCTGGTCGATCAGGTAGTGCGCGCGCGGCCGGCCGCCGGCCTGCATCACCGCCTCCAGCGATTCACGCCACTCCTGGGTTTCCAGTGGGTCGGTATCGAAGGGAATGAGGGCTTGGTTCATGGCTGTCTCCAGAGGGCGCCGGTCGGACTTCTGCCTGGGCGACAACACCGGCAGGGCGCACAGCACTGGAGCGGGGTCGCAACGGCGGGGGCCGTGACGCGAAGGGCGACCGTGGCGGCCACCGAGAAGACAAGGGTAGGCCTGCCCCCGGGGCTTCGGTAGGCGGGCGGGGCTTGGGTCTCTGGCAAGCAAGGGTTGGTGCTGCGCGCCGTATCATGGGCCGATGCGTGGGAAACGGCCGCCGATCAGGCTGGGTTGCTCAATCGTGCTCGAACCGCAGTGGTTCGCTGCCCATCGCCGGGTCACTGGTGCCGGGGCGCCCGTCCTCGGCACGGCCGGCCAGGCGTAGGACATTTTCACCTGCGCTGACCTGTAGGTCATACCAGCCGGCGGTAGGCGTTGCATCCCACGCCAACGAAGTCTCTGCATGCGCCGGCAGTGCCACAGTCTGCTCCGGCATGTGTCCGGCATAGGCGCCCGCCTGCACACGCACTTGCTGCGCGCTGCCACCCAGGTTGCGCAGGTGCAGCCGCAGTTGGCCATCCGCACGATCGATTGAAGCCTGCACGGCAGGCCCCTTGGCCGCCCCCTGGAAGTGGCGGTGGAAGCCGTTTGGGCCCAGCAGCCACAGGTCATAGCGGCCCTGGGAATCCAGCGGCCAGCGCTCGCGCAGCGGCGTACCGGGCAACAGCGTGTAGCGGCGTGGCACCGAATCCAGCCGCAGCCGGTCGTAGGCATGCAGCACTGCCGCTGCACCTTCGCAGGCCAGCGCCAGATCCACGCCCGAGGCGTCGACCGCAGCAATCGATGCCTGCGGCCGATAGGGCAGGGCACGCGCAGGGCGTACGCCGCTTTCCTGTTTCGCCGGCTTCAATCCCTCCGGCAACGCGGGCACGGTGCGTCCCGGCAGGGCGGCGGCACGTGCGGCCACCGCGCTCACATCGGGCAGGCCGCGCACGAAAGGACGAGTGTCGCGCTGGGCGAAGTCGAAGGCGTTGCTCAGGTCACCGCAGACCGCGCGGCGCCACGGCGAGATGTCCGGTGCGGCCGCGCCGAAGCGGCGTTCGATCAGCCGTATCACCGAGGTGTGGTCGTACACCTGCGAATCGACCCAGCCACCGCGGCTCCACGGCGAGATCACATACAGCGGCACGCGCGGACCCAGCCCATAAGGGCGGCCACGCAGTTCGGCGAGGTCGTACTTCTCGTCGCCCGGTGCCGGATGGCGATGGTACTCGCCCTCGGTGCTGACCGAAGAAGTGCCTGCCCAACCGTCATCCACAGGCGAAGGCGGTGCCGGCGGCGGCATGTGGTCGAAGAAGCCGTCGTTCTCGTCGAACATCAGCAGCAGCGTGGTGCGGCTCCACACCTGCGGATCAGCAGTCAGCGCATCCAGCACGCGCGCGGTATAGGCCGCGCCCTGGGCCGGGCTCGACGGGCCGGGATGCTCACTGCCGGCTGCATCGGCGATGATGAAGCTGACCTGCGGCAGGCGCCCACCGATCACGTCCTGGCGCAACTGCACCAGGCCACGCGTGCTGACACCGCGTGCGCGCAGCTGCGGGTCATGTCCTGGCGCTGCGCGGTGGGCCTGGCGGAAGGCTTCAAAGCCGGCCAGGGGATTGTCGGTGAAGTTGTCGGCCATGTCCTGGTAGATCTGCCAGGACACGCCCGCCTTCTGCAGGCGCTCGACATAGCTGGTCCAGCGGTACGACGCCGGGTGCCCGCCCTGTTCGGGGAAGTTGTCGTGCGAGTTGGCGATCACCGGGCCGCCAGCACGCGCGTGTGCATCATTGTGGCTGGTCCACAGGAACACCCGGTTCGGGTTGGTGCCCGCCTGCATCGCGCAGTGATAGGCGTCGCAGAGGGTGAAGGCATCGGCCAGCGCGAACTGGAACGGCAGGTCGCTGCGCTGGAAGTAGCCCATCGAGTGGTTCTGCTTGGCCTTCGGCCATTGGCCCATGCGCCCGTGGTCCCAGGCCCGCTGTGCGTCGGGCCAGGTGTGCGGTGTGCCTTCCACCCGCATGTAGCCGAAGTGCGCGGCGGTATCCAGCGGGAACGGTGCGATCGCGCGCGTGCCGCTCGCGTCGGGCTGCAGCCACAGGCTGCGGGTGCGGCCACCGGCCTGCAGCGCCGGCGCCGGGGCCACGAAGCGGTCGCCGAAACCACGTACCCCCGGCAGCGTGCCGAAGTAGTGGTCGAACGAGCGGTTCTCCTGCATGAACACCACGATGTGCTGCAGGTCTTCGAGGCTGCGTGTCTGCGCCGCAGGGGCGATCGCTGCGGCCCGGGCGATGCTGGGCAGCAGCGGGGAAAGGCCGGCGGCAGCGCCGGCCTGCAACAACCGGCGTCGGCCGATATCGGTCACGGGTTCACTCACAGGTCCACACGGAAGGAGATGCCGACGGTGCGCGGGGCTCCGATGAAGGCGTTGTCGCGGCCGTCCACCCCTGCAAGATACCGCTTGTCGGTGAGGTTGCTCACCACCAGGTTGGCGCCCATGCCCTTCAGGCGCGGCGACAGCGCCTGCAGGTCGAAACCGATGTTGGCGTTGAACACGGTGGCCGAGGGCAGTTTGTTGACGTTGGCGGCGTCGAGGTAGCGGGTGCCCAGATAGCGGCCGGACAGGCCGAAGTTCCAGTTAGCGCCCTGCCAGTCGGCCGACAGCACCAGGGTCTGTTCGGGCTGGCCGATCACCTTGGCACCGTCGACGATGCCCAGCTGGGTGTCGCGTGCGGCATCGCCACTGCCCAGGTACTTGGAACGGTTGTAGGTATAGGCCGCGTTGAGCCGCCAGCCGTTGTCCCAGCCGTAACCGAATGCGGCTTCCAGGCCGTTGCTTTCCACACCGCCGAAGTTCTCATAGACACCATCGGTCTCGCCCAGGTAGTCGATGCCGCTGACGAAACCGGCCGGAAGGTAGACGATGCGGTTGTCGAACTTGATGTTGTACAGGGTGACCGAGGCGGTCAGCGGCCAGCGGCTGATGCGCATGCCGACTTCGATGTTGTCGGCGGTCTCCGGTTCGACATTACGGAAGCGCTGCGGATCGGTCTCGCCAAGTACGCCGGAAGGAATGGCGGCGAAGTTCTGCGAGAAGCCGGCAAACAGTTCCATGCCTTCCACGCCCGGTGCCCAGGTGAAGCCGGTGGACAGCAGCGGATCGGACTTGGAATCGGATTTGACGTGTTCGCTGGCACCAATCACGCGGCGGCGCGACTGGTCGACGAAGAACTGCTTCACGCCCAGGCGTGCACTGAACGGCCCGAAGCGGGCCACGTCCTCGACGTAGTACATCTGCTCGTCAACCTTGTACTTGTCCTCGAACTGCACCCAGTACGGCTGATGGTCGAAGGCGATGTCCTGGCCGACGTTGAGCAGGCGGTGCCAGTCACGGCGTGCCGAACGGTCCAGCTTCTCCACCCACAGGCCACCACGGATGGTGTTGTCGATCGCACCGAAGGTCTGCCGCCATTCGACGTCGGCAGTCACGCCCATGCGGTCGTTGTCGTAGTGGGTGTGGCGGTAGGACTGCGCGCCCAGCACGTTGCCCGCGTAGCAGTTCGGATCATATTCGGCGGTGAAGCCCAGGCGCGGGGTGCAGCTGGCCAGGCGCTGCGCAGCGCTGCCGTCAGGATTGACGAAGAAGATCTGGCCTCGGTTGCTGCCGCCGTACACGGTCTTGCCACCGAGGTATTCCGATTCGGGGCGGCCTGCCCCGTCATCGCTGACCTGTGCCAGGTAGGGTGGCAGCCAGTCGCCACGGCCTTGCATGCGGTGCCCGTAGGCGGCCACCGAGGCCTTGAAGCCGCTGCCGCCGTCGAAGGCGGCGCGCAGGTAACCGAAGGTATTCTCGCGCAGCGCACGCGAGCCGGAACGGTAGTTCTGGTCCAGGTAGGGAATGCCGGTAAGGGTACCGACCAGGTTGTCACGCTCCGGGTTGGTGGCGAAGCCCTTCGGTGAAACGCTGGTGTATTCCGGCTCGTCGGCATCGTTGTAGGACAGGTAGCCGGTCAGGGTCCAACGGTCCAGTTCGGTGATGAACTTGCCGGCGATGTGGTCGTTGCTGGTCTTGCCGCTGCCATCGATCCAGTCGTGCACGCGTGCGGAGGAAGCGCTTACCCAGGCGCGGGTGTGGCCGCCGAGCAGGCCGGTGTCATAGCGCACGTAGTACTTGCGCGCCTCGTTGTCACCGGCGCCGACCACGAAGCGCAGGCGACTGTCCTGCAGCGGATCGCTGGTGAGGAAGTTCAGGGTGCCGCCCAGGGCTTCGTTCGAGCGCGAGGAGATATCGGCGGTGCCCTGGCTGACCTCCACCGTTTCCAGGTCCAGGGTGTCGATGTAGCGGTTGGCCAACGAGCCGCCGCCGTAGCCCGAGCCGCCATTGGGCAGGCCGTCGATGGTGGTGCCGATCTGCTGGGTATCACGGTTGGTGACGAAGCCGCGCATGCTGATCTGCGTCCCCCACACCGACGAACCGGTGGCATCGGCCTCGCTGACCACCACGCCGGGCACTTCGTTGAGCGCGTCGTTGACGCTGCTCATCACGGTCTGCCGATTCAGCGTTTCCGCACGCACCGACGTCTTGGCGTAGCTGGTGGCCTGACCGATCACCTGCACCTGGTCGAGGGTACGGGCATCGCTGCTGCGCGATTCGGCCGCCTCGCCCTGCGGTGCTTCTGCGAGGGCGTCCAGGGCGGGGGCGATCAGCAGGGCAAGCAGGGAGACACGGGGAAAGCGCGCAATCGTTCGCATCGAGACCGGACCTTGAGGGGAGGGAAGCCCCGGAGTGTCGGCAGCGCCAATGACATCGGCATGACGCGAAGATGCAGGAACCGTGTTGTGTGACCGCCGGTGCTGGCGGCCACTTGCCTCAGTAGCGCGCGTCCTTCGGTTTCGGATCGCGTGGCCAGTCCTTGGCTTTGTTGGCGAAGTCCGGCCGCGGCTGGTTGATGAAGTAGCTGGCGATGTCCACCGCATCCTGGTCGGGCATCACCTGCTGTCCCAGCGGGGGCTCACGGGTCACCGCCGGTGGCATGTTGTGCTTGACGAAGCCGGCGGCCTTGTACAGGCGCGCCATGCCGGCGCCGATGTTGAAGCTGTGATCACCCCACAACGGCGGGAAGGCGACGTCACCGCTGGCATCGCGCCGTCCCTCACCGTTGTCGCCATGGCAGGCAGCGCATTGCACGGCGTACAGCGCCTGGCCACGGATCGGGTCGGGAGTCAGGGTGTTGTCGATCGGTCCTTCGCTGGGTGCAGCCACGCGCGCGCCTTCGGGAACCGGGCGGCTCAACCAGGTCATGTATTCCAGCATGGCGCGCATTTCCGGCGCGTCCTTGGCCAGCGGCTTGCCGTTCATCGAACGCTGCAGGCAGCCGTTGATGCGCTCGGTCAGCCCGATCTCCTTGCCCGGACGCGGCATGTAGCGCGGGTAGGCACCGCCGCCGGTATTGAAGTAGTGGTTGCCGAACGGCCGCTTGCCTTCGGCCATGTGGCACGAATTGCAGTTCAGATCGTTGCCGACATTGTCCGGCAGCAGCCGCGCGGTCTCGTTGAGGAGCCGGCGGCCGAACATCACCGATTCTGCATTGCCGAGCCCGGCGATTTCCTCGGCGCTGGGTACGTTGTACTGCCCGACCACCATGCCCTGCGCATCCAGGATGTCGATCGTGCTGGCCACGGCGGCATCCAGGTCCGGGTACAGATGACGGTAGGCGAGGGTGCCGGCGCAGGCCAGTACCACGAAGGTGATCGCACTGCCGATCAGCAGGCGGGAACGCGCGCGCGAACGCTTCATTGTGCGGTCTCCTGCGGAACGTAGTGCACCGGCTTGTCGCGCACCACCCGGCGCATGCGCGCCACTTCAACTTCGCTGACCGCGCTGGCCTGGTTGCCCCAGCTGCTGCGGATGAAGGTCAGGATCTGTGCCAGCTGCGCATTCGGCAGCTGCTCGAAACCGGGCATGGTGAAGGCCATGCGGTCGTGCGGGGTATGTGGCGTGCGGCCACCGATCAGGGTCACCTGCACCAGCGAGCTGGGATCATCGGCGAACACGATCGAGTTGCCGGCCAGCGCCGGATAGACGCGCGGCATGCCACGGCCATCTGCACGGTGGCAGGCCTGGCAGTGCTCGGCATAGGCCAGCGAACCGGCAACACGGTAGTCGCCGCTGCGCAGTGCGGCGGTGGTGGTGTCGGTACCGGGCGACCACTGCGCACTGCGTCCTTCGCGCGCCGGCAGCTGCTTCAGATAGCGTGCCATCGCCAGCAGGTCGGCGTCGGACAGGTATTGCGTGCTGTGCTCGACCACATCGGCCATGCCACCGAAGGCCGCCGAGCGATCGGTGCGTCCGGTACGCAGGAAGTCCACGATCTCGCCCTCGCTCCAGCTGGCCAGACCGGTCGACTCATTGCGCAGGTTCTTCGCGTACCAACCCTCCAGCACCGAGCCGGACAGGAACTGGCGGCTGCCATCGTCGGCCATCGCCTTTTCCTGGAACGCCAGCCCGCGCGGTGTATGGCAGGCTCCGCAGTGGGCCAGGCCTTCAACCAGTTCGGCGCCGCGCTGCTGGCCGGCATCCAGCGCCGGATCCGGGCTGAAGCTGCGCGGGCGTGCAAACAGCAGCTGCCACCAGGCCAGTGGCCAGCGCATGTTGGCTGGCCAGGGAATCGTGCTGTCGGCGTTGCTTTGCTTCACCGGCTGCACCGAGCCCATGAAGTAGGCGTACAACGCCTTGATCTCGGCATCGCTGGCGATCACGTACGAGGCGTACGGCATTGCCGGATACAACGGCTGCCCGTCGTGACGGATGCCGCGTCGGACCGCGCGCTCGAAGTCGGCGTAGTCGTAGGCACCGATGCCGGTATCCGGATCGGGGGTGATGTTGGTCGAGTAGATCGTACCCATCGGCGTCTGCATGCCGAGGCCACCGGCGAACGGCTTGCCGCCCGGTGCGGTGTGGCAGGCCGCGCAGTCGGCGGCACGCGACAGGTACTGCCCCTGCGCGATCAATGCCGGATCGTGGATGTCGACCTGCGCCGTCTGTCGCGGTGCGAACCAGTAGGGCGTAGTGCGGGCGATGCCGTAAGCGGCGGCCACGGTGGCGGCCAGGGCAATGGCGAGCTTGAACGAGGTGCGCATGGCGGCACTGTGGACAAACACGCCGGCGTATTCATTGATCCGGATCAATGCCGAGGTCGATCGCGCCATTGTGACAACCTGAATCGATCCCGCATTGTCATCAGGCCGTCATCCGCGCGCGATAGATGGCCCGCGTCTGCGTCGCTAACCTGCCACGCTGTCGCTCCTTTTCCCCGATTGCCCATGAAACGCCTGCTGCTGTTGTTGCTGGCGTGCGCCGGCCTGTGGCTGGCTGCATGCTCATCCTCTATCAACGCCTCGTCCACCTCGCTCGCCGATCGGCTGATCGCGCCGGGTGGCGTATCGACCCTGCTCGATCGTCCACGCATTGCCGCGGCCATTGCCGAACTGCCCAACCGCCATGGCTTCGCGCCGGGCCGCGATGGCGTGCCGATCTTCTGGCGTGTGTTCGACCCTGGCAATTACGGCGCGCGTTACCATTACTTGCCGCAGCGCCACGAGAATGGCCTACCGCTGGATACCGGCCTGAGCCTGGCAGTACCGCAACCGTTTCGCGCGCAGGCACCGCGCGGCACCGTGGTGCTGCTGCACGGCTGGATGATGAACGGTGATTCGATGCTGCCGTGGTCGCTGCAGCTGGCCGAATCCGGCTACCGCGTGGTCACGCTCGACCTGCGCAACCATGGACAGTCCGGTGCCGGCCCGTCCGGCTATGGCACCTATGAATCGGATGACGTGGTCGATGTGATCAGCGAGCTGCGTGCGCGTGGTGAAGTGACGGGCCCGTTGTACCTGTTCGGTGTGTCCTATGGCGCTGCCACCGCAGTGTTCGCCGCCGACAAACTGGGCGACCAGGTGGCCGGCGTTGTGGCGATGGAGTCGTTCGCCAATGCCGGCGTGGCAATCCGCACGATGATCCCGCATCTGATGGGACTGCAGCCGGAAGGGTTGAAGGCGCAGGCCGTAGCCTCCTACGCGCGCTGGCGCTACGGCGGGCAGGACATCGACCAGGTGGTGGCCGCTGCCAGTCGTCGCATCGACGTCGATCTTGACCGTGTGGACGTGGCGCGCGCGCTGGCCGATACCCGCGCCTGCGTACTGCTGCTGCATGGGCAGGGCGACCAGCACATCCCGGTCAGCCAGGGCCGCGAACTGGCCCAGGCCAACCCGCGCGCGCACTACATCGAGATGCGTGGCGAGGATCACATCACCCTGCCGCTGCGACTGGACCTGCTGGCCGGTGTGGTTGACGACTGGATGGCGCGTGACGAGCACCATCCGAAGAGCGCGTGCCCGGCGCCGCAGCTGCCGGCCCAGGCCGAGTGGCTGACGCGCAGCTGAAAAAAGGGGACGGAGGGGATTAAGTCGTTTGTGCCCAGGTCGGATTACGACTTAATCCCCTCCGTCCCCTTTTTCTGTCAGGCCACCCGTCGTGCCAACGCGCGCGCGGACGCGGCCACGCCGAGTAGCAGTGCGGCCACGCACAGGAAGGCGAAGCCGAGGCTGGTGACGTGGGCCAGTGCACCGATCGCTGCCGGGCCGGCGAGGATGCCGGCGTAACCGAGCGTGGTCACCGCGGTGATGGCGATGCTTTCCGGCATCACCCGCTGCTGGCCGGCCATCGAGAACAGTGCCGGCACGATATTGGCGCAGCCCAGCCCGACCAGCACGTATCCCGCCAGCGCCACCGGGAACGAGGGTACCAGCGTGGCCAATGTGAACCCTGCTGCGGCGGTGATGCCGCCGAAGACCATTGTGCGGGTCCGTCCGAGGCGCTCGACGATGCCGTCGCCGAACAGGCGCATCGCGGTCATCGCCAGGGTGAACACTGCAAAGCCTGCCCCTGCCTGGTCGCGCGGCACCTGCCGCACCTCGGCCAGGAACACCGCGCTCCAGTCCAGCATCGAGCCCTCGGCGAGGAACACCACGAAGGCCAGCACGCCGATGAACAGCACCACGCCGTGCGGCAGCGCCAGCAGAGGGCCCTCGTGCAGGATCCGTTGCGGTCGCCAGTGCGGCGCCGACAGCACCGCGACCAGCAGCAGCGCCGCCACCGAAACCAGCGCGGCCAGCCACAGCGGCGTACCCAGGATCAGCAGGCCGGTCATGCAGCCGGCGCCGACGAAGCCACCGATGCTGTAGAAGGCATGGAAGCCGGACATCATCGCGCGCCCGGCGTCGCGCTCGACCGCGACCGCCTGCATGTTCATCGCACAATCCAGTGCACCGACGCCGGCACCGAACACGAACAGCGCCGCGCCCAGCGTCACCGGCGAGGGTGCCAGCACCAGCAAGGGCAGGGCGCACAGCATCATCGCGCAGGTGATCACCATCACCCGGCGGCAACCCAGCCGCCCGGTCAGCGCACCCGCCAACGGCATCGCCAGCAACGAGCCGAGCCCGAGGCACAGCAGCACGGCGCCGAGGCTGGCGTCGGACAGCCCGGCCTTGGCCTTGGCATAAGGCACCATCGGCGCCCACGCAGCGGTGGCGAATCCGGGAATGAAGAAGGCGGCACGGGTGGCGTGCTGCTGGGCACGTGGGGATGAAGGCGTCATGCGCGATGCGAAGCTCCAGGGGATATTTATGAAAACGTTTTCAGGTCGGCTCGGCAAGTGCCATGCGTGACATCGGGCGACGCATACGATTGCAGTGACCCGATCGCGTCACTGGCGATTAACGTCACCCACGGACAGTGGCTGCACGGTCGGCATCCCGCCGGCCGCTGCCGGAGACCCGTACATGAGCACGACACCGACCATCCTCCTCGTCCATGGCTTCTGGGGCGGGGCCGCACACTGGGCCAAGGTGATCCTGGAACTGCATCGCAACGGCCATGACCGTGTGCAGGCGGTGGAACTACCGCTCACGTCGCTGGCCGACGATGCAGGCCGCACCCAGAAAATGATCCGCCAGATCGACGGCCCCGTGCTGCTGGTCGGCCATTCCTACGGCGGTGCAGTGATCAGCCAGGCCGGCAACGAGGACAACGTGAAGGGCCTGGTCTATATCGCCGCCTTCGCGCCCGATGCCGGCGAGAGCCCCGGTGGCATCACCCAGCAGCACCTGCCGGAGGCGGCACCGAACCTGGCGCCGGACAGCGATGGCTACCTGTGGCTGCGTGCGGACAAGTTCCATGAGAGCTTCTGCCAGGATCTGAGCGAAGACGAAGGCCGGGTGATGGCGGTGACCCAGAAGGCGCCGCTGGCCAGTACTTTCGGTGATGTGATCAGCGACCCGGCGTGGAAGCGCACGCCGAGCTGGTACCAGCTGTCCCGCCACGACCGCATGATCGCGCCGGAAAACCAGAAGGCCATGGCTGCAAGGTTGCAGCCCAAGCGCCTGCTGGAGCTGGATGCCAGCCATGCCTCGCTGGCCTCGCAGCCGAAGGAAGTGACGGCGCTGATCCTGGAAGCCTGTTCCGCCATCGGCGGCTGACCCCGCGGCAGCGCGCCGCACGCCAGCACGTCGCACGACAGCCGGGGCGCAGGGGAGTACACTCCTGCGCCTGCGGCCATCAGGCCGCGCCCCTCACTTGCCTCCAGCCGCCGCCAGAGGATCCCACCCTATCGTGGAGGTCCCGCCGTGCTGTCTGTGCCTGTCCGTTTTCCGCTCTTGTTTCCGCGTCGCCTGCCACTGCCGCATGCACTGGCCCAAGGCCTGCTGCTGCTTGCACTGAGCAGCGGCACCGCTGCTGCCCAGTCCACCCAGGACGAGGACAAGGCCAAGCCGGCGCCCGCCTCGCAGACCCTGCAGACCGTGCAGGTCACCGCCAACCTGCTCGGCACCATCACCGAGGGCAGCGGCGCCTATACGCCCGGCACCATTGCCACCGCCACCCGCCTGGTGCTGACGCCACGGCAGACCCCGCAGACCATCAGCGTGATCACCCGCGCACAGATGGATGACTTCGGCCTGCACGGCATCGATGACGTGATGCGGGTGACCCCCGGCATCAGCATCGTGACCTACGACAGCGAACGCACCGAGTACTACGCGCGCGGCTTCGCGATCCAGAACTTCCAGTACGACGGCATTCCGATGTCGCGCGATTCGGCGTACTCCGCCGGCAATACGCTCAGCGATACCGCCATCTACGACCGCATCGAGGTTCTCAAGGGCGCGACCGGGCTGCTGACCGGCATGGGCGACCCAGGCGCGACCATCAACCTGGTGCGCAAGAAACCGGGCAAGGACTTCGCCGGCAGTGCCTCACTGGGTGTCGGTCGCTGGGATGACTATCGCGCCGAGCTCGATGTGGGTGGCCCGCTGACTGCCGATGGCCGCGTGCGTGGCCGCGCCGTGGGCGCTTGGGAAGACAAGCGCTCCAACCTGGACAACTACCAGCGCACCAGCAAGGTCGGCTATGCCGTGCTGGAAGCCGATCTGGGCGAACGCACGCTGCTGTCGGTCGGTGGCGACGTGATGGACAGTGACCCGAAGGGCTCGACGTGGGGCGGCATTCCGCTGCTGGACAGCGCTGGCAACTTCAACCGCATGCCGCGCTCGTTCAACAATGGTGCGCAATGGGCCGGCTGGCGCCAGTACGTGCGTACCGGTTTCGCCACGTTGGAGCACACGTTCGCCAACGATTGGATTGCCAAACTGCAGCTCAACCACCAGGTCAATGGCTATGACGCCGCACTGGCCGGTGCCGCCGCCGGCAATCCTGATCCGTTGACCGGCGAGGGCGTCAGCCTGTGGCTCGGCAAGTACGTCGGCAAGACCGTCAGCAATGCCGCCGACTTCTATGTGAGCGGGCATTTCGGCCTGTTCGGCCGGGAGCATGAGCTGGTGGTCGGTGGCAGTGCCTCGCGCAAGCGCTGGACCAATACCGGCTACGGCCCGCAGGCGGGGTTCCCGGATACCGTGCCGGACTACAGAACCTGGAATGGTGACATTGCCGAACCGCAGTGGCAGCGCACCTATGACAACAATGAAGTGACCCGTGAGAACGGGCTGTACGTGGTCGGCCGCTTCGACGTGGCCGATCCGTTGAAGCTGATCGTCGGCAGCCGCCTGGCCAGCTACCGTTCGCCCGATACGCGTGAGACCGGTGTCTATGTCCCGTATGCCGGCGTGGTCTACGACCTCGGTGAGCACTATTCGGTGTACGCCAGCTACAGCACCATCTTCAAGCCGCAGGGACAGCGTGACGAGCAGGGCAAGGCATTGGATCCGCTGGAAGGCCGCAGCTACGAGATGGGGCTGAAGGCCGAGTTCTTCGATGGACGCCTCAATGCCAGTGCGGCGCTTTTCCAGCTTGATCAGGACAACTTTGCCCAGCCCACCGGCGGCAAGACGCCGAATGGCCAGGATGCCTACCGCGCGTTGATGGGCGTGCGCACCAAGGGTTACGAGCTTGAAATGTCGGGTCAGCTGGCCGATGGCTGGCAGGTGCAGGGTGGGTTCTCTCACAAGATCGCGCGCCAGGCGGGCACCAAGGTGACCACGCTGGAGCCGGAGAACCAGTTCAGCCTGCACACCAGCTACCGCCTGCGTGGCGCCTGGCAGGGGCTGACGCTGGGTGGTGGCGCACGCTGGCAGGATTCGACCTTCGGCGAGATCACCAACCCGGCCACGCGGGCCAAGGTGGTGCATCGCACGCAGCCGTACTGGTTGCTGGATGCGATGGCGCGCTACCAGTTCAACGATCGCCTGTCGGCCACGGTCAACGTCAACAACCTGCTCGACAAGCGGTACTACACGATCTTCAACTGGTACAGCACCTACACCTGGGGCGAGCCGCGCAATGTGCGGCTGACCTTGAACTACAAGTTCTGACGCGGGTGTTGTGTAGAGCCGAGCCCGCGCTCGGCTCTACGGAATGACGCCCGCGATGCTCTGCAGTATCGCGGGCATTGTGGTTACAGCGGCAGGTCGAACACCAGCACTTCAGCGTCGTTGCCGTTTTCCAGCGTCAGCTGGGCTTCGTCACTGACCTGCAACGCATCGCCGGCTTCCAGGGTGATGCCATTGACCTGCAGCTGGCCACGCGCCACCTGCACATAGGCGCCACGACCGTTGCCAAGCGCATGGTGCAGCTTCTGGCCGCCATCGAGGATGGTGGCGAAGATGCGGGCATCCTGGTGGATGCGCAGCGAACCGTCGGTACCGTCCGGCGAGGCGATCAGGCGCAGCTGGCCGCGCTTGGTCTCCGGCGCGAAGTGGGTCTCCTCGTACGACGGCGTGATGTTCTCGGTGTCCGGGAAGATCCAGATCTGCAGGAAGTGCACCGTCTCGTCGGCCGAGTGGTTGAACTCGCTGTGGCTGACACCGCTGCCGGCGCTCATGCGCTGCACATCGCCGTAGCGCAGCACCGAACCGGTGCCCATCGAGTCCTTGTGCTCCAACGCTCCGCCCAGCACGTAGGAAATGATCTCCATGTTGCTGTGACTGTGGGTGCCGAAGCCCTGGCCGCCGATCACCTTGTCTTCGTTGATCACCCGCAGCGGGCCGAAGCTGACGTAGCGAGGGTCGTAGTAGCTGGCGAAGGAGAAGGTGTGACGCGAGGACAGCCAGCCATGCTCGGCCAGGCCACGGGTAGCGCTCTTGCGGATCTGCAGCATGATGGAATCTCCTTGTTCGATGGTTTCGATGGGGCGGGGTGGGCCGGTAGCCGCTGTGTTTCCCCGTTGGAGAGAAGTATCTGCTTGCACCTTGGGTTTGAAAAACGGATAGTTTTGACAGCCATCATCGAAAAATTCGAATGCTCAAGCTCAGCCTCGATGCCCTGCAGATCCTGGATGCCATCGACCGCCGCGGCTCGTTTGCCGGCGCCGGCAAGGCCCTGCACAAGGTGCCCTCGACCATCTCCTACACCGTGGCCAAGCTGGAGGAGGACCTGGGCGTTCAGCTGTTCGACCGGGTCGGCCCGCGCGCTGAGCCGACCGAGGCCGGACGCGCCCTGCTGGAAGAGGGGCGGCACCTGCTGCGCGCAGCCCGCGAACTGGAACTGCGGGTACGCAGGGTGGCGTCGGGCTGGGAGACCGAGTTGACCCTGGCGGTGGACTCGGTGTTTCCGACCTGGTTGCTGGGGCCGGACATCGCTGCATTCCGTGAGGCTGAAGCACCGACCCGGCTGCGGCTGATTGGCGAGGCCTTGTCCGGCACCTGGGAAGCGTTGCTGGACCGCCGTGCCGAT
This sequence comes from Stenotrophomonas sp. ATs4, assembly GCF_051861585.1. Taxonomy (NCBI): domain Bacteria; kingdom Pseudomonadati; phylum Pseudomonadota; class Gammaproteobacteria; order Lysobacterales; family Lysobacteraceae; genus Stenotrophomonas; species Stenotrophomonas sp. ATs4. The sequence goes on along the minus strand of NZ_JBLYPK010000010.1, from coordinate 181,671 downwards.
CTGCTGGTCGGCGCGCCGGGTGAGGGCCCCAGTGGCGGTGGTTATGTGGTCGAGCCGCTGGGCACGGTGGGGTTCGTGTTCGCGGTCGCGCCGGATCATCCGTTGGCCGTGGTCCCGGGTGTGCTGGGTCGCGAGCAGCTGGTCGAGCACTGCGCGATCGCCGTTTCCGACTCGGCGCGACGGCTGCTGCCGCGCACGGTGGGGCTGTTGATGGGGCAGGAGATGCTGACGGTGCCGGACATGGCCAGCAAGCTGAAGCTGCAGTGCGAAGGCGTGGGCTTCGGTTTCCTGCCCGAACCGTGCGCGCGCGCTGCGGTGGCGCGCGGCCAGCTGGTGATTCGCGAAGTAGAGGAGCACAAGCCGGAAGAGACCTTCTGGCTGGCCTGGCGCACCGGTGAGGATGGCGCCGCACTGCGCTGGTGGCGCGAGCGCCTGCGCAGGCCGGAGGTGCTGTCGCAGTGGTGGCAGGCAATGGCCAAGGGGTAGGGGGTTGACAGGGCTGCGCCCTGCACCTGCCGAAGCAACAGCCACAGCAACAGCAGAAGCTGGTTTCCTGAGGGATGGCGGGGTGGGTCCGGTTGCGGGGGGCCGCTGCAAGTACGTCCATGTAAGCTCGGTCGCCGCATCCATGCGGCTCACGCCCCCGCAACCGGACCCACCCCGCCTTCGACAGTTTTCCGCGATCTGTCGGAACGGCGTACTGCTCTGGTAGGTGTCGACCTTGGTCGACACGGTAGATCCACGCCATGCGTGGATGCTCTTCGATCAATTATCGAAATATTCGAACTCGATGGAGATTCGTCCACGCATGGCGTGGATCCATCAGATCGCGGAAATCTGTCAGAGGTGGGGCGGCATGGGCAGGCAGGACCGTTGGCGGCATGGATGCCGCCATCGAGCCCCCATGGATGGGTTTACGGCGTGTCCTGCCTGTCCATGCCGCCCCGCCAACCCACGGAATGCCAGCTTTTGCTGTTGCCGTTGCCTTGGCCTGAAGCCTCTGCAGGTGCAGGGTGCAACCCTGCCGAAAAACACACATAAAAAAACAGCAGGCCGAGGCCTGCTGTTTTGGTGTAATGGTGCGCCCGGAGAGATTCGAACTCCCGACCGCCTGGTTCGTAGCCAGGTACTCTATCCAACTGAGCTACGGGCGCCAATTACATAAACTTGTTGTGCTGACTGTGTATGGTGCGCCCGGAGAGATTCGAACTCCCGACCGCCTGGTTCGTAGCCAGGTACTCTATCCAACTGAGCTACGGGCGCGCGGTACACAATCAACTTACTGCCTGATTTTACTGCATTTCCAGCGGCGGATGCTGAAAACCTGTCGAGTGGTGCGCCCGGAGAGATTCGAACTCCCGACCGCCTGGTTCGTAGCCAGGTACTCTATCCAACTGAGCTACGGGCGCCCTGCGACAGGAGCGGAATTATGCGGATCTCGGCGCAGACCGTCAACAGTTTTGTGAAAATTTTCACTCAACTGAATGAAAAAGCTGTCAGCCACGGCGTCCGGTGCCTTCAGCCAGGCGAAATGATCGGCACGTGTGCCCAGCTCCTGCGCGGAAAGCACGCGCAGCTGCGCGACCACATTCGGCAGCTTCGCCAGTAGCGTCTGCATCGACCCGGTCGGTGCCAGCCAGTCGTGTTCCATCAGCACCGCCTGTGCGCTGCCATGCACGCGCGCCATCTGTGCATCGAGGTCTTCGGCCATGCCTGCGGCAGCGTAGCGGTTGTTCAGGCCCACGCGCGCCCAGTCGGCAATCAGCCCGCGTGCTTCGGTGCCGCCGAAACCGAGGCGACGGCCATGCAGCACGCCCTGGCGTTGCGCGATCCACGGCAGGAAGCGATAGACCAGTGGCAGCAGCCAGCCGCGTGGCGGTGGAAAGCCGCGCCAGAACGGAGAGCCGCTGGCGGCCAGCCACAAACGGTTGAAGTGCTGCGGGTTGCGGCCGGCATGCACGCAGGCCAGCTGGCCGCCCAGGCTGTGGCCGCCGATGATCCAGGGCAGGGCACCTGTTTCGTCGTCCGCTGCGGCCAGTACGGCCTGGCTGCCCGGCAGATCCTGATCGAGCACCTCGCGATAGCCCCAATCCTGTGTACGTGACGGACGCAGCGAACTGCTGCCATTGCCGCGCCACTCATGCAGGTACACCGCCACGCCTCTTGCTGCCAGCGCCTGTGCCAGCGGCAGGTAGTGACGCGCGGCCACGCCCAGTGCAGGCAACCACAGCAAGCGCGCGTTGGGCTGTGCCGGTACACAGGCGATCACTTCATAGCGATGGCCATCACTGCACTGCACGGCAACAACCTGCGGTGTCACGCTCATGCGTGCGGTGCCGCGCCGAAGTGATCGAGCACCCGTACCTCGCTGCGGCCGGGCGTGTAGCCCAGCTGCAGTCCGCGTGCGACGTAGTCGATGCCGGCTTCGCAGGCGTTGGCCAGGCTCAGGCCGTTGCACAGCTGCGCGGCGATGGCCGAGGCCAGCGTGCAGCCGGTGCCATGTGCATCCAGTGGCAGGCGGGCATGGATGAACTCTTCGCTGCTGACGCCGTCGAAATAACGGTCGATCACGCGGTTGCCTTCGTGCAGGTGGCCGCCCTTGAGCAGCACGGCGCCAGCACCGAGGTCGAGCAGGGCAGCAGCGGCCTGTTCGGCGTCATCGCCGCTGCCGATCTTCCGGCCGATCAGCAGTTCTGCTTCCGGTGTGTTCGGAGTGACCAGGGTCGCCAACGGCAGCAGGCGCTCGCGCATTGCCTTCAGTGCACTCTCTTCCAGCAGGCGTGCGCCGCTGGTGGCGACCATCACCGGGTCCAGCACCACGTGCGGCGGGCGGTGCTTCTCCAATGCATCGGCGACGGCATGGATCACTTCGGCGTTGGCCAGCATGCCGAGCTTGACCGCATGGATATCGAAGTCGTCGAAGCAGGCTTCGATCTGCGCCTGCAGGAAGGCGATCGGTGGTACGTGCACGGCGGTGACGCCACGGGTGTTCTGTGCGGTCAACGCGGCAAACACGGCCAGGCCATGCACGCGGTGCGCGGCGAAGGCCTTGAGGTCGGCGGGAACGCCGGCGCCGCCGCCGGAGTCGGAGCCGGCGATGGTGAGGGCGGAAACGGGAGTGGTCGGGCTCATCAGGTGATTGTGCCGTGGTCCAGCAGGGGAAGGTAGATCCACGCCATGCGTGGATGCCTTTGATTCAATGCCGCCAACGCGCCCACTGCTGGTACACCACATAGCCCAGCCCGGTCAGGCCGGTCAGCAGGGCCGGGGCGAGCAGGGCGTCGTACTGCCAGTGCACGAACAGCCAGGCACCGATGATGCCGCCGGCGAGGAAGCCGCTGATGATCAGGCCGCTGAGCGTCAGCCGTCGTACCTGCAGTGGCAGCCCGCGCAGCAGGTGGCCGAGGCCGATGCCGAGGTCGGTGAACATACCGCTGAGGTGGGTGGTGCGCACCACCGCGCCGCTGAAGGTGGTGGCCATCGCGTTCTGCAGGCCGCAGGCCATGGCGGCGGCCAGTGCGCCCCAGATCTGGTGCCGTTCAAACAGCGGAATGGCCACCAGCAGCAGCGCCGATTCCAGTGCCAGCGCCACGCCGTAGCGGCGGCCCAGCTGCAGGGCACTGTCCTGGATCAACAGGCCGCTGAGCATCGCGCCCAGCGAGAACGCGATCAGCAGCCCCCACAGGTGGCCGACCGCGCGCCAGTCGCCCTGGGCCAGCGCCATGCCGAGCTGGCTGGTGCTGCCGGTCATGTGGCTGACGGCCTGGTGCTCGAAGCCGAGGAAGCCGACCACGTTGACCATGCCGGCCACGCACGAAAGCGCGACCGCGCCGATCCAGACCCAGGTGGGCAGGCGTATTCCCATCGGCAGGGCCCTCAGGGCCCGCCGAAGCCGCCGTTGAACTGCAGCTCGCTGAAGGTGTTGCTGGCCGGATCGAACACCGCGCCCCAGAACTGCGTGCCGCCATCGCAGACGCGGATCGCTTCACGGGCCGGATTGATGCTGCCATCGTCGGGCAGGTGGAAGGCGTTGATGTAGATCAGCCGCTTGCCGGCGCTTTCGATGCCGACGTACTGGCGGTCGAAGTCCAGGACCTTCGGTACCTGTGCCTCCAGCGACGACAGCTGGGATTCCAGCTGGTCGATCTGCTGCCGGCTGGGCGCCCAGTAGCCGCTCACCCGCCCGGCCTCGCGGCCGGGGCTGGCGCGCGAGCAGGTGTCGAGCACCTGCGCGGCGATGATCGGGCGAGTGACCACCCAGGACTGGCCGGTACGCTCTGCGGTCGGCACGCTGGCCGGACCGCGCGTGGTGGTGCAGGCGCCGAGCACGGCTGCGAGGGTGATCGCAGCCGTGGGCAGCAACAAGCGGGTGCAGCGGTTCACAACACCTCCGAAGCGTAATCGGCCAGGCGCGAGCGCTCGCCACGGCGCAGGGTGATGTGTGCGCTGTGCGGCCAGTTCTTGAAGCGGTCCACCGCGTAGGTCAGGCCCGAGGTGGTCTCGGTCAGGTACGGGGTGTCGATCTGCTCGACGTTGCCCAGGCAGACGATCTTGGTGCCGGGGCCTGCGCGGGTGATCAGCGTCTTCATCTGCTTCGGGGTGAGGTTCTGTGCCTCGTCCAGGATCAGGTAACGCGACAGGAAGGTACGGCCACGCATGAAGTTCATCGAGCGGATCTTGATGCGGCTGGCGAGCAGGTCGTTGGTGGCCTGGCGGCCCCAGGTACCGCCTTCCTGGTTGTGCGTGAGCACTTCCAGGTTGTCGGTCAACGCGCCCATCCACGGCGTCATCTTCTCTTCCTCGGTACCGGGCAGGAAGCCGATGTCCTCGCCGACGCTGACCGTGGCGCGGGTCATGATGATCTCGCGGTAGCGTTGCTGGTCCATCGTCTGCGCCAGGCCGGCGGCCAGTGCCAGCAGGGTCTTGCCGGTGCCGGCGGTGCCGAGCAGGGTGACGAAGTCGATCTCCGGGTCCATCAGTGCATTGAGCGCGAAGTTCTGTTCGCGGTTGCGCGCGCTGATGCCCCACACGGCATGGCTGCCGTGGCGGAAATCATCGACCAGCGACAGCACCACCTTGCCATCGCCGACCACGCGGCTGACGCGCAGCTCGACTTCATCTTCGCCAGGCAGGTAGACGTACTGGTTCGGATACCACTCCTCGCCGTCCTGGCCCAGGATTTCGTAATGGGTGCGGCCCTTGTCGCTCCAGCTGCGCAGGTCGTCGCCGTGGCGCTTCCAGAAGTCTTCCGGCAGCTCGGTGGCGCCGGTGTAGAGCAGGCTGAAATCGTCCAGCGCGCGGTCGTTCTCATAGTCCTCGGACACGATGCCGGCGATGGCGGCCTTGATCCGCAGGTTGATGTCCTTGGAAACGAACACCACCGGAATCTCAGGGGTCTCTTCCTTCAGGGCCAGGATCGCGCCGAGGATGGCGTTGTCCGGAATGACCTTGCCAAAGCTCTTGCCCGCATCGAAATGGCTGGTCTGGAAGCGCAGCAGGCCGACGCTCTGCTTGCCGCGCAGCTGCAGGCCCTGCGGCCGCTGCAGCGGGATGCCGTCGGCCAGATTGTCCAGGCCCGAAGCCTGCACCAGTTCGTTGAGGAAGCGGCTGACCTGACGGGCGTTGCGGCTCGCCTCGGTGGTGCCCTTCTTGCCGTTGTCCAGCTCCTCGATCACCTGCATCGGCAGGTAGACGTCGTGCTCCTCGAATTTGAACAGCGCGGTGGGATCGTGCATCAGCACGTTGGTATCCAGCACGTAGATGCGCTTGCCTCGGGTCATCGTCGATTCCTGGTTACGGACAGGGAAAAACCATCACGGCCTGCTGCAGGGCAGGGTGATGGCAGACACGGTGGGCAGTGGGACTCACTTGGACTGGGAGGCCTTCAGTTCGGCGAGAACGGCATCGGCATGGCCGGCAACCTTGACCTTGCGCCAGGACTGCACGATGCGGCTGTCGGGGGAAATCAGGAAGGTGCTGCGCTCGATGCCACGTACCTGCTTGCCGTACATGTTCTTCATCTTGATCACGTCGAAGGCGCTGCACAGCGCTTCGTCGCCATCGCTGACCAGCGGGAAGCCGAAGCCCTGCTTGGCGCAGAAGTTGTCGTGCGACTTCACCGAGTCACGCGAGACGCCGAGCACCACCGCGCCTGCCTTCTGGAACTTCGGCAGCAGCGCGTTGAAGTCGATGCCCTCGGTGGTGCAGCCGGGGGTGCTGTCTTTCGGGTAGAAGTACAGCACCAGCCAATGGCCGGCATAGTCGCCGAGGGTGGCCTGTTCGCCGCCGGACAGCGCCAGCGGCAGGGAAAGAATGGTGCTGTCCAGGGTGTCGCCGTTGTTCATGAGGTCCTTCTGTCGAGCCTGGGTTCTTTCTACGACAATTGCATGAAACGCCACGCGCCCGTGAGAGGCGCGCGAAGAATCAGAATTTCATCGGGTCCATGATCGCGTCCAGGTTCAGGTGATCGCAGAATTCAAGGAAATCGTCACGCAGCGCGGCGATGTGCATGTTGGCCGGCACGCCGATGGTGACCTGCGCGCTGAACATTTCCGCACCGGTCTGCATGGCGCGGTAACGCGTGCTCTGCAGGCTCTCGATGGTGATGCCCTGGCGGTCGAAGAAATCGGCCAGCTGGAACAGGATGCCCGGCTTGTCGGCGGCGATCACCTCGACGATGTACGGCAGCAGGTTGGACTGCGCCTGCTTGGCTTCGGTGCGGTACCAGACCAGCTTCAGGCCTTCTTCGCGCTCCAGCCGGGTCAGCATCGCTTCCAGCTTGGCCACCGAATCCCAGGAGCCGGTGGCCAGTGCGGTCACCGAGACATCGCGGCCCACGGTGGCCAGGCGCGCATCCACCAGATTGCAGTCGCTGTCGGCAATGCGGCGGGTGACGGACAGCAGGGGGGACTCCGGATGCGTCGTATAGGCGTTGATCAGGAGGTGGTTTTCGCTCGGCGCGGGGCGCGGGGTGGTGTCGGTCAAGGCGATTCCGGGTAATGCATGCGTTAGTCTGAATGCCCGCCAGAGGCGGGGATCCACCGGTGTCCAGCATACTTGCCCGTGGTTTCGCGCCGCAAGTAACATTCAGGTCGCCCCCGGCCTTTCGTGGCGGGCGTTTTCCCTTTCCAGCCAAGAGCAGCACGTCCTTGTCCCTTTCCGGCCTCATCACCGCGCTGGCGACCCCGTTCCGGGCCGACGGTGCACTCGACCCCGACGGTTGGCAGCGCCTGCTGCACCTGCAACTGGAAGGTGGCGTCCATGGCGTTGTCGTAGCTGGCTCGACCGGTGAAGCGGCAACCCTCACCGATGCCGAATACGATCAGCTGCTGGCCAGCGCGGTCGAGCGCATCGGTGGCCGCATCCCGGTCATGGCCGGTACCGGCCTGTCGGGCACCGCCAAGACCATCGAACAGACCCGCCGTGCCGCCGCGCTCGGCGCCAGCCATGCGCTGGTGGTCACCCCGCCCTATGTGCGGCCGACCCAGGCCGGCCTGATCGCGCACTACCGCGCGGTCGCCGACCAGGGCGGGTTGCCGGTCGTGCTGTACAACGTGCCTGGCCGCACCGGTTGCGACATGCAGCCGGAGACCGTAGCCGAGCTGGCCAGCCACCCCAACATCGTCGGCATCAAGGAAGCGGTGGGCGATACCGGCCGTGTGCAGGCGCTGCTGGCGCTGCGCAGCGCGCAGTTTGCCGTGCTCAGCGGCGATGACGGTACCGCCGCGCGTTCGATCCGGGCCGGCATCGATGGCCTGATCTCGGTCGGTTCCAACGTGCTGCCAGGTGCCTACCGCCGCATGTGCGAGCTGGCTGCCGCCCACGACCACGAAGCCACTGAATCATGGGATGCGCGCCTGCAGCCGTTCCACGAGTTCTGTGGCGTCGAACCGAACCCGATCCCGGTCAAGGCGCTGCTGCGCCGCGTCGGCATCGGCCACGACCTGCGCCTGCCGCTGCTGCCATTGTCGGCAGCGCATCATCCGGCTGCCGATCACCTTGCCGGCGACATCGCCGCCCTCGAAGCCCTTTCCAGCCACTGACCTTCCGTCTTGGTCTGACCCAGGAGATTCACATGCGTCAATCCGTTTCCACTGTCCGCGTGCTGTCCTACGCGCTGCTTGCCGTGGCTGTCGCCGCGGGTACCACCGGTTGCTTCAAGCGAGGCGTCAAGGGCGATTACGCCCTGGCCCCGGAAATGCGTCCGCTGGAAGTGCCGCCGGACCTGAACCTGCCGGCCACCACCGGTGACAACAAGGTGCCGGCGCCGGCTTCGGCGACCAAGCCGGTTGCGCCGGTTGCTGCAGCGCCGGCCGTGGGCAACACCGGCTTCACCATTGCCGGTGGCAAGGATGAAGCCTTCGCCAAGGTCGGTACTGCGCTGGAAGGTGTGGAAGGCGTGACCATCGCCAGCCGCGCGCAGCTGCTGGGCTCGTACGACGTGGCCTACGAAGGCAGCAACTTCCTGGTGCGCGTGGTCGCCGTCGACGCCGGTGCCTATGTTTCCGCGGTCGACCCGCGTGGCCTGCCGGCCACGGCCGAGGCCCCGGTAAAGCTGATCGCCGCGCTGAAGGCCAAGCTGGCGCAGTAAGGGCCGGAGCGGGTGGGTGCGGATCGCGGTCCGCGCCCGCCTTGGGTGGCGCCGGGCCATGCCCGGCGAGCGTGAAGCGCGGCCCAGGATCCGCCGGGCATGGCCCGGCGCTACCGAAAAAAAGGGCGCCATGGGCGCCCTTTTCGTTGCTGTGGTGGGCGCCTCTCAGCGCTCCAGCAGCTTCAGCTTGTCCGGCTTGCCGTCCCATTCGCCAGCGTCGGCGGGTGGGTCCTTGCGCACGGTCAACACCGGCCATTCTTTGGCCAGTTCGGCATTGAGGGCGACGAATCCTTCCTGGCCGGCGGGGACATCGTCCTCGGGGAAGATCGCATTGACCGGGCACTCCGGCTCGCAGAGGGTGCAGTCGATGCACTCATCCGGGTCGATCACCAGGAAGTTCGGGCCTTCGTGGAAGCAATCCACGGGGCACACTTCCACGCAATCGGTGTGTTTGCACTTGATGCAGTTTTCGGTGACGACAAAGGGCATGGGCTGGGGGTGGATCGATTCCTGAACCCGCCAATTCTAGAACAGGTTGGCCCCCGGTGTCGGCGCAGGGCGGAAAACGGGCGTCTGGCAGCCCCGGTCAAGGCCGGTTGGCGGCGGGGCATCCCCCATGCGACGCTGTGGCGCAGCCGGTCACGGCAATGGCCGGCGCCCCTTCCCAGCAGGAACGCCCATGTCCCAGATCCAGGCCGGATCCGCCTTGCATCGCGGCGAGAACACGGCATTCATCGTTCTGATCAGCTGCGTGGCCACCCTCGGTGGATTCCTGTTCGGCTTCGACAGTGGTGTCATCAATGGCACGGTCGACGGCCTGCGGCTGGCCTTCAACTCCAGCGAGGCCGCCCTGGGCTTTGAAGTTGCTTCGATGCTGCTGGGCTGTGCGATCGGTGCCTTCCTGGCCGGTTGGCTGGGTGACCGCCTGGGCCGTCGCGGCGTACTGATCGTCTCGGCACTGATGTTCCTGGTTTCGGCGCTGGGTGCCGGTGCTGCCCATGCTTCCTGGCTGTTCATTGCAGCCCGCGTGCTCGGTGGCTTCGCAGTGGGTGCTGCCAGTGTGATGTCGCCGGCCTACATCGCCGAAGTGGCGTCGGCGCGCTATCGCGGTCGTCTGGCCACGGTGCAGCAGATGGCGATCATCTGCGGCCTGTTTGCCGCTTTCCTCAGCAATTACCTGTTGGCCCGTGCCGCCGGGGCCTCCACCGAGCCGTTGTGGCTGGGTCATGAAGCCTGGCGCTGGATGTTCTGGATGCAGGCGCTGCCGTCGGCGTTGTTCCTGCTGCTGTTGCTGGTGATCCCGGAGAGCCCGCGTTTCCTGGTGCTGAAGGGTCGGCAGGCGCAGGCGAGGGCGGTGCTGGCACGGTTGTATGGCCCGGACGCGGCGGTGGCCAAGCAGGCCGGAATCGAGGCCAGCCTGGCCCAGGATCAGCACAAGCCGCGCTTCGGTGATCTGCTCGACAAGGCTACCGGCAGGCTGCGGCCGATCCTCTGGGTGGGCATCGGCCTGGCGATGTTCCAGCAGCTGGTCGGCATCAACGTGGTGTTCTACTACGGTGCGGTGCTGTGGCAGGCGGTGGGTTTCTCGGAAAGCGATGCGCTGCTGATCAACGTGTTGTCTGGCGGCTTGAGCATCGGCGCCTGCCTGCTGACGGTGATGCTGATCGATCGCATCGGGCGCAGGCCCTTGCTGTGGATCGGCTCGGTCGGCATGTCCGTCGCGCTGGCGTTGATGGTGGCCGCCTTCGCCAGCGGCAGCTTGGTCGACGGTCGCCTGCAGCTTTCCGATGGCATGGGCCGCCTGGCGCTGGTGGCGGCCAATGCCTACGTGGTGTTCTTCAACCTGTCCTGGGGCCCGGTGATGTGGGTGATGCTGGGCGAGATGTTCCCCAACCAGATCCGCGGCCCGGCGCTGGCGGTGGCCGGCGCGGCGCAATGGACCTCGAACTTCGCCATTACCGTGACTTTCCCGATGCTGCTGGCAGGCATCGGCCTGGCCGGAGCCTATGGCATCTACATGGTCGCGGCGATCGCCTCGATCTTCTTCGTGGTCCGCTGCGTGCGTGAGACCAAGGGCAAGGAGCTGGAGCAGATGGAAGGCTGACGGCCCAGCCTGGGTTCCGGCGCCTCCTGCGCAGGAGGTGGTCCGCAAAACAGAAAAGCCCGCACGAGGCGGGCTTTTTCGGTTCCTGCTGCGGCGACTGGTGCTCCCTAGGGGACTCGAACCCCTGTTTTAGCCTTGAGAGGGCCACGTCCTAACCACTAGACGAAGGGAGCAGTGTGTCGCTGCCGATGCAGGAGCGCTAGTATATGCACCTCGATGCCATTGGGCAATCCCGAAACTTCAACCGGAAGCGCCAACATCATTTCCTCTGCTACATCACCGTTCAGCCTGCGCGTCATCCCGCGCGACCAGCACACGATCTCCCGCAAGGACATCAGCCCGAACGCCCTGCGCGTGCTTTATCGCCTGCGCGATGCCGGCTTCGGCGCCTACCTTGTCGGCGGCGCGGTGCGCGACCTGCTGGTCAATGGGCAACCCAAGGATTTCGACGTGGCCACCGACGCCACGCCCGAACAGGTCAAGCAGTTGTTCCGCAACTGCCGCCTGATCGGCCGCCGATTCCGCCTGGCCCATGTTGTGTTCGGCCGCGAGATCATCGAAGTGGCCACGTTCCGTGCCAACAGCGATGACGGCAGCGGCGACCGCGAGATGGAAAACGGCATGCTCGTGCGCGACAACGTGTACGGCACCATCGAAGACGATGCCATCCGCCGCGACTTCACCTGCAACGCCCTGTACTACGCCATCGAGGACTTCTCGGTGCGTGACTACACCGGTGGCTTCGAAGACGTGCAGGCGCGCCTGATGAAGCTGATCGGCGACCCGGTACAGCGCTACCAGGAAGACCCGGTGCGCATGCTGCGTGCGGTGCGCCTGGCGGCCAAGCTCGGTTTCCAGATCGAAGAAGGCACCGCCACGCCGATCCCGCAGCTGGCTGGCCTGCTCAACGAGGCCGCGCCGGCGCGCTTGTTCGAAGAAGTGCTCAAGTTGTTCCTGTCCGGCCACGGCGTAGCCAGCTTCGAAGGCCTGGAGCGTTACGGCCTGCTGGATGTGTTGTTCCCGGAAAGTGCCAAGGCCCTCAAGTCCAACCGCACCGGCGCACTGCGCCGCATGCTGGTGGAAGGTCTGGCCAATACCGATGCGCGTGTGGCCAATGACGAGCCGGTCTCGCCGGCGTTCCTGTTCGCGCTGCTGCTGTGGCCGGCGTATTGCCGTGCACAGGCGACCCTGCTCAAGCAGGGCGTGGCGCCGGAAGAGGCACAGCGTCGTGCCGCCGACCGCGTCACCGTGCAGCAGCTGAGCACCATCGCATTGCCACGCCGTTTCTCGCTGCCGATGCAGGAGATCTGGCTGCTGCAGTCGCGCTTCGGTTCGCGCCAGCGCAAGCGTGTGTTCCGCACCCTGACCCACCCGCGCTTCCGCGCCGCGTTCGACTTCCTGGCCCTGCGCCAGGTGGCCTCGGCCGAGCACGAGGCCGATGTGGCGTTCTGGCGCGAAGCGCAGGCGCAGTCCGGGCATGAGCTGGAATCGTCGCTGGATTCCCTGCACCACGAGGGCGCTGACGAGGAGGGTGGGGCACCGCGCAAGCGCCGCCGCCGTCGCCGCCGTCCGGGCGCCCCGGCCGGTGCCGCAGGCGAGTAAGCAATGACCCTTGCCTGGATCGGCCTCGGCGCCAACCTTGGTGACGCGGCTGCGACCGTCCGCGCAGCGATTGCTGCGCTGGACGGGCTGCCCGGTACCCGCGTGGACAGGGCTTCCCGCCTTTACGCTACGCCGGCCTGGGGCAATGAAGACCAGCCGCCGTTCGTCAACGCGGTGGCTGCAGTCGAAACGGATCTGCCAGCCGACGAACTGCTGCAGGCGATGCTGTCGCTGGAGCGGCGCTTCGGCCGCGTGCGTGATCCGCAGGTGCACTGGGGGCCGCGCGCGCTGGATCTGGACCTGCTGATGCATGGCACGCAGGTGATCGATCAGCCTGGCCTGCAGGTGCCGCATCCTTACATGCACGAACGCGCCTTCGTGTTGGTGCCGCTGGCCGAAATCGCGCCGGATCTGGCCATTCCCGGCCATGGCCGCGTGCGGGATGCAGTGGTGCGGGTGGATGCCTGCGGGATCGCGCCGATAGGGTGATAATGCCCGGGTTATCTCCCCCGGTTATCAGCACATGAGCACCCACGCAGACAGCAAGCCCTGGACCGTTCCCGCCCTGGCCGAGGCCAAGCGCAATGGCCAGAAGCTGGTCATGTTGACCGCCTACGACGCCGGCTTCGCCCGCACCTTCGACGCCAATGGTGTCGATCTGATCCTGATCGGCGATTCGCTGGGCATGGTGGTGCAGGGGCATGACTCCACCTTGCCGGTGACCGTGGCCGACATGGTCTATCACACCCGCGCCGTGGCCCGCGTACTGCAGCGCGCACTGCTGGTGGCCGATCTGCCGTTCGGTGCCGATGCCACCCCGGAACGCGCACTGGACGCCTCGCTGCAGCTGCTGCAGGCCGGCGCCGAGATGGTCAAGATCGAAGGTGCCGGCTTCAAGGTCGACATCATCCGCTACCTGGTGGAGCGCGAAATTCCGGTCTGCTCGCACCTGGGCCTGACCCCGCAGTCGGTGCTGCGCCTGGGCGGCTTCAAGATCCAGGGCCGCGGCGATGCTGCGCGCCAGCTGGTGGAGGATGCCAAGGCCGTGGCGGCTGCGGGCGCCAGCCTGCTGGTGTTGGAGTGCATGCCGAGCCCGGTCGCCGCTGACGTGACCGCCGCCGTGGACGTGCCGACCATCGGCATCGGTGCTGGCCCGCAATGCGACGGCCAGGTGCTGGTGCTGCACGATTTCCTTGGCCTGGACAGTGGCCATCGCCGTCCCAAGTTCGTCAAGGATTTCCTTGCTGAAGGCGGTTCGGTGGCCGGTGCCACCCGTGCCTATGCCGACGCCGTGCGCGACGGCAGCTTCCCTGACGAACAGCACGCCTACGCCCAATGATCCAGACCTTCAACGAGCTCGGCGCACTGCGCGGGCAGATCGCCGAGTGGAAGCGCGAGGGCCTGCGCGTTGCGCTGGTGCCGACCATGGGCAACCTGCACGGAGGCCACCATTCGCTGGTGACCCTGGCGCGGCAATACGCCGACAAAGTGGTGGCCAGCATCTTCGTCAACCCGACCCAGTTCGGGCCGAACGAGGACTTCAGCCGCTACCCGCGCACGCCCGAGGCCGACGTGGCCGGGCTGGAGCAGGCCGGCTGCGATGCGGTGTGGCTGCCCAGCGTCGAGGCGATGTATCCGCTGGGCGTGGACAAGACCACGCAGATGCACGCACCCGGCGTCAGTGAAGTGCTGGAAGGCGCCAGCCGCCCGGGTCACTTCGACGGCGTCTGCACCGTGGTCGCACGCCTGTTCCTGCAGGTACAGCCGGACGTGGCGGTGTTCGGACGCAAGGACTATCAGCAACTGGCCGTGATCAAGCAGATGGTGGCCGAGCTGTCGTTCCCGATCCAGATCGTCGGCGCGGACATCGTGCGCGACGAGGACGGCCTGGCCAAGAGCTCGCGCAACCAGTACCTGAGCGCCGAACAGCGCCCGCTCGCGACCACCCTCCACCGCACCCTGCTGGGCATGCGCGAGGGGTATGTGGCTGGCCACTCGCGCACGCAGATCGAGGCCGATGCAGCCGCCGCGCTGCAGGCGGCCGGTTTCCAGGTCGACTATGCGGTGCTGCGCACGCCCGATTTGGCTGAGCCGACCTTCGATGGTGGTGGCCGAGTAGCGTTGATCGCCGCGCGCCTGGGTACGACCCGGTTGATCGACAACCTGGAATTCTGAGCTGCTGCGAGCAGCCTGGGAGGGCGCCCGCAATGGGCGCCTTTCACCTTCCCAAGGACGGGAGGCCGCAAATGAATACCCCCACCCATGACGCTGGCCGTCTTGCCCGGGCCTCGATCCTGGCCGTACTGGCAGCCGGCATGCTGCCCGCCCAGCTGTTTGGCGGGCTGTTGTTCGCGCTCGAATTCAAACGTACGCCGGTACCGGCGCTTACCGGTGGTGGGTTGATGTTCGTGCTGGCCGCCTGCAACGCCATCGCCGTACTGCTGCCGATGGCGCTGATCCTGCAGTCTCAGCAGCGCCTGCGCCGGATCTGGTTCGTGCTGGCTGGCTTCGGGCTGGGCGCGTTGGCGATGGCAACCTGCGCCTGGCCCGGCGCGGATAATGGCCCGCTGCTGCAGCGGCTGCGCTACGTCGATATGTTCGATGTGATCCGCTATGCCTTGTCAGTGCTGGCCGCAGGTGGCTTCGGGGTGGTCGCTGGGCTGGCTTTCCATGCGGTGTTCCGGCTGTCACTGCAGGGCGCTTCCGCCCATGCCGCGGCAGCGTCGCCGGGCGAGGGCGGCTGAACGGCCTTCAGCGTCCTGCCGCAGGCCCCTGACGACGGCCAAGCGGGTGCTAGAATCCGCTCTTTCCTTTGCCGTTGCAGCGCCCCCATGCACCTGTCCCTGCTCAAGACCAAGATTCACCGCGCCACCGTCACCCATTCCGAGCTGAACTACGAAGGCTCGATCGCCATCGATGACAACCTGCTGGCTGCCACCGGCATCCGCGAGTTCGAGCAGGTGCACATCTGGGACGTGACCAACGGTGCGCGCTTCTCGACCTACGCCATCCGCGCCGACGCCGGCAGCGGTGTCGTCTCGCTCAACGGTGGCGCCGCGCGCCACGTGCAGGTCGGTGACATCATCATCATCGCCGCGTTCGCCAGCATGACCGAGCAGGAAGCCGACAGCTTCAAGCCGAAGCTGGTGTACGTTGATGGCAAGAACCAGATCACCCACACCAACGACACGATCCCGACCCAGGCCGCATGACAACGAACAACGGATTCGACTCGCTGCATTCCCACGCCCAGCGCCTGAAGGGCGCAAGCATTCCCAGTCTGCTCGCCGCCGAACCTGGCCGCGTGCAGGACCTGGCGCTGCGGGTCGGTCCGTTGTATGTCAACTTCGCCCGGCAGAAGTACGACGCCGCCGCGTTGCAGGCGTTGTTGGCGCTGGCTGCCGAACGTGATGTCGGCGGCGCCATCACGCGCCTGTTCCGTGGCGAGCAGGTCAATCTGACCGAAGGCCGCGCTGCGCTGCACACTGCGCTGCGTGGTGACGTGGTCGATGCGCCGGTGGCGGCCGAGGCCTATGCCACCGCGCGCGCGATCCGCCAGCGCATGGGTGTGCTGGTGCGGGCGCTGGAAGACAGTGGCGTCACCGATGTGGTCAGCGTCGGCATCGGCGGTTCCGATCTGGGGCCGCGCCTGGTCGCCGACGCGCTGCGTCCGGTTACTGGCGCACGTCTGCGCGTGCATTTCGTGTCGAACGTGGACGGCGCCGCCATGCAGCGCACGCTGGCCACGCTGGATCCGGCCAAGACCGCCGGCATCCTGATCTCCAAGACCTTCGGTACCCAGGAAACACTGCTCAACGGCCAGATCCTGCACGACTGGCTGGGCGGCAGCGAGCGCCTGTACGCGGTCAGTGCCAATCCGGAACGTGCCGCCAGGGCTTTCGCCATCGCTGCCGATCGCGTGCTGCCGATGTGGGACTGGGTCGGTGGCCGTTATTCGCTGTGGTCGGCCGTTGGTTTCCCGATCGCACTGGCCATCGGTTTCGAGCGTTTCGAACAGCTGCTGGAGGGTGCTGCGCAGATGGATGCGCATGCGCTGGATGCACCGCTGGAGCGCAACCTGCCGGTGCTGCATGGCCTGACCGACATCTGGAACCGCAACCTGCTGGGTCATGCCACCCATGCGGTGATGACCTACGACCAGCGCCTGGCGCTGCTGCCGGCCTACCTGCAGCAGCTGGTGATGGAAAGCCTGGGCAAGCGCGTGCAGCGCGACGGCCAGCCGGTCACCACTGACACCGTACCGGTGTGGTGGGGCGGGGCGGGCACCGACGTGCAGCACAGCTTCTTCCAGGCGCTGCACCAGGGCACCAGCATCGTTCCGGCCGATTTCATTGGCTGCGTGCACAACGATGATCCGTATACCATCAATCACCAGGCACTGCTGGCCAACCTGTTGGCGCAGACCGAAGCGCTGGCCAATGGCCAGAGCAGCGAGGATCCGCACCGCGATTATCCGGGCGGCCGCCCGAGCACGCTGATCCTGCTCGACGCGCTGACCCCGCAGGCGCTGGGTGCGCTGATCGCCATGTACGAACACGCGGTGTACGTGCAGTCGGTGATCTGGAACATCAACGCCTTCGACCAGTTCGGTGTCGAGCTGGGCAAACAGCTGGCCAGTGGCCTGCTGCCGGCACTGCAGGGTGAAGACGTCGCGATTGCCGATCCGATGACCCGCGAGATCCTGGCGCAGTTGAAGGGCTGATGCTCTGGTAGTGCCGGCCGCTGGCCGGCATCCAGATGATGCGTCCCCCCGTCATGAGGTTGCCGGCCAACGGCCGGCACTACCCGTGACAGGCGACAGCGCCTCACCGGCTCGGGTCGCGCTCCGGGCTGGGCCGCTTGGCCAGCTTGCGCTGCAACGAACGCCGGTGCATGCCGAGCAGGCGCGCGGCCGCTGACACATTGCCGCCGGTCTCGTGCATCGCCTGTTGGATGTGTTCCCACTGCAGGCGGCTGATCGGTGTCATCGCATCTGGCACTTCCATTTCGCCATCGTCGGCCGGGCCGTCGTCTTCCTCACCGAGGGCGCGCAGGATCATCGGCACCGTGGACGGCTTCGGCAGGTAATCATCCGCACCCAGCTTGATCGCTTCCACTGCGGTGGCAATGCTGGCATAGCCGGTCACCAGCAGGATGCGCATGTCCGCGCGCAACGCGCGCAGCGGCTGGATCAGTGCCAGCCCCGAATCGCTGCCCAGCTTCAGGTCGATCAGCGCGAACGCCGGAGGGTGTTGGCGCGCCAGTGCCAGTGCACTGGCGGCGTCCTGTGCGGTCTGGGTTTCAAGCCCCTTGCGGGCCAGACTGCGCTGCAGGGTGCGCAGGTACAGCTCGTCGTCGTCGACCAGCAGGCCCAGGGTGGAATGGTGAAGGCTCATGGGGTGTCCTCGCGTGGGGCCAGCGGCAGGCGGAAACCGACGCGGCTGCCGGCCCCTTGGGCCGGGCGCATCCACATCTCGCCGTCGAGGCGTTCGATGGTGGCATGGGAAAGGGCCAGGCCGACGCCCATGCCCTCGCTCTTGCTGCTGCCGAACAGCTTGCCCGGCAGCACCGCGGCACGGGCGTCGAAGCCATGGCCGTAGTCGCGTACTTCGCCGATCAGGTCATCGCCTTCGATGCGCAGGTCCAGGTCTACGCGCGGCCGGCCGGCCTTCTCGCCGGCATCGGCGGCATTGTTGAGCAGGACCATCAGCAGATGGCCCACGCCCGGATCGAGTGGTAACCGCAAGGGTGCGTCATCGTTGCGATGCAGATCGATGGTCGGTCGCACCAAGCGCCACTGCTCCAGCACCTGCTGGGCGCTGGAATGGCTGCGTCCCGGTGCATCGGTCGAGGCCGGTGCGGCCAGTGCCAGCACGCGCTCCCGGCACTGCACCAGCAGTTCGCGCAGGGTTTCCATGTCCTCGCGCACTTCAGGCTCTTCGCTGCGCTCGGCCACATCGTCTGCGAGCAGGGTCATGGTCGCCAGCGGTGTGTTCAGTTCATGCGCTACCGAGGCCGCATGGGTGGCCAGGGCGACGATGCCCTCGTTGCGGGCGAAGCGCTCGCGCAGCGCCGACAGTTCCAGCTCGCGCTCCCGCAGCGCCAGTGCAAGGCGGGTGGAGAAGGTCAGCACCACGGCGGCGGAAATCAGGAAATTGGCGACCACGCCCCAACGGTTGAGGTCGTGCGCGCGGAAGTAACCGTCCGGCAGCGGCTGCCCGAAAATGCCACTGGCGGCATAGCCGATCAGGCAGGCCAGTGCCACCGCCAGCGCCCAGCGCAAGGGCAGGGCGAACGCGGCCAGCGCGATCAGGATCAGGAACAGCGAGCTGAACGGGTTGGCCATGCCGCCGCTCCAGCCGACCATCCAGGTCAGGATGATCACATCCACCAGGATGTGGCCGAATGCCGTCAGCGGTGCCGTGTCGGCCGCTTCCGGGCGCAGTTGGGTGTAGACGTTGAACAGGGTCAGCACCGCCACGCCGGCCCACAGCGGCAGCTGCGGCAATGGCAGGCCCAACACCCAGGTAGCAACCAGGATGGTGGCGGCCTGGCCGCCTACGGCAAGCCAGCGCAGGCTGCACAGGGTTCGGAGAAACGGGGCGTCGGGACCGGTCATTCACGCTCATCGTATGCGTTCATGCGTGACCGTGCCTGCGACAATCGGCCGCAGCCGTGCCGTCGGCTGAATGCGAGTCACCCGGAATGCAGAGCCGGGCGGTAGAATGCGCCCATGCACGACGCCGTCACCCGCCCGACTCCGCCCTCCGATGCCACTGCCTGGCCACGCCGCCAGACTCACGCCGTCCAGATCGGCGGGGTTACCGTAGGCGGAGGCAAGCCGGTGGTGGTGCAGTCGATGACCAACACCGACACCAGCGACGTGGCCTCCAGCGTGAAGCAGGTGGCCGAGCTGTGGCGTGCCGGTTCGGAGATGGTGCGGTTGACCGTCAATACGGTTGAAGCGGCCGCCGCGATCCCGCGCATTGTCGACAAGCTGGCAATGATGGGCATCGACGTACCGCTGATCGGTGACTTCCATTACAACGGCCACCAGTTGCTGACCGCCGAACCGGCGTGTGCCGAAGCGCTGGCCAAGTACCGCATCAACCCGGGCAACGTCGGCTTCGGCAAGAAAAAAGACCTGCAGTTCGCCCAGTTGATCGAGTTTGCGATCCGCTACAACAAGCCGGTGCGCATCGGCGCCAACTGGGGCTCGCTGGACCAGGCCCTGGCGGCGAAGCTGATGGATGAGAACAACCATCGCGAGCAGCCCTGGGATGCCGGCCGCGTGCTGCGCGAGGCCTTGATCCGTTCGGCGCTGGACTCGGCCGAACAGGCAGTGGAACTGGGCCTGCCACGCGATCGCATCGTGCTGTCGGCCAAGGTCAGCGGCGTGCAGGAACTGATCGCGGTGTACCGCGATCTCGCCCAACGCTCTGACTTCGCCCTGCACCTGGGCCTGACCGAAGCCGGCATCGGCAGCAAGGGCATCGTCGCGTCCTCGGCGGCGCTGAGTGTGCTGCTGCAGGAAGGTATCGGCGACACCATCCGCATTTCGCTGACCCCGGAACCGGGCCAGTCGCGCACGCAGGAAGTGATCGTTGCCCAGGAACTGCTGCAGACCACCGGCCAGCGCGCCTTCACGCCGCTGGTCACCGCTTGCCCGGGCTGTGGCCGCACCACGTCCGAGTTCTTCCAGGAACTGGCCAAAGTGGTGCAGAACCACGTGCGCGAGAAAATGCCGCTGTGGAAGATCCAGCACCCCGGTGCGGAGAACATGACCCTGGCGGTGATGGGCTGCATCGTCAACGGGCCGGGCGAGTCGCGCCACGCCAACATCGGCATTTCGTTGCCGGGCACCGGTGAAACCCCGGCAGCACCCGTATTCGTCGATGGCGAGAAGAAGGTGACGCTGCGCGGCGAAAACATCGCCCAGGAATTCGTCGCCCTGATCGATGACTACGTCGAACGTACCTATGTCCGAAGCGCCGGATAAGCCTGCGATCCTCGCTGCACCGGAGTCCGCCTCCGGGTTCCGCCACTGGATGGCGCGCAATGCCTGGCGCCTGCTCCTGCTGTTCGGCGGCGTGCTGCTGCCGCTGGCAGGCTTCGTCGCCTTGGCCGACGAAGTGCACGAGTTTGAATCGTTCCATTTTGACGCCCCTCTGCTGTGGCAGATGCATGGCCTGCATTCGCCGTTGCTGGACCGCTTCTTCGTGCTCATCTCGAAACTGGGCTACGAATGGTTCCTGATTCCGGCCGACGTGCTGATCATCGGCGTGCTGCTGGGCTGCCGGCGTTGGCGCGAGGCGACCTTCGTGGCGGTCAGTTTCGTGGGTTCGGCGCTGCTGAACATGGGCAGCAAGCATTTCTTCCAGCGCCAGCGCCCCAGCCTGTGGGAATCGATCGCGCCGGAATCGACGTTCAGCTTCCCCAGCGGCCATGCGATGGGTTCGATGACCCTGGCCGTGACCCTGGTGCTGCTGGCCTGGAACACCCGCTGGCGCTGGCCGGTGCTGCTGCTGGCGCCGGCCTTCAGCGTGCTGGTGAGCGTGTCCCGGGTCTACCTGGGGGTGCATTACCCCTCCGATATCCTGGCCGGATGGTGTGCCGCGCTGGTTTGGGTGGTAGGGTGCTATCTGGTCATGTTCAGTCGCCGGCACCCATGGCGACGTCACGGCTCGCCGCCAGCGAAGGCCAGCGAAGCATCATCACAGGGGGATTGACGTGGATGGCCCCTCCGGGACGTCTACGTGATAGAGCAGTTGTTTCGTTGCAGCAGGTTCTGCAAGACAGGGGGCAAGCACAACGCGCGGTAATGTGATGCGCAAGGCAGATCGCCAGCGCCGCATTCCAGACGCGCTTGCAGGGTATCGGCACCCTGCCTAGCTTGACCTGCAATGGCCGCATTCGAAGAGGTACGTGAATGACGATTCGAGTCTACCTGGTGGATGACCACGCGCTGGTCCGCACCGGGATGAAGATGATTCTGTCGGGGGAAACCGACATCGAGGTGGTGGGCGAAGCCGAGACCGGCGAAGACGCGCTGCGTGAAGTCCGCCAGCTGCTGCCCGATGTGGTGTTGTGTGATCTGCACCTGCCGGGCGTGAGTGGCATGGAAGTGACCGAGCGCATTGTCCGCAGCCACCGCAGCACCCGGGTGGTGATCGTGTCGGTGCTGGAAGATGGCCCGCTGCCCAAGCGCCTGCTTGAAGCCGGTGCTGCCGGCTACATCGGCAAGGGCTGCGATGCGCAGGAACTGCTGCGCGCGGTTCGCGACGTGGCCGGTGGCCGTCGCTACCTGGGTACCAGCATCGCGCAGAACCTGGCGTTGTCGACGGTGGAAGGCAACGGTTCGCCGTTCGACAGCCTGTCGCCGCGCGAGCTGGAGGTGGCACTGCTGCTGACCCAGGGCCTGCGCCAGGAGGACATCGCGCGTCGCCTGAGCCTGAGTGCGAAGACGGTGAACACGCACAAGGCGCGGTTGTTCGAGAAGATGGGGATCCACGACAACATCGCGTTGGCGCGGATGGCGAGCCAGTACGGTCTGGTGGATCCGGCGCGGCCGCTGTAAGGGTTTTCGGCCAACGGCGCAGCCCCTCGCGGTGGTGGTGCGGTTGGATTTCTGGGGTTGGCCCTGCGGAGGGACCGCGCAGGGGACGCCGTGAATCCATCCCTGGAGGCTCGGGCGCGCCATCCATGGCGCTTACGCCCCTGCGCGGTCCCTCCGCAGGGCCACGGACAATTTCCGTGCGCCGCCACCGCGGAATGAAGAAGCAAAAGCAGGAGCGGGTCGCGCGCTGCGCGCGCTCGTTGCACGGGGTCGGATCCCTTTCCCGGCGGGAAAGGGCTCTGACCCCGTGGTGATTCAGTGGCCGCGCACGCGCTTGATGATCTTCGCGGCGTCGGCGGCGCTGGCGCGCACCTTGTCCCATTCGCCCTCGGCGATCCAGTTGCCCGGCACCATCCACGAGCCACCGATGCAGACGACGTTCTTCTGCTCCAGGTACTCGGCGGCGGTGTTTTCGGTGATGCCACCGGTCGGGCACAGCTTCAGGTCAGCAACCGGCCCGGCCAAGCCCTTGATCATCGCCAGGCCACCCACAGCCGTGGCCGGGAACAGCTTGCAGACACGGAAGCCGCGCGCGTACAGCGACAGCAGCTCGGTCGGCGTCGCCGCACCCGGCACCACCGGCAGCGGGGCCGCAGCCAGCGCATCGGCCAGTACCGGCGGCGTGCCCGGGGTCACCAGGAAGTCAGCGCCCGCATCGATCGACTGCTGCATCTGCTCCACGGTCAGTACCGTACCCGCGCCCACCACCACATCCGGCAGCTCACGCTTGAGCATTGCCAGCGCTTCCATCGCCACCGGCGTGCGCAGCGTCAGCTCGATCGCCGGCAAGCCGCCTTCGAGCAGCGCCGCACTGACTGCACGTGCCTGGTCCAGCGTATGAATCGTCACCACCGGCAGGATGCCCGCCGCATGCAACAGCTCCGCCGCCTTCACCTGATGTTGTTCGATACCCATAGCTCTGCTTCTGCCTTTGCTTTCGAATTTGATTTTCAATGATCACTTCGCGGCGCGAGGGCGCCGGGAAACCGTCCTGAGGCGGCGGGTAGCCCCCACCAGGACCGTGAGCGGCATGGATGCCGCGACCGAGCCCCCATGGATGGGTTTACGGCGTGTCCTGGTGGGGGCTACCCGCCGCCTCAACCAGGACACTCACCGCCCACGCACACCCGCAACGCCCTTCAACCCTCAGGCGTCCTTCGCCTCATGCGGCGCCGCCGCCGCCGCGGCATCATGCCCCAGCTCATACTCCGCGTCGTACTCCCACGGCCCGCCATCGGCTGCCGCCGGCCCGCACGAAATCGAAATCGCGCCCTGATCCGCCGGACCCACTACACGCCGGTTGATCGCGAACAGGTTACGGCCCAGGTCATGGGCAGCCGGCGCCGTATTCGGCGCATGTGTACGCGCGGCCCATTCGGCCGCGTCCACCAGCACTTCCAGCGTGCCCGCTTCACCGTCGAGGCGGATCATGTCGCCTTCGCGCACTTTGCCCAGCGGGCCGCCACGCGCCGCTTCCGGCGTCACGTGGATCGCCGCCGGAATCTTGCCCGAGGCGCCGGACAGGCGGCCATCGGTGACCAGCGCCACGCGCCGGCCCTGGTTCTGCAGCAGGCCCAGCAACGGCGCCAGCGAGTGCAGCTCCGGCATGCCGTTCGCGCGCGGGCCCTGGTAGCGCACCACCGCCACGAAATGCTCGGGCAGCAGGCCACCAGCGTGCAGCTTGTTCAGTACCTGCGGGGCATCGACCACCACCGCCGGTGCTTCGATCGTGCGGTACTGCGGCTTCACCGCCGACAGCTTGATCAGCGACTTGCCCAGGTTGCCGCGCAGCAGGCGCAGGCCGCCCTGGTGTTCGAACGGATTGTCGACGCCACGCACCACTTCGTCATCGGCGCTGCGTTCCAGGCCTGGCAGGTAGACCAGCTTGCCGTCGCGCAGCTGCGGCTCGCGTGCATAGTCGGCCATGCCGCCACGCGCCACGCTGACCAGGTCGCCGTGCATCAGGCCGGCCTTGATCAGTTCGCCGAACACAAAGGCCGGGCCGCCTGCTGCAGCGAAGCGGTTCACATCGGCTTCGCCGTTCGGATAGACGCGCGCCAGCAGCGGAATCAGCTGCGACAGCTCGTCGAAATCGTCCCAGGTCAGCACGATGCCGGCCGCACGCGCCACGGCGATCCAGTGGATGGTGTGATTGGTCGAACCGCCGGTGGCCATCAACGCAATGACTGCATTGATGATCGCGCGCTCATCGATGATCCGGCCGAGCGGACGGAAGTCGTCGCCCAGTGCGGTGATGTCCAGCGCACGTTCGGTGGCTTCGCGGGTCAAGGCATCGCGCAGCGGCGTGTCCGGATTGACGAATGAGGCACCGGGCAGCTGCACGCCCATTGCTTCCAGCAGCACCTGGTTGGAATTGGCGGTGCCGTAGAAGGTGCAGGTGCCGACGCCGTGGTAGGAGGCGGACTCGGCTTCCAGCAGTTCCTCGCGGGTGGCTTCTCCGGCGGCATAGCGCTCGCGCACTTCGGCCTTCTGCTTGTTCGGAATACCCGGCGTCATTGGGCCGGCCGGCACGAACACCGCCGGCAGGTGGCCGAAGGCCAGTGCGCCGATCAGCAGGCCTGGCACGATCTTGTCGCAGACACCGAGGTGGATGGTGGTGTCGAACATGTCGTGGCTGAGGCCGATGGCCGTGGCCTGGGCGATCACATCGCGCGAGAACAGCGACAGTTCCATGCCGCCACGGCCCTGGGTCACGCCGTCGCACATCGCCGGCACCGCGCCGGCCACCTGGGCGGTGGCGCCGAGTTCGCGGGCGACCTCACGGATCTGCTCCGGGTAGGTTTCGAACGGCTGGTGTGCCGACAGCATGTCGTTGTAGGCGGTGATGATGCCCAGGTTCGGGGTCACGCCACCGCGCAGGCGGCTCTTGTCGGTACCGCCACAGGCGGCGAAACCGTGGGCGAGGTTGCCGCAGCTCAGGCGGCTGCGGAACGGGCCATCGCGCAGTGCGGCGTCGATCGCGGCCAGATAGGCGGCGCGCGAGGCGGCGCTGCGGCGGATGACACGTTCGGTGATGGCTTGCAGTTGCGGATGGAGGCTCATTGGCTACCGGCGTTCGTGGTGGCGAGAGGCTGGCGGCGGCACGGCACCGCCGCCGACATCAATCAGCCCAGTGGACGCGCAGGCGCGCGCCTTCCAGGTTGATTGCATTGAGAATCGGATACTGCTGGGCGTCGTTGCTGTCCAGCGCCTGGCGCAGCACCTGCAGCTTCTGCTTGCCGCGCAGCAGCAGCAGGCGCTGGCGGCACTGGCGCAGGCCATGCGGGGTGAGCGTGATGCGCAACGGCCACTGATTGGCGCCGGGGCAGCCGGTGGCATCCAGCGCCGCGTAGGGCAGGGTGCTTTCCAGCGCACGGACCAGGTCTTTCGACCCCGGGAACAGCGAGGCGGTATGGCCATCGTTACCCATGCCCAGCGCCACCAGGCTCGGTGGCTGGCTGTGCTGCGCCTGCAGGTTGGCGGTGTACACGCATTCCGGCAGCGGCTTGCCAACCCGCACCAGCGGATCGAAGTGGGCACCTTCGGCGCGCTTGAGCAGGTTCTCGCGCACCAGCCAGGCGTTGCTGTCGCGATCCTGCGGTGACAGCCAGCGCTCGTCGGCCAGGCTTACTTCCACCCGGTCCCAGTGCACGTCCAGTTCGGCCAGCGCCTGGTAGACCGGTGCCGGCGTGGTGCCACCGGACAGCAGGATGCGCGCACGGCCGACTTCGTTGATGTCGCGGTTGAGGGTCTGCGCCATCTCGTTGGCCACCGCCTCGATCCAGCCATCGGCATCGCCGTGGTTGATGAACTCGATGCGGTCGTCGTGGAAGGTGGGGCTCATGCGGCAACTCCAGGTGCGTCACGTTCGGCGTCGGCGGCATAGGCGGCGGCGCCCAGCAGTCCGGCGTGGGGATGCATCACGGCGAGCGAGGGGACCCGCGCCATGATCGAGGAGAACCGGCCCTTGTGTTCGAAGCGCTGGCGGAAACCGGAGTGCTGCAGCGAATCGAGCATTTTCGGGGTCAGCCCGCCGGTCAGGAATACGCCGTCCCAGGCACCCTGGGTCAGCACCAGGTCACCGGCGATGGCGCCGAACACGGCGCAGAACACATCAACGGTGCGCATCGCCTGCGGATCACCGTGCAGGGCGCGGGCGGTCACGTCCACCGGCTGCAGCTGGCCGGGATCGATACCGGCCATCTCGCATACCGCGCGATGGATGTTGACCAGGCCGGGGCCGCAGATCAGGCGCTCGTTGGAGACGCGGCCGAACTGCTCGGACAGGATCTCCAGGATGCGGATCTCCTCCGGGGTTCCCGGCGGGAAACTGACATGACCGCCTTCGGTTTCCAGCGGGTAGCAGCGGCCGTGGCGCAGGATGAGGCCACCCACGCCGAGCCCGGTGCCGGGCCCGATCACCGCGTAGTTGCGCGGCTGTCCTGGCTTGCCCGGTACCCAGGCGGCACCGCCGACCTGGATCACGTCTTCGGGCTGCAGCAGTGAAATCGCCATCGCCTGTGCGGCGAAGTCGTTGATCAGGTGCAGTTCGTCGAAACCGAGCATGGCCGCAGTACGGCTGCGCGAGATCACCCACGGATGGTTGGTGATGCGTGCTTCGTCACCATCAACACGCCCGGCGACTGCGAACACGCCGCGGCTGGCGGTGGCGCCGATCTGTTCCAGATGGTGGCGCGCGGCATCACCCAGCGACGGGAACTCCGCCACCGCGTACTCACGGATGCTGTCCTTCTGCAGCGGCGCATCCAGGCCGGTATCGGCCAGGGCAAAGCGGGCATTGGTGCCACCGATATCGGCGACCAGCACCGGCTGCGGGCTGGCACTCATGCCGAGGCCTCGCCGTCAGGTGCATCCACGCCCTGCGGCAGGAATCCGGTCGCGTTGTCCGGGCCCCACTGGCCCGCGGGGTAGGGTTCCAGCGGCAGCTTGGCTTCCTTCCAGGCATCGGCGACGCTGTCGATCCACGCCCAGGCAGCACGCACTTCGTCGTCGCGCACGAACAGCGTGTGGTTGCCGTTGAAGGCATCCAGGAACAGGCGTTCGTAGGCGATGCGACGGTGCAGGCCGGTCGGCACCGACAGCTCCAGTTCCAGCGGATGCAGTTCCAGTGCGCCCCATTCCGGGCCGGCCAGGCTGCTCATCAGGCCCAGCTCGATGTTCTCCTGCGGCTGCAGCTGGAACACCAGGCGGTTCGGTGCGGCCTGCGCGCGCTGCGGGCGCTCGAACAGCCAGTGGGTAACCGGCTTCAGCGTAACCACCACGCGGGTGGTGCGCTCGGGCAGGCGCTTGCCGGTGACCAGGTGGAACGGCACGCCGCTCCAGCGCCAGTTGTCGATGTGCGCGGTGACACCGGCGAAGGTCTCCACGTCGCTGCCTTCCGGCGGCTGGTAGGCCTGTGCCGGCTGGCCGTTGATGGTGCCGGCGGTGTAGCGGCCGCGGATGCTGTCACGCGCGGCGTGCTTGGCATCGAGCGGGCGCAGCGCGCGGAGTACCTTGACCTTCTCGTCGCGGATGCGATCGGCTTCCAGCGACGCCGGCGGCTCCATCGCCACCATGCACAGCAGCTGCAGGATGTGGCTCTGCACCATGTCGCGCAGCGCGCCGGAACGGGCGTAGTACGCGTCGCGGCCGTCCACGCCTTCGCTCTCGGCCACCAGGATGTGCACCGATTCGATGTAGTTGCGGTTCCACACCGCTTCCAGCAGCGTGTTGCCGAAGCGCAGCGCGATCAGGTTCTGCACCGCCGCCTTGCCCAGGTAATGGTCGAGACGGAACACGCGGTCCTCGTCGATCCACTGGCCGATGGTGCTGATGATTTCCTCGGCACTCTCGCTGTCGCTGCCGATCGGCTTCTCCAGCATCAGGCGTGCCGGCGCGGCGAGCGCGCCGCCCTTGGCCAGGCCTTCGCAGGTGGAGATGTACAGGCCCGGCGGGATGGCCAGGTAGCTGACGCACTTGCGGTCCACCAGGTCGGAGACTGCGGCGGCGACCGAGTCGACGTCGCGCAGGTCGACCGAGCGGTAGTCGATACGGCGCAGCAGGGCGCCGATGTCGTCCTGCGTGGCCATCGGCATGGCCTGCTGCAGGCGTGGCCGCAGGATGTCATGGAAGGCTTCGGTGTCATGCCCGGACAGGGCCAGCGCACGGATGCGGAAGTCCTCCGGCAGCAGGCCGTCGCCAAGCAGGCGAAGCAGCGAAGGGAACAGGTAGCGCTGGGCCAGATCACCTGTGGCACCGAACAGGAAGAGGGTGTCGTGCATCGCTCGAGTTTCAGATCCGGGTGACATCGTTGTCAATCGCTTCATGGCTGGGTTCGGGGGACATCCGCGCAACTGCCTGTCCAAGGTTCGTCTGCAGCGTTCTCCGGGCATCCGGAAGACCGTTCCATTCGAAACCACTACCTCGGCGGAACCTTCGTTCAATCGCCGACGCAGATCGGTGCGCACCGATCATCGGATAGTGCCACGTGAAAACGTTTACATGGCAGAATGGGCAACTGTATTCGATTGCAGTGCTCGCCGTCATGCGGCAAGCGCGCAATCATCACTGCCATCGGGAGGGCCGAGGCAGTCCCAAAAGACAGCCCGGCTTCGGGCGGACCGGATAGGTGATATGGCAAAAGTGCAGTTGCAGGGTGTGCGCAAGGTCTATGACAACGGCCAGGTCGCGGTGAAGGACGCCACCTTCGAGGTCGCCGATGGCGAGCTGATGGTGCTGGTCGGTCCCTCCGGCTGCGGCAAGTCGACCCTGTTGCGGATGGTGGCCGGCCTGGAAGAGATCAGTGGCGGCACGCTGACCATCGGCGACCGCGTGGTCAACGACGTGGCGCCGAAGGATCGCGACATCGCCATGGTGTTCCAGAGCTATGCGCTGTATCCGCACATGACCGTGGCCGAGAACCTGGCCTTCGGCCTGAAGCTGCGCGGCCACGACAAGGCCACGATCGAAAAGCGCATCAGCGAGGCGGCGCAGACCCTGGGCCTGACCGAGATGATGGACAAGCTGCCCAAGGCGATGTCCGGCGGCCAGCGCCAGCGTGTAGCGCTGGGCCGTGCGCTGGTGCGTGAGCCAGCGGTGTTCCTGCTCGACGAGCCGTTGTCCAACCTCGATGCCAAGCTGCGCCACAGCGTGCGCACCGAGATCGCGCAGCTGCACCGCAAGCTGGGCACCACCATGATCTACGTGACCCACGATCAGGTCGAGGCGATGACCCTTGGCCAGCGTATCGTGGTGCTGAAGGACGGCATCATCCAGCAGATCGATACGCCGATGGCGCTGTACGACCGCCCGGCCAACCTGTTCGTGGCCGGCTTCCTCGGCAGCCCGGCGATGAACGTGCTGCGTGGCACGCTGCAGGGCGATGCCGGCGGCGTGACCGTGGTCGATGGTGAATGGCGTGCTCCGCTGGGCCAGGCCACGATCGATCCGGCATGGCTGCAGAAGCCGATCGCAGTGGGCGTGCGCCCGGAGCACCTGCAGCCGGCGGGTAGCGACGATGCGCATGCGTTCACCGCGCGCATCGAAGGCATCGAGCCGGTCGGCAACGAGATTTTCGTCAACATGAGCAGTGGCCAGCATGCGCTGACCATGCGCGTGGCGCCGCAGTCGCTGCCGGCGGTGGGCGAGCAGATCCGCGTGGCGATCCACCCGCAGGGCCTGCATTTCTTCAGCCCGGAAACGGGCGAGCGCCTGTAAGGGGCGGTAGCGCCGGGCCATGCCCGGCGTCATCAAAGGCGTGCGGACCAACGGTCCGCACCTACCGGGTCGGTCAGTAGATCCACGCCATGCGTGGATGAAGGCCCTTCAAATTCAGCGCGCCAGCCCGTCCAGCAACGGCATGCGCTGCGCCACTGCATTGCCCGCCTGCAGATCCGCATCGCTGGCCTCCAGCGGCAGCACCGCCAGTGCCAGGTCGCCGGCCACGCTGGCAATCGTGCCCAGCGCCGCACCGTCCTGCTGCACGCCATCGCCGGCCTGCGCCGGTGCCGCGGTATGCAGCAGTTGCACCGCGCGCTTGGCCTTGCCGAGGAAGTGGGTGCGAGCAACGATTTCCTGGCCCGGGTAGCAGCCTTTCTTCACGCTGTAGCCATTCAGGCGGTCCAGGCCCAGCTGCTGCGGGGTCCATACTTCGCGCTGGCTTTCTTCCAACCGCGGCAGGCCGTAGCGCAGGTCGGCCTGGCGCCAGGCCAAAGCGAAAGCGGCCTCATTGGCTTCGCTGCCGGCGGCGAAGGCATCGGCGGCGCCAATGCGCAGGGTGCGCGGCAGGGCATCGCTGCCCAGGTCCAGCTCCCAGCCGTCACCTGCGGTCTGCGCAATCGCAGCGCCGCTGGCGGCCTCGGGGGCAGTGAAGGCACCGGCCACGGCCAGGTCGCTGCGCACTGCCACCTTCAGCTTGCGACGGAACACAAAACGCTGCAGTTGCGACGCAATCGCATCGGCATCACCGTCGGCCAGCACCAGCAGCACATGGTCTTCGGCCAGCCGAAGCAGCTGGAACACCGCCAGGGTGCGGCCTTTGGCGCTCAGCCACGCACTCCACTGCCAGTGGTGCAAGGGCAGGGCGGTGACGTCGCTGCTGAACTGGGCGTGGGCGAAAACGGCCGCATCCACGCCCTGCAGGCTCAGCAACTGGTGGCCGGGCAGGCGCGGATATCCGACGAAAGCAGGGGACAGGTTGTCAGGCACGTGAACGAGGTCTAAAATTTGTGCGTTGCGAGACCAACAATGATAGGCCAAACAACCCCCACTCCCGACGACGAATCTGAAGCTCCGCTGGTCCCCGCGGCACCCGTGCCCGTGGAACAGGAAAAAGCAGAGGAATTCGGCGGCCGCGGCGGACTTGATCCGGTGCGGTATGGCGATTGGGAGAAAAACGGACGCTGCATCGATTTCTGATCAGCATTGAGCCAACGCGGCCGTGTGCCGCCCAGCCGAGACAACGAGCCCAGCGAATGGCGACCAGACAACGCCCACTTTCCCCGCACCTTCAGGTGTATCGCTGGCAGATTCAGATGGCCACCTCGATCCTGCATCGAGCCACTGGCGTCTTTCTGTCTGTTGGTGCCCTCATCATCGCCGCCGGCCTGCTGGCCCTGATGATGGGGCCCGATTCCTGGAACTGCTTCACCGGCCATGCCGGGGCCTGGTATGGCCGCGTGTTCCTGTTCGCGTGGACATGGTCGTTCGCCTATCACCTGTGCAATGGCATCCGCCATGTGGTGCAGGACTTCGCCATCGGCTTCAGCATTCCCGCCTTCATCCGCAGCAGCTGGCTGTCGGTCATCGGCAGCCTGGTGATCACCCTGCTGGTGTGGGCCTATGTGATGTTCGGAGGTGCCGCGTGAGCAAGTTCCGTACTCCGTTGAAGGGTGTGCGCGGCCTGGGTTCGGCCAAGACCGGTACCGAGCACTTCGTGCACCAGCGCCTGACCGCCGCCGCCCTGGTGGCGCTGGGCATCTGGTTCCTGGTCTTCGTGCTGGGCCTGCTGGGCTCGGACTACGTGACCGCCGCCGCCGCCGTGGCCAAGCCGTGGAACGCAGTGCCGCTGATCGGCCTGCTGATCGCCATGTTCTGGCACGCGCAGCTCGGCATGCAGGTCGTGCTGGAAGATTACATCCACGAATCGCTGCTGGCCCTGGTGCTGCAGACCGCGGTGAAGTTCGTCGCCGTGCTCGGCATGATCGTCAGTGTGTTTGCGGTGGGCCGCATCGCCCTCGGCGTTGCCTGAGCCCAGGCACCAACACAGGAATCCAGATTAGATGTCCGCTTACAAGATCACCGAACACAAGTACGACATGGTCGTGGTGGGCGCCGGCGGTGCCGGCCTGCGCGCCACGTTCGGCCTGGCCGCCAAGGGCCTGCAGACCGTGTGCCTGACCAAGGTCTTCCCGACCCGCTCGCACACCGTCGCCGCCCAGGGCGGTATCTCCGCCGCGCTCGGCAACATGGGCGAGGACGACTGGCGCTACCACTTCTTCGACACCATCAAGGGTTCGGACTGGCTGGGCGACCAGGACGCCATCGAGTACATGTGCCGTGAGGCCATTCCGGCCATCATCGAACTCGAACACTACGGCGTGCCGTTCTCGCGTACCGCCGAAGGCAAGATCTACCAGCGTCCGTTCGGTGGCATGACCACCCAGTACGGCGAAGGCCCGGCGGCGCAGCGTACCTGCGCGGCGGCCGACCGTACCGGCCACGCGATGCTGCATACCCTGTACCAGCAGTCGCTGAAGCACGACGCGCGTTTCATGATCGAGTACTTCGCACTCGACCTGATCTTCGATGACGAAGGTGCCTGCCGCGGCGTACTGGCGCTGGACATGTCCGATGGCACGCTGCACCTGTTCCGCGCCCAGGGCGTGGTGCTGGCCACCGGCGGTTACGGCCGTGCCTACTTCAGCGCCACCTCGGCGCACACCTGCACCGGCGACGGTGGTGGCCTGGCCATGCGTGCCGGTATCGCCATGCAGGACATGGAGTTCGTGCAGTTCCACCCGACCGGCATCTACGGCGCCGGCTGCCTGATCACCGAGGGTGTCCGCGGTGAAGGTGGCATCCTGCGCAACAGCAGTGGCGAGCGCTTCATGGAGCGCTACGCACCGCACTACAAGGATCTGGCTTCGCGCGACGTGGTCAGCCGTTCGATGACCATCGAGATCCGCGAAGGCCGCGGCGTCGGCGAGCACAAGGACCACATCCTGCTCGACCTGACCCACCTCGGCCCGGGCGTGATCGACGACAAGCTGCCGGGCATCGCTGAAAGCGCCCGCATCTTCGCCGGCGTCGACGTGCACAAGCAGCCGATCCCGGTCATCCCGACCGTGCACTACAACATGGGCGGCATTCCGACCAACTACCACGGCGAAGTCGTCCGCAAGGATGGCGACAACCCCGATTCGGTGATCCCGGGCCTGTACGCGATCGGCGAAGCCGCCTGCGTGTCGGTGCACGGTGCCAACCGCCTGGGTTCGAACTCGCTGCTGGATCTGGTGGTGTTCGGTCGTGCGGTGGCCAACCGCTGCGCCGAGACCATCAAGCCGGGCGCATCGCACAAGCCGCTGGCGTCTGATGCCTGCGACAAGGCACTGGGCCTGCTGGACAAGCTGCGCCACGCCAACGGTGATACCCCGACCTCGGTCATCCGCGATCGCATGCAGCGCACCATGCAGGCCGACGCGGCGGTCTTCCGCACCAGCCAGACGCTGAAGGAAGGCTGCGAGAAGATGGACAAGATCTTCGACTCGTTCCAGGACGTGAAGGTCTCCGACCGTTCGCTGGTGTGGAACTCGGACCTGATCGAGACCTACGAGCTGAACAACCTGCTGCTGAACGCGGTGGCGACGATCAATTCGGCCGAACAGCGCAAGGAAAGCCGCGGCGCGCATGCGCACGAGGACTTCCCGAACCGCGACGACGTCAACTGGCAGAAGCACACCCTGGTCAGCGTCGACGAGAAGGGCAAGTGCAGCTTCGACTACCGTCCGGTGCACATGTACACGTTGACTGATGACGTGTCCGTAGTGCCGCCGAAGCCGCGCGTGTACTGATCCGCCCCCGCCTACCATGCAATCCGCGCCCAAGGGCGCGGGCCGCCTGAGCCAACGAGAGCAGCCATGGCCGAGTTTTCACTCCCCAAGAATTCCAAGATCACGAAGGGCAAGCACTTCCCCGTCAAGAACGGCGGCAAGAACGTGCGCACCTTCAAGATCTACCGCTGGAGTCCGGACGACGACAGCAACCCGCGCACCGATACCTATGAAGTCGATCTGGACGCCTGTGGCCCGATGGTCCTGGACGCCCTGATCAAGATCAAGAACGAGATCGACCCGACCCTGACCTTCCGCCGCTCCTGCCGCGAAGGTATCTGTGGTTCGTGCGCGATGAACATCGACGGCACCAACACCCTGGCCTGCACCCGAGCCATCTCGGACTGCGGCAAGAAGGAAGTGCCGATCTACCCGCTGCCGCACATGAACGTGGTCAAGGATCTGGTTCCGGACCTGACCCACTTCTACGCGCAGTACGCCTCGATCAAGCCGTGGATCCGCACGCAGACCCCGGCACCGCCGGACCGTGAGCGCCTGCAGTCGCCGGAAGACCGCAAGAAGCTGGACGGCCTGTACGAATGCATCCTGTGCGCCTGCTGCTCGACCAGCTGCCCGAGCTACTGGTGGAACGGCGAGCGTTACCTGGGCCCGGCGATCCTGCTGCAGGCCTACCGCTGGATCATCGACTCGCGCGATGAAGACACCGGTGCGCGCCTGGACGATCTGGAAGATCCGTTCAAGCTTTACCGCTGCCACACCATCATGAACTGCGCCCGGACCTGCCCGAAGGGCCTGAACCCGGCGCTGGCGATCGCCGAGATCAAGAAGCTGATGATGGAACGCCGCGCCTGATCGGGTCTGGCTGTACCCGGTAGAGCCACGCCAAGCGTGGCTGTGCCATCCCAGTAGAGCCACGCCATGCGTGGCTTTGCTGTATCTGGAGAAACACGATGGAAGAAGACGTTCTGCTGAAGAAGCTGCGCTGGCGCTGCCGCCGCGGCATGCGCGAACTGGACCAGCTGTTCGGTCGCTACCTGGACCGCGAGTGGAGTGGTGCGCCGACCGAAGAGCGCGAAGTTTTCCTGTTCCTGCTCGACTGCGAAGACGATAAGTTGTGGCGCTGGTTCATGGGCTATGAGGCCTGTCCGCATGCGCACGCGATCCCTCTCATGCAGAAGATCCTCGCCCTCAAGCCTTGAGTGGCGGCCATCGCGGTTGCAGGCTGCCGCTCAGCTGGCGGTGCTGCTGGCCACGCCCTGGCTCTTGCGCGCGACGGAGTTGCCGCCGCGCCTGCTGATGCCCGCAGTGTTGCTGGCCTGGGGCATCGGCCTGGCCGAGCTGGTATGGCGTCAGCGCAGGCCGCGCGTGCAGGTGCTTCTGCTGGCGCTGCCCGATCCGTTGCAGGTGGCCGGGCAGGACGTGGAGGCACCACAGCTGGTGGTGCGTGGGCCCTGGCTGCTGTTGCTCTGGCGTGAGGACCGGCGCCGCCGGCGCCTGCTGTTCTGGCCCGATGTGCTCGATCCCGGGCAGCGACGTGAACTGCGTCTGGCCGTGGCTGCACGTGCCGTTTCCCGTCGGCCCCGTACGATGGCACCATAAGCTGAATTGACTGGCGTGCCTGCATGTTCAAACCCCTTCCCGTAGCGATTGGCCTGCGTTACCTGCGCGCCAAGCGCCGCAACGGCTTCATCTCCTTCATCTCGATGGCATCGATCCTGGGCATCGCGCTCGGCGTTACGGTGCTGATCACCACGTTGGCGGTGATGAGCGGTTTCCAGAAGGAAATCCGCAGCCGCCTGCTGCAGATGACGGCCCATACCACCATCAGCCGCGACGGCGAGCCGATGCCGGACTGGATGCGGGTGGTCGACGTGGCCAGCAAGGACCCGCGCGTGGCCGGTGCCGCGCCGTACATCGAGATCCAGTCGATGATCAGCGGTCCGCGTGTGCAGGGGGCGATCATCCAGGGCATCGACCCGGCGCTTGAGCCGAAGGTGTCGGTGATCGACAAGAAGGTCACCAAGGGCAGCTACGACAGCCTCAAGCCGGGCAGCTTCAACCTGCTGCTGGGCAAGGAACTGGCGATCTGGCTCGGTGTGGACGTGGGCGACCAGGTGCTGGTGACCTTCGCCGAAGTGCAGGGTACGCCTGCCGGCGCGGTGCCACGGATGAAACGCTTCACCGTCAGCGGCCTCTTCGAGGCTGGCTACAACGAGGTTGACCGAGGTGTCGGCTTTGCCAACATGAAGGACCTGGAGCGCGTACTGCGTTCCGATGGCGCTACCGGCGTGCGCCTGAAACTGCACGATATGGACCGCTCGTTGGAAGTGGGCGTGGACCTGGCACAGAACCTCGGCGGCGCCTACCGCGTGAGCGACTGGACCCAGCAGAACGCCAACCTCTACCACTCGCT
This sequence comes from Stenotrophomonas sp. ATs4, assembly GCF_051861585.1. Lineage (NCBI taxonomy): Bacteria > Pseudomonadati > Pseudomonadota > Gammaproteobacteria > Lysobacterales > Lysobacteraceae > Stenotrophomonas > Stenotrophomonas sp. ATs4. The sequence goes on along the minus strand of NZ_JBLYPK010000010.1, from coordinate 145,776 downwards.
GCGCATGGAAAAAGTGGTGATGGGCATTCTGTTGTCGCTGATCATCGCCATGGGCGCCTTCAACCTGGTGTCCTCGCAGGTGATGCTGGTCACCGACAAGCAGGCCGACATCGCCATCCTGCGCACGCTCGGCCTGACTCCGGGCGGGGTGATGCAGGTGTTCATGGTGCAGGGCTCGCTGATCGGCATCTTCGGCACCCTGGCTGGCCTGATCGGCGGTATCACCCTCACCCTCAACTTGGAACGCATCCTCGGTGCCATCGAGAGCGTGTTCAACGTCAAGCTGATGCCGGAGGATGTCTACTACATCACTGGCCTGCCGACCGACATGCAGACCGGCGACGTGGTGGCGATCACCTTGGTCGCGCTGCTGATGAGCTTCCTGGCCACCCTGTATCCCGCCTGGCGGGCAGCACGCACCCAGCCGGCGGAGGCCCTGCGCTATGAATAAGGTCTTCAACCGCGGCGATGAAGTGATCCGCGCCGAAGCGCTTGGCAAAACCTATGCCGAAGGTCGCATGCAGACCCCGGTGTTCGATGGACTTGACCTGACCGTGACCGCTGGCGAGACGGTGGCGATCATCGGTGCCTCCGGTGCCGGCAAGAGCACGTTGCTGCACCTGCTGGGCGGGCTGGATACTCCGACCGCCGGCGAGGTCTACGTGACCGGCCAGCGCATGTCGACGCTGTCGGACACCGCGCGTGGCCTGCTGCGCAACCAGGCGCTGGGCTTCGTCTACCAGTTCCATCACCTGCTGCCGGAGTTCACGGCGCTGGAAAACGTGATGATGCCGGTGCTGCTGGCTGGCACCGCAGTGGCCGAAGCGAGCAGCCGGGCCACCACGCTGCTGGAAGCGGTCGGCCTCGGCCACCGCCTGGACCACAAGCCAGGCGAGCTGTCCGGTGGCGAGCGCCAGCGTGCGGCGGTGGCGCGTGCGCTGGTCAATCATCCGGCCTGCGTGCTCGGTGACGAGCCGACCGGCAACCTGGATGACCGCACGGCTGCAACGGTGTTCGAGCTGATGCTGGAACTCAACCGCGCGCGTCATACCAGCCTGGTGCTGGTCACTCACGACCGCAGCCTGGCGCGCCGCCTGGACCGGGTGTTGGAGCTGCGCGAAGGGCGCCTGCACGCACTGGCCCACGCCGACGTCTGAGGCGCTGGCCTGGCTCTGGTAGATGCCGACCTTGGTCGGCTGCTCCTGCTGGCAAGCGCCAACCAAGGTTGGCGACTACCGGTATCCGGAGCCTTGGGTCTGCTTTGGTAGAGGTCGACCTTGGTCGACCGCCGACCGGTGCCTGAATGGGGCTGCGGGTCGTCGCGCCAGCGTTGCCAGCCCAGGCGCATGATGGCGACAGTTCCCCGAGGAGATCGCCATGAAGACCCCGATCCTGATGGCTGGGCTCTGCCTGGCGCTGGCCGCCTGTGCGACCACCGGTCGGCTCAGCACTGCCGAGAAGCTTGACCTTTACCGTGCCCACGCCGGTGCGCCGCAGAACGACATGCAGTTCTTCGGCAGCCTCAATGGCTGGACCGAACTGGGTGACAGCGCACTGGCGGTATGGACGCGTCCCAGCGAGGCCTACCTGCTGGAGTTGAGAGGCCCCTGCCAGGACCTGCCGTATGCCACCGCCATCGGCCTGACCAGCCAGATGAACCGTGTTTCGGCGCGCTTCGACAAAGTGCTGGTGCGCGACCCTGCCGGCGGCCCACGCCTGCCGTGCTTCATCGACAGCATCCGCAAGCTGGACGTGAAGGCGCTGCGCGCCTCCGAGCAGGAGCTGCGCCAGGCGCAGGTGCAGGAGCGCGAGGAAAACGCGAAATAGCGTGGTAGTGCCGGCCGCTGGCCGGCATCGCGCAGATGCCAGGTTGCCGGCCAGCGGCCGGCACTACCTGTGCGTCAGGCTTCCGGAGTGAAGCCAGCCGGCTTTTCCGCGTCCTTCTCGAACAGGAACTTGACCAGTTCGCCTTCGAGGAACGCGCGATGCTCCGGCGTACGCGGCGACAGGCGGTTTTCGTTGATCAGCATGGTCTGGTGCGCCAGCCACGCGGCCCAGGCCTGCTTGCCGATGTTGTTGAAGATGCGCTGGCCCAGCTCGCCAGGGTAGGGCACGAAGTCCAGGCCCTCGGCATCGCGTTGTTCGTACTGGCAGAAGACGGTTCGGGGCATGGCACTCACTCGTGGTTGCGGGGTTTCTTGGAAGTTCGTTTCGGCGTCTTGATCGTGGCGCCGTCGAGCAGTTTGCGGATTGGCGCCGGCAGGCCCAGTGCGGGCAGCTCGTCGGCGGCGACCCAGCGCAGCGTGGGTGCTTCCACGCGCAGACCGTGCACCTGGCGCGACAGTACCTGAAGGTGCAGCTTGTAGTGGCTGAAGGTGTGTTGCAGTACCGGCAGCTCTTCGGCATCTTCCAGCGAGCCGTCGACATGGGCATCGAACCAGTCCTGCAGCACGCTGCCGGCGTCTGCCTGCGGCAGCGTCCACAGCTGCGCCCAGATGCCGGTGTCGGGCCGCTTCTGCAACAGCACGCGCTGCTGGGCGTCGCGCAGCAGCAGGGCCACTGCTTCGCGCTCGGGCAGGGTCTTGCTGGGCTTGGGCGTGGGTAGTTCAGCGGTGCGGCCTTCACGGCGCGCCACGCAGTCGTCCTGCAGCGGGCAGATCACGCAGGCGGGTTTGGCGCGGCTGCACACCGTTGCGCCCAGGTCCATCTGTGCCTGGGTGTAGTCGGCCATGCGGCCGTTGGGCACCCGTGCCACATGCGCCTCGGCGATCACCCACAGCTGCTTCTCGATGGCCGGCAGGCCGGGAAAGCCGTCGATGCCGTGGTAGCGGCTGAGCACGCGCTTGACGTTGCCATCGAGGATCGCGAACGGGTCGTTCCAGGCCTGGCTGAGGATCGCGCCAGCGGTGCTGCGGCCGATGCCGGGCAGCGCGTGCAACGCGTCGAAATCACGCGGCAGATCGCCGCCGTGCAGTTCCACGCAGCGCTTTGCAGCGGCATGCAGGTTGCGTGCGCGGGCGTAGTAGCCGAGCCCGGCCCACTGCGCCATCACCGCGTCATTGCTGGCAGCGGCGAGATCGGGCAGGGTCGGGAAGTGCTGCAGGAACCGCTGGAAATACGGGATGACCGTGGCCACCTGGGTCTGCTGCAGCATGATTTCCGACAACCACACGCGGTAGGGGCTGCGCGGGTGCTGCCAGGGCAGGTCGTGGCGACCGTGGTCGTCGAACCAGTGCAGCAGGCGGGCGACGAAGCCGTCTTCCTGGGTAGTGCTGGCGCTGGCGTGCGGCTGGCGGGGCATCGGTGTTCCGGAGGTGGGCAGCCACCCAAGGGGGGGCTCTACTGTGGTGGGTGCCGCCGCGATAAACCCCGCGCGGCCCGGAGCGCAGTAGAGCCACGCCATGCGTGGCTGCACGGTGTATCAGCCGCCCAGCGCTTCGGGCAGCAGGGCATCGACGAAGGCTTCCGGATCGAATACGCGCAGGTCTTCCGGGCGCTCGCCGATGCCGGCGAAGCGGATCGGAATGCCGAATTCGCGGGCCAGCGCGAACACCACGCCACCCTTGGCGGTGCCGTCCAGCTTGGTCACCACCAGGCCGGTCACGTTCACCGCCGCATTGAACTGGCGCAGCTGCGACAACGCGTTCTGGCCGGTGGTGCCGTCGATCACCATCAGCACTTCGTGCGGTGCGGTGGGGTCGATCTTGCCGAGCACACGGCGGATCTTGCCCAGCTCGTTCATCAGGCCGGACTGGGTGTGCAGGCGGCCGGCGGTGTCGGCGATCAGCACGGAAGTGCCGCGCGCCTTGCCGGCCTGCAGTGCGTCGAACGCTACCGAAGCGGCATCGGCATTCTGGCCTTGTGCGACCACGGCCACGCCATTGCGCTCGCCCCAGGCTTGCAGCTGGGCCACGGCGGCGGCACGGAAGGTGTCACCGGCGGCCAGCATCAGGCTGTGGCCTTCATCCTTGAAGCGCTTGGCCAGCTTGCCGATGGTGGTGGTCTTGCCGACGCCGTTGACGCCGACGGTCAGCACCACGAAGGGCTTGGCGTTGCGGTCGATCACCAGCGGCTTGGCCACAGGCTGCAGGATCGCGATCAGCTCGGCACGCAGCGCCGACAGCAGTGCGTTGGCGTCGACGAATTCCCGCGCCTTCATGCGCTTGCGCAGGCCTTCGACCAGATCGGTGGTGGCACCCACGCCGACGTCGGCGGTGATCAGTGCGGTTTCCAGTTCGTCCAGCAGGTCGTCGTCGAGCTTGGGGTTGCGCGAGAACAGGCCGCCAAAGCTGCGCGCGATGACACTGTTGCGCAGGCGCTCGCGCCAGCCGGGCTTGCCGGCGGGGGCTGGAATGGCATCGACCGAGGCGGCGGCCGGCAGATCGTCAGTGACCGGTACCAGTGCCGGGGTGGGCTCAGGCAGCGGTGTGGGTGCCGGTTCGATGGCCGGGGTCGCGACGGGGGCGACGTCGATCTGCGCCGCCGGCGCTGGAGCGCTCGGCGCCGGAGCTGCCGGAATCTGTGCCACCGGAGCCGGAACCACCGGAATGGGCTCGACGGCGACCGGAGCGATCGTCGGCGGCTCGACGGTAGCAGGCGCAGCCGGAGGCGCTACTGGGACCGGCTTCTTGTCCTCGGCCGGCGCGGCAGACGGGAACGCCGCCGCCAGCTCTTCAGCCGAGTAGTGCTGGGTCTTGGGTGCCTCCGTGGTGGGGGCATCCTGGGGCTTCTTGCGGCGGAAAAAACTGAGCATTGGCAAAAGGCGCTGAAATCAGAGGGATATGCTACCACTCGGGCCTGTCGGGCCGATGTGGACTCAAGGTCGCGGCCCATCAGCCGTTAACCGGTCCGAAGGGCTGCGCAGTGCGGCCCGGAAACCGCCATGAACAACGTGATGGGAATCGCCCTCGGCGGGATGCGCGCGGCTCAGCAGGGCATGCAGGTGGCCGCGCACAACGTGGCCAATCTGGCGACCGCCGATGCCCAGCGCCTGCAGTTGCAGCGCGGTGCCGCTGAGCAGGGGGGGGGCAGGCCTCGGTGATTCCCGCCGGCGCCGATGCCGCCGCGCCGCTGGGTGATCTGCTGGCGGCGAAAGCCGAGGTGGTGGCCTTCGCCGCCAATGCTGCGGTGATTCGTCGCCAGGATCAGATGCTGGGCTCACTGCTGGATCGCGAAGCCTGAGCCTCTCGGCAGGTGCCAACCGCCGCCCTTGGTGGGTGCCAACCTTGGTTGGCATGCTCGACCCGCCCTGGTAGGTGCCAACCTTGGTTGGCACGCTTATGTAGAGTCGAGCCATGCTCGACTGCTTTTCGAGCGCCAACCAAGGTTGGCCTCTACCAGGGCAGGAGCCGCCAACCAAGGTTGGCCTCCACCAGAGCATCGCCAGGTAGCGCCGGGCCATGCCCGGCGACCACCCTGTCGATCAGGCCGACAGCTCCAGCAGCAGCTTGTTCAGGCGTGCCACATAGGCGCCCGGGTCCTTCAAGCTGTCACCGGCAGCCAGCGCGGCCTGGTCGAACAGCACCCGGCCCAGATCGTCGAAACGCGCGCCATCGGCTTCGGCATCGAGCTTGGCGATCAGCGGGTGGCCCGGATTGATTTCCAGCACCGGCTTGCTGTCCGGCACCTTCTGCCCGCTGGCTTCCAGAATCTGGCGCATCTGCAGGCCCAGATCCTGTTCGCCGATGGCCAGCACCGCCGGCGAATCGGTCAGGCGGTGCGAGACGCGCACTTCGGCCACGTCATCGCCCAGCACCGTCTTCAGGCGCTCGACCAGGCCCTGCTTGTCCTTCGCCGCCGCTTCCTGTTCCTGCTTGTCGGCCTCGCTTTCCAGCGCGCCCAGGTCGAGGTCGCCACGAGCGATGTCGACGAAGCCCTTGCCGTCGAAATCGGTCAGGTAGCCCATCAGCCACTCATCGATACGGTCGGTCAGCAGCAACACTTCCACACCCTTCTTGCGGAACACTTCCAGGTGCGGGCTGTTGCGCACCTGGCTGTAGCTCTCGCCGGTCAGGTAATAGATCTTGTCCTGGCTTTCGGTCATGCGGCCGATGTAGTCGGCCAGCGACACGGTCTGCGCATCGGCGTCGCCTCGGGTGGAGGCGAAGCGCAGCAGGCCGGCCACCTTCTCGCGGTTGTTGTAGTCCTCGGCCGGGCCTTCCTTCAGCACCTGGCCGAACTCCTTCCAGAACGTGGCGTACTGCTCGGGCTTGTCGTTGGACAGCTTCTCCAGCATGTCCAGCGAACGCTTGGTCAGCGCCGCCTTCATCGAATCGATGACCGGGCCGGATTGCAGGATCTCGCGCGAGACGTTCAGCGACAGGTCGTTGGAATCGACCACGCCCTTGATGAAGCGCAGGTACAGCGGCAGGAACTGCTCGGCCTGGTCCATCACGAACACGCGCTGCACGTACAACTTCAGGCCCTTGGGCGCATCGCGGTGATACAGGTCGAACGGCGCGCGGCCGGGCACGTACAGCAGCGAGGTGTACTCCAGCTTGCCTTCGACCTTGTTATGGCTCCACGCCAGCGGGTCGCTGTGGTCGTGCGCCACGTGTTTGTAGAACTCGGTGTACTCGGCGTCGCTGATCTCGGTGCGCGGGCGGGTCCAGAGCGCGCTGGCGCGGTTGACGGTTTCCCATTCGACCGCAGCGCCTTCTTCGCCACCTTCCTTGGGCATCTGGATCGGCAGGCCGATGTGGTCCGAATACTTCTTGAGGATGCTGCGCAGGCGCCAGCCATCGGCGAAGTCATGCTCGCCGTCCTTCAGGTGCAGCACGATCTGGGTGCCGCGCTCGGCCTTGTCGATGGTGGCAACGTCGAAGTCACCTTCGCCGCGCGAGGTCCAGCGCACGCCTTCGCCCGCAGCCAGACCGGCGCGGCGCGAGGTCACTTCCACTTCGTCGGCAACGATGAAGGCGCTGTAGAAGCCGACGCCGAACTGACCGATCAGCTGCGAATCCTTCTTCTGGTCACCGGACAGCTGACGCAGGAAGTCGCCGGTGCCGGACTTGGCGATCGTGCCGAGGTGGGCGATGGCTTCGGCACGGCTCATGCCAATGCCGTTGTCTTCGATGGTGATGGTGTGGGCGGCCGGGTCGAAGCTGACGCGCACGCGCAGCTCGATGTCGCCTTCCAGCAGTTCCGGCTGGGTCAGGGCCTCGAAGCGCAGCTTGTCGGCGGCGTCGGCGGCGTTGGAGACCAGCTCGCGGAGGAAGATTTCCTTGTTGGAGTACAGCGAGTGGATCATCAGCTGCAGCAGCTGCTTGACTTCGGTTTGGAAGCCAAGGGTTTCGGTCTGGGTGGTCTCGGTCATCGATAAGGCTCCGTGTGCAATGCCGCGCCAGCGCGTGCGGCCTCGCCAAGGGGTATGGCTGATTGTCCCGAAATCAAGGGGTCGGTCTGGCAGGGCTGCGCCCTGCACCCGCAGAGGCCAAGGCAACAGCAACAGCAACAGCAACAGCAACAGCGGCATTCCGTGGGATGGCGGCGCACTGTGGGTTCGCGGGGACGCCGTGAACCCGTCCATGGGGGCTTGGTCGCCGCATCCATGCGGCTCACACCCCGCGAACCCACAGTGCCCCGCCTTCGACAGTTGGCCGGCGGCCAGTAGATCCACGCTATGCGTGGATGGAAATCTGTCAGATTCGGATTGCGTCTGGGGCAGAGCCCCCTGAGTCAGGGGGCGGCCGCGAAGCGGCGGGGGTATGGGCGTTGGTAAGGGGGGCCCGCGTTTCGCGCAGCGAAGCGTGGGAGCGACAGCGCGCATGCGTTGGCGCGTACCCGGGCAAAGCCCGGCCGAACTACAATCCCGCTCATGCTGAAATTCTCGAATGAACCCCACCGGGGGCGCTGGTGAGCGGCCGTGATGGCAATGACGGCCAGGTCCGCATCATCGGCGGGCGCTGGCGCAATACCCGCCTGCCGGTCCCGACCCTGCCGGGGCTGCGGCCCAGCAGCGACCGCGTGCGCGAGACCCTTTTCAACTGGCTGATGCCCAAACTGGGCGGCGCGCGGGTGCTGGACCTGTTCGCCGGCAGCGGTGCGCTGGGCCTGGAGGCGGTATCGCGCGGTGCCGCCCACGCCACCCTGGTCGAACGCGATGCGCAGCTGGGACGCAATTTGACCGCCGCCGTAGCCAAGCTGCAGGCCACCGACCAGGTCACCGTCGTGCAGGCCGATGCCCTGCGCTGGCTGCAGGGGGCGCAGGCGCAGCAGGCCGATCTGGTGTTCATCGACCCGCCGTTCGCCGATGGCCTGTGGCAGGACGTGCTGGCCCAGTTGCCGCGGCACTTGGCCGCCGATGCCTGGCTGTACCTGGAATCGCCGGCCGGCCACGTGCCGGTGCTGCCGCCGGACTGGCTGCTGCACCGCGAGGGCGGCACCCGCGAGGTGCGCTTTGCCCTGTACCGCCGCGCCACTGCTACACTTTGACCTCATCTGAACATCTGCAACCGCCCATGACCGTGGCCAATCGCCGCATCGCCGTTTACCCCGGCACGTTCGACCCCATCACCAACGGTCATATCGACCTGGTGAGCCGGGCCGCGCCGCTGTTCGAAAAGGTCGTGGTCGGTGTGGCGCAGAGCCCGTCCAAGGGCCCGGCGCTGCCGCTGGAGCAGCGCGTGCAGCTCGCGCGTGGCGCATTGGGCCATCACAGCAACGTCGAGGTGATCGGCTTCGATACGCTGCTGGCTCACTTCGTACGTTCGGTGCAGGGTGGCGTCCTGCTGCGCGGCCTGCGCGCGGTGTCCGATTTCGAGTACGAGTTCCAGATGGCCAGCATGAACCGCCATCTGATCCCGGAGGTCGAGACCCTGTTCCTGACCCCGGCCGAGCAGCACAGCTTCATCTCGTCCTCGCTGGTCCGCGAGATCGCGCGCCTGGGCGGCGACGTGTCCGGTTTCGTGCCGGCCGCGGTGCTCGAAGCCCTGCGCAAGGTCCGCGAAGCGAAGTCGGCACAGTCGTAAGCCCCGCTGTACCCGCACCCCCTTTACGTACAACACCACGCACCATTCCGGGAGGAAACCCATGAACACCACCATGCGCGCGATGCTGATCGCTTCGTTGGCCCTGGCCTTCACCGCCTGCAAGAAGGAAGAGGCCGCTCCGGTCGACGAGGCCAAGCAGGCTCTGGTCGCTCCGTCCAAGGACGACGATGCAGGCTGGAAGAAGTACCTGCAGGAAGTGGCGATCCAGAACATGGGCAACATCACCAACAGCCCGTTCCTGTACTACCTCTCGCCGGAATCGGACCCGGACTTCCAGGCCAAGTACGAGCGCCAGACCGAGAGCGCGACCCAGGCCGTGGCCCGTGGCGTGCAGCCGGGCAACATGCTGGCCTTCGGTTCGTCGGCCTCGGGCAAGATGGCTGACATGATCCAGGCCGTGTTCAAGGACGTGTCGCCGGACTCGATGAAGGGCGTGCGTGTCGTCTTCATCGGCCAGTCGGCCGACAACGCCCGCGTGCAGGCTGCGATCCAGCCGACCGGTGCCGAGTACATTTTCGTCGAAGCCAAGTAATACCGAGCCATGGCGGCCATGCTCCGGCATGGCCCGGGCGGCGCCCCGCAAGGGTGCCGCTGATGACCTGACCGGCCCGCGCGCCCGCGCTGGCCGGTCCTTTGTCCCAGGGCGCGGGCGAGGAGTATCGCCGTGTCGCTGAAAATCAACGAGCTCTGCGTCAACTGCGACGTATGCGAGCCGGCCTGCCCGAACCAGGCCATTGCGATGGGTGAAACCATCTACGTGATCGACCCTGCGCGCTGCACCGAATGCGTGGGTCATTTCGACGAACCACAGTGCGTGGTCGTCTGCCCGGTCGAGTGCATCGACCCGGACCCGGAGATCGTGGAAACGGAAGACCAGCTGCTGGCCAAGCTGCGCCAGCTGCAGCACGATCACCCCGAACTCTACGCGGAGCCCCCATCCGAATGAAGACGCTGATCGTCCGCCCCCTGTTGCTGCTCGGCCTGCTGCTGAGCCCGATCGCCTGGGCCGACAGCCCGGCCCGAGCCGAACACCCCGACGGCGCGGCCATTGCCAGTGGCCACCGGCTGGCCACCCAGGCCGGCATCGACATCCTGGCCCAGGGCGGCAACGCCTTCGACGCCGCGGTGGCGGTGTCGTCCACGCTGGCGGTGGTCGAGCCGATCAGTTCCGGCCTCGGCGGCGGCGGCTTCTTCCTGCTGCATGATGCGGCCACTGGCAAGGACGTGATGCTGGACGCGCGCGAAACCGCGCCGGCCGCTGCGACCCCGCAGGCCTACCTGGACAAGAAGGGCGACCTCGACCGTGACCGTTCGGTCAACGGGCCTTGGTCGGCGGGTATCCCCGGCCTGCCGGCCGCGTTGGTCGAACTCTCCACCAAGCACGGCAAGCTGCCGTTGTCGGCTTCGCTGCAGCCGGCGATCCGAATCGCGCGCGAGGGCTTCCCGGTATATGACCGCATGGCCAAGGGCTACGCCTCGCGCCGGGAAGTGATGGAGCGCTACCCCGGCACGCGCGAGGTCTACCTGCGCAATGGCAAGCCGATCGCTACCGGTGACCTGTTCCAGCAGCCGGAACTGGCGCAGACGCTGGAGCGCCTTGCAACTGACGGCTTCGATGGTTTCTACAAGGGCCAGACCGGCAAGCTGCTGCTGGCCGGCGTGAAGCAGGCCGGTGGCAAGTGGACTGCCGAGGAACTGGCCGGCTACCGCGTGAAGCTGCGCGAGCCGATCGTCTTCAACTACCGCGAATGGAAGATCACCACGGCCTCGCCGCCGTCTTCCGGCGGTATCGCCCTGGCCAGCATGCTGCAGATCCTGGAGGGTTGGGACCTGAAGTCGATGGATGAGGCCCACCGCACCCACCTGGTGGTGGAGGCGATGCGTCGTGCCTACCGCGACCGCACCTTCTTCCTTGGCGATCCGGACTTCGTGCAGATCCCGCAGAAGGTGCTGACCAGCAAGGACTATGCACAGGGCCTGCGCGCCACCATCCATCCGGACAAGGCCACGCCCAGCGACCTGCTGTCGGGCAATCCGACGCCGCTGGAAGACGACGAGACCACGCACTTCTCGATCATCGACCGTGACGGCAACCGTGTCGGCGCCACCCAGACCGTCAACCTGCTGTACGGTTCGGGCCTGATTCCGAAGGGCACGGGTGTGCTGCTGAACAACGAGATGGACGACTTCGCGTTGAAGCCGGGCACGCCCAATGCGTTCGGCGTGATGGGCTACGCGGCCAATGCGCCCAAGGCCGGCAAGCGCATGCTCAGCTCGATGACGCCGACCTTCATGGAGAACGCCGACAAGGTGGTGGTGCTGGGCACCCCGGGTGGCAGCCGCATCATCACCATGGTGCTGCTGGGCATTCTCGGCTACGACGCGGGCCTCGACGCGCAGCAGGTTGCCGCGCTGCCGCGCTACCATCACCAGTGGCTGCCGGACCTGATCGAAGCCGAGAACGATGCGTTCGACGCCGACACGGTGAAGCAGCTGCAAGCGATGGGTCACAAGATCGACCTGCCGGGCAATGTCGCGGCCGGTGGCCGCGGTTCCAGCCACGTGTGGGGCAACCTGCAGACCGTGGAATGGGACCGCAAGGCGAACACGCTGTTCGGCGGCAGCGACCCGCGCAATCCGGTGGGCAGTGCCCAGGTCGTACCGGCACGCTGATCCGGTAGCGCCGGGCCCTGGCTGGCAATCTGGCTCATTACCGAAACCCCGCCCGCACCGGCGGGGTTTCCTGTTTCCGTTCTAGCGATTATTTAACGACCCGGCGCCGATAATCGACACATGAAACTCTGGTCTATTCGTGGAAACTCGCAGCGCCTTGATGGCGGCGCGATGTTCGGCAACGCGCCGCGCGCGTTGTGGGAAAAATGGGCGGCACCGGACGAGCTCAATCGCATCGAGCTGGCCTGCCGTGCGCTGCTTGCCAGTCCGCTCGAAGGTAAGACGGTGCTGTTTGAAACCGGTATTGGTGCGTTCTTCGATCCGCGCATGCGCGAGCGCTACGGCGTGCAGGAAAGCCAGCATGTGCTGATCGATTCGCTGCGCGAAGCGGGGTTCGAGCACGAGGATATCGACGTGGTGGTGCTCAGCCACCTGCACTTCGATCATGCCGGTGGCCTGCTGGCGGCATGGAGCGAGGGGCGTGAGCCGGAGCTGCTGTTCCCGAACGCGACCTACGTGGTCGGTGCGCAGCACTGGCAGCGTGCGTTGCAACCGCATCCGCGCGATCGCGCCAGTTTCATTCCGGAACTCCCAGCCCTGCTGCAGGCCAGTGGCCGCCTGGAAGTGGTGGACGGTGAATACTCCAAGGCGCTGGGTCACAGCGTGCGTTTCAGTTACAGCGATGGCCACACGCCGGGACTGATGCTGGCCGAGATTGTCGGTCATGCACGCGCCGATGAATCACCGAAGGGTGGCGTGGTGTTCTGCGCCGATCTGATTCCGGGCCGCTCCTGGGTGCACGTGCCGATCACCATGGGTTACGACCGCAATGCCGAGCTGCTGATCGACGAAAAGCGGCGGTTCCTCGAAGACAAGCTGGCGCGCAATGTGCATCTGTTCTTCACCCACGACCCGCAGGTGGCGCTGGCGCAGCTGGGCCGCGATGACAAGGGCCGTTTCGTGACCCTGCATGAGCAGGGTGAACTGAAGGCGCGCGCCCTGGGGTAATGAAATGGCCGGGCGTCGCCCGGCCTTTCATCGATGGCGGTGCATCCACGCCATGCGTGGATGGATAGCCGTTGATATCAGTAGATCCACGCCATGCGTGGATGGGCCGCCGTTACGACGCCTTCAGGCAGCTGCTCATGAAGGTTTTGCGCGCATCACCGGCCAGCTTCTTCGTACCGGCATCGGCGTTGCATTTGCGCATGCGTTCCTGCGGAGTTGTCGCGGCCTTGGTATCGGCGGCGTGGCCGCTGAGGCAGGAGCTCTGCGCGGTCTTGTAGGCATCGCCCTTCAAGCCCTTGTTCTTGGCCGAGCAGTCGGCCATGCGCTGCTGCTGCGGCGTGGTGGCGTTGGCTGCCAGGGGCAGGCCGACCAGCAGGACAGCGGCCAGCAGGAAAGAGGCTTTCATCGGTGAGCTCCAAGGATGGCGGGTGCGCGGAGCATTCGCTTCCGGCCAGCAAGACCACGTGAAGAATCGCGCCATTGCCGCGCCTGCTTGCGGTGCCATTCAGAACGGCGTATTACTTAGCTATATGGGTAAGTATGATCCCGCCATTCAAGAGATCTTCCAGGCGCTGGCCGACCCGACGCGCTGCGCGATCGTGGCCGCGCTCGGGCAGGGGCCGTGCACGGTGTCGATGCTGGCCGAACCCTTTGAGATGGCCTTGCCTTCGTTGATGAAACACCTGGCCGTGCTGGAACGCAGTGGCGTTGTGCGCAGCCACAAGCAGGGGCGCGTGCGCACCTGCGAACTGGTGCCGGCGCGACTGGGCCAGGCCGAACAGTGGCTGGCCGGCCAACGCGCCGCGTGGGAGGCACGCGCCGACCGCATGGTCGATTTCGTTGAAACGCTTCACCGACAGGAGCAGGCCCATGGCCGTAGACGCAGGCAACAACCCTGACACCGATCTGATCATCAGCCGTGTGCTGAACGCACCGCGTGCCGCCTTGTGGCGGGCGTGGACCGACCCGGAACTGCTGCGCCAGTGGTGGTGCCCGAAGCCGTGGACCACCGAGGTGTGCGCATTCGATCTGCGCCCCGGCGGTGCCTTCCACACCTTCATGCAGGGCCCCGATGGCGGCAGCAGTGACAATCCGGGCAGCTTCCTTGAGATCGTGCCGCAACAGCGCCTGGTGTTCACCTCGATGCTGGGCGCGGGCTGGCGACCGCAGTCACCGTGGCTGGGCTTCACTGCCATCATCACGATGGAGGACGAAGGGCAGGGCTGCCGCTACACCGCGCAGGTGATGCACCCGGACAAGGCCCTGCGCGACCAGCATGAGCAGTTGGGCTTCTTCGACGGCTGGAACACGGTCATTGGCCAGCTGGAGGCCTTCGCGGCCAGCCTGTAGTGCCTCGCCTGGGGTCAGAGCCCTCTCCGCAGGAGAAGGATCCGACCCCGCATCTGTTGGGGTCAGATCCCTTTCGCTGCGAAAGGGATCTGACCCCGATTCGCCGGATCAGCCGACGCGGGTACCGAAGATGCGGTCACCGGCATCGCCCAGGCCTGGCAGGATGTAGCCCTTGTCGTTGAGCTGGGCATCGATGGCCGCGGTGTAGATCTCCACGTCCGGGTGTACGGCCTTGACCGCCTCGATGCCTTCCGGCGCGGCGACCAGGAAGATGCCCTTGATGCGTCGGGCACCAGCACGCTTGAGCATGTCGATGGTGGCGATCAGGGTGCCGCCGGTGGCCAGCATCGGGTCCAGGATCAGCGCATCGCGCTCTTCCAGGCGGCCGGTCAAGCGCTCGAAGTAGGGGACCGGCTGCAGGGTTTCCTCATCGCGCTGCAGGCCGACCACGCTGACGCGGGCGGCAGGGATCAGCGACAGCACGCCGCTGAGCATGCCCAGGCCGGCGCGCAGGATCGGCACCACGGTGATCTTTGCACCGGCGATGCGCTGCACGGTGACCGGGCCGGACCAGCCGGGCAGGGTATGCGGCTCGGTGTCCAGGTCGGCGGTGGCCTCGTAGGCCAGCAGGGTGCCCAGCTCGTTGGCCAGTTCGCGGAAATCCTTGGTGCTGAGCGCAGCGTTGCGCATCAGGCCGATCTTGTGCTGCACCAGCGGGTGGCGCACTTCGACGATCTTCATGGTCGGGAAGGGGATAAAGGAGAGAGGGCTTCATTTTGCCGGATCAGCGGGCCGAACCCAAACCCGGCCCGGACCGCCTTACACGAAATGTGCAGACGCATGTCACGGCCATGCAACCTTGCGGACATACCGTGCAGACCCATTCTTAACAGGAATGGGGATTCCCAGTGCATATCAAGACTCCGTTGGCCGTTGCCATCACCCTGACCCTGGCGATGGGGGCCGCAGCACCGCTGCAGGCCGCCGGGCAGCAGGCGGTTGCCGCCACCGGCGCCGTGGCCGCCGACGCGGTCGACCTGGACCGCATCGAAGTGCGCGCCCAGCTCGAATCGCAGATCCGCGCGGTCGATCTCAAGCGCAGCAGCGATGCCATCGAGGACGCCGTGTCTTCCGATGCCCTGGGCCAGTACCCGGACAAGAACGTGGCCGAGTCGCTGCAGCGCCTGCCAGGCATCAGCGTGACCCGCGACCAGGGCGAAGGCCGCTTCGTGGTCATCCGCGGCCTGGATGCCAGCCTCAACAGCGTCAGCGTGGATGGCATTGCGGTGGGTACCCCGGAGGATTCCAGCCGCGCCGCGCCGCTGGACGTGATCCCGTCCGACTCCACCGAGCGCCTGCGCGTGGTCAAGTCGCCGACTCCGGACATGCCCGGTGATGCCATCGGTGGCGCCGTGCTGGTGGAATCGGCATCGGCCTTTGACCGCGACGGTCGCAGCCTGCGTGGCAAGATCGAAGGCAGCCACCAGCAGCTGTCCGGCGAGACCAGCCCCAAGGCCGCTTTCAACTACAGCGAAGTATTCAACGATACCTTCGGCGTGGCGCTGGGCGTGAACTACCAGAAGCGCACGTTCGAGTCGGACAACACCGAAGTGGAGTACGACGGCGAGGACGATGCCGCCCCCGGCGATGTCACCGCGATCAACCTGCAGCACCGCAAGTACGAGATCGAGCGCAAGCGCATCGGTGCCAACCTCAACCTCGACTGGCGCCCCAACGAAGACAGCAAGTACTACCTGCGCACGCTGTACAGCCAGTTTGACGATGCGGAGACCCGCCAGCGCGTGATCTTCAACTTCGACGACGCCAAGATGGTCAAGACCGGCACCGACCAGTACCGCCTGGATGGCATGCCGAAGGATTCCATCGACAAGCGCATGCGCTACCGCACCAAGAAGGAAAACACCTTCGCGGCCAGTCTTGGTGGCGAGAACAAGCTGACCAACGCCGTGGTCGATTACCGGATCGGCTACACCCGCACCGAGGAGCGGGTGAACGACGAGATGGAGGCCCGCTTCAAGCTTGATGGCAAGGTCTTCAATGGCACCCTGGACCAGCGCAGCCGCCTGCCCAGCTACAGCTTCGACAACCCGCAGTGGATGGACAACAGCAGCTACGCGTTCGATCGCTTCGTGCTCTCGCCCAAGCAGGTCAACGACAAGGAGCACAGTGCGCAGGTCAACGTGCGTTTCGACGGCGACAGCAGCAGCATCAAGTTCGGCCTGCTGGGCCGCTGGCGCGACCGCGACGTGAATGTGGACGAGCGCGAACTGCGCGTCGGCCCGAAGGTGGCGCTGTCGAGCTGGGGCACCTCCTCGCCGGAACACCGCCACGGCAACCTGGGTGACGGCATGGATTCGGCCGCGATGCGTGCCTTCTGGGCGGCCAATGGCGGCCAGTACAGCGCACGCCCGCAGGACGTTGGTGGCAACGCGATGACATCGCTGGAAGAGGACTATGTGGCCAGCGAAGACATCTTCGCCAGTTATGCGATGGGTACCTGGGACGTGGGCGCGCTGCGCATCATCGGTGGTGTGCGCGTGGAAAACACCCAGTTCAAGGCGATCGGCAACCAGGTGGACGTGGCCGCCAACGGCCGCAGCTTCACCGTCACCCCGCGCGTGGCCAACAGCAGCTACACCAACGTGCTGCCGGGCCTGCACCTGCGCTATGACGCGGCCGATGACTGGGTGCTGCGCGCCTCGGCCAACAAGACCGTATCGCGCCCGTCGTTCGGTGACATCTCGCCGCGCGTGGGTTACAGCCGGGGTGATGGGGACGTGCGCCTGGGCAACCCGGAACTGGACCCGTACGAGTCGAAGAATATCGATCTGTCGGTGGAGAAGTACATCGGCAGCACCGGCATCGTCTCGCTGGGCCTGTTCCACAAGTCCATCGATGGTTACATCGTGGAAACCCTGCGCACCAATGATCCGGCCTACGGCGGCCTGGACGTGACCCAGCCGATCAACGGGCGCAAGGCCACCGTGCGCGGTGCCGAATTCAACTGGCAGCAGCAGCTGGCGTTCCTTCCGGCCGGCCTGGACGGGTTGCTGGTCGGTGCCAGCGGCACCTGGCTGGATACCAAGTTCGATGCCGGCATCAAGGACCGTGCAGGCGAGGACTTCACCCTCCCACGCGCCTCCAAGCATGTCTACAGCGCACACATCGGCTACGAGAAGTACGGAGTGAGCACGCGTCTGGCGGCCGTTTACCGCAGCGAATACCTGGACAGCATCGGCAAGGGCCGCGCCTTCGACATCTTCGTAGCCCCCAACACCCAGCTCGACTTCTCGCTGGATTACAAGTTCACTCCGCGCGTAAGCATGTACTTCGAAGCACAGAACCTGCTGGACAAGCCGCTGGAGCTGTACCAGGGTACGCGTTCGCGCACCCTGCAGATGGAAGAATATGGCCGCACCTATGCGCTGGGCCTGAAGGTGGCACTGTGATGGGGCGGGGCATCACTGTCCTGGCCGCTGCGCTGGCGGTAGCACTGGCTGCCGGCTGCACGCCGGCCACCGGTAACGATCCTGCCGCTGCCACAACGGCTGCAAAGGCCAGCGGCGAACGGGCGGTGGCCACCATCGCCGAGGCGTTCCTTTCGCCGATGACCCCGGCCGACAACATCGACTCGCCGGCGGCGTGGCGCGCTCCGGACGGCAGGTTGTGGCTGATCGCCACCGCAAAAGCGACCGACAAGCTGGTGGTCTACGACGGCAGCACCGGCCAGCACCTGCGGGATGTCGGCAGCAGCGGCACCGCACCAGGGCAGTTCGACCGCCCAAACGGCATCGCGGTGATCGACGATCTGCTGTGGATCGTGGAGCGCGACAATCACCGCGTGCAGGTGTTGAGCCTGCCGGACTTCGCGCCGCTGGCGACATTCGCTGCGGACGACCTGCGCAAGCCGTACGGGCTGTGGGTCGACCGCCGTGCCGATGGCTACAGCGTCTACGTCACCGACTCCTGGGACAACGGCGAGGATGCGCAGGGGCGTGACATCCTGCCGCCGTTGGCCGAGCTGGACAAGCGAGTGCGCCAGTACCACGTCACCCGCGACGGTGCGAAGGTCGAGGCGAAGCTGGAGGCCAGCATCGGCGATACCACCGAGGCGGGAGCGCTGCGCGTGGTCGAGTCGATCTGGGGCGACCCGGACAACGACCGTCTGCTGATTGCCGAAGAGGACGAGAGCTACGCCAGCGAGTTCAAGGTCTACACCCTGACGGGTCGCTTCACCGGTACCACCTTTGGTCGCGACGTGTTCAAGGCGCAGGCCGAAGGTGTGACTCTGCGCACCTGTGGCAAGGACGGCTGGTGGATCACCACCGAACAGGGCAAGCAGCGTAGCGTGTTCCACCTGTTCGACCGGCACACGCTGAAGCCGGTGGGTGCGTTCCAGGGCAATACCGTGGCCAACACCGACGGCATCTGGATGATGCAGCAACCCAGCGTGCGCTTCCCGCACGGTGCGCTGTATGCAGTGCATGACGACCAGGGCGTGGTGGCGTTCGACTGGGAGAGCATCGCCAAGCAGTTGGCGTTGCCGCTGGAGTGTGGCGCATGAGCGGGCATTGCGTGATGCGTACGCTGGCGCTGGGCCTGCTGCTGGCACTGCCGTCGCTGTCGTTCGCAGCGGCCGAACCGAATACCCAGGTGCCGGCGGGGAGCCGGCACTACGCAGCGACGACGGTACCGGACCGCATCGTCGCCTCGCCTGCGGTCGATTCCAGCCATGGGTTCGCCGTGGCCTGGCGTACCGACGGCAGCGTGCAGGCACCGCTGCTGGAGATTGCCCTCGCCGCTGATTCGCCGGCCATCGAGGGCATCCGCCAGGTTCGCGCAACGACCCGTGCGCTGCAGACCGAGAACGGTCTGTCGCATCATCATCGCGCCGACATCAGCGGCCTGCAGCCGGATACCCAGTACGTCTATCGCGTGCAGGGCAATGGCAGCTGGAGCGCCTGGAACCAGCTGCGCACGCTGGCCGCGGCCGACCAGCCGCTGACCCTGCTGTATTTCGGTGATACCCAGAACAAGAACGTCAGCCATGTCAGCCGGGTAGTGCGTGCCGCGCAGAAGGCTGCGCCGCAGGCGCGCATGAGCCTGTTTGCTGGCGACCTGGTCAGCGGCGGCGATAACATGGATGACAGCGAGTGGGGTGAGTGGTTTGCTGCTACCAGCTGGCTGGCGCAGGAAACTCTGGTGGCCCCGGCCATCGGCAACCACGAGTATTTCGAGGAATTCGAGGATACCCCGCAGGAACGTCGCGTGCTGGGTCGCCACTGGCCGGTGACGTTCGCGCTGCCGGGCAATGGTGCCACCGCCGCACAGCAGACCAGCTACTGGTTCGATGCGCAGGGTGTACGCGTGGCCGTGGTCGATGGCACGTCGGCACTCGATCTGGGCACCGCCAAGGCGCAGGCACAATGGCTGGACAAGGTGCTGACCGGTAATCCGCATCCGTGGACCATCGTGCTGCTGCACCAACCCTTCTACTCGCCGCGCGAAGGGCGTGAGAACGCCGCGCTGCGTGATGCGCTGCTGCCGGTGGTACGCCGCCACAACGTCGATCTGGTGCTGCAGGGTCATGACCACACATACGGTCGCCGTGGCGAAGGGCAGGCCGCGACGCCGCAATACGTGGTTACCGTAGCGGGGCCGAAGCAGTATCGCGTTTCCGACGAAGCACGCAGGACGATGGATCCGGTGGCCGAGGACACCCAGCTGTTCCAGGTGCTGAACATCGATCCGCAGCACCTGCGCTATGAGGCACGCACCGTGACCGGTCGTCTCTACGACGCCTTCGAACTGCGCCGCGACGCCAACGGTGGCAAGCAGCGCACGGAGCTGACCGAAGGCCGCATCACGCCACGCGACTGCCCGCGCGCGCAGACCGCCAAGGGTCGTGCCGACCGCTGCTGGGAATGAGGACGCACCGATGACCATGCCCCGTCGCATCCTTCCTCTCGCTGCCATCGGCGCCGCCCTGTTGTTGCTGGCCAGTGCGGTGACCGCGGGTGACGCGGTGCTGCACCCGTTCCTGGTGGCGCAGCCGAAGCAGGCGCCGGAGGAAGTCCTCCTGGCGGTGGAGATTCCGGCCGGCAGCTTCACCAAGTACGAGATCAAGGACGATGGTCTGGTGCATGTGGATCGTTTCCAGTCGATGCCGGTCGCCTATCCGGCCAACTACGGCTCGATGCCGCGCACCCTGGCCGGTGACAACGATCCGCTGGATGCACTGGTGCTGACTCGCGAACCGCTGCATCCGGGCGTGATCGTGCGCTTCCGGCCGATCGGCTACCTGAAGATGATCGATGGTGGCGAGCACGACGAGAAGATCATCGGCGTGCCGACCGACAAGGTTGACCCGACCTACGCCAATATCCGCGATCTGAAGGATCTGCCGGAGGTCGAGCGGCAGCGCATCGAGGCCTTCTTCCGGGTCTACAAGGACCTGCCGGCGGGGCGCAACCCGGTGCAGCTCAACGGCTGGGGCAACGCCGCCGAGGCGCGTGCGCTGATCAGCGAGGCGATGAAGCGCTTCGAAAAATAGATCCACGCCACGCGTGGATTCACCCTATCAATGTCTCGATGAACGACTTGGCCTGCAGGCGGTCGCCCAGCGCCCGGGCCACCGCCTGCATGGCTGCTTCCTGGTGTTCGGGGCGGATGCCGCCATCGTCATCGTCGTTGTAGAGGTCATCGCCGGCATCGAGGTACACCGTGCCTGCAGCAGCCAGAGCCGCCATCAGGGTCGGCGCATCGGCAATGATCTCGCCGGCATCCAGCAGGCCGGCACCGTGATGGCTGAACAGCACACGGCCGTCGTCCAGGTCGAGGATGAACGGATCAGCGCCGCGATCGGCAATCACCAGCCAGTTCGACGGCCAGCCGTCGATCGGTTCGCCGCTGATGCCATGCCATCGATAGCCGGCCTGATGGCTCCATAGGCGTTGCAGCGGCGGTATCCAGACATCAAGGCCGGGAATGGTGATGCCGGCGTTGCCCACCCTGGCATTGATCTCATGGCCCAGCGGCCCGACCTGCGCGTAGAAGCGCGCCAGTACCGGGGGCAACGGGAACGGGCCCTGCCAGTCATGCTCCTGCTGGGCATGCAGCAGCCCGAAGCGGGCGAATGAGGCGTGCAGATCATCCATGTCAGAGTTCAACGGGTAGCGGCCGGGCAGCCTAGCAGACGGCGTCTGCGTGCAACGCCTTCACCACCGCTGGCTATCATGTGCGCCTTCCACAACGAAGGCGATGCATGTGTCGGTAGCGTTGGTATGGTTCCGCCGTGATCTGCGGCTGCAGGACAATCCGGCCCTGCAGGCCGCGCTGGACGCGGGTCACGATGTGGTGCCGGTCTACGTTCACGCGCCGCACGAGGAAGGCGAGTGGGTGCCGGGCGCGGCCTCCGATGCGTGGCGCCACCGTTCTCTGGATGCACTGGACGCCGACCTGCGCGCGCGCGGTTCGTCGCTGGTGCTGCGCAGCGGTGACAGCCTGCCGGCCCTTCAGGTGCTGATTGAGCAGACCGGCGCCGAGGCGGTGTACTGGAACCGCAAGTACGAACCTGCTACGCAGCCACGTGACGCCACCATCAAGCGCACGCTGCGCGAGCGGGGCATCGACGCGCAGAGCTGCAATGGCAGCCTGTTGTTCGAGCCCTGGGACATCGCGACCCAGCAGGGCCAGCCGTACAAGGTGTTCACGCCGTACTGGCGCAACTTACTCAGTCATTGGCGCCTGCCTGCGCTGCAGGCTGCGCCGAAGAAGCTGGCATCGCATGGTGTCGACAGCCTCGCACTGGAAGAACTGCAGCTGGCACCGATGCTGGACTGGGACGCCGGCTTCTGGGAGCACTGGCAGCCGGGCGAGGCCGGTGCGCTGGAGGCGCTGTCGGTGTTTGAGGATGGCGCGTTGCGCGGTTACCGCGAGCAGCGCGACCTGCCGGATCGCGTGGGCACCTCTCGAATGTCGCCGCACCTGCATTTCGGTGAGATCGCGCCGTGGCGCATCGCCCATGCGCTGGAAGACCTGCGCAGTGCGGGCACTGATGCCGACATCGACGGTTACCTGCGCCAGCTCGGCTGGCGTGATTTCGCCTACCACCTGCTGCACCACTTCCCGAAAACGCCCACCGACAACCTCAACCCGCGCTTTGATCGCTTCGCGTGGGCTACGCCCAGTGCTGCGCAGCTGCACGACTGGCAGCGCGGCAATACCGGGGTGCCGATCGTCGATGCCGGCCTGCGCGAGCTGTGGCACACCGGCTACATGCACAACCGGGTGCGGATGATCGTCGCCAGCTACCTGTGCAAGCACCTGCGTGCGCACTGGCTGCATGGCGCGCGCTGGTTCTGGGACACCCTGGTCGATGCCGACCTGGCCAACAACACGATGGGCTGGCAATGGGTGGCCGGGACCGGCGCCGATGCCGCACCGTACTTCCGCGTGTTCAATCCGGTCACCCAGGCCGAGAAGTTCGACCCGCAGGCGCGCTACATCAGCCGCTGGGTGCCCGAACTGGCCGCGCTGCCGGTGAAGGCGCGTTTCGCGCCGTGGCAGCATCCGCTGCTGCTGGAGGCACATGCGCCCGGCTACCCGCGCACGCCGCTGGTGGATCTGGCGGCGGGTCGTGATGCCGCGCTGGCCGCTTACCGCCAGTCGGGAGCGGGGTAAAGAGCGCGCTGAGCGATCCGGTCAGATAGCTGAACGCGGCCCTGTCGGCGCGCTGCGTCATCATTCCGGCATCGCACCGGGCTGTTTATTCTCTTGGCGCCCGCAAGCCGCCGGCCGACCGGAAACCAAGGAGAACCCCATGATCCGCAACACCACCCGCAACGTCGCACTGGCCCTGATGAGTGCGGCCGTCCTGTCGGCCTGCGCCACCGGCGGCTCCTATGTGCAGAGTGACCAGTACGGCAACCCGACCGAGCAGCAGAACCGCACCGGCCGCAATGCGCTGATCGGTACCGCCATCGGTGTGGCCGCCGGCCTGCTGACCGGCGACAGCGCCACCGAGCGTCGTCAGCACGCACTGATCGGTGCCGGTATCGGTGCGCTCAGCGGCGCCGCCGTCGGCCAGTACCAGGATCGCCAGGAACGCGCGCTGCGCGAGCGCACTGCCAACACCGGCATCGATGTGCAGCGCCAGGGCGACAACATCATGCTCAACCTGCCGGACGGCATCACCTTCGACTTCGGCAAGGCGACCCTCAAGCCGCAGTTCTACGGCTCGCTCAACGGCGTGGCAGGCACCCTGCGTGACTACAACCAGACCATGATCGAAGTGGTCGGCCACACCGACAGCATCGGCAGCGACGCGGTCAACAATCGCCTTTCCAAGGAACGCGCCGACTCGGTCGCGCAGTACCTGGTCGGCCAGGGCGTGCAGAGCGTGCGCATCGAAACGCTGGGCGCTGGCAAGTCGTACCCGATTGCCGACAACAGCACCGATGCCGGCCGTGCCAAGAACCGCCGCGTCGAGATTCGGGTGATTCCGCTCAAGCAATAACGCTACGCGTTATTGCTTGAGCCGGTCCGGCCATCGGCCGGAACGAAAATGCCGCCCTTGCAGGCGGCATTTTTGTGGGTGCCGAGCGTTGCTCGGCACGCCGAGAGCGCTCCCGGTCGCGGTTTCTCCGAACGGCTCCGACCAAGGTCGGTATCTACCAGAAAATTGGCGCACGGCATCGTTGTGGGTCATGCAGCCGAAGCCGCGACCTTCTCCAGGATCCGCTTGCCGCTGTTTTCCAGCGCGGCGTCTTCCTTTTCCTTCTGCTGCTGCGCCAGCTTCGCGCCCGGGCACTGCGCCAGCATGTAGTTGGCGTCGAAGTTGAGCTTCTCGACCAGGAAGTCGACGAACGCACGCACCTTCGGCGAGACCAGGCGGCCACCGGCGAACACGGCATTGAAGTCCACTTCCGGGCCGGTCCAGCCGGCCAGCACGCGGCGCACCATGCCGGATTCAACGAACGGCTTGGCCATCACATCGCCAGTCAACAGCAGGCCTTCGCCACAGACCAGTGCGCCATTGAGTGCGGACATGTCGTTGGCCGTCATCAGCGGGGTGACCGGAAAGTCGCGCAGCTCGCCGCCGTTCTCGCCCAACTGCCAGGTGAAGCGCGGCGAGTTGCCGGTGTGGTACGGCTTGCGCATCGCCAGGATGCGATGGAACTGCAGTTCTTCCGGGTGCAGCGGCTCGCCATAGCGCTCGATGTAGGCCGGGCTGGCGAACACCTGGGTGCGCAGACTGCCGAGCTTGCGCGCGACCAGATTGGAATCGGGCAGGGCACCGACGCGCAGCGCCAGATCCGCTTCGCCGGCGATCAGGTCCAGCTTTTCGTTGCCCATGTGCATGTCCAGGCGGATCTCTGGATACTGCGCATGGAACTGGCCCAGCAGCGGCGCAATCCAGGTGATGCCGATGGAATAGGGCACGGTGAAGCGCAGCCAGCCGCGCGGGCCGGACTGCAACTGGCTGACCGCGCTCTCGGCTTCTTCAAGCTCGCGTGCGATGCGTTGGCAATGTTCGTGATAGATCGAACCGGCTTCGGTCAGGCCGAGGCGGCGCGTGGTCCGGTGCAGCAGGCGCGCACCCAGGCGCGTCTCCAGTTCCTGCACCTTGCGGCTGACCGTGGTCTTGGGCAGGCCGAGCGATTTGGCAGCGGCAATGAAGCTGCCTTGCTCGACCACTTTGACGAAGATCAGCGTCTCGTTGAGATCGTGGGACATGGTCGGGGATCCAGGACGTCGGGGATGGGACAATCGTGACAGAACGATTGGACCGGGAGCGGGATGATTATTCCCCTTAATCAGGACTAATCAAGTAAAGGTTTGAGGTCTATCGTGGCGCCATTCGTGAAATGGAGCCCCCCTCGCCATGAGCCTGCGCAACATTCTTGCCCGCCTCCGGCATGCCGGCCAGAACGCCCTGGATCTGGCGATGACCGTCGAAGTCCGCCCGAGTTCCTTGGTACACAAGGACTTTCGTGAGTTTACCGCGCCCATGCGTCAGCAGCGTGGCGGTGTGATCCGCCTGGCCCCGCACAAGGGGGACCGGCTGCGTCGAATCGGGACTATCCCGGATTTGGGAGGAAATGTCCCGTGAATGGGATGCTGACGCCCGAAGTCCTGGTCCTCGGCGGCACCGGTGCCGTCGGCCAGGGCGTGGTTGGCGCTTTGCTGGAAGCCGGTAGCCCGGTGCTGGTGATCGGTCGCGATCCGGGCCGGCTGGCGGCGCTGCATGAGCAGTTCGCCGACGAGCCAGGCCTGGAGACGTTGCTGGGCTCGCTCAGCGATGACGGTTCGGCACGCACGCTGGCCGAACGCATCGCGCAGCGCCCGCGCCCGCTGGCCGCTGTGATCGCCGCAATGGGCGGCCCCTACCGCCGCGGCCGGGTGACCGACCGCAACGGCGACGAACTGCTGGGCGCGATGCAGGCTGACCTGATGCCGCACGTGCATGCGGTGCGTCATCTGCTGCCGCTGCTGCAGGACAACGTGCATGCGCGCCGCTACGTGATGATCGGCAGCCCGGCCAACGCCAAGCCCTGGGCGGGTTACGGCGAGACCTCGATCACCACTGCCGCGCTGCGCATGTATGCGCAGGTGGTGCACCAGGAAGCGCAGGCGCTGGGCGTGCGTGCGCAGATGCTGGAAGTCTGCAGCCCGGTGTGTACGCCTGCCAACGCGGCCAATGCCTGCATCGAGTGGCCCAGTTCGCTGCTGGTCGGCCGCCGCGTGGTCTCCCTGCTTGATGGATGCCGCGATAACCGCGCCATTGTCCGGTGCGACACCAGCGATGCCGAACTGCCGCGCGGCCTGCTGCACCTTGAAATTCCTCCGCTGTGGCGCGACACCGCTGGCGTCGCTTGACCTCGACCATGGTTGAGGTCGCAGGATACGCCGCCTGTTTTTGCAACACGTTCTCATCTAGCTGTACCACCCCTCCGTACGGATGCATGCCATGACTTCCCCCAATTCCACTCCACATCGTTTTGGCCATCGCATCGCGATGGTCGGCGTGTCGATTCTTGCCGCGGCCGTGCTGGCGGCCTGCAGCGGCGGCCATGCCGAAGAAGCTGGCGCACCGCCGCCGCCGCAGGTCAGCGCCGCGCCGGTGCTGGTCAAGCAGGTCAGCCAGTGGGACGAGTTCAGCGGCCGCATCGAAGCGGTGCAGAGCGTTGAACTGCGTCCGCGCGTGTCCGGCTACATCGACAAGGTCAACTACGTCGAAGGCCAGGAAGTGAAGAAGGGCGAAGTGCTCTTCACCATCGACGCGCGCAGCTACCAGGCCGAGTACGATCGCGCCGCCGCAGAACTCGCCCGCGCGCGCACCCAGGCCACGCTGGCCCGCAGCGAATCCGAGCGTGCCAAGCGACTGTCCGAACAGCAGGCCATTTCCACCGAGACGGCCGAGCAGCGTCGTGCTGCGGCCGACCAGTCCGGTGCCGCCGTACAGGCGGCGCAGGCTGCGCTGGATGCGGCTCGCCTGAATCTGGAGTTCACCAAGGTGCGAGCACCCATCGATGGCCGTGCCGGCCGCGCGATGGTCACCGCCGGCAACCTGGTCACCGCCGGCGACAGCGCCAGCGTGCTGACCACGCTGGTCTCGCTGGACACTGTCTTCGTCTACTTCGATGCCGACGAAAGCACCTTCCTGCGTTATGCACAGATGGCACGCAAGGGCGAACGCCCGAGCGAGCGTGACAGCGATCTGCCGGTGAAGGTTGGCTTGTCCGGTGAAGAGGGCTACCCGCATTCGGGCAAGGTCGACTTCCTCGACAACCAGGTCGCCCGCAGCACCGGCACCATCCGCGTCCGCGCGCTGCTGGACAACGCCGACCGCCAGTTCACGCCGGGCCTGTTCGCCCGTGTGCAGCTGCTCGGCAGTGGCCAGTTCCAGGCCCTGCTGATCGACGACAAGGCCGTGCTGACCGACCAGGACCGCAAGTACGTGTACGTGGTCGACAAGGAAGGCAAGGCCCAGCGCCGCGACATCCAGCTCGGCCGCACCGCCGACGGCCTGCGCATTGTCGAACACGGCCTGGCTGCCGGTGACAAGGTGATCATCGACGGCGTGCAGAAGGTCTTCATGCCGGGCATGCCGGTGCAGGCCAAGGCTGTGGCGATGCAGCCGCAGGCCGCGCCGCCGGCACCGGGGCGCGATGCCACCGCTGCACTGAACCACTGATCCGCCGGCTCCTGAACCGCGTCTCCGCTTAGCTGCCGGCGCCAGCGGCAGCCGTTCCTGCCTTCGTCAACGTGACGAGGGGCGGGGCGGCTGTTGCTCGCCGAATGCCTTTCCCAGGAATTCCTCCATGGACTTTTCCCGTTTCTTCATCGACAGGCCGATCTTCGCGGCGGTGCTGTCGATCGTGATCTTCGCCGCAGGCCTGATCACGATTCCCATCCTGCCGATCAGTGAGTACCCGGACGTGGTGCCGCCGTCGGTGGTCGTGCGCACGGTGTATCCGGGCGCCAACCCCAAGGTCATCGCCGAAACCGTTGCCACGCCGCTTGAAGAGGCGATCAACGGCGTCGAAGGCATGATGTACCTGAAGTCGGTCGCCGGTTCCGACGGCGTGCTGCAGATGACCGTCACCTTCCGCCCGGGCACCGACCCGGACGCAGCGGCGGTGAAGGTGCAGAACCGCGTGGCGCAGGCGCAGGCGCGTCTGCCCGAGGACGTGCGCCGGCAGGGCGTGACCACGCAGAAGCAGTCACCGACCTTCCTGATGGTGGTGCATCTGACCTCGCCGCAAGGCAAGTACGACACCCTGTACCTGCGCAACTACGCCCGCCTGCACGTCAAGGATGCGCTGGCGCGTATTCAGGGCGTGGGTGACGCGCAGATCTTCGGTGGTGGCGACTACGCCATGCGTGCCTGGCTGGACCCGGACAAGGTCGCCTCGCGCGGCTTGACCGCCAGTGACGTGGTGCGCGCCATGCGCGAGCAGAACGTGCAGGTCTCGGCCGGCCAGCTCGGCGCCGAACCGTTGCCGAACAGCCAGTTCCTGACCCTGATCAATGCCCAGGGCCGCCTGAAGTCCGAGAAGGAATTCGGCGACATCGTGCTCAAGAGCGGCGTTGATGGCGAAATCGTGCGCCTGGCCGACGTTGCGCGCCTGGAACTGGGTGCGGGTGACTACACCCTGCGCTCGCAGCTGGATGGCAAGAACGCGGTCGGTATCGGTATCTTCCAGTCGCCCGGTGCCAACGCACTGGACATCCGTGACTCGGTCATCGCCACGATGGACGAGATGCAGAAGACCATGCCGGCCGACGTGAAGTACGAAGCGGTGTACGACACCACCATCTTCGTGCGCGACTCGATCAAGGCCGTGGTCTCCACGCTGCTGGAAGCCATCGCCCTGGTGGTGCTGGTGGTGATCCTGTTCCTGCAGACCTGGCGTGCGTCGATCATCCCGTTGATCGCGGTGCCGGTGTCGGTAGTGGGTACCTTCGCCGCGCTGTACCTGCTGGGCTTCTCGATCAACACGCTGAGCCTGTTCGGCCTGGTGCTGGCGATCGGCATCGTGGTCGATGACGCGATCGTGGTGGTGGAGAATGTCGAGCGCAACATCGAAGAAGGCCTGTCGCCCACTGCGGCAGCCCATCAGGCCATGCGTGAAGTGTCCGGCCCGATCGTGGCGATCGCGCTGGTGCTGTGTGCCGTGTTCGTGCCGATGGCCTTCCTGTCCGGTGTCACCGGCCAGTTCTACAAGCAGTTCGCCGTCACCATCGCCATCTCCACGGTGATCTCGGCGATCAACTCGCTGACCCTGTCGCCGGCCCTGGCCGCGCGCCTGCTGAAGGCCCATGGTGCTCCGAAGGATGCGCCGACCCGCATCATCGACCGTCTGTTCGGTTGGGTGTTCCGTCCGTTCAACCGCTTCTTCAAGTCCAGCTCGGAGAAGTACGAGCGCGGCGTGTCGAAGATCCTCGGCCGTCGTGGTGCCGTGTTCGTGGTCTACGCGGTCCTGCTGGTGGGTACCGGTGTGATCTTCAAGCTGGTGCCGCCGGGCTTCATCCCCACCCAGGACAAGCTGTACCTGATCGCGGGCGTGAAGCTGCCGGAAGGTTCGTCGATCGCGCGTACCGATGAAATGCTGCGCAAGGTCGCCAAGATCGCCCAGGAAACCGACGGCGTGGCCCACACCATCTCGTTCCCGGGCCTGAACGCGCTGCAGTTCACCAATACCCCGAACACCGGTGTTGCGTTCATTCCGCTCAAGCCGTTCGCCGAGCGTCATGGCCGTACCGCCGCGCAGATCAATGCGGAGATCAACCAGAAGATCGCCGGTCTGCAGGAAGGGTTTGCCTTCGCGATGATGCCGCCGCCGATCCTCGGCCTGGGCAATGGCAACGGCTACCAGATGTTCATCCAGGACCGTGGCAACCTGGGTTACGGCGCACTGCAGAATGCCGTGCAGGCAATGCAGGGCACCGTTGCGCAGACGCCGGGCATGGCCTTCCCGATTTCCAGCTATCAGGCCAACGTGCCGCAGCTGGATGCCGAGGTGGACCGCGTCAAGGCCAAGGCGCAGGGCGTGCAGCTCACCGAGTTGTTCGACACCCTGCAGACCTACCTGGGTTCGGCCTACGTCAACGACTTCAACCAGTTCGGCCGTACCTGGCAGGTGATCGCCCAGGCCGATGGCCCGTTCCGCGAGAGCGTGGAAGACATCGGCAAGCTGCGTACCCGCAATGACCGCGGCGAGATGGTGCCGATCGGTTCGATGGTCACCATCAAGCAGACCTTCGGCCCGGACCCGGTGCTGCGCTTCAACGGCTACCCGGCAGCGGACCTGGCCGGTGAAGCCGACCCGCGCCTGCTGTCCTCGGCCGAGGCGATGAACAAGCTGACCGAGATCGCTGGCAAGGTGCTGCCGGTGGGCATGGCTACCGAATGGACCGACCTGAGCTACCAGCAGGCGACCCAGGGCAAGGCCGCCTTCATCGTGTTCCCGGTAGCGATCATGCTGGCCTTCCTGGTGCTGGCAGCGTTGTACGAAAGCTGGTCGCTGCCGCTGGCAGTGATCCTGATCGTGCCGATGACCCTGCTGTCCGCGCTGTTCGGCGTATGGCTGACCGGTGGCGACAACAACGTGTTCGTGCAGGTCGGCCTGGTGGTGCTGATGGGCCTGGCGTGCAAGAACGCGATCCTGATCGTCGAGTTCGCCAGAGAGCTGGAAATGGGGGGCAAGGGCATCGTTGAGTCGGCACTGGAAGCCTGCCGCCTGCGTCTGCGCCCGATCGTGATGACCTCCATCGCGTTCATTGCCGGCACCGTACCGCTGGTGCTGTCGCACGGTGCAGGCGCCGAGGTGCGCTCGGTGACCGGTATCACCGTGTTCGCCGGCATGCTGGGCGTGACCCTGTTCGGCCTGTTCCTCACACCGGTGTTCTACGTGGCCCTGCGCAAGTTCGTCACCCGCAACGGTGGTGGCCAGCTGGTGCAGCACGGCGAGCCGACCATCCACCACTGACATGGAACCCCGTCGCCGCCGGTCACTGGCCGGCGGCGACTTTTCCCTCACAAGGCATGAATCCATGAACACCCATCAGAACAAGATCGCGCTGGTCACCGGCGCCACCCGTGGCATCGGCGCCGAGACCGTGCGCCAGCTGGCCCAGGCCGGCGTGCACACGCTGCTGGCCGGCCGCAAGCGCGAGACCGCTGTGGAGCAGGCGCTGAAGCTGCAGGCCGAGGGCCTGCCGGTGGAAGCCATCCAGCTGGACGTGACCGATGCAGCCAGCATCGCCGAAGCGGTCGAGCAGGTCCGCCAGCGTCATGGGCGCCTCGACATCCTGGTCAACAACGCCGGCATCATGATCGAGAACCCGGCGCAGGCGCCGTCCGAACAGTCGCTGGATACCTGGAAGCGCACCTTCGACACCAACGTCTATGCACTGGTCGCGGTGACCCAGGCCTTCCTTCCGCTGGTCAGGCAGGCCAAGTCCGGGCGCATCGTCAACGTGTCGAGCATGCTCGGCTCGCAGACCCTGCATGCTGATCCGACCTCGGGCATCTACGATTTCAAGATTCCCGCGTACAACGCGTCCAAGGCGGCGGTGAACAGCTGGACGCTGGCGCTGGCCCATGAACTGCGTAGCACCCAGATCAAGGTCAACACCGTGCATCCGGGCTACGTGAAAACCGATATGAACGGCGGCCATGGCGAGATTGAAATCAGCGAAGGCGCGCGCTCCAGCGTGCAGATGGCACTGATCGGCCATGAAGGCCCGAATGGCAGCTTTACCTACCTGGGCGAGGTGCTGCCATGGTGATCCGCACGTTGGCGATGGCCGTCTCCAGCCTGGTGCTGGCAGGCTGTGTCAGCGTCGGCCCGAACTACAAGGCGCCGGTACAGGAGCCGGTGGTGCTGCAGGGTGCGCAGCAGCCGGTGTTCAGCACCACCTCGCCGGTGGCGAGCTGGTGGGCGCAGTTCGATGATCCGGTGCTGGAAGAACTGGTTCACGGCGCACTCTCGGACAACCTGGACCTGCGCGTGGCCGTGGCCCGCGTCAGCCAGGCTCGTGCGGTGTTCGTCGAGAGCCGCTTCGACCAGGCGCCGCACGTTACCGCGGGCGGCAGCTACGATCGCCGCAAGCAACCCGATCCGCAGCTGGGTGGGCAGCGGGTGTTCAGTGAAAGCTACCAGCTCGGCTTCGATGCGGGCTGGGAGCTGGATCTGTTCGGCCGCAAGCGCCGTGCTGCAGAAGCTGCGCGTGCCGACCTCAACGCCGAGCAGGCCAACCTGGCCGACGCGCAGGTGCTGGTCGCCGCCGAAGTGGCACGCAACTACTTCGAACTGCGCGGCACGCAGAAGCGCATCGCGGTGGCCCAGCACACCCTGGTCAATCTGCGCGAAACGCAGAAGCTGACCGAGGCGCGCTGGGAACTGGGCGCCGGCAGCGAGCTGGACGTGCAGAGCAGCCGGGCGCGACTGAAGGCGATCGAGGCCGACATTCCGCTGCTGGAGGTAGCCGAGACGCAGTCGCGCAACCGTCTGGCGGTGCTGCTGGGCCAGCGCCCGGAAACGCTGACTGCCATGCTGGCGCCGCACGAAGTGCCGGCCTATGCCAAGGCCTTGCCACTGGGTGACACCCGCGAGCTGCTGCGCCAGCGTGCGGATGTGCGCGTGGCCGAGCGTCGCTTGGCCGCTGCCACCGCGCGCGTGGGTGTGGCTACCGCCGACCTGTTCCCGCGGCTGTCGCTATCCGGCTTCGTCGGCTTCCTCGGTGGCGATGCCAGCGGCCTGGTCAATGGCAACAACAAGGCTTGGTCGCTGACCCCGTCGCTGAGCTGGGCGGCGTTCGATTTCGGTACGGTCAAGGCACGCCTGCGTGCCAGCAAGGCCGAGGCCGAAGGTGTCGCAGCGCAGTACGAACAGGCGGTGCTGCTGGCGCTGGAAGATACCGAAAACGCGCTGACCCGCTACTCCAAGCAGCAGGCGCGCCTGTCCATTGTGGTCGAGCAGGCGCAGGCGGCACGGCGTGCCGAGTCGCTGGCGCAGATCCGCTATCGCGAGGGCTCGGAGGACTTCCTGACCTTGCTCGATGCACAGCGCACGCAACTGTCCGCCGATGATGCGTTGGCCGCGGCCGAAGCCGAGGTCAATGTCAGCGTAGTGGGGGTGTACAAGGCGCTGGGCGGCTGGGGGCAGTCGCCGCAGCAACCCAGCGTGGCGCAGGTGCAGTAAACCGAAGGGGACGGACGCGAAGGCTGCCGTCCCCTTCTTCTTCAGGGCCGTGATTGGATGGCACGGTGTGAGCCGTGCACGCGATCACAGTCGTGACGTATCTGACTCTGCCGAAAGCCGTGTCCGCCGTGTAACTAGTGGAGCAGGCTCTTGGGAGGACAGATGATGACCCACGGTAAACGGGATACCCAGCGGATGCTGTTCGGTGATCCGGGGCTGCCTGGCGCCGGGCTGTCGGTGGCGGTGGTGGTGTTGCTGGTGCTGGCGACGATGGCCGCTGCCATCGGGTTCCTGCGCCTGCCCGATCAGATGCTCGGCCTGGGCCTGATCGGAATCGCAGTGTTCGTCGCGGTGGGCGCGCGCATCTGCCAGGCGCGCGAGCACCATCAGGCCTTGTACCGGCTCTTGTCACGGCAGCCGCCACCGTAGCCGCGGCTGCCGCAGGCGTTCAGCGTTTCGGCCAGTCCAGCTCGACCACCAGCGGGAAATGGTCCGACGGCAGCACGCCACCAATGCGCCGATCATCGGTGAGGAAGCTGCGCGCATGGAAGCCGCGCACCAACACCCAGTCCAGTTGTGTGGTGGCTTTGCCGGTGAAGTCGTGGAAGGTCAGGCGCGGGCCCTGCGGAGCCTTCACCTGGGTGCGGGTGTCCTGCAGCACGCGGGTGAATGCCTTGTAGGTGTCACCCCCGGGCTCGCTGTTGAAGTCACCGGTCAGCACCACCGGTAGATCGGCCGGCAGAGCTTCCAGGCGCTTGCCGATCAGCTCCGCACCTTTCACCCGGCGCGGTTCGTCCTCGTCGCGATAGGGCAGATGGGTGTCCATGAAGTAGAAACGACGGTCATCATCGAGACGCCGGAACAGGGCCCAGGTAACCATGCGCGGGTACAGGTTGCCCCAGCTGATGCTGCCGGGCACCTCCGGCGTATCGGACAGCCAGAAGTTGCCCGACGCCTCGATGGCCAGCACCTTGCTGTCGTAGAACACGCCCATGTGTTCGTCGCCACTGCCACCGCGGCGGCCTTCGCCGAACCAGCGGTAGCCGGGCAGGTGCTCGGCCAGGTAGTCGGCCTGTTCCTTCACCAGTTCCTGGGTGCCGATCACGGCCGGGTGCGCGTCGAGGATGACCTTGACCATCGCATCGCGGCGGTCGGGCCAACGCTTGCCCGGCTCGCTATCGGCCGGTGTGCGGACATTGAACGACATCACCTTCAGGGGCGCCGGTGCTGCGGCCCAGGCGGCAGTGGGTAGCGCAAGCGCCAGCAACGCGAACAGCGCGGGGCGATGGAAATGCGGCAGCATCGTGGAATCCCTCCATTCCATGAAAACGATTTCAAGAAGCATCGCACGGATCCCCGGTCCATTGCTGTGCGCGCGCTGGCGTTTCCGGGGCCACCGCTGGCGCATTCAGGAGAACCTTGACGGGATCTTGACCTGGGCGAGCGGGTCTGCGTGCTAGAACGGCGGTGCCGGCCATTGAACCCGGCATCCGCAACAGCAACCCACAACGGAACCACAAGGAGCTGTGCCATGACACGATTGATTCGCGCCCTGCAGGTGTCGCTGAACCTGCGTTCGGACAATTCCACGCAGTGCATCCGTTCCAAGTATCGCTACTGGAATATCTTCTGACCGGAAGGACTCCACGTATTCGATGACATCGCCAGGGAAGGTCGATGATCTTCCCTGGCATCGGGGGCAGGGCATGGATGAGCGTGCAACGGATGCGGAAGTAGTGTCCATCGACGACCTGCTTGAGCGGGTGCGGCGCGAAGGGCCGGTACTGCGGTTCCAGAATGATGTGGTCGGCATCTTCGATCCGGCCCTGGCCGTCAAGATCGACAAGGCCAATACCGACCGGCATACCGTGCCGGATTCACTGATCGATTTTCTCGGCCTGCGCAGCAGCAAGGATCCGGTTGCGTGGCGCGAGGTGCGTGCGCTGTTGAGCGAACAGGCCGGACGGCTGGCCAGCCCGGCGCACATGCGCTCGCTGTATGCACGCATGCAGGATTTTCTGGCCGAGCGTGCAGGCCGCCCGCATGACCTGAGCGAACTGAGCTGGTGGATGATTTCGCAGTCGTTGCTGCCACTGCTGATTGATGGGTTGAGCCGATCCGATATGGATGCGCTCGTCGGCGAGCAGAAGACGCGATACAACGCCATCGTGCTGCAGAACTTCTCGTTCTGGCGGCGCATCATCGACTTCCACCTTTCCCGCCGCGCCGCACGCACCGTGTCGCGCCATATCCGCCGCCGATCGCGCGACGCCCACCCGCGCGAGGATTTCCTGCAGTCGCTGCTGCCGCTGGTACAGCGGGTGGGCGTGGACCGGGTGGCCTATCTGGTGTCGATGGTGCTGGCCGGCATGTCGGGGCTGCCGGGCATCACGGCGGCCAGCCTGCTCTACGCCATGCATCGTTTCCCGCAATGGCATGAGCGGATCCGTGAGGAAACATCAGCGCTCAGTCTGGATGAACTGTGCGCGGTGCCGATCAAGTCGCTGCCGTGCACTTCACGTTTCGTGAAGGAGACCCTGCGGCTGTGGCCCGGGCTGTTCGCCCTGCATCGCCCGGCGTCGCATGACATCGATATGGATGGGGTCTGCATCCGGAAAGGGGGGGCGTATGAGCTGTCGTCGTACTTCCAGCATCATTCGCCGGAATACTGGCAATCGCCTGACAGCTTCGATCCGGATCGCTGGTTGCCCGAGCGCCGGCAGCCGAACAAGGGCGCCTATGTTCCGTTCGGATTCTCTTCGCGCGCGTGCATCGGCAGCGCTGTGGGCCACGCACAACTGCTGTTGTTCTGCGCATTGGTGACGCGTGACTTCGAGTTGAAGGTGCAGGACGAACCGGCGCCGTGGATGCAGCTGGAAGGGTTCGCGATCCCGGTGGATTTCATCGGCACACTGACGCCCCGTCGGGCTTGAAGGCCGCCGGCACGCGAACCGGATGGCCGAAGTGCCGTAGTGGTGCTCAGTCTTCGATCTCGCCGCGACGGCTGGCAGCGCGTACCGCCTGCGCGGTGGTTGCCACGCCCAGGCGTTGGCGTGCGCGGCGCAGGTGGTTTTCCACGGTGCGCGCGGACAACCCCAGCGTGGCGGCGATCTCGGCCTGGCGCCGGCCCGCGGCGACCCAGCGCAGCACTTCACGCTCGCGCGCGCTCAATGCGCCGGCCGGCACCTCGGCGGGCACTTCGGCCAATCGTCGCGCCGCGCGGAAGGCTGCGGTCGCAACCGCTTCCAGCCGCAGGCGCGCGTGTGCAGATGCATCGATCGAGGTTCCGGCGAAGCTGATCGCACCCTCCAGCCCAGTGGTGCCGAACACCGGCACCTGTAATCCATGCAGGCCCTCACCGCGTGGTTGCTTCACCACCTGGTAGCGCTCGCCGCGTACACCTTGGCGCTTGCTCCAGAAAAACGGTGCATCACTGTCCAGCACGTGACGGTTGACCGGGCAGGCATGCAGGTAGCGGGCGAGGTCGGTATCGCTGCCATTGCCCAGCCAGTCGCCTTCAATCCAGTACACCCGCTGCGCATCGCGCTCCAGCCCGGTGCCGGTGGCGAACACCAGCACACGGTCGTAGCCGAGTGGTGCAGCGATGCCGCGCAGTGCCGCGCCCACGGCACTCAGCGCGTCGGCGCGTTCAAGCCCAAGCAGTGCCTGCACCAGCTCGGCCACTGGTATCAGCGCCCGGCCAGCGTGTCGAGCAGGGTGCGTGCGGCCAGCTTGCCCAGGGCGTTGCCGGCAAGCGGGCTGTCGCCGGTCAGCAGCAGACGATCCTGCAGGACGCTGCCATCGATGCCGTCGTTGACGATCTGCACGCCCTGCTGCGCCAGCCGTTCGCCGAAGAACCATTGAAGCTGTCCCGGCATGTAGCCGATCTCGGGCGTCTGCCGGTCCATTGCATCGGGGAAGGCACAGATGCGATAGCCACGGAACAGCGAGCCGCCATCGGCTTCGTCGACGCCTGCGGCCAGCAATGCGGCCGGACCGTGGCAGAGAGTGATGATGTGGCGTTGCTGGGCCATTGCCCACTGCAGGGTGGCCTTCACTGCGCGGCTTTCCGGCAGGCCGATCAGTGCACCGTGGCCACCGGGGATGAACACCGCTGCGTAGTCCGAATCGGCACCAAGGCCCGCCACCACGTCGTCCAGCTGCAGTGGCTGGCGGAAGCGCTCTTCATAGCGCTCATACAGTCCACCGATCTCCTTGTCCTCGCGCGGGAACGCCCACCATTCGAACTTGGCGGCATTGCCCGACAGCGTCGCCACGTCGATGTCGAAGCCGGCCTTGTCCAGGTGGTACATCGGCAGCAGGGTTTCCACCGGGTGGTTGCCGGTGGAGAAAAGGTGGCCGTTTGCGGTTGGCAGGTAACGTTCGTCGGCGGCGATCATCAGCACCTTCCAGCGGCCATCACGGCGTGCGTCCGGATAGTCGGCGCCAGACAGGTCGCTCTTCGCGGAAGTGAACTGCGACAGCGAGTACGGAGAAGGGAAGAAGGCATCGCGCTCGGCCGGGTCGGGGCTGGGCTGACGGCTGGGCTCTTGCGTGTTCATGCGGACCTCCGGTGGGGATGTGGGGCCAGCATAAGAGGCCGGGTGCACGCGCGCGATGAGGGAATTCCCCTCACGCCTTCGGCGCCGGCGCCTGTTGACGCCAGGTATTGGGGCTTACACCGAACTGGCGGCGGAACGCGCGGCTGAACGCGGGCTCGGAGAGATAACCGACATCCCCGGCGATCTGCGAAACCCGCCGGTTGCCGCTGCGCAGCAGCTGTGCGGCCAGTTGCAGTCGGGATTCCGCCAGATAGCGCATCGGCGACATGCCGGTGGCGAGGCTGAAGCGCTGGGCAAAGTTCGAGCGGGACTGGTTCAGGCACGCGGCCAGGGATTCGACCGTCCATGCGCGCGCGGGGTGTGCCTGGAGCAGGGCCAATGCCCGTCCGATCAGCGGATCGGCCAATGCGTGCAGACGCTGGCAGTTGTGAGGGCTGGAGGTTCCCAGCCAATAGCGCAGTGTCCAGACAAACAGCAGATCGAGCAGGCGTGACAGCATCAGCCCGCTGCCCAGCGTGGGCCGGGTCGCTTCAGCCTGGATCGCTGCCAGGGTTACCGCCATCCAGTCAGCGGAGTTGGCAGGAAATCCGCTGGGCATCCGGTCCACTCCAGGAACGTGAATCCAGCCGGGCAGCGCGTCGAGCAGCAGGCGGCTGCCCGGGCCCTCGAAGCCAAATGATGCCGTGGTCAAGCATGACGGCCCCGCGGCATCGGCTGCGCAGTCGATGCGGTGCGTGCGTCCGTGCGGCATCAACAGCAGCTCACCGGCCTGCAGAGATACAACGGCTGCGTCCGCGTGCAGGCGCGCGGTGGCTTGTTCGATGAAATGAAAACAACCTTCACCCTCGCCAATCACCAGCGATTCCCCGGGCTGCAGGAGATGACGAGTGACGGTGCCTCCCTGCATGCGCGAGGACTGGAAGATTGCGAACAGGGCGTCCGATCCGGCGTGCAGCGGAGGTGTGTCGTGGAGCCTTGGCATGGATTTCAGGAGTCCGTGCATCGTCGCTGGCCGAGGCGATGCGTAGTCTGGTCGAGGGCGTCAGGCAGCCGGAACCGCCACCCGCCAACCATCCCATCCAATCGAGGAGTTCTGCAAGATGAGCAAGCCAAGCATCATTCTGGTTCATGGATTCTGGGGCGGCGCCGCGCATTGGGCCAAGGTGATCCTTGAGCTTGATCGTCGCGGCTTCCACGACCTGCATGCCGTTGAACTGCCACTGACCTCGCTGGCCGAAGACGCCGAACGGACCCGTCGCATGATCCGCCAGGTGCAGGGGCCGGTACTGCTGGTCGGCCATTCCTATGGTGGCGCGGTGATCACCGAGGCGGGCAACGAACCCAATGTCACGGGACTGGTGTTCATCGCCGCATTCGCGCCGGACGCAGGTGAAAGTCCTGGCGGCATTACCCAGCAACAGCTGCCGCAGGCGGCGGCCAACCTGGCGCCGGACAGCGACGGCTATCTGTGGTTGCAGCCGGACAGGTTCCACGAAAGTTTCTGCCAGGACCTGCAGGCCGGCGAGGCGCGGGTGATGGCGGTCACGCAGAAGGCGCCGCTGGCGAGCACGTTCGGCGATGCCGTCAGCGATCCTGCGTGGCGGCACAAGCCGAGCTGGTACCAAGTGTCCAGCGCCGACCACATGATCCATCCGGACAATCAGCGCCGTATGGCGGAGCGGCTGCAGCCACGCGAACTGATCACCCTGGAAGCGAGTCATGCATCACTTGCTTCACAACCGGTGGCAGTGGCCGAACTGATCGAGAAGGCGGCTGTGGCCAGTTCCTGAAGGGTTGAACAGCGACGTCCATCGTGCCGAAACGCAGCGATCAACGCTGGCACCTGCAGCATCGGTTGCTGCGCTGCGGCATCGGTCCGGATTGGACAGCGGGATTATGTCGTGTTATCTAGCCGGTGCCGGGATAATCCCGGCATAACCACACAGCAAGCAAAGGAATGAAAATGAAAAGATTCGCCCGAGCATTGCGCGTCACTCTGAATATCCATCCGAACGAGAAGAGTAGTGTGTGGAATACCTGGCCGCTCTGGGTCGAGTTCTGATCCTGCGGGACACCCCCGCGACTGAGCGGTAGCAAGACGAAGGGACTCGTCTTTCGAGTCCCTTCCTGCCGGAGGCGCACTGCATGCAAGGGATGTCGAATGAAGGCAGCGCCGTTGCTGCCGAGCGGTTGGCCGCGCGCGTCGAGCGCGAAGGGCCGGTGCTGAAGCTGGAAACGGGCGGTATCGGGGTGTTCTGCCCGGAACTGGCCGGCAAGGTCGACAAGGAAAATTCCGAGCATCTGTTCGTGGTCGAATCGCTGGCTGACCTGTTCCGCCGGCACGAGCGCGTGCGCTGGACCGAAGTGCGCAGCTTGATCGCCGCCTGCAGTGCTGAACTTACCGGCGTGGATACCCTGACGGCGCTGCAGTCGCGCATGCGGCAGGCACTGGATGCACTGTGTGGGCATGAACTGGATGCGACGCCGGCAGTATGGAAGGTCATGGCGCATCCGCTCGTTCCGATGGTGATCGGTGGGCTTGATGCGCGCGGTACCGCCGCCATCGAGCGCGCCCTGCATCTGCGGTATACCACCCAGGTCGAGCAGGTCATTCATCGACGCCACCTGCTGCGCAACTTCTTCATCGGCCGTGGCGAGTCGCGGGCGATCCACGCAGAGCTGAAGCGCCGTGTCCGGAGTGGGCGCTCTGCACGCGACTACGCACAATCATTGCTGACGTTGCGTGAGCGCATCGGCCTGGACAAGGTCACCTATCTGGTCACGGTGCAGTTGATTGCCATCTCCGGGGTCCCGGGCATGATGGCCGCCTGCCTGCTGATGGCCCTGCAGATGCATCCGCAATGGCGGCAGCGCATTGAAGATGAATTCGCTCCGCTGTCGGACGCCGAGATCCATGCACTGCCCATCGCGCGCATTCCCTGCACGATGCGCTTCCTGAAGGAAGTGATGCGGCTGTACTCCACGCCCTTCAACAACCGGCGCGTGGCCGCCTGCGATCTGCAGGTGGAAGGTCAGTCCATCGCCGAAGGCACGGTGTTTGAGCTGAGCTCGTTCATCCAGCACCGGTCAGCGAAGTACTGGGACGATCCGCTGTTGTTCGATCCCGACCGCTGGTTGCCCGAGCGTCGCAAGCGGACGGCCGGCATCTATGTTCCTTATGGTTTCCCATCGCGTTCCTGCGTGGGATCTGCGGTGGGCAACGCGCAGCTGGTGCTTTTTTGTGCGTTGCTTTCACGCGAATATCGTTTCACCCCCAGCGCGGAGTACCGTCCCGAGGTCCGCATGGAGGGCTTCGCGATCCCAGCGGCGCTGCACGGCACGTTTTCGCGCCGCACGTCGGGTTCCTGAGGACAGGACAGGGCGGGTCAGTTGCCCGCCTGGTCATGGGCCTGCATGTCCTCATGCAGGATCCGCCGAAGTTCGACGATCGCCGGTGTGGCTTCCTGCACGCTGTGGCCGGACACGATCACCTTTTCCGATACGGCATGCGGCAGGTGCGAACTCCAGTAAGGCACCAGCCCATCGTCGGTCTTTTCCAGCGGGCCGTCGGCCTTGGCGCGGGCGATGATCGAGTGATAGTGCACCGTCGGAGCCATCGGCAGGTCGGCTATGGCGCGCACGAAGGGATCGTCCTTGTCCAGGTTCTGGATGCTGTTCATCTGGTAGCCGTGCTTGCCGTCATTGCGATCGATCTGGCCGTCATTGGCAATGGTGGCCACGTCCTCCAGTACGGTCAGCGGCAGCCGCACCAGGCGGCCGATCCAGCGGCCCAGGCGGGTGCCGGCCACATCGGTGCCGCGGTGTGGCGTAGCGATGAACACCACGCGCGATACTTCCGGCTCCGGCAGGAAGGTCAGTACTGGCGCACCCTTGGTACGCAGCAGCTCGCGCTGCGCCGGCGACATCTGCGCGGTTGCCAGCAGCGTGTCCACCAGATGGTCACCGGATGAGGAAATCATCAGTCGTGCGATCACCCCACCCATGCTGTGGCCGACCAGCACCATGTCATGCGCGGCCTGCGTCCTGCCGCTGGGGTCGAAATGCTGGAAGACCTCGTCCAGGGTGTGGCGCATCGCATCGTGGCTCATCGCGATGGGCATGTTGGTCGGGTAGTAGAACTGCCAGATCTGGAATTCCCGGCGGATCTCGT
Source organism: Stenotrophomonas sp. ATs4 (assembly GCF_051861585.1). NCBI lineage: Bacteria > Pseudomonadati > Pseudomonadota > Gammaproteobacteria > Lysobacterales > Lysobacteraceae > Stenotrophomonas > Stenotrophomonas sp. ATs4. The sequence goes on along the minus strand of NZ_JBLYPK010000010.1, from coordinate 104,288 downwards.
CGTCGCGCATCAGTTCGTTGGCAACGTTGACCCAGGCTTCCGGGCTGCTGGCCAGGCCATGGATCATCAGCAGCACGCGGCGGTTCGGATCGTAGGGCTGCATCATGTACAGATGCGGTGTATCGATGCCGCCCTTGCCGCCGAACAGCGAGCGCAGCGACTGGTGGCTGAAGTTGGAGCGGGCCAGCCACAGCGCGTAGCCAGCGGTGAAGTTCGCGGCCAATGGCACCTGTTGCCCGTGCAGGGTGACTTCGGTGATCTGGTAGGGATCGTGAATCTCCAGTTCCGGCTCGTCGTCGTGCAGCACTTCCCACAGGTTCTTTCCGGAGAAGCGCAGCAGCACGGTCATCGACGGCGAGGGCATCTCGCTCCAGCTGCGCTGCGCCGCTGCCGTCGCCACGGTGGAGGCGGTCGTGGGTGTGGCAGTGGCAGTGGCTGGATCATCCATCACCGCCACCAGTTCCGCGCCAAAGCCATCGCGCCGGTGCACGCTGCGCAGCGTGCCGGTGAACGACAGTGAGGCGGCCGGCACCAGCTCGGTGGGGGTACGCGTGTCCAGGGGCGATGCCTCGCCCGATGGGGCCAGCACAAAGGTCCAGCGACCCAGCTGGAAATGGCTGGCTTCGCTGTGTACCCGGCCGGTGGCATAGGCGTTGTACAGCTGCACGGAGGCTTCCTGCACGGCCAGGTTGTAATAGTCGCGGACCTGGGTCTGGCGATCTTCGAAGCCGCGTTGGTTGGCAGTGCGCTCAGTGAAGAACAGATACCCATATGCCTGCCGCGCGACCTGCATCCAGGCATCCAGGCGCGGCTGGAAGTCGGCATCCAGTTCGGTGATGGCGGTCTTGGCCCGGCCCGAAGCGGAGTACTCGCGTTTCGGTGCGGGCAGGGTCATCGCGTACTGCAGCCACAGCTCGGCCAGGCTCGAGCGCTTGTCTTCCTCGCGGACCACGATGGTGGCTTCCATCGCTTCGATGCAGGGCAGGCCGGGTTTGGCGCAGACACCTTCGTCCAGGCCGGCCACGCGCAGGGTCTCCAGGGTGGCCGAGCTGAGTTTGCCGGTGGTGAGGATGTCGCCGCGCTTGAGCGCGATGTACTGGCCGGGCGTGACCGAGGCCACCTGTACCGACGGCCCGAACTGGCGCAATGTCGCGCAGCCACCCAGGGTGAGCAGCACGGTGATGATGAGGGTCGTGCGGCCGATGAAGCCCAAGCCCGTGGTTGCCATACGATCCTCCTGCGCGGTGGCGCCACTCTAGCGGTCGGCATGTCAAAGCGGAAGATACCGGGCGGTCGGTTTGGGGCGCTGAAGCGCTGGCCTTCAAGCGATTCAGGCATTCCCGTGTGACACTGGGATGAATGGGGCGATGCAGGGACCGCGATGCGCTGGCTTGAGACCCGGATTCCTCCACCGCTGGTGATGCTTTCGTGCGGGGCGATCGGCGGGTTGGGCAGCCGGCTGTGGCCGGGTGCGGCGTGGTCGCTACCGATGCCGGCACTGCTGGCAGGTGGGGTGGTGGCCCTTGGCGTGGCGTTGAACCTGCTGCCCAAGTTGGCCTTCCGGCACGCGGGCACCACGGTCAATCCGCTGCGGCCGACGACGTCGAGCGCGCTGGTCACGCACGGGGTATATCGCTACACGCGCAACCCGATGTACCTCGGCCAGGCCACGGTGCTCGCCGGCGCCATGTTGTACCTGCAGAACCCGGTTGCGTTGCTGGCCGTGCCGCTGTTCGTGCTGTACATCACCCGTTGGCAGATTGTGCCGGAAGAGCGGGCACTGTCGGCCCGCTTTCCCGAGGCCTATGCCGGGTTCCGCCAGCACGTGCGGCGCTGGATATAGACCTGCGCCATCAAGGCGTGATCTGGCACTTCACGGCAGCGGAATAGCCTTCGTAATCGTCACCGGCAATCACGTGCAGGGTGTGGCGCTTGTCGATGCGCTTTACGTAGGAGGGCGCTTCGGTATTGGCATGTTCGTTGACCGTGGTCACCGACCAGGTTCTGGCCAGGCGCTTCGGATCGACACCGTTCAAGTACACGAAGAGGCTCTTCTCGCCCTCGGCAACATTCACATCGGCATGGGTGACGGTGCCGCCGAACAGGGCGACCGGCGTGGTCTCCGGCTCGAACGTGCCGCCCGGCTTCCTGGCCAGGCCTGCCGCCTGCAGGGCATCGATGGCCTCGGCTTCGCTGAAGTTCGAACCTGCCTTGCAGGCCAGCAGGGCTTCGAGCGTCGCGGTGCCGGGCGGCGCGATGGCGGATGCGGCCGCGTGCGCAGCCGGGACTGCGGCGAGAGCGGCCAGGAGCAGGGCAGAGGTGATGATCGTGGTTTTCATCGCAGATCCTTCTGTGGGTGGTGGGCAGGAATGCGGACGGAGAATGCCGCCTCATTGTGCGTTGATTCAATCGGTTCCGCGTGCAGCAATCGATCACGGGTCATCTCGATTGCCGTCGTCCGCTTCAAGCAGCACGGCGCCGCCGCCCCGTTGTGACAACTGGTCGCCAGGGTTTCGCAACGGGCAGTCCTTCAGTGACAGGCAGCCACAGCCGATGCAGCCGTCGAGCTGGTCGCGCAGCTGGATCAGGCTGCGGATGCGCTCGTTCAGCATGTCACGCCAGTTGCTGGACAGCCTTGCCCAGTCCTTCGAACTGGGCGCCCGTTCGGCCGGAAGTTCATCCAGCGCGACCTTGATCGTGGCCAAAGGAACGCCTGCCCGCTGTGCGACCTTGATCACGGCAATGCGTCGCAGCACGTCGCGGCGGTAGCGGCGCTGGTTGCCGTTGTTGCGCCAGCCATGGATCAGTCCCTTGGCTTCATAGAAGTGCACGGTGGCGATGCTGACCCCACTGCGACGCGCGACCTCGCCCACGGATAGCGGAATGCTGACATCGATCTTCATGGCCGGGGTTCCTTGACCTCATCAATACATGAGGTTTTATAAGACAGTTCCTTTTTTCCTGCATGTGAATCCTGGGCTGCAGGTCATGAATCATAGGTTTGAACGAAAATGGAACAGCAAGGCATCGCCGTCCCCGGCACCCGCTGGGGCGATCTCCTTTCCGGCCGCAATGCAGTGCGCTCACTTGCCCTGGCAGGTGGGGTCGCACTGCTTGCAGTCAACGTCTATATCGCCACCACCATGCTGCCAACCGTGGTGGAAGACATCGGTGGCCTGGATCTTTACGCATGGAACACCACGCTCTTCGTGGTCGCGTCCATCCTGGGGTCGGCACTGTCGATCAAGCTGCTTGAACGTGCCGGGCCCCGTGGAAGCTACGCGCTGGCCACGCTCATCTTCGCGACCGGTGCCGTGATCTGCGCTTTCGCAACCTCGATGCCGATGATGCTGGTGGGGCGGCTGGTGCAGGGTGTCGGCGGTGGTTTCCTGTTCGCGCTGGCCTACGCCATGATCCGGCTCGCGTTCGAAGAGCCACTATGGCCCCGCGCGATGGCCCTGGTTTCGGGGATGTGGGGCGTAGCGACGTTGATCGGGCCCGCAGTGGGCGGGGTCTTCGCCGAATGGGGCGTGTGGCGGGCCGCGTTTTGGTCGGTCACCGCCGTTGCCGTGCTGTTCGCACTGCTGGCGTCGAAGGTCCTTCCACAGCGGGAGGCATCGTCGTCAGCGACCGCCAGGTCCTCGGTCCCGTGGCTGCAGATCCTGCTGCTGACCCTGGCCGTCATCAGCATCTCACTCGGCAGTACGTCATCGAGCGCAGTCAACAACTTCATCGGCATCGTGATGGCCGTGTTCCTCGTGGTGGTGCTGGTGAGGATCGAGTCCCGTGCGAAGCAGACGCTGCTTCCCTCAGGCGCTCTCCAGTTCCGTTCACCCCTGGCTGCGCTGTATGGGCTGATGTCGCTGCTGGTGTTGATGATCACCAGCGGCGAGGTCTTCGTTCCGCTGTTTCTGCAGGTACTGCACCAACAATCACCGCTTGCTGCAGGCTACCTCGCTGCGTTGATGGCGGCCGGTTGGACGCTCGGGTCGCTGATCGGCTCTGGTTTCAGCGGCCGTGGCATCGACCGGGCGTTGATGATCGGCCCGGCGCTGGGATGGGTGGGCATGATCGGGCTGGCGCTGTTGGTGCCAGCTGCGGGCAGCGGTACGTGGTTGCAGATGGTGCCGATCTGCGTGGCACTGGCCGTTATCGGAATCGGCGTGGGCCTGGCCTGGCCGCATCTGCTGACGCGCGTGTTGACCTCTGCACCACCGGAGCAGCAGGAGCGCGCCGGTGCGTCGATCACCACCATCCAGCTGTTCGCCACCGCGGCCGGGGCAGCGCTTGCCGGCATGGTCGCCAATGCCGCGGGATTGATCGATCCGGGTGGAGCCGAGGGAACCGCCCATGCGGCCCGGTGGCTGTTTGCCACATTCGCGCTGGCGCCGATGCTGGGGATGCTGCTGGTGAAGCGGTGCCGCCTGCAGGTGGATGTGAACTGAGCAATGGAGGAGGGCGCAGCGACCTTGCCCGGCCGCTGCGCCATGCCATCAGTTGCTGGCCGCCTTCACGGCTTCCGCCGCGTCCACGATGCCTGGCCCGCAACCCCCCGGGCAGTTTGCTGCCGCGATCGGGTGTGCGGTTCGACGCAGGATGTCCTTGACCTGGTCGGTGGTCTTGGGCACCGGCGCCACGGCCTGCATGAGTGCGACGATGCCGGCGACGTGCGGCGCCGCCATCGAGGTGCCGGACATGAAGTCGAAGGCGTTGTTGCCCACGGTGGACAGAATGCCCTGTGCCGGATGCTGGCGGGTCGGTGCGCAGTTGCTCTGGCTCGGCGGCGTAGCCAAGGGCAGGAACTCGCCTACCGACGCACGGCACGACCAGGTCTCACCACCAGGCGCAGTGATGTGGATGCCTGCGCCATAGTTGGAGTAGAACGCACGACGACCGCCCTGATCGTTGGCGGCCACCGCGATCACGCCCTTGCAGTTCGCCGGGGCGAACTCGGACACATCCAGATTGCTGTTGCCGGCCGCGACCACCACGATCGTGCCTTGGGCAGTGATGTCGTCGATTGCATCCTGCTCGGCCGGCGAGCAGGCGCGGCGACCGCCCAGGCTGAGATTGATGACTTCGGCCGGGTTGGCATTGGCCGGGACATTGGGCACGTTGATACCCGCGCTCCAGAGCATGCCGTCGATGATGTCGGCGGAACCGCCATTGCCCTGGTTGCCCAGTACGCGCACCGGTACGACTTTCGCGTTGTAGGCCACGCCGGCCACGCCGATCTGGTTGTTGGTCACCGCAGCGACCGTTCCGGCGACGTGGGTGCCGTGTGCGATGCCCGAGGCATCGAAGGCATCAGCGTCGCGTCCGTCGCCATCGTCGGAGCCACCACAGCCGGGATTGAGACCCCCGATGATGCACTGCCAATCACTGAACGGACGGGTCGACGAGATCATGTCGTAACCCGGCAACAGGTTGGCCTGCAGGTCGTTGTTGTTGAGGTAGCCCGAATCGACCACCGCCACCACCACGCCCTGGCCGGTGGAGCGATCCCACGCAGCCGGCAGGCGCGCACCACTGGTCGGATTGCTGTAGTGCCACTGCTCGCCGTAGCGCGGATCGTTCGGTGTGGCGAACGCGCTCATCATGTAGTTCGGCTGCACGTACTCGACGTCCGGATCGTCGGCGATGCGCTGCATCAGGATCTGCGCTTCCGGAAGGTCCAGTGCCTTGTCCGTAGTAACGACGTCGGCACCACCGCCCATCCGACGCTGGTGGGTCACTGCTGCGGCCGGCGCAGCGCCGATCGAGCGTTTGCTGCGTTGCTGGATGCCGAGGCGTTTCTTCAGCGCATCCTGCGCGGTGGTGGCGGAGACGCGCTTGCTGCTGCCGTCCCGGTACTTGACGATGAAACTGCTGTACTGCTCGTTGCTGGCCATGCCTCGCGTCCATACCCGTTCGGTGGGTTGGGCGAAGGCGGGAGCGCTGACCAGGACCAGGGTGATGGCGCTGGCAAGGGAAACCCGAAGCGACGTACGCGTGGATACAGTTCCTTTGTGAAAGATGTGTCGAACAGGCCGTGCCCCCTCGGGCGCGGCTTGACGTGATGGGTGCAGGTGTCCCGTGGTCTCCTCTTGATGGCGACCAAGGACGAACGGCTTCGCGGACACATCCCCCCCAAGGAGAGGGTGGGAAAATTCTGAAGTGATTTAGTGATGTCGAAAGCGAGAGAAGATGCGCGGTGCCGACATTGCTTGACGGCATCGGACCGCGATTGCGCCGCGGCGTCGAACTTCGCAGCGAGGTGAGGTGGACAATAAAACGCCCGGAAACCCACATTGATGTGGAGTTTCTGGGCTTCTGCGGTTCGTGACTAGCTGTCTATTGACGCGGGTCCAATCGAGCCATCGCGTATTAGTCCTTCAGCCTTCCGGACACGGAATAGAGCGGTTCCAGTAGCCATTCATAAAGTTTGCGACGCTCTCCAATGATATCTGCCTCGAACTGCATGCCAGGGCGAAGCGGCTCCATCTTCCCGTATGCCAGCACCCCCTGCTGATCCAATGCGACCAGGACTCGATATAGAGACTGCTTCGTGTCGCCGTCCTTCTGGTTCTCCGTGAAGGCGCTGCGAGAGATGCGGATGACCTTTCCTTGGTGGGCTCCAAATTTCTGATGGGGATAGGCCTGGTAGCGCAGCAGAACCCGGTCGCCTGATTTAACGAAGCCTATGGCCGAGCTGGGCACCAGCAGCTGTGCTCGAAGCTCGGACCCCTTGGGAAGCAGGCTGAGAATGGGTTGGCCGGGCTGCACCGCCTGGCCAGCCTCAACGAGTCGATTTGCCACCAGCCCAGTTACCGGGGCTCGAAGGAGCAGCTCTCCGTCGGCCTCCATCCGGATGAACTCCTGGTTCAACGCGGCAAGGTCACGCTCAGACACTGCTTTGGCGGATAGCCTTTGATGGGGAATCTCTGCAAGTCGCTGCTCCAGTTCGGCCAGGTTCCGCCGAATCGAGGTTGCTTGGCGTTGAAGGGCTTGTTGCGCATTGACCGCTTCAAGCATCGATTGCTCCTGCTGGTTGATCTGAATCCGGCTTACGTAGCGCTCATCCTCGACGCTCCGATAGCGGGCGAGGGTCTCGCGCCCGATTCTCACCTGCTCGCCACGGGTATGGATCTCCGCGTCGATCTGCGAAAGCTCACGCAACATTGCAGCGCGCTGGGTATTGGCGCCATCCTGTTGAGCTGCCAACTGTCTATCCTGAAATTCGCTCATCGCATCCACACTGGCTATGCGGGAGCGTTGTGCGTCGAGCAATGTTGATACGGCGTCCTGGCCAGAGGACGTTACCCGAGGCACGTTGATCGTCAGCAGCCCATCCTGGCGTTGCACATGATCACCCTCTTCGACGTCCAGTCTTGCGACCACTCCAGCGGACGGAGCGACGACCGTGGAAAGCCCGAGGTCGGGCACAAGCTCACCAGGAACTCGCGATCTGCGCGAGTACTCGCCGATCCAGAAGAAGCTGACGATTCCTATGGCAGCTATCGCTGCGAATACCGCCAAACGCCAGAACCGGAGTGGCTGTACGAGGGATATCCCGCCCAGCCAGCTTTGCCGCTGGGCATCAATCGCCTCCTTGCGGAAGAGGCTGCTCATACAGTGAGCTCCGCTGCATCGCCTCGTTCCGGCGCCAGGGGGCTGGACGTGCTCTGGGTCAGTACGTGCGCCACCGCTCCCGCCTGCATGATCAGAACGCGGTCGGCGCTGGCGATGGTTTCTGGCCGATGGGCGATGATCACCCGAGTCAGTTCAAGCCGTTTTACGGCCTCATTAACCAGTCTTTCGCGCTCCACATCAAGGTGGCTGGTTGCCTCGTCCAGGAAGAGCAATCGAGGTTTTCGATACAGGGCGCGAGCGAGGATCACCCTTTGTTTCTGGCCTCCAGAGAGAGTCGTTCCCATGTCGCCGATCAGGCTGTTGTAGCCCATGGGCATGGCCACGATGTCGTCATGCACAGCAGCCAACTGCGCCGCCTCAAGCACTTTTGCTTCATCATGGTGATCATCTTCGAAGGAAATGTTGTCGCTGACACTTCCTGCGAAAAGCTGGTCATCCTGCATCACCGCTCCGATCATGCGGCGGTAGTCGCTTATGCTGATCCTTGATAGGGGCACGCCGCCAATGCGGACCTGACCCTCGGTCGGCTGTAGGAGTCCAAGGAGTATCTTGACCAGCGTAGTCTTCCCGCAACCCGAGGGGCCGATGATTGCGACCGACTCACCGGCGTCCACCACAAAGCTGCAGTTCTTCAACACCCATGGCTCCCCAGGGGCGTAGCGGAAGCCAAGTCCCTCGACCTCAATGCGGAGTCCGTCTGGCAACAGGGCGTTTCCGTTGGTAGTGTCGTGCTCTGGCTCGGTGAGAACAATGTCGGAAAGTCGCTCGCCATGAAGGTGAAGCATGCGGAACTCTATCCACTTATCGATCAACGCTCCGACGCGCTGCGAGAACTGGTCCTTGTAGGCAAGGTAAGCAATCAGCATGCCGACGGAGAACACATTGTCCATGGCCAGTAGTGCCCCGAGCCAGATCACTGCAATGCGTTCCAGGCCAAACAGCAATTGATTGGCACCATCGAAGCTCAGCCCAAACCTCGAGAGCCAAACCTCTTGATTGACAGTCTCGTTCATGAGGTTGAAGTAGCCCGCTTGGCGAACTGATTCGCGGCCAGCGACCTTTACCGACTGCACTCCCCGAATCGACTCAAGAAGATGGCTCTCCTGTCGTGCCCCGGCGATCAGGTGCTTCTCCGTACCTCGCCGCAGGGGATGGAATGCACAGGCACGTGCAATTGCATACAGAACAACCGCGAGCAGCGTGACCAGCGCTAGTTTCCAGCTGTACAGCAGCATCATTCCCAGGGTCACAACTGCCATGAGGCCGTCGATGAGTGCCTCTACGAAGCTGGTTGTCAGTGTTCTCTGAATGGCTTGGATGCTTCCCATCCGTGACGTGACATCACCCAGATGGCGCTTCTCGAAATAGTCCAAGGGCAGATGCTGGAGGTGGCGGAAGACGTTACCACTCCATTGCAGGTCGAGTCGATTTGATAGATAGATGACCGCCCTGCCTCGAATCTGCCCAATACACACCTGCAGCAAGAGCGCCAGAGCGAACCCCGTGCCTAGCACGGTCAGCAAGTCTCTGTCATAGGCGACGAGCGCTTGATCTACGGTCCACTGCATGAAGAAGGGTGCTATCAGGACGAATACCTGAAGTGCACCGGACAAGAGCACCAGTAGCCCAAAAGCTCGCCAGAGTCCCTCTACCTTTCCTGTCAGCTGTGCGAGCGAGACCGCTGGCGGGCGAGGGGTTACCTGGAACTCGGCAGTTGGATGCAACTCCAAAGCAATCCCGGTGAAGTGGCGCGAGACCTCCTCCAGGGAAAGCCTACGCTTGCCATAAGCAGGATCCAGAAGGGTGACGCCGTTGCGATGAACTTTGCTGATTACAACAAAGTGGTTGAGATCCCAGTGAGCGATGCAGGGCAACTGAAGTTGGCTCAGGTGCTTCAGGTCCAAGCGCAGGGGCCGACAACGGAATCCGAGATTTCCCCCGATCTCTACTATCTGGGCGAGGGTGGCACCTTTGAGGGAAAGTGCATGGCGGCGGCGAAGCTCCCGGAGTCCGATGTTGTTGCCATGATGCGAGGCGACCATGGCCAGGCAGGCGATTCCGCATTCAGCTGCCTCGGATTGAATCACGACTTCAATGGGCTAGACCCTCAATAATGTGATCTTGGGATGGAATGAGAGGGCAGCGGAGACGCAAAGCGATGGTGCTGTCAGAATCGCCAAGCGGGCAAAAGCAGGGGAGGCAATTGTTGGTTCCCGTTCCCGATGCGTTAGCGATAAATTATTCTAAAAGAGCGCCAACCCCGCTCCTGCGGTTACGATGACGAACCAAAGGTTGACTGAATAAATTCACGGAGTGTCGGATACAGAAGAACCCAATGCAGCATAGATAAATTGATGATGCCGTGAATTATTGATCGCTGCGCCGAGTTGAGATTGAAGAATTGCGTTCCGATGCAGAGGGTTACCGAGACGAGGAAGGCCGAAATCATTCCATCGACATGAACCGCTGCAAATAGCGCGCTTACGCCGATGGTGGCTGCCAGTCTCCCAAAGTAATGGGAGGCTCCATCCCAAAGGAGATGCCTCACAGTCTTCTCCTCAAATAGTGGAGCTACGATGCAGCTTGTCACTAGACCGAGGATATAGAACTTCAAGGGCACGTCCGATAGGGAGGGGAAGTTGGTTTCGTGCCTCTGGGGAAATCCAATGAAAAAAACCCAAATTGCCCCCCCCAATAGCCCGATAGTCACCAAGCTCAATCCAAGAGGGAATGTCCATTTTCTCCCGGGCTCATTGGGGAAAAGCCAAGCGCAGACAAGGAAGGCTAGCAGTTCGGTCATGGCTTTCGAGCCGAAAACGTCGAAATGGTTTAGAATTCCTTGCGCCGCACCGACGCTAACTATTGCGATCGCCGCCGCGAATATTTTGTTTTCTGCGATGGGGCGGGGCTTCCAGCGAGTCATTCTATTGAGCACAGATTTCGTTCTCCTATGCCTCGGCCCAGGCGAAAGCCTTGGCCGGGGCTGTTTCATTACCTCATCATGATGTGCTTCCAGATCATGCCTGCGGCGCCGACTCCGCTAAAGGGCGCGATTCTTCCATAGCGATACGCCATCTCTCCGATGTCGCGGAAGTTTCCACGCATGTGAGTGCCATTGCTCTGACCAATCTGGAATTGAATGCTGCCCGAACCACCCGAAATCTCTGCAACTTCAAGTCTATTTAGATCACGCATATGGAATCCTTGTTTCCCTGTTGTTGGGGTGGTCATCCTTGCGAGCCCCCTCTGGACCTGTCAACCGTGTTGTGAGATTTCGTTTCTCGCAGCGCCGCCGCCGAGACATGAACTTCGCCGAAAATGATCTGAAATCTCCGCAGCGATGGCTTCAGCACATGGGGCGAGTTCCAATTCTGCGATGCTCGATGGAATTCGAGATGCAGCGACTTTAGTGCTGAGTCCTCGTTGGGGCGGCAGGGTGGATGTGGTCGAAGGCGACACCAAATGGTTCTGCAGCCCAATTAGTAGGCGCGCCTAGGGTCAGAATTGATGTCGGAGATCATGAGTTTCAGCGACAACGAAGTGCAGACCTCCCGCCGGGCATGAAGTGGGAGGGTGCGTGAGAGCGACCGAAGCCGGTGCAATGGTCGTAGGGATTGACCAGCTGGAGGCGGGCAGCCGATTGAGAAATTGGTCCGGCTACAGGCCAATCGTCAGCAGCTTCTCCTTGCCGGCGATGCGGTACTTCCAGCGCCCGCTGTGTGCACCGGTCGGGGTGAGGTAGAGGTACAGGCCGCCGCCGTCGGTGATCTTCTGCGGCTTGTCGCTGGGCTTGGCGCGCCTGATGGCTGCGTCTGTCAGAGGCATTGGGGGTATCGCTTCAGTGGGTGCGGTCGGATACCCCTTGATATACCCCCACCGTCTCATGGATTGAAACGGATTGCCCCGGTCTGCTGCGGACAATAAAAAAGCCCGGAAACCCTTGTGATGCGGGGGTTTCCGGGCTTCTCCGGTCTTTGACGGACCGTTCGTTGGTGGAGGTGGGCGGAATTGAACCGCCGTCCGAAGGCACTCCATCCCCAGCACTACATGCTTAGCTCACCGTTGAATCTCATCCCCGAGCAGCACGGTGTGCAAAGCGCACCCGGGAACCAGCCTGTTGTGTTCTAGTGCCGGACTGACAGGCAGCCGCCCAGCGCGATTCCATGATAATGACTCTACGCTGCGAGCATGGACACAAGCAGTTTCGAGGCTCCGCCTAAGTCGGCAGAAGGTCACGCACCGCAGTTTTTAGGCTGCGAGAGCGACCGGAGCGTAGTTGTCGTCGTTGGCAACTAGAGTTTTGCAGCTGGATTTACGAGGAAAGCTACCCCCTCGGCATGCGCCAGGCGACTTCACAACCCCCGTCGAAACCAATGCACCCCCGGTTTCTTCAAGCATTGCAAGGCTTTGGGGCCAATGCCGGCAAAAAAGCTGACACTGGCCCTGCCCAACGACACGGATGTTACGGCAATCTTCCTGAACAGTCACGCGGGTGACCGTCCGGCCCCCTGCTGTTTGGCACGTTGCCATCCCTCGGGAGGCCATGCTCGAATTTCCGGACGCTACTCCACGGGGGTCTCATGGCCGTTTCCGTCAGCCCCGGCAAGATGCGGCTGGGATGGGCAGGTGCGCTTGCCGCAGCCGTTCTGGCGATGCAGGCGTGGCCCGTCGCAGCGACTGAATCTCCACGCCCGACGGTGGAGGTGGGCTACAGCCCTTCGCTGGACCTGTTCAATCTGCTCGACAACCTGCCGGATTGGTTGCCGGGATACACCTCGTCGCTCTACCAGAAGGCCTGGCAGCAGCGCTTTGGTCTGGACGGGCGGGACCGCGCGCTGCTCGCCGCCTACGCGGCCTTCCGCCGGCGCACTTCTGCCTTGGCACAGGACCATGAGGCGACGGCCGCGCTTGCCGACCGGCTGTTCGCTGGCGCAGAGACTCGAGACGGAGATCCTTACGTCAGCCATTTCCTGGTCGCAGGCTCATTCGATATCGCTGCGGAGGCAGCGATTGCTGACCAGAGCCGGGGAGATCAAGTGCTGTTGCGGCAGTACTACGCACGCTTCGTCCCACGTGCGCGGCAGCTGTTGGCAGGGCAGATGCCTTTCAGTGCGCAGCAGAACGAGCTTGTCCGGCAACTGGGGTCTGAGCGGGTCGGAGAGCTCGCGGGCCAGATGAGGTCCTTTTTCAATGTCGATGCTGCACCCACGTTCCAGGTGCGCTTCCTGTGGTGGCCGGAGGCGGCGCAGACCCAGGCAAAGCTGCGGGGCGGATACATCTTTCTGTTCTCGACGTTCGATGCCGGGGAAGACTGGGCGCCGATCGTGATGCACGAGTACAGCCACTTTCTTTCTGCCTGGCAGCCGCCGGCGCAGCGCCAGGTATTGGCCGAAGCCTTTGCCGCGCTCTGTCCAGCCGCGTTGACGCTACGCAACCCGTTGAACGCCCTTGAAGAGCCCCTGGCGATCTACTGGGGACAGTATCGGTTCGAGCATGAGCTGCGCGGTGGCATGCTGCCGGCTGAATCGTCCTGGTACATCCAGCCACATGCAGACCGTGCGGCGAAGGCCCTCGCGGGAGCGTTCCCGGCAACAGGTCCTGCACCAGGGCTGCAGGCCGATCCGTTGTTGAAGGCAGCGGCATCGGTCTGTGCTCAAGTCAGGCCGCAATAGCGCCGAAGGTTGGAGCGGGCCGGTGTAGGGGCGGGCAGGCTTGATAGCATCCAGATTCCTGAAGTGGAACCAGTGGAAGGACACCATGACGCTTGACGTTGCAGTAACGGATGCACCCAGCGACGAAGCGCTGGAGGTGATTGGCGCTGGCTTGGATCAGTTCAATCTTGACGCTGCCGGTTACACCGATCGGCGCGCGCTGGCGGTGCTGGTCACCGATCCGGCCAGTGGCGAGGTGGTAGGGGGCCTTACCGGGCGAACCTCACTGGGCCTGTGGTTCGTGGATCTGTTCCATCTGCCAGCGGCCTGCCGCGGCAACGGGCTGGGGTCGCGTGTGCTGAAGGCCGCAGAGGATGAAGCGCGGCGCCGCGGTTGCCGTTCCGGCGTGCTGTACACCCTCAGCTTCCAGGCGCCTGACTTCTATGTGAAGCATGGATGGGCCGTGTTCGGCCGGGTGCCATGCGATCCGGCCGGTACATGCAGGGTGTTCCTCAGCAAGGATCTGTCGACGGGCTGAGCGCTGCTGCCGTCCCGCGCATCCTGTCAATCCGCAACTTGTTGTACAGCGCCTGTCATAGCGGATTGCTAACTTCGTCGGCACGAATTTGCGACACACTGGCGACGACCATCCAGGCTAGGACAGACACGGAGACGGTGGGTGACCGATGCAAGCCAACAACGCAGCCTGCGGCAGCTGATCGGGCCGGTCGGTGCCGATTACCAGCGGCGCGCGTTGCCGCCGGGCTGGGTCTGGGCGGTGCTGGCGGTGCTGCTCGCAGCGACCTGGGTGACTGAGTTGCCGGCCACGGCCGCGGCGGCACTGGTCGCCAGTGCGGTGGTGGTGCACTGGTCGCAGCGCGGTCGCATCCATTGGCTGGGTTGGCGCCTTCCGGGCCTGGCAGTGCTGGCGGCCCTGCTGTGGGGGCCAGAAGTACTGTCGCAGTGGTTCGAGCACGGGCTGGCCGTGGTGCTGATGTCGCTGGCCAGTCTCAGTATTGGCGTGCACGTGTGGCAGTCGCGACAGATGGCGCGCCAGCTGCAGGGCGCGGCCGATGCACTGGACGACGCCCAGCTGCTGGCGTTGCTGCCGGCTGATGCCGCGAACCTGGCCCAACAGTGGCGCTCGGGCGATGACCGTTACGCGCCGGAGCTGGCGGTGGTGATGCACCTGGCGGTGATGCACGCAGCGCTGGCGCCGCGGATGCGCAGGCAGGGCATGCTGGCGGGTTGACCGGCCGGCGGCTTCTACAGCCGCTGCGGCCAGGAACCAGACAATGGTTTGCGCAGGTAGATCCGCTCATGACCGGGTGGGCAGTCGGGCAGTCGCCCATATACGGTGTAGCCCTGCCGCAGGTAGAAGGCTTCGGCCTGCCAGTCGAAGGTATCCAGCATCACGCTGCGGGCGCCATGGCGGTGCGCAACGGCTTCTGCTTCCGCCAACAGCCGCTGGCCGATGCCTTGCCCGCGCAGTTCCGGGTCTACCCACAGCACATGCACCTGCAGCCAACCGGCGCAGACGTCGGCCAGCACACCGCCGCGCAGCGTGCCTTGCTCGTCATGCCAGACCAGGCGGACTGGAGTCTCATCGAATGAATCGCCGCCGTGGGCCTGGTTGAAGGCCAGCAGGCGCGCGCACAACGTGCGCGTTTCATCGGCGCTGGCAGTCACCATGGCGCCGATGGGAGTGATCATGCGTCGCGGTTGCCGCGACGCATCACGCGCTGCTTCTCGATCGCCCAGTCGCGGTCCTTGGCGGCATCGCGCTTGTCGTGGGTCTGCTTGCCCTTGGCCAGCGCGACTTCGAGCTTGATCTTGTTCTTGCTCCAGTACATCGCCGTCGGCACGATCGTGTAGCCATCACGCTCGACCTTGCCGACCAGCTTGTCGATCTCGCTCCGGTGCAGCAGCAGCTTGCGCTCGCGCCGGTCGTTGGCCACCACATGGGTCGAGGCCTGGATCAACGGAGTGATCTGCGCACCGATCAGGAAGATCTCGCCATCCTTCACGTAGGCGTAGGCGTCGACGATGTTGCCACGGCCGGCTCGGATCGATTTCACCTCCCAGCCCTGCAGGGCCAGGCCGGCTTCGAAGCGATCTTCAATGTGGTACTCGTGGCGGGCACGCTTGTTCAGCGCGATGGTCTTGGTGGCCGTCGCGCTCTTTGCTTTATCCTTGACGCTGTTCTTGCTCATTTCCGTATTGTCTCCGATTCGGGCCCGCCCGGTCGATTGCCGAAACGTCCTGTATTCATGCCAACTATCCGCCGCAGTGCCCTGGTCGAACATTCGGCCGCACGCATGTTCGACCTGGTCAACGATGTCCAGGCTTATCCGCGCCGCTTCCGCTGGTGCTCGGCTGCCCAGATCCTGGAGCAGGGCGAGGACCGCCTGGTCGCGCGCCTGGACCTGGGCCTGGGTTCGTTCAGCACCTGGTTCCAGACCGAAAACACCCTGCAGCGCCCGCACAGCATCGACATGCAGCTGCGCGATGGCCCGTTCAAGCAGCTGCATGGCCGCTGGGAGTTCCATGCGCTGGCAGAAGATGCCTGCAAGGTCACCCTGACCCTGGACTTCGAGCCCAGCTCGCGGCTGTTGGGCCCGGCGCTGGCGCTGGGCTTCCAGAGCCTGGCCGACCGCATGGTCAACGACTTCATCCGCGTCGCCGACGAGGCCTGAACGATGATCGAGGTCGAGGTGCTGCTGGCCTGGCCGCAACACGTGTTGTCACGCCGGCTGCAGCTGGAAGAAGGCGCCACCGTGGCCGACGCCATTGCCGCTGCGGCGCTGGAGGGCAGTGACACCTGCCCGGCGGTGGCCGTGCATGGCGTACTGGCACGCCCGCAGCAGGTGCTGCTGGAGGGTGACCGCGTCGAGCTGTTACGTCCGTTGCAGGCCGACCCCAAGGACAACCGCCGGCGTCGCGCGCTCGGCGGTTGATTCCCGAAACCCGTCCTTATGGACGGGCAGGGAGCCTCAGCGGCCCTTCTTCTTCTTGTCCTTCGGCAGGTTGCGGCCGAACTGGCGGACGGTCTGCTGGGCCAGGGCCTTGTCGTTGCCCGGGAAATACTCGCCTTCCCAACGGGTCACGTTGTCGTTGTCGAAGAACACGGTGAAGTTCTTCACCTCGGTACGACCCAGGCGATTCACGCGCTGGCTGGCGGTGTAGTCCCAACGCTGGGCGTGGAACGGATCGGGAATGGACGGGGTGCCCAGCAGCGCGGTGACCTGCTGCTTGCTTTGCCCGACCTGCAGCTTGGCCACGGCATCTTCCCGGATCAGGTTGCCCTGATAGATGGGTTGCTTGTAGATGATGCCGCACCCGGTGGTGGACAGGGCGACGGCGGCGACCAACAGGAGATTGCGCATCGGGACTGGCGGTTGGGGAAATCAAACCGATGATACACTCCCGGCGTGCCACCGCGACCCAATCCGAGGCAGCTGGCGCTAAATCGCCAATGAACGGAGACCTATGGAAACCCACGACCTGCGTAAAGTCGGCCTGAAGGTGACCCATCCGCGGATGCGGATCCTGGCGCTGCTCGAGCAGCGCAATGCCCAGCACCACATGACTGCCGAAGACATCTACCGCCAGCTGCTGGAGCATGGTGACGAGATCGGTCTGGCCACGGTGTACCGGGTGCTGACCCAGTTCGAGGCTGCCGGCCTCGTGCTCAAGCACAATTTTGAGGGCGGCCAGGCTGTCTACGAGCTGGATCGCGGCGGCCACCACGACCACATGGTCGACGTGGACAGCGGCAAGATCATCGAGTTCGAAAGCCACGAGATCGAGGAGCTGCAGCGCAAGATCGCAGCCGACCACGGCTACGAGCTGGAAGAACACTCGCTGGTGCTGTACGTGCGCAAGAAGCGCAAGTAAGCCGTTCCGGCCAGCTGGATGCGACGAAACCCCGGGCTTGCCCGGGGTTTTTCGTTGTTTACAGTAGATCCACGCCCTGTGTGGATGGCCCCATCAGCGCCTCCAGATCCACCGCCTCGGCCATGGCCCGGTTACCCGCATCCCCCGGGTGCAGATGATCGCCCGAGTCGTAGGCAGCGGCCATCCGCGATGGAACGGCCGGGTCACGCAGCGCCGCGTCCAGGTCGATCACCGCGTCGAACGGGCTGTCCGAGCGCAGCCAGGCATTGAGCTGCTGGCGCAGGGCGTCCTTGTCCGCAGCGTAGTAGTCATCCAGCGGCGTGCCGGGCAGGGCGCCGGCGAACGGCGTCAAGGTGGCGCCCAGGATGCGGAGCCCGCGGGCATGGGCGCGTTCGACCAGGGCGCGATAGCCGGCCTGCAGCTGGGCCAGCGTCGGTCTGTCCTCGTTGCGGGTAAAGGCGGTGCCGGGCCAGCTGATGTCGTTGATGCCGATCAGGACGATCACGCTGGCCACCCCGGGCTGGTCAAAAACGTCACGCTGCATGCGGGCCAGGGCGGCGTGCCCCATGCCATCGCGCAGCAGGCGGCCGCCGGAGATGCCGGCGTTGACCACCGCCACGCCATGCGGGGCCAAGCGCCCGGCCAAGTGATCGGTCCAGCGCTGGTCCTGGTCGAGGCTGGCAGTGGCGCCGTCGGTGATCGAATCACCCATGACCACCACGCTGCGTGCGCTGGCCGGCGCTTCCACGTCGATACCGGTCAGGATCAGGCGCGCGGTGGTGGGTTCGGCGGCGCGCAGGGCCGGGGCCCTGCTCTGGTCGCCGGGCGCGATCCAACTGGTCTGGCGGCCTTCCCAATGGAATGTCTGCACAGGCATCGGTCCCGGCACAAAAATGCTGACCTGCAGTGCCTGGTGGTCATCCGTGGCCAGCGCCAGCGGATCACTCAGCCGCGCTTGTCCGGGTCCGATCGATACGCCGGGCTGGCCGTCGAAGCTGAGCCGCTGCGGTGTGGCGCCCGCCCGTGCGGCCACGCTCGCCGCGCCGATCCGCAGTGGCTGCGTGCCATACGCATTGCTCAGCCGAACCCGTAGGCGCGGCCCGCCCAGGCTGATGCGCGCCGTCTGGCGGAAGGTCTGGTCTTGCAGCTGCGCTGGCACCAGGGTCGGGAACAGAAAGTCAGGACCCCACACCGGTTGCGGGCTGGCCTGCCAGCTGGCGACCCAGTGGCTGGGGCTGGCAGGTTCAGCGTTGGCGGCGCCGGACAGGGCGATCAGGGCGGTGGCGGCAAGATGGCGGAAGCGGTTCATCGGGCGATCCCGGCAGGAGGGAACGCCATGGTGATTCCGCGCTCATCTGTGAACTAGACTGCACATGGACATTCATCTGTGAACTGGATTCATCGCCATGGCGCGACCCGACATCAACCGATCCGGCGAACTGGAAGTGTTCGTGCGTGTGATCGAGACCGGCGGTTTTTCCGCTGCGGCCCGCACCCTGGACATGACCCCATCGGCGGTGAGCAAGCTGGTGGCCCGCCTGGAGCAGCGGCTGGGTACGCGCCTGCTGCAGCGTTCCACCCGCCAGCTGCAGCTGACCCCGGAGGGCTGCGCGTTCTACGAGCGTGGCCTGCGCGTGCTGGCCGACCTGGAGGAGGCCGAGCGCTGCGCCAGCGCTCATGCCGAGCCGCGCGGGCGGCTGCGGGTCAATTCCAACGTACCGTTCGGCCAGCATTTCCTGTTGCCGTTGCTGCCGGCGTTCCTCGAGCGCAACCCGCAGGTGGGTGTGGATCTGACCCTCAACGACGAGGTGATCGATCTGCTTGAGCAGCGCACCGATGTGGCGGTGCGGGCCGGGCCGCTGAAGAGTTCCAGCCTGGTGGCGCGGCGGCTGGGCGCGACGCGCATGATGATCGTGGTTGCGCCGGCCTATGCGCAGCGCCATGGGCTGCCGCGCACCGCCGAGGAACTGCAGTCGCACAATCGGCTGGACATCGGCCATGCGCGCGCCATGCAGGGCTGGCCGCTGCTGCAGGACGGCCGCGAGCGGATGCTGCTGCCCAGCGGCAATGCCCGTGCCAGCAACGGCAACGCGCTACGGCAGCTGGTACTGGGCGGGCTGGGCATGGCGCGGTTGGCGACCTACCAGGTGCAGGAGGACATCGCCGCCGGGCGCCTGCTGCCGGTGCTGGAAGAGGCCAACCCCGGTGACCTGGAAGAGGTGCACGCGGTGTTCCTGGGGCAGGGCGGTTACCTGCCGTTGCGGGTGCGAGCGTTCCTGGATTTCCTGGTGGAAAAGGTGGATCTGGCACGGCCCCTGGGGTAAAGCGGGTAGTGCCGGCCGCTGGCCGGCAACCTCACGATCTTCGCCCACCCGCATCGGGGTGCCGGCCAGCGGCCGGCACTACCGCGCGCGTTGTAGATCCACGCCATGCGTGGATAACCGCGAACAGGCGTTACACCTGCAGCAGCTTGCGTGCGGCGGCGCGCGCTTCCTTGCTCACTTCCACGCCGCCCAGCATGCGCGCCAGTTCTTCTTCGCGCGCCTTGCTGTCCAGCTTTTCCACGGCGCTCTGGGTCATGCCTTCCACCGGGGCCTTGCTGACCCGGTAGTGGGCGTGGCCCTTGGAGGCGACCTGCGGCAGGTGGGTCACGCACAGCACCTGGCGCTTCTCGCCCAGGGCGCGCAGCTTCTGGCCGACGATATCGGCCACCGCGCCACCGATGCCGGAGTCGACTTCGTCGAACACCATGGTCGGCACCGCATCCAGGTCCAGCGCGGCCACTTCGATGGCCAGCGAGATGCGCGACAGTTCACCGCCCGAGGCGACCTTGCGCAGTGCGCGCGGCGGCTGGCCAGCGTTGGCCGCCACCAGGAATTCCACGCGTTCGGCGCCCTGTGGATCGGGCTTGCCGGCGTCCTGCGGCTCCAGCTCGATCAGGAACTGACCACCGCCCATGCCCAGCTCGGCGATGATGCTGGTGGTGGTGGCCGAGAGTTCGGCGGCGGCGCTGCGGCGGCTGGCGGTCAGCACTTCGGCCTGTGCGCGCCAGGCGGCGGCGGCCTTCTCGATCTCACCGGCCAGGCGCTGCAGGCGCTCGTCGGCACCGCGCAGCTGTTCCACTTCGGCATGCATGCGCTCGCGCTGCGCACCCAGCTCGTCCATCGGCACGCGGTGCTTGCGGGCCAGGTCGTGCAGGCGGCCCAGGCGGCGCTCGTTCTCCTCGAACTGTTCCGGGTCGGCATCCAGATCGTCGTGCACGCGGTCCAGCAGCGACAGGGCTTCGTGCAACTGGATCGAGGCGTTCTCGATCAGGTTGTCGACGTCGCCCAGGCGCGGGTCGTGCTCGATCAGGCGCGACAGCTCGTGGCGGACCTGCTGCAGAAGGTCCAGCGCCGAATTGCCGTCGTCACCGTTGAGCTGGTTGCTGGCGGCCTGGCAGGCGCTCAGCAGGGCGCTGGCATGGGCCTGACGGCGGTGGCTGGCACCGAGTGCGACGATCGACTCCGGCTCCAGGTCCTCGCGGTCCAGCTCGCGCAGCTGGTGTTCCAGGAAGCCGATCCGGTCAGTCACGTCGCCCTGTTGCGACAGCGCCAGCGACTCATCGACCAGTGCCTGCCAAGCGGCGGCAGCGCGGCGCACCTGACGGCGCTCGTCCTCGTTGCCGGCATAGGCATCCAGCAGGGCGAGCTGCGACGGGCGCGTCAGCAGGGCCTGTTGTTCATGCTGGCCATGGATTTCGACCAGCAATCCGGCCAGATCGGCCAGCTGGGCCAGCGTCACCGGGCGGCCGTTGATCCACGAGCGCGAACCGCCGTCGGCGCGGATTACCCGGCGCAGCTGGCACTGTTCCTCATCGTCCAGCTCGTTGTCGGCCAGCCACTGGCGCGCGGCCTGCAGCTGGTCCAGCGCGAATTCGGCCGACAGCTCGGCACGGGCGGCGCCGTGGCGGACCACGCCGCTGTCGGCGCGCAGGCCGGACAGGAAGCCCAGCGCGTCGACCATCAGCGACTTGCCGGCGCCGGTCTCGCCTGAAACAACGGTCATGCCGGGCCCGAACTCCAGTTCGGTGGCACGGACGACGGCAAAATCCTTGATCGAAAGATGTCTGAGCATGGGTACAGGGGTGTCTGAGCCGCGCAACGCTAGCACGCGCGGCGGGGAGGTCCAATGACTTGCCAAGGTGACGCGCCGCCATTATCTAGTGTCCGTGTCTCACAGGTTGATTCCATGCACGGTTCCCCCGACCAGCTTGCCCCGCGTGCGCGCCATCTGCTGCGCACGCTGATCGCACGTTACATCCAGGACGGCGAGCCGGTTGGCTCGCAGACACTGGCGCGCGTGGCCGGCCTGGAGGTCAGCCCGGCCACGATCCGCAACATCCTTGGCGACCTCGAAGATCTGGGGCTGCTGGCCTCGCCGCATACCTCGGCAGGGCGCGTCCCGACCGCGCATGGCTACCGGGTATTCGTCGACAGCCTGCTGCAGATGCAGCCGCCGGGCGAGGGCGAACTGGCCCGCCTGCGACAGGAGTTGGCCGGAGGCGGCAGCACCCAGGCCCTGCTGGGCAGCGCGTCGGAGCTGCTGTCGGCGATGAGCCACTTCGTCGGCGTGGTCAGCGCGCCGCGGCGCGAGCAGTTCGCCTTCCGCCAGATCGATTTCGTGGCGCTGGACGGGCGCCGGGTGCTGGCGATCCTGGTGTTTGCCGACAACGAGGTGCAGAACCGGGTCATCGAAACCCGACAGGACTTTGCCCCGGGCGAGCTGGAGCAGGTCGCCAACTACCTCAATGCCCATTTCGCGGGCCTGCCGATGGCCGAGATCCGCACCCGCCTGTTGCTGGAGCTGCGTGATGCCCGTTCCGAGCTGGAGCAGCTGTTGGCGCACAGCATCGAGTTGGCCGAGCAGGCCCTGCAGCCGCCGGCCGACGACATGCTGGTGGCTGGCCAGACCCGCTTGATGGGGGTTCAGGACCTGTCCGACCTGGAGCGCCTGCGCGAGCTGTTCGAGTTGTTCTCCAGCAAGCGCGAGATCCTGCAGCTGCTGGAGCGCACCATCCAGGCCCCGGGCGTGCGCATCTTCATCGGCGAGGAGACCGGGATGATGCCGCTGCAGGGCGTCTCGCTGGTCACTGCTCCTTACACGGCCAATGGTCAGGTGCTGGGCGTGCTGGGGGTGATTGGACCGAAGCGGATGGCCTACGACCGCATGATCCCGCTGGTCCAGGCCACCGCGGATGTGCTCGGTGCGGCCTTTTCACCGGCCGGGCGCGCTCCCGGAACATCCGACGCTTGAAACGCAGCATCCCGCCCACACTAGGGTGGGTGGAGGCGGAGATTGACCGCCAGGGACCCAGACATGAACCACGAACATCCAGATATCGAATCCCAGCAGAGTGCCGCCGATGCGGCCGCCGCCGCAGGCGTGAACGACGAAGTGGAGCGCCTGCGCGCCGAGCTTGATCAGGTCAAGGCCGACGTACTGCGCGAACGCGCCGACCTCGAGAACCAGCGCAAGCGCGTCGCGCGCGACATCGATCAGGCCCGCAAGTTCGCCAACGAGAAGCTGCTGGGCGAGCTGCTGCCGGTGTTTGACAGCCTGGATGCCGGCCTGAAGGCCGCAGGTGACGATGCCCATCCGCTGCGTGAGGGCCTGGAGCTGACCTACAAGCAGCTGTTGAAGGTTGCCGGTGACAACGGCCTGGTCCTGTTGGATCCGACCGGTCAGGCGTTCAATCCGGAGCATCACCAGGCCATCAGCCAGGTACCGGCCCCGGGCGCGGCCCCGGGCAGCGTGGTCACCGTGTTCCAGAAGGGCTACCTGCTCAACGAGCGCCTGCTGCGGCCGGCGCTGGTGGTGGTGGCCGCCGATTGATTGCCACGTCGGGTGAGGCCGTCGGGCATGGCCCGGCGCTACCTGACCCCGATCGGTATCGTCGGGCCCGCCCGGTTCGGTAGCGCCGGGCCATGCCTGGCGAAGGTTTTCCAGGCGCTGAACACAGCGTTCGGGGGATGGCTTGAATGTTCCACGGGCATCCCCCACTTCGTATTCATCCACCGGCCGAGCGGCCGGACTGACCCCAACTAGCAATCTTCAGGAGTCTCCCCCATGGGCAAGATCATTGGTATTGACCTCGGCACCACCAACTCGTGCGTGGCGATCATGGACGGCGGCAAGGCCCGCGTCATCGAAAACTCGGAAGGCGATCGCACCACCCCGTCGATCGTCGCCTACACCAAGGACGGCGAAGTCCTGGTCGGCGCCTCGGCCAAGCGCCAGGCCGTCACCAACCCCAAGAACACCTTCTACGCGGTGAAGCGCCTGATCGGCCGCAAGTTCACCGACGCTGAAGTGCAGAAGGACATCGCCCACGTTCCGTACGGCATCCTGGCCCATGACAATGGCGACGCCTGGGTGTCCACCAGCGATGCCAAGAAGATGGCGCCGCAGGAAATTTCGGCCAAGGTGCTGGAAAAGATGAAGAAGACCGCCGAGGACTTCCTCGGTGAGAAGGTCACCGAAGCGGTCATCACCGTGCCGGCCTACTTCAACGACAGCCAGCGCCAGGCGACCAAGGACGCCGGCCGCATCGCCGGTCTGGACGTCAAGCGCATCATCAACGAGCCGACCGCGGCCGCGCTGGCCTATGGCCTGGACAAGGGTGACAACAAGGATCGCAAGATCGTGGTGTACGACCTGGGCGGCGGCACCTTCGACGTCTCGGTGATCGAGATCGCCAACGTCGATGGTGAAAAGCAGTTCGAAGTGCTGGCCACCAACGGCGACACCTTCCTGGGCGGCGAAGATTTCGACAACCGCGTCATCGAGTACCTGGTTGAAGAGTTCAACAAGGACCAGGGCATCGACCTGCGCAAGGATCCGCTGGCCCTGCAGCGCCTGAAGGATGCTGCCGAGCGCGCCAAGATCGAGCTCTCCAGCGCCCAGCAGACCGAAGTGAACCTGCCGTATGTCACCGCTGACGCCTCGGGTCCGAAGCACCTGAACATCAAGCTGACCCGCGCCAAGCTGGAGTCGCTGGTGGAAGAGCTGATCAAGAAGTCGATCGAGCCGTGCCGCGTTGCGTTGAATGACGCCGGCCTGCGTTCGAGCGACATCAGCGAAGTGATCCTGGTCGGTGGCCAGACCCGCATGCCGAAGGTGCAGCAGGCGGTGACCGAGTTCTTCGGCAAGGAACCGCGCAAGGACGTCAACCCGGACGAAGCCGTGGCACTGGGTGCGGCGATCCAGGGCGGCGTGCTGGGCGGCGACGTCAAGGACGTGCTGCTGCTGGACGTGACCCCGCTGTCGCTGGGTATCGAAACCATGGGCGGCGTGTTCACCAAGATCATCGAAAAGAACACCACCATCCCGACCAAGGCCTCGCAGGTGTTCTCCACTGCCGAGGACAATCAGTCGGCGGTGACCGTGCACGTGCTGCAGGGTGAGCGCGAACAGGCCCGCTTCAACAAGTCGCTGGCCAAGTTCGACCTGTCCGGCATCGAGCCGGCGCCGCGCGGCCTGCCGCAGGTGGAGGTGTCCTTCGACATCGACGCCAACGGCATCCTGCACGTGTCGGCCAAGGACAAGAAGACCAACAAGGAACAGAAGGTCGAGATCAAGGCCGGTTCGGGTCTGTCCGAGGAAGAGATCGCACGCATGGTTGCCGACGCGGAAGCCAACCGCGAAGAAGACAAGAAGTTCCAGGAGCTGGTGCAGGCCCGCAACCAGGCCGACGCCTTGATCCACGGCACCCGCAGCGCGATCACCGAGCACGGCAGCAAGGTCGGCGGCGAAGTGATCGGCAAGGTTGAGGCGGCACTGGCCGATCTGGAGACCGCGATGAAGGGTGACGACAAGGCACAGATCGAAGCCAAGTCGAAGGCACTGGAAGAAGCCGGCCAGGCACTGTTCGCCGCTGCTTCGGCCGACCAGGGCGGTGCAGCCCCGGGTGCCGATGCCGGTAACGCGGGCAAGGCCCAGGATGACGTGGTGGACGCTGAGTTCACCGAAGTCAAGGACGACAAGAAGTCCTGATCCGGACCGACGCGGGACGCTGCTTGCCAGCGTCCCGTTGTCGTATCAGGGTCCTGACCGCCTTCTGGCGTGTCGGGGCGCCCGACGCAAGAGCGGACCTGGTTCCGCTCTTCCGCTTTGACGAATCCCGACTTTCCGGAATGCGATCCACGATATGAGCAAGCGCGATTACTACGAAGTGCTGGGCGTTGCCCGCACCGCCACCGACGAAGAGCTGAAGAAGGCTTACCGCCGTTGCGCGATGAAGTTCCACCCGGACCGCAACCCGGGTGATGCGGCGGCCGAAGCCTCCTTCAAGGAGTGCAAGGAAGCCTACGAAACGCTGTCCGACGGCAACAAGCGCCGCATGTACGATGCCCACGGCCACGCCGCGTTCGAGCACGGCATGGGCGGTGGCGGCGGTGGTCCGGGTGGCCCGGACATGAACGATATCTTTGGCGATATCTTCGGCAACATCTTCGGTGGTGCCGGCGGCGGTGGCCCGCGCCAGGCCCGCCGTGGTGCCGACATCGGTTACGTGATGGAGCTGGATCTGGAAGAAGCGGTGCGTGGCGTTGAACGCCGCATCGAGATTCCGACTCTGGCCGAATGTGGCGACTGTGATGGCAGCGGCTCGGAAGACGGCAAGGTGGAAACCTGCAACGTCTGCCACGGGCGTGGCCAGGTGCGCATCCAGCGCGGCATCTTCGCCATGCAGCAGGCCTGCCACAACTGCGGCGGCCGTGGCCAGATCATCGCCAAGCCCTGCAAGACCTGCCACGGCAACGGCCGTGTGGAGGAAGACAAGGTGCTGTCGGTGAAGGTGCCGGCGGGCGTGGACACCGGCGACCGCATCCGCCTGTCCGGCGAAGGCGAGGCCGGTCCGGCCGGTACGCCGCCGGGCGATCTGTACGTGGAAGTGCGCGTGCGTGAGCACGACATCTTCCAGCGCGATGGCGACGACCTGCACTGCGAAGTGCCGATTCGCATCTCGCAGGCCGCACTGGGCGACACCGTCCGCGTGGCTACCCTCGGCGGTGAAGCGGAAATCCGCATCCCGGCCGAAACCCAGACCGGCAAGCTGTTCCGCCTGCGTGGCAAGGGTGTGCGTTCGGTGCGCAGCCGCAGCGAAGGCGACCTGTACTGCCGCGTGGTGGTGGAGACCCCGGTCAACCTCACCAGCGACCAGCGCAAGCTGCTGGAGCAGTTCGAGGCCACGTTCAACGGTGAGGATGCGCGCAAGCACTCGCCGAAGTCGGCCACCTTCATCGATGGCGTGAAGGGCTTCTGGGATCGGATGACATCCTGAGTTCTTCAGCAGTAACGTACAACGGTAGCGCCGGGCCATGCCCGGCGTTTTCGTTTGCGGCCATTCAATCAATTCCGCAAAGCGCCGGTGGATCCCGCCATGCGTGGATACGCGGTGCCTGGCATCAACGGAAAAATGCCGCCGGTGTCTGCCCCAGCTGCCGCTTGAACATGCTGGTGAACGCACTCGGGCTGTCGTAGCCCGTCGCCAGCGCGACATCGATGACCTTGTCGCCAAGCGCGAGTTGCTCCATCGCTGCCAGCAGTCGTGCCTGCTGCCGCCACTGCCCGAAGGTCATGCCCAGTTCGCTGGCGAAATGGCGCTGGATGGTTTTCACATCCACCTGCAGTGCCTGCGCCCAGTCCTGCAGCGTGGCGTCATCGGCAGGATGCTTCTGGATGTGCAGGCAGATCTTCCGCAGGCGGGGATCGGAGGGTTCCGGCAGATGCAGCGGCAGCGCGTCCATCCGGTGCAGTTCGTCCAGCAGCAGGCGCACCACGCGGCCATCGCGGCTGTCTTCGACGTGCTCACCCTTGATCAGCGTGGCCGCCTGCAGCAGTTCCCGCAGCAGCGGTGCCACCAGCACCGCGAACGGTTCGGCCGGCAATTGCGGGGCGAACGATGGCTCTATGTAGAGGCTGCGCATGTGCACGGCGGCGATGCAGTCCACCGCGTGCACCATGCCCGCCGGCATCCAGATCGCGCGGGTCGAGGGCACCACCCAGCGACCCACCTCCGAGCGCACCACCATCAATCCCGACATGGCATAGACCAGCTGGTGGCGCTGATGCTTGTGCCCCGCGATGTGGGTACCGGCCGGGTACTGGGTGACCCGATAGGTGACCGGGCGGTGCTGCGGCACGTCCCGCCACGGCGCGGCCGGATCGACATCGCTGGCAATGTCCTTTTTGCGATAGGCCATGACCCGAACGCGGCAGAAGGGAGGAGGGGGGCAACCGTAGCATGCGTGGCTCGCCCCCAACCTGACTGCGTCCATGTCGACCCTGGCTTCCCCCGCAACGACCTCACGCCCGGTGGCTCCCGGCGTGCTGGCCGCCATCTCCACCTCGCATGTCGTCAACGACATGATGCAGTCGCTGATCCTGGCCATCTATCCGGTGATCAAGGGCGGCTTCAACCTCAGCTTCACCCAGATCGGCCTCATCACGCTGACCTACCAGCTCACCGCTTCGATCTTCCAGCCGCTGATCGGTATTGCAACCGACCGCCGTCCTGCGCCGTACTCGCTGCCGATCGGCATGGCCTCGACCCTGTGCGGCATGCTGCTGCTCGGCTTCGCGCCGAACTACACGATGGTGCTGCTGGCCGCGGCGATGGTCGGCATCGGTTCGGCCATCTTCCACCCCGAGGCCTCGCGCATTGCACGGCTGGCCTCGGGTGGCCGTCATGGTTTCGCGCAGTCGGTGTTCCAGGTCGGCGGCAACTTCGGCACTGCGTTGGGCCCGCTGATCGCAGCGGCAGTGATCGTGCCGTATGGCCAGCGCGCGGCCTCGTGGTTTGCCGGCGCCGCCCTGATCGGCATCGGCCTGTTGACCTATGTCGGCCGCTGGTACGCACTGCACCTCGGCACACCACGCCCGGCCAGCACTGCAACGATGGCACCTCGGCACCCGTCGCGCACCGTCGCCAAGGTGCTGGCGATCCTGCTGGTGCTGATCTTCAGCAAGTACTTCTACATGGCCAGCATCGGCAGCTACTTCACCTTCTACCTGATCCACCATTTCGGCATTCCGGTGGCACAGGCACAGCTGCACCTGTTCGCGTTCCTCGTGGCGTCGGCCGCAGGTGGCTTCCTCGGCGGCCCGCTGGGTGACCGCATTGGCCGGAAGCCGATCATCTGGACCTCCATCCTGGGTGTTGCACCGTTCGCGTTGATGCTGCCGCATGCCGATCTGTTCTGGACCACGGTGCTTGCAGTGTTGATCGGCTTCGTCCTGTCCTCGGCGTTCTCGGCGATCGTGGTCTACGCGCAGGAAATGATGCCGCACCGCATCGGCATGGTGTCGGGGCTGTTCTTCGGGTTTGCGTTCGGCATGGGCGGACTGGGTGCCGCTGTGCTCGGCCTGCTGGCGGACAAGACCAGCATCGAGTACGTCTACCAGCTGACCGCGTTCCTGCCGCTGTTGGGCATCGTGGCAGCGTGGTTGCCGCCGTCGCGACCTGCTGCTCACTGAGGGGGGGCTTTTGCAGGGCTTGCAGCCCTGCACCTGCCGAAGCAATGTCAACGTCAACAGCAGAAGCTGGCTATCCGTGGGTTGGCGGGGTGGGTCCGGTTGAGGGGGACGCTGCAAGTACGTCCATGTAAGCTCGGTCGCCGCATCCATGCGGCTCACGCCCCCTCAACCGGACCCACCCCGCCTTCGACAGTTGGCCGCGATCTGTTGGAGCAGCACTCTGCTCTGGTGGGTGTCGACCTTGGTCGACACGGTAGATCCACGCCATGCGTGGATGAATTCATTCGATATCTGACAGATGTGTCGACCAAGGTCGGCACCTACCAACAGCCGCGCGGAACGACAGCCGCAGTTACCAACAGCCGCGTGAACCTGTCGAAGGTGGGGCGGTGTCGGATTGCGGGGTGTCAGCCGCATGGATGCGGCTGCCAAGCCTACAAGGACGTACTTGCGGCGTCCCCGCAATCCGACACCGCCCCACCACCCCACGGAATGCCGCTTTGGCTTTGGCTTTGGCCGTTG
Organism: Stenotrophomonas sp. ATs4; assembly: GCF_051861585.1. Classification (NCBI taxonomy): domain Bacteria; kingdom Pseudomonadati; phylum Pseudomonadota; class Gammaproteobacteria; order Lysobacterales; family Lysobacteraceae; genus Stenotrophomonas; species Stenotrophomonas sp. ATs4. The sequence continues at coordinate 75,069 of NZ_JBLYPK010000010.1, read as the reverse complement.
CCGTTGCCGTTGCATTGAGCAGGTGCAGGGCGCAGCCCTGCCGAACCCTCCACCGGGCGTAGAATGCGGGCATGAGCGAATCCCTTGACAACCACCTGGTCCACGGCCGCCGCCAGCGGCCGGACGGGCCCTCGCCGATCGATGTCATCTCGGTCCAATCGCAACTGGTCTACGGCCACGCAGGCAACAGCGCCGCCGTCCCGCCGATGCGCGCACTCGGAGTGCGCGTAGCGGAAATCCCGACCGTGCTGCTCAGCAATGCGCCGTTCTACGACACCACGCGTGGCCGGGTGCTGCCTGCCGACTGGTTCGCCGACCTGCTGCTGGGTACCCGCGAGCGTGGCCTGCCGCAGCGGGCGAAGATGCTGGTGTCCGGCTACTTCGGCAGCACCGCCAACGGTGCCGCGTTCGCCGACTGGCTGGATGAAATCCTGCCGGCCTGCCCGCAACTGCGTTACTGCCTGGACCCGGTGATCGGCGATACCCATACCGGGCCCTACGTGGAACCCGGCCTGGAGGCGATCTTCGCCGAGCGCCTGTTGCCGCATGCCTGGCTGGTGACCCCGAACGCCTTCGAATTGAACCGCCTGACCGGCATGCCGGCGCTGGCCGAAGCCGATGCCATCGCTGCCGCACGCACGCTGCTGGGCCGCGGTCCGCACTGGGTGATCGCGCACAGCGTGGGCGGCAACCCGGGTGAGCTGGTGACCCTGGCGGTCGGTCGCGAGGAAACCTGGCGCTGGACCTCGCCGCTGCTGCCGGTGGATGTGGCCGGCACCGGCGACGTGCTGATGTCATTGGTGGTGTCGTTCCTGCTGCGCGGTGAGTCGATGCAGCAGGCGATCTCGCGCGCTATCGCCGGTACCCATGCGGCGCTGGAAGCGACCCTGGACAACGGCTTCGAGGAATTCGACGTTATCGCCGCAGCGCCCGCCGCGCTGGCCGAGGGGACGCGCTTCCGCGCCGAACGCGTGGCATGAGCGGCCTGCTCGAACGCACGCCGCGCACGGTCGGCATCGTCGGCAGCGCCGGCGCCTACGGGCGCTGGCTGACCCGCTTCTTCCAGCAGCACATGCAGCTGCAGGTAATCGGTCACGACCCGGCCGATCCGGACTCGCATACGCCGGAACAGCTGCTGGCACAGGCCGATGTGCTGGTGTTCTCGGCACCGATCCGGCATACGCCGGCGCTGATCGCCGAGTACGTGCGGCAATCGGCCGGCCGCGAGCAGGGCCGGCTGTGGCTGGATGTGACCTCGGTGAAGGATGCACCTGTGCAGGCGATGCTGGCCTCGCAGGCCGAAGTGGTCGGGTTGCACCCGATGACCGCACCGCCGAAGGCGCCGACCCTGAAGGGCCGGGTGATGGTGGTCTGCGAGGCGCGGCTGCAGCACTGGCAGCCGTGGGTTGAAGCACTGTGCGCCGCGCTGCAGGCCGAGTGCGTGCGCGCCACGCCACAGCATCACGATCAGATGATGGCGCTGGTGCAGGCGATGGTGCATGCCACCCACCTGGCCCAGGCCGGCGTACTGCGCCAGTATCAGCCGCAGCTGGGCGATCTGGCCGCGATGATGCCGTACCGTTCGGCGTCGTTCGAGCTGGATACCGCGATCATTTCGCGCATCCTGTCGCTGAACCCCGCGATCTACGAAGACATCCAGTTCGGCAACCCGTACGTGGCGCCGATGCTGGAGCGACTGGTCGGTCAACTGCAGGCCTTGCAGGCGCAGGTGGGGCAGGGCGACGACAGCGCACGCCATGCATTCCGTGAGCAGCTGTTGTCGGCCAATCGCAGCGCGTTCGGCGAGCAGGCCGTGGCCGACGGCAACTACACCTTCGAACGCGTGGGTTACCTGTTGGCCGACCTGACCGAACGCAACGCGTTGTCGGTGCACCTGCCGGAAGATCGACCCGGTTCGTTGCGAGAGTTGCTGAACGTGTTCGAGCAGCACCGCATCAGCCTGGCTTCGATCCATTCGTCGCGCACACCGGGCGGCGAAGTGCATTTCCGTATCGGGTTCGTGGAGGGCAGCGACCCGGCGGCAATGGCGCGCGCGGCAGCAGAAGTGGACGCCAGTGGCATCGGGCGGGTGCTGGGCTGATCGCATTCATCCACAGGCGGTGTGGATGGTTTCTGAGCAAACGTGTGGATAACCGCGTGCAGCCCTTGGCAGGCAAGGCTGTCAAGATGGTTGATCAAAAATTGGTCACGCTCTTTGTAGAGTCGAGCCATGCTCGACTGCCGTTGGCAAAAAGCGTGTCGACCAAGGTCGACGCCTACCAGAGCGGGGCGATGCGGAATCCGGTAGCGCCGGGCCGTGCCCGGCGAACCTCAGATCATCAGCCGCAGCTCACCGCCACTGGTGGTGAACTCGCGACCATCGCGCACCAGCGGCCGTCCATCATCCAGTTCATAGCGTGGCGTGGTTTCGGAACTGTGCCCGCTGCCATTCGCCTCGGGCTTGAACTCGATGATGATGTGGCTGTCGCCATTGCTGTCGACTGCAGGAAACTGTCGGAACGACATCGTCTACCTCCTTCAGCGGATGCTGCTGATGCGAGGCCAGCTTGGTCCGGCCGATGTTAGCGGGCCGTCATCAATCGATGAACTGCAGCCTTGCCAGTTCAGCGTACAGACCGCCTTCGGCCAGCAGCTGCGCGTGCGTTCCCTCGGCCACGATGCGGCCCTGGTCCATCACCACGATGCGGTCGGCCTTGAGCACGGTGGCCAGGCGGTGCGCGATGACCAGCGTGGTCCGGCCTGCCATCAAGCGCTCCAGCGCCTGCTGCACACCATGCTCGCTCTGCGCGTCCAGCGCGCTGGTGGCTTCGTCCAGCAGCAGGATCGGCGCGTCCTTCAGCAGCGCACGGGCGATCGCCACACGCTGCTGCTGGCCGCCGGACAGGCGGGCACCGCGTTCGCCCAGTTCGCTGTCATAGCCCTGCGGCAACGCACGCAGGAAGCCGTCAGCCTCGGCGGCGCGTGCGGCGTCCTCGACCTCGGCGTCGCTGGCCTGCAGGCGGCCATAGCGGATGTTGTCGCGCGCGCTCGCCGCGAACAGGGTGGGCTGCTGCGGCACCAGCGCCAGCTGGTCGCGCAGCTCGGCCGGATCGACCTCGCGGACATCGATACCGTCAACGCAGATGCGTCCAGCGGCCGGATCGTGGAAACGCAGCAGCATCGACAGCACCGTACTCTTGCCGGCACCTGAGGGGCCGACAAGGGCCACGGTCTCGCCCGGGCGCACATGCAGATTGAAGTGGTCCAGCGCTGCCTGGTCCGGCCGCTGCGGGTAGTGGAACACCACGTCGTCGAACTGGATCTCGCCGCGCAATGGCCGCGGCAACGCGTGTGGCTGTGCCGGTGCGCGGATCTCGATGTCTTCCTGCAGCAGCTCGCCGATGCGGCCCATGCCGCCAGCCGCGCGCTGCAGCTCGTTCCACACTTCGGCCAGCGCGCCGACTGAACCACCGCCGATCAGTGCATACAGCACGAACTGGCCCAGCGTGCCGGCGCTGAGGCGACCGTCGATGACGTCGTGCGCACCCAGCCACAACACGCCAACGATGGCACCAAACACCAGCAGGATGGCGCTGGCAGTCACCAGCGACTGTGCACCGATGCGACGGCGCGCGGCAGCGATGGCATCGCCCAGGGCCGTGTCGAAGCGACCACGCTCGTACGGCTCGCGCGCGTGCGCCTGCACCGTGCGCACCGCGCCCAGGGTTTCGCTGGCCAGGCTGTTGGCGTCGGCGATGCGGTCCTGGCTGTTGCGTGCCACCGTGCGCAGCTTGCGCGCGCCGATGATGATCGGCAGCACCGCCAACGGGATGCCCAGCAGCGACCACGCCGCCAGCCGCGGGCTGGTGACGAACAGCATCGCCAGGCTGCCGATCACGGTGACCGTGCTGCGCAGGGCCACCGACATGGTCGAGCCGACCACGCTGCGCAGCAGTTCGGTGTCTGCGGTCAGGCGCGAAACCAGTTCACCACTACGGCTGCGGTCGTGGAAGCCAGCGCCCAGGTGGATGAGGTGGGCGTACAGCTGGCTGCGCAGGTCGGCCACCACTTTTTCGCCCAGCAGCGAAACGAAGTAGAAGCGCGCCGCCGTGCCCAGTGCCATGACCACCGCCACCAGCATCAGCAGGGCGAACGCGCGGTTGATCTGGCCGCCACTGGTGAAGCCGTGGTCGATCATCTGCTTCACTGCCGGTGGCAGGCTCAGTGTTGCCGCCGAAGACACGGCCAGGGCCAGCAGCCACGCCGTGAACAGGCCGCTGTGGCGGCGCACGAACGGCCATAGCGTACGCAGGCTGCCGAGGCGGCGCAGCGGCGGGGTCGAAGCGGGGGCGTCGTCCTTGTCAGTCATCCTGGTCGTCATCTTGTATGCGGATACGGTCACGGGTGGCGTCGCGCAGGCGGATTTTCAATGCGTCGACCTGATCGGCAGGCAATTCGACCCGCAGGCACACACCGTCGGCATCGAACTGTTCATCGCGCTTTTCCGCGGCGAAGGCGGGCAGGCTGGCGTGCAGGGTACCCAGATCCTCGAACCCGGCCAGCAGCCGCAACCGGGCCATCGCCACCAGCGGCAGCCGCGGCGCAGTACGCAGGCATTCGGCCGCCGCACCACCGTAGGCGCGCACCAGGCCGCCCGCACCGAGCTTGATGCCGCCGAACCAGCGCGTCACTACCACCATCACCCGGTCGAAGCCCTGGCCGTCGATGGCGGCCAGGATGGGGCGCCCCGCGGTGCCTGCGGGCTCGCCGTCATCGCTGGAGCGGTAATCCTGTCCGTGCCGGTAGGCCCAGCAGTTGTGGGTGGCATCGGCCACCGCAACCTGCTGCAGGAATGCCATCGCTGCCGCGCCGTCATCGATCGGTGCGGCAAGGGCGATGAAGCGGCTGTGCTTGACTTCCAGCGTGTGGCTGACCGGTTGGACGAGGGTATCGGGCATCCCCACCATTCTACGGGGTTGCTGCGTGCCCCGGTCCGGCTCAGTCGTCCAGCAGCGGGCGCAGGTCACGTGGCAGGCGCGATTCCGGGTACTGCTGGATGTAGCGCTCCAGGCTGGCCCGGGCGAGGTCGCGCTGGCCTTCGTCGCGGCGTTCGCGGATCTTCTGCAGCCACTGCCGCCGTGGCAGCCGGGCGTCGGCAGCCACCTCGGCCTGCACCGTGTCCGCACTCAAACCAGCATCGCTGCCGCGGCGCATGACGCCCGGTGCCGAGCGGCTGGCAGCCTCGCGCTTCATCGAGGTGATCTCTACCCGATCCAGCGCCTGCGCCCGCTCGATCTCGGCGGCATTGGCTGCCGGTGCCGCAGCCGTGCGTGCTTTCAGTGCCCCGGACGCTGTCGGCGCGAATGCCGGTGCGGGTGCCGAGTAGGCGGCGGGTGCAGGTGGCGCAGGCGGTGCTGCTGCCGGCGCTGCGGCCGGAGCGGGCGGGAGGGCCGCAAAGGAGGTATCGGCGGCCGCATCCGCAGCCATCGAACGTGCAGCCTGGGTCGGCGCTTCAGCGGTCTCGGCCGGCGCAGGCATGGGCGCGCGTGCGATGGCCGGTGCCGGCGCAGCGGCAACAGGGGCTGCCTCGGGTGCTGCGGGCGCAGCGGCCGGTTCTGCAGCCGCCACAGCGCTGTCAGCTGCACTGCTCTCAGCGGACTGGTCGGCAGCCACGACGTCTTCTGCCGCAGCCGGTGCCGCAGCAACAGCGGCCTCACCCGCTGGAACCGGCGGCGGTTCCGGGCGCAGCTGCCAGGCGATGCCGATCGCGAACACCATCGATGCGGCGATACCGAACACCGCCGGCCAGCGCGGACGCACGCGGCGCGCGCGGGGGGCGTCAGGCGAGGCAACGGCATCGGTGGCCGGCGCATCCACGGCGGCACGTGCCGCGGCCAGGATGGTGGCATCCAGTGCGGCCGGCGGCGCCTGCTCGGCGCGACGGCCGAGCAGCTGGGCCAGCTCGCGTTCTTCTGGCGTCAGGGGTTCGTCTCGGTTCATGCGTTCAATCCCGCACGCAGCTTGTCCATCGCATAGCGCAGCCGCGATTTCACGGTTTCCCGGCCTACGCCGGTGATCTGGCCGATCTCCTCAAGGCTCAGTTCCTGATCCAGCCGCAGTTGCAGCACTTCGCGCTGCTCGGGCGGCAGTTGTTCCATCGCCAGTTGGATGCGGCGACGCTGTTCGAATTCGGAAAGCTCGGCTTCCGGGGTCTGCCCATCCTCGATCGCCGCCAGGCGCAGGTCGGCATCAGCCGGTGCGGCGGGGCGATGGCGGGCGGCGCGCCAATGGTCGTTCAAGCGGTTGTGGGCGATGCGGAACAGCCACGTGCTGAATGCCGCCTCGGGCTGCCAGCCGGCGCGGGCGCTGATCACCCGTTGCCACACATCCTGGAAGATCTCCTCGGCCAGCGCGGTGTCGCGCAGTTGCCGCAGCAGGAAGCCGAACAGGCGCTTGCGATGGCGCGCATACAGGCTTTCGAACGCACGCAGGTCGCCACCGGCCCAGGCCAGCATCAAGGCTTCATCGGTTGGCAGTGCGCTGGCTTCCACGGCGTACAGGGTAAGGCCTGCGGGCGATGGCGCATAGCCGGTGGGGAGGGCGTGCAGGGCGAGGTTCATGGCTCGGAAGGGGCTACGGTCAGCAGGAAAAACGTACGGGCGCACGATTCGGGGTTTACGGGCTTCCATTGCCCCCCGGGTGGCGCGCTATGCTCGGCGGCTCAGGGGAGGCGACGCACAGACGGCGCCAAGAGATTGTCATTTGTCCACGCATGCTGAACCGGCGGAAGAGCCATCACACGAGGTCGTGCTGAGCACGGCGCTGGTGCGCGCGTTGCATGCGCTTTTGCCTGAAACCGCCGTGGTCCGGGTTGGCTGGGACGACCCGCAGCTGGGCCATGGCCAGGGCGGCTGGCCAACACCTGTCGCCGCCGGGCACCGGCTGTCGGCGGTGGGTGCCGGCGATGGCCAGCATGGTTGGGAATATGACGGCGCGCGCCTGCTGCTGTCGGTGGAAGGCGCGATACCGTCGCCGGCCTGGTGGGGGCTGGCGCGGCAGGCGATGGAGCTGGCCCTGCAGCGCGGCCGCCAGGCCGGGCAGATCAAGGCACTGGAAGAAGCCGAGCGGCTGCAGCAGGCGCTGTTCCAGATCGCCGATCTGGCCGGTGCCGACCTGGAAATGGGCGAGATGCTGCGCCACGTGCATGGTGTGCTGGGCACGCTGATGTATGCGGAGAACTGCTACATCGTCGAGTACGACGACGTGCACGACCAGATCCGTTTCCTGTACTTCGCCGATCAGGTCGACGATTTTGTTGCCGACCCTTCGCAGAGCCATGCCGCCAGCGAGATGCCGCGCAGCCTGACCGTGGCGCTGCTGCGCCATGGCCGGCCGCTGAGTGGCCCCTCGCGGGAGCTGCTGGCGCGGGTGGTCGAACAGGAGCACGATCCGCAACGTGGCCCGGAAAGCCGCGACTGGCTGGGCGTGCCGATGCTGCGCGATGGCCGCGTGTGTGGCGCCATCGTGGTGCAGAGCTATGTGCAGGCCGACCGCTATGGCGAGGCCGAACGCGCCCTGCTGGGTTTCGTGGCACAGCACGTGCAGACCGCGATGGACCGGCGTCAGGCGCAGGTGCGGCTGGAACAGCAGGTGGAGCGCCGTACCCAGCAACTGCAGCGTGCCAACCACAACCTGCAGGACGAAGTGGCCGAGCGCCGCCGGGCCGAACAGCTGCAGACCGCGTTGTACAACATTGCCGAGATGGCGATGTCGGCCGACAGCCTGGCCCAGTTCTACGGGCAGGTGCATGGGGTGGTCGGGCGCCTGCTCGATGCACGGAATTTCTATATCGCGCTGGTCAACCCGGCCGGCAATGGCCTGGATTTCGTCTATTCGGTGGACGAGCACAATGCCAGCCGCGCGCCACGGCCGTTCAGCCGTGGCCTGACCGAATACGTGGTCCGCAACCGGCGACCGCTGTTGGCGTCACGCGCGCAGATCGATGCGCTGCTGGCCAATGGCGAGGTACGCGAATCCGGTGCGCGTTCGCATTGCTGGCTGGGCGTGCCGCTGTTGCGCGATGACGAAGTGGTCGGCGCCATCGTGGTGCAGAGCTACAGCGAGAACATCACCTTCAGCGTGCATGACCAGCGCCTGCTGACCTTCGTCGCGCAGAACATCGGCACCGGGCTGGCCCGCCAGCGCGACCAGCAACGCCTGCGTTCGGCGCATGCCGAGCTGGAAAAGCGCGTGGAAGAGCGCACCCGCGAGCTGGCCGAGGTCAACGAGAAACTGCTCGGCCAGATCGGCGAGCGCCTGCGTGCCGAGCAGCGCCTGACCCATCAGGCCATGCACGATGCCCTGACCGGCCTGCCCAACCGCCTGCATCTGCTGGACCGCTTGCAGGATGCGCTGGCGCTGGCCCGGCGCGAGGGCGGACCGGTGTTCGCCGTGCTGTTCCTCGATCTGGACCGCTTCAAGCTGGTCAACGACAGCATCGGCCATGCCGCCGGCGATCGCATGCTGGTGGAAGTGGCCAAGCGCATCGTGTCGATGGCCGGCACCGAGGACGTGGTGGCCCGGCTGGGCGGTGACGAGTTTGCAGTGTTGCTGCAGTGCCCGCAGGGCCTGGCGCAGGCGTTGGACTTCGGCCAGCGCCTGCTGCTGGCGTTGCAGGAATCGATGTGGATTGCCGGACGTGAACTGTTCCCGTCCGGCAGCCTCGGCATTGCCTTGTGGAACCCGCGCTACCGGACCGGTGAGGAGCTGCTGCGCGACGCGGATGCGGCGATGTACCGGGCCAAGGCGCAGGGTCATGATCGTTGCGCGATCTTCGACGAGGACATGCGCGAGCAGGCCATGCGCAGCCTTGATCTGGAAGCCGATCTGCGCCGTGCGATCAACAACCACGACTTCGTGCCGTTCTATCAACCGATCGTGCGCCTGTCCGATGGCGAGGTGGTCGGCCACGAGGCACTGCTGCGCTGGCAGCACGAACGCCGTGGCCTGTTGCTGCCAGGCGCTTTCCTTGAGTTGGGCGAGGAGAGCGGATTGATCGAACAGGTCGACTGGCTGATCTACGAACAGGTCATCGCCGGCCTGGCCGAACGCGGGCACAGCTATGTGTCGGTGAACGTGTCACCGCGTCATTTCCGCTCTGCGGAGTTCAGCGGCCGCCTGTTCGGCCTGCTGGATGCATACGGTGCCGATCCGCAGCGGCTGCGGCTGGAGATCACCGAGGTCGCGCTGCTGGATGACGGCCCGCATACGCTGCGTATCCTGCAGGGGCTGCGCGAGCGCGGCATCCAGGTGCAGCTGGACGATTTCGGTACCGGCTTCTCCGCGCTGTCCTACCTGCACCGTTTCCCGATCAGTACGCTGAAGATCGACCAGAGCTTCATTGCGGGGCTGCACGGACCGGAAGTGCAGAGCACGCGCGCACTGGTCGAGGGCGTGCTGTCACTGGCGCGCACGCTGGGCATCGAGACCATCGGCGAAGGTATCGAAACCGAGGCGCAGCAGCAGACCTTGCGCGAACTCGGCTGCGATTACGGCCAGGGCTATCTGCTGGGGCGGCCCGCCCCGTGGTCGCACGCGGCGGCCTGAGCCACCGCGTGCATGCGCTCATCGCAGGGCGGCGCGGCGCTTCTCGTCAATCCATTTCGAGGCCTGGGCCGGCTGGTAGTTCTTCATCCACGCCAGCATTTCTTCGATGTCCGAGCCGTACCACAGGTCCTGGCGCTGGTCCGGGTGCAGGAAGCGCTCTTCCACCATGCGATCGATCATGCCGATCAGCGGTGCGTAGAAGCCTTCCACGTCGAGGAACGCGCACGGCTTGTTGCCGATGCCCAGCTGGCGCCAGGTCAGCATCTCGAAGATCTCTTCCATGGTGCCGAAGCCACCGGGCAGGGTGACGAAGCCATCGGCCAGATCGAACATGCGCGACTTTCGCTCATGCATCGAACCGACGATCTCTAGTTCGGTCAGGCCGCGGTGCGCCACTTCCCAGTCGGCCAGCTGGCGCGGGATCACACCGGTCACTTCGCCGCCGGCAGCGAGCACGGCATTGGCCACGGTTCCCATCAGGCCGACGTTGCCGCCGCCGTACACAAGGCGCATCCCATCGCGGGCAATACGGTCACCCAGGGCAAGGGCGCGCTCGGTATAGGCCGGCTTGCTGCCAGCGTTGGAACCACAGTACACACAGATCGACTTCATGGATCTTCCTGTCTCTTGGCCGGAAACGAAAACGCCCCGTCGCCGACCGCAGAGCGGTCAGTGGACGGGGTGTCCTTGGATTATGGGCCCTTCCGTAGAGCCGAGCCATGCTCGGCTGCTCTTCGTTCAGATCGCGGCAAAGGCTGAGTCGAGCAAGCTCGACTCTACAAACACCGAGCCAGGCTTACGCGGCAGCGGCCTGTTCGCGGCGTGGGCCTTCACGCAGGGCGCGGCCGACCATCCCCACCAGCAGCTCCAGCTCCTCGCTGTCCATGCCGAAGTGCGGGGTGAAGCGCAGCGAGTTCTCGCCGCCGTGGATCACGTTGATGCCGTGCTGGCGCAGCCATTCTTCGGTGGAATTGGTGCCGTAGCACTTGAACTGCGGGGCCAGCTCGCAGGAGAACAGCAGGCCGGTGCCCTGTACCTTGGTGATCAGGCCGCCCAGTTCACCCTTGAGCTGCTCCAGCTTGCGCACCGCCTCGGCACCGCGCTCGGCGATATTGGCACGCACCTGCGGGGTCAGCTGGGCCAGGGTGGCGCAGGCCACGTCCAGCGCACGCGGGTTGCTGGTCATGGTGTTGCCGTAGATGCCCTTGCGGTACAGCTGCGCGGCATGCTCGGTCACCGCCAGCACCGACAGCGGGTACTGCGCGGCGTTGAGGGCCTTGGAGTAGGTCTCCATGTCCGGCGGGTCCAGGCCTTCGAAGCCCGGGTAATCGACCACCGAGAGCACGCCATGCGCACGCAGCCCGGCCTGGATCGAGTCGAGCAGCAGCAGGCTGCCATGCGCACGGGTCAGTTCGCGGGCCACGGCATAGAACGCCGGCGGCACCGAACGGCCCGGATCGCCTTCGCCCATCACCGGCTCCAGGAACACCGCCTCGATGAACCACTGGTTGCGTGCGGCGTCCTCGAACACCTTGCGCAGGCCGGCCTCATCGTAGGGTGCCACGGTGATCACCGAGTCCTCGCCACGGTAGCTGGCCAGGTGCTGCATGTAGCTCTTGCGGCTGGAATCCGAATACAGGGCGGGGCGGTCGGTACGGCCATGGAAACTGCCCTTGATCACCACGCGCTTGATCGCAGCGCCGGCGTGGCGGGCACCTGCGTCGGTCTGCAGCTTGGCATTGACGTCGGCGATGCGCGCGGCCAGGCCGACCGCCTCGGAACCTGAATTCAGGCACATGAAACGGGTGAACGGGCAGCCGCCGCGACGGTGGCCGATCTCGGCGCGCAAGGCGGTGATGAAGCGCTGCTGCGACAGGCTGGGGGTCATGATGTTGGCCATCACCTGCGGGCGGGCCATTGCCTCCAGCACAGCATCCGGGGTGTGCCCGAAGCCGAGCATGCCGTAGCCGCCGGCGTCGTACAGCACGGCGCCCTTCAGGGTGACCACCCACGGGCCGCGCGCGGCCAGCGCCACATATGGGGTCACCGCATCATCGGCGTAGAAATTGACGAAACCGTCCTGCATCGCGTCGATCTGCGCCTGTTCGTCCTGTGCCAGCAGCGGCCCCAGGTCGGCCTGCACGCGCGCGAATTCCTCGGCGGCGGCATCCACCGCGGCAATCAGCTGCGGGTGGCTGGCGGACAGGGCAGCCAGGGAGGCATCGTCCAGGCCGGTGGTGAGGCGGGTGCCGGGCTGGTTGCGCAGGGGGGCGAGGCGTTCGATGAAGCTCATTGCAGATCTCCTGAAACAATGGGTCGCACGGGTCTTCAAAAGCAAAACGCGCGTCATCACGCGCGCTTGGGGCAGGCTCGTGCAGCGGACTTCCAACTCGATGCTAGCACTTGTTTTTTTGCGCGATAACCCCGCAGAAACCTGCTGCATAGCAGCATTTTGCGCGACGTTCGCCGCGAAGCACGCGGGGTCGCAGACGCTGGACGTACAATGCGCGCCATTGTCGACCTGTTGCCGCCCACTGCCTTGAAGAAGTCCGATTTCCACTACGACCTGCCGGCTGAACTGATCGCGCAGGCGCCCCTGGCTGAACGCTCCGCAAGCCGCCTGCTGCTGGTGCCGCCGGCGCCGGATGCCTTCACCGACCTGCAGGTGCGCGACCTGCCGTCACTGCTGCAGCCGGGCGACCTGCTGGTGTTCAACGACACCCGGGTGATCCCAGCGCGCCTGTTCGGGCAGAAGGCCAGTGGTGGCCGCGTCGAGATCCTGATCGAGCGCCTGCTCGGTGGCCAGCAGGCCCGTGCCCAGGTGGGCGCGAGCAAGTCGCCGAAGGCCGGCAGCCGCATCGCGCTGGATGCCGGTGGCGAAGCCGAGGTGCTGGGCCGCGATGGCGAGTTCTACGTACTGCAGTTCCATGTACCTGAATCGCTGGAGCAATGGCTGCTGCACGCCGGTCGCCTGCCGCTGCCGCCGTATATCCAGCGCGAGCCGGGCATGGACGACCGTGAGCGCTATCAGACCGTGTTCGCACGCGAAGTGGGCGCGGTGGCAGCACCGACCGCAGGACTGCATTTCGACGAACCGCTGCTGGCTGCGCTGAAAGACAAGGGCGTGGACTTCGGCCACGTCACCCTGCATGTGGGTGCGGGCACCTTCCAGCCGGTGCGTGCCAATGACCTGAAGGACCACGTGATGCACCGCGAGTGGCTGAACGTCGGCGCCGAGCTGGTGCAGCAGGTGCGGCGCACGCGCGCCGGCGGCGGCCGCGTGATCGGCGTCGGCACCACCGTGGTGCGCGCGCTGGAAAGCGCGATGCGCGATGGCGAACTGCTGCCGTTCGCCGGTGAAACGCAGATCTTCATCACCCCGGGCTACCGCATCCGCAGCGTCGACGCGATGGTGACCAACTTCCATCTGCCGGAAAGCACGCTGCTGATGATGATCTCTGCGTTCGCCGGCAAGGAGCGCGTGTTCGAGGCCTACCAGCACGCGATCGAGCAGCGCTACCGCTTCTTCAGCTACGGTGACGCGATGCTGCTGTTCCCGCAGGCGGGGTAGGGTCGCAGCCTCCGCTTGTGGTGGGTGCGCACCGTTGGTGCGCACTTGCCGATACCTGGATGGGCGGAAAGCCACGCATGGCGTGGCTCTACTGCCGCTGGAATCAGTAGATCCACGCCATGCGTGGATGAATCCCAACCGAGTCAGCCAACCCGCGCCGTGCGTGAATTAAGCCGGTCCGTTGGCTGGATCTGCTGGAGTGGCTCAGCCGAAATCCACCTTGCATTCGCTGAGCGGGACGGACTGGCCGTCCGAAACCATCAAATGGTCACCTTGAATACGGGCTAGGCGAAGGCCCAGGGTCCTTGCCCCGGCTTCTACCGCCTTCCGCCATCCATCCAGATCGCCGTGGAACGAAAGGGCGAGGAAGCACTGGCCGTTGGGCAGGGTTATCCGGCAACTGTCCGATACGATGCCACCGCTGCTCGCGGTGAACTCGCCAGCAGAGTCCAGCAGTTTGCGGAACTGACTTGAAGCGCGGCTGGTTTCGAAATCCTCGTAATAGATGAACTCCACTCCGGCTACAGGGTTTATACCCGGGGCGGTTCGATCGGCTCGTTGCTCGATTTTTCCACCAAGGATTCTTTCCAGATTCTCTCGGTCGTTGTTCATTTGCTCGCCTTTGCTCATTCGTATGTGCGTGGATGCTGCCGCGCAAGTCTTGCTTCGTGGATCGGAATCTCAGAAGCATCGACTTCAAATCGACGCATCCACTGATCGGCGAGCCGGCCGATCAGCCTCGGCTCTGCGGACTTTGGATTGAAATGGAGATTGCCGACCGACGCAGGTCGGAGACCCCGGAGTTGATGGTCGAGCAGTACATATTCAGGGGGTCGAGGATCTTCTGCATCAACGCAGGCGAGGGGTCTTGCTCCAGCCTGGATCAAGACACCACTTCCATACCCCTGGAACCTGAAATATTGCTCCGGAAGAGCGCTGCGGAGCCGATCAAACCCTCCAGCCGCTGCCAGCCGGGCGTCATCCAGTAGGGTCAACCAGCTCACCGTCTTGAACTTGAGATGCTTGAGTTCCGCCCGGTTCGCCAGGAGGGCAGCGTTCCCCGCATCCAGGCCTGGAAGGCGCTGGGCCAGCACTGCTTCAATGGGCTCATTGCGCTCTCGGCGCACTGGGCTCAGATTCAAGGCGTAGCCCGCATGCCCATGTGCGGCCCTCAACCAGTGTGCACATTTGATCGCCAGTTCAATGAATTGGCATTTCTCTCCTGAGAAATGGCCGGTCGGGACCGACAACTCGAGGACACTCATGTCGTCGCCCATCCGGGTTTGCCAGCCGCGCTTGCCGTAAACAAGGAACTGCCAAGCTCCAGCGTCCTCGGCATTGGCGCCGCTGGTGTAGCAGAAGCTGAGGTGGTCGTCTTCCGACAGCGGCTCGATCATTTCGCGCAGATTTTTACTGTCCTTGACGCGCTGCCGGGGTGGGCCGTCCTTCGGTATCTCGCGCCAGAGCCATTGCAAAGCATCCCCCGCGAGCTCGCGGAACGCGTCGAAGCAAAGGCATAGGTTTTCTCTCGTGGAGGCCAGGTGTGCGCCCTTGAAGTACAGCGTCAGGCGTAGACACATCACTGCGCCTACGTAGTTCGCTGGGCCGCTCGGAAGAAAGAGGTCGCCAGGAAGCTCGAGTGACGTCTGTGCGTCCGGAGACCATTCAATTTCCAGGGGAAGGTCGTGCGGGGAGGGCATGAGTGGGGTGGCAGCATGTGGAGCTGGCCACACTAGGAAGAAGGTGTTCTGCCGCCAAGGCCAATTGCGACAAGCAGGTGTCGGATGGAGGCCCATTCAGGCCTGAATGGGCGACCGGCCCGATTTTGGGAGACAATGAACAACTATTTGCCCGAATGACCGTTCCATGTCCCGATTGCAGTTCCAGCTCCAGACCCGCGACGGCCGTGCCCGCCGTGGCCGCCTGACCTTCCCGCGTGGCACGGTGGAAACGCCGGCCTTCATGCCGGTGGGAACCTATGGCTCGGTCAAGGGCATCCTGCCGGACGATGTGCGCGCGCTGGGCGCCGAGATCATCCTCGGCAACACCTTCCACCTGTACCTGCGTCCGGGCCTGGACATCATCGCCGACCACGGCGGCCTGCACGGCTTCTGCCGCTGGGATGGCCCGATCCTGACCGATTCGGGTGGTTTCCAGGTGTTCTCGCTGGCCCACCGCCGCAAGATCACCGAGCAGGGCGTGACGTTCGCCTCGCCGACCGACGGCGCCCGTGTGTTCCTGGGCCCGGAGGAGAGCATGAAGATCCAGAAGGTGCTCGACTCGGACGTGGTGATGATCTTCGACGAGTGCACGCCGTACCCGGCCACCGAGGACGTTGCCCGTCGCTCGATGGAGCTGAGCCTGCGCTGGGCCCAGCGCAGCCGCAACGCGCATGACGAGCTCGGCAACGACGCGGCCCTGTTCGGCATCGTCCAGGGTGGCGTTCACACCGGTCTGCGCAGCCGCTCGGCCGAGGCCCTGCAGGCCATCGGTTTTGATGGCTATGCCATTGGCGGCCTGGCCGTGGGCGAGCCCGAAGACGAGCGCAACGCCATGCTCGACCACCTGGACCCGGAACTGCCCGCCGACCGTCCGCGCTACCTGATGGGCGTGGGCCGACCCGAGGACCTGGTCGAGGGTGTCGCGCGTGGCGTGGACATGTTCGATTGCGTGATGCCGACCCGCAATGCCCGCAACGGCCACTATTTCACCTCGTTCGGCACCGTCCGCATCCGCAATTCCCAGTACGCGCGCGACATGGACCCGATCGAGCCGGGCTGCGGCTGCGTGGCCTGCACCGGCGGCTACACCCGTTCCTACCTGCGCCACCTGGACCGCTGCAACGAGATGCTGGCGCCGATGCTGGGCACCCAGCACAACCTCTTTTATTACGAAAAACTGATGGCCGACATCCGCGCGGCGATCGAGGCGGGAACCTTCCTGACCTTCCGTGAGTCTTTCTACGCAGCACGCGGGGCGGTAGCGCCGCCCCTGTAACCCGAACGCCCCTGCCAAACGGCCCAAGGACGAACGCCCGGGGCCGTGGCATACTTCAAGGCTGACCCAGATCCGCGGTCGACACCCCGTGCCCGTGAAAGGGCCGGAGCGCCGCCCAACCAAAGGACCAACGATGAACCTGCTTGCCTTCCTGATTCCCGCCGCCCACGCCCAGGCCGCCGGCGGCCAACCGCAGGGCATGGGCCTGACCACGCTGCTGTTCCCGGTCATCCTGATCGCCATCATGTACTTCCTGATGATCCGCCCGCAGATGAAGCGGCAGAAGGAGCACAAGTCCATGCTGGAGAAGATCAAGCGTGGCGACGAAGTGCTGACCAACGGCGGCATCGCCGGCAAGGTCACCGACATCGGCGACAACTTCGTCACCATCGAAGTGGCCGAGAACGTGCGCATCCGCGTGCAGAAGGGCGCTGTTGGCAGCGTGCTGCCGACCGGCACCCTGGATTCGGCCAAGTAAGCCACTCCCTTTCCGATGCACAACCGCGGCGCCGGGGATGGCGCCGCGCGGGACCCAAGCAATGCTCGAATTTCCACGCTGGAAGTACGTCGTCATCGTGATCGTACTGGCGCTCAGCGCGCTGTACGCACTGCCCAACATCTACCAGAAGGACCCGGCCATCCAGATCACCGCCAACCGTGGCGGGCAGGTTGACGATGCGCTGCGCGACCGTGTGCTGGCCGACCTGAAGAAGGCCGGCGTCGCCACGCTGGGCGCAGAAAAGGAAGGGGACAGCCTGATCGTCCGCCTGTCGGACCTGAAGTCGCAGTCCGCCGCCAGCGATGCGCTGCGTGACACCGTCGGCGAGAACTACACGGTGGCCCTGAACCTGGCCTCGACCGTGCCGGACTGGCTGGCCAAGCTCGGCGGTCGTCCGATGGTGCTGGGCCTGGATCTGCAGGGCGGCGTGCACTTCGTGCTGCAGGTCGACCAGAAGGCCGCACTGGACAAGCGTCTGGATGCCTACGCCGAAGACGTGCGCAGCACCCTGCGTGACGCGCGCATCCCATACCAGTCGGTGGAGCGCCGTGCTGACAACAGCATCGTGGCCAACCTGAGCCCGTCCGCCGGTGACGACGCCGCGCAGCGCGCCCGTGCCGCGCTGGCCAAGGCGCAGCCGACCCTCGGCTACGACGTCAGTGGCAATCGCATCACGGTGACCGTGCCGGAAACCGAGATCACCCAGATCGCCAACGGCGCCATCGAGCAGAACATCAACACCCTGCGCAACCGCGTGAACCAGCTCGGCGTGGCCGAGCCGATCATCCAGCGCCAGGGTGCCGACCGCGTGGTTGTTCAGCTGCCGGGCGTGCAGGACACCGCCGAAGCCAAGCGCATGATCGGCGCCACCGCCACCCTGGAATACCGTGCGGTGGTCGAGGGCAACGCGCAGGACGCCATCGCCGCCGGCCGCATTCCGCCGGAAGCGAAGGTCTACCAGCAGCGTGATGGCCGCGGCCCGATCCTGCTGAACAAGCGCGTGATCGTCACCGGTGACCAGATGGTCGGCGCGCAGGCGGTGACCGATTCGAACAGCGGCTCCCCGGCGGTCAGCGTGACGCTGAACAACGTCGGCGGCCAGCGCATGTTCGACTTCACCAGCGCCAACGTGAACAAGCCGATGGCGGTGGTCTACACCGAGCGCGTGCCGACCGTGACCGTCGTCGACGGTCAGGAAGTGCGTGGCTTCAAGGTCAACGAGGAAGTGATCTCGGTGGCCAACATCAACGGCGTGTTCGGCAAGAACTTCCAGACCACCGGCCTGCAGAAGAAGGAAGCCGAAGACCTGGCCAAGCTGCTGAAGTCCGGCTCGCTGGCCGCGCCGATGGACTTCGTCGAAGAGCGCGTGGTCGGCCCGAGCCTCGGCGCCGAGAACGTCAAGAACGGTATGCGCGCGGTCGTGTTCGCATTCCTGTTCACCCTGGTGTTCTTCAGCGTCTACTACCGCATGTTCGGCGTGATCACCTCGATCGCGATGCTGTTCAACCTGCTGATCGTGGTGGCGGTGATGTCGCTGTTCGGTGCGACCATGACCCTGCCGGGCTTCGCCGGCCTGGCGCTGTCGGTCGGCCTGTCGGTGGACGCCAACGTGCTGATCAACGAGCGTATCCGTGAAGAGCTGCGTGCCGGCGTGCCGGGCAAGACCGCAATCGTGACCGGTTACGAGCGTGCCTCGGGCACCATCCTCGACGCCAACCTGACCGGCCTGATCGTCGGTGTGGCGCTGTTCGCATTCGGTACCGGTCCGCTGAAGGGCTTCGCGCTGACCATGATCATCGGTATTTTCGCCTCCATGTTCACCGCGATCACCGTGTCGCGTGCGCTGGCGACGCTGATCTACGGCCGCCGCAAGAAGCTCCAGAACGTGGCCATCTGACGGGACGACACGCACATGAAACTGTTTCCGCTGCACATCCTCCCGAACGACACCAAGATCGACTTCATGCGCTGGCGTCATGTCGCGATGGTCGTCACGGTCATCGTGTTCCTGGCCTCGATCGCCATCATCGGCTTCAAGGGCTTCAACTACGCGCTGGACTTCACCGGCGGTACCCTGATCGAAGCCCGCTTCGACAAGGCGGTGGACGTCGAGCAGGTCCGCACCAAGCTCGAGCAGAATGGCTTTGAAGGCGCCCAGGTACAGAGCGTCGGTGGCAACACCGACCTGCTGATCCGCCTGGCCCCGCACGGTGAGCATGCCCCGGGCACCGGCGATGCCGCGCACGAGGACAAGGCCACCGCCGTGGCCGTGGTGAAGGCACTGTCCACCGCCGACAACCAGGCCACGGTGCTGCGCAATGAGTTCGTGGGTCCGCAGATCGGCAAGGACCTGGCGATGAATGGCCTGTACGCCACCATCTTCATGCTGGCCGGCTTCCTGATCTACATCGCGGTGCGCTTCGAATGGAAATTCGCGGTCACCGCCAGCGTCGTTGCGATGTTCGACCTGATCGTGACGGTGGCTTACGTGTCCCTGCTGGGCCGTGAGTTCGACCTGACCGTACTGGCCGGCCTGCTGTCGGTGATGGGCTTTGCGATCAACGATCTGATCGTGGTGTTCGACCGCGTCCGCGAGAACTTCCGCAGCCTGCGGGTGGACTCGATGGAAGTGCTGAACCGTTCGATCAACCAGACGCTGTCGCGTACGGTGATCACTGCGGTGATGTTCTTCCTGTCGGCGCTTGCCCTGTACATGTACGGCGGCAGCTCGATGGAAGGCCTGGCCGAGACGCACATGATCGGTGCGGTGATCGTGGTGCTGTCTTCGATCCTGGTGGCGGTGCCGATGCTGACGATCGGTTTCCTGCGCGTCAGCAAGCAGGACCTGCTGCCGAAGGCGAAGGACGTCGAGGCCCTGGCCCGTCGCCCGTAAGCACCTGCTGCACGCAACACACAGAGAACCCCGCGCAAGCGGGGTTTTTTGTGTTGCAGGGCTTGCAGCCCTGCACCCGCTCAATGCAACGGCAACGGCAACGTCAAAAGCCGGAGCTGGCTTTCTGCTGGTTGGACGGGGCCATGTGGGTTGGCAGGACACGCCGTAAACCCATCCTTGGGGGCTCGATGGCGCCATCCATGGCGCCAACGGTCCTGCCAACCCACATGGCCCCACCTCCGACAGATTCCGGCGGCTGTTGGTAGGTGTCGACCTTGGTCGACACATCTGTCAGATATCGAATGAGTCATCCACGCATGGCGTGGATCTACTGTGTCGACCAAGGTCGACACCCACCAGAGCAGAGTGCCGTTCCGACAGATCGCGGAAAACTGTCGAAGGCGGGGTGGGTCCGGTTGCGGGGGTGTCCGCGGCATGGATGCCGCGGCCAAGCCCCCAGGGATGGGTTTACGGCGTCCCCCGCAACCGGACCCGCCCCGCCAACCCACAGGAACCCAGCTTTTGCCGTTGACGTTGCCTCTGCAGGTGCAGGGTGCAACCCTGCAAAACAAACCCCACCCTACGCCGCCGTCGGTTGTGCAATCGCGCCCCGCGCACTACGATCCTGCGGTTCGCGCGCGCAGGCGCGCACCCGTATTCCTGCTGAGCGCCCCGTGCGCCGCATCTGCCAACCCGAGGTATCCATGGTCATCAAACCGCGCGTCCGCGGCTTCATCTGCGTCACCACCCACCCGACCGGCTGCGAGGCCGCCGTCAAGCAGCAGATCGACTACATCCGTGCGCGCCCGCCGATCCAGAACGGCCCCAAGCGCGTGCTGGTGATCGGCGCCTCCACCGGTTACGGCCTGGCTGCGCGCATCACCGCCGCCTTCGGCAGCGGTGCCGCGACCCTGGGCATCTTCTTCGAGCGCCCGGGCAGCGAGACCAAGCCGGGCACGGCGGGCTGGTACAACTCGGCCGCGTTCCACAAGTACGCCGACGAAGCCGGCCTGTACGCCAAGAGCATCAACGGCGATGCCTTCTCCGATGAAGTGAAGGCGAAGACCATCGAAATGATCAAGGCCGATCTCGGCCAGGTCGACCAGGTCGTCTACAGCCTGGCGGCGCCGCGCCGCAAGCACCCGAAGACCGGCGAGATCATCAGCTCCACGCTGAAGCCGATCGGCGAGCCGATCACCCTGCGCGGCCTGGATACCGACAAGGAAGTGCTGACCGAAACCCACCTGCAGCCGGCCACTCCGGAAGAGATCGCAGGTACCGTCGCGGTGATGGGCGGTGAGGACTGGCAGATGTGGATCGACGCGCTGGCCGATGCCGGCGTGCTGGCCAACGGCTGCACCACCACCGCCTTCACCTATGTGGGCGAAGAGATCACCCAGGCCATCTACTGGAACGGCTCGATCGGCGCGGCGAAGAAGGACCTGGACACCAAGGTTCTGAGCCTGCGCGAGAAGCTGGCCAGGATCGGTGGTGATGCGCGCGTGTCGGTGCTGAAGGCCGTGGTCACCCAGGCCAGCTCGGCCATTCCGACCATGCCGCTGTACCTGTCGCTGCTGTTCAAGGTGATGAAGGAAAAGGGCACCCACGAAGGCTGCATCGAGCAGCTGGACGTGCTGTACGACATTCTCTACGGCGCCAAGGCCGACGGCGTGGCGATCGACCGCCTGCGCCACGATCTGGTCGATGGCGATGGCCACACCGTTGCGCTGGTCGATGACGAAGGCCGCCTGCGTGCCGACTACAAGGAAATGGCTGCGGACGTGCAGAGCAAGGTCGTGGCACTGTGGCCGCAGGTCACCAACGAGAACCTGTACGAGATCAGCGACCTGGCCGGCTACAAGGCCGATTTCCTGCGCCTGTTCGGTTTCGGTGTGGAGGGCGTCGACTACGAAGCCGACGTCAATCCGGACGTGAAGATCGACAACCTGGTCGATCTGACCTGAGATAGAAGGTAGCGCCGGGCCATGCCCGGCGGTTCTTCCGAATGCCGCTGCGCTCGCTGGGCATGGCCCGGCGCTACCGCTCACCCGAAATCGAAGCCCATCTCCGGCAGCGCCGGGCCCACGAAATCGCCCTGCACGTAATCCACGCCAGCACTGAACAGCAGGGTCATCGAATTGGCGTCGCTGACGAACTCGGCGATGGTGCGGATGCCGGCTTCCTGCGCGCGTGCGGTGATCTGGCTGACGCGGTCGATGTTTTCGCGGGTGGCGGCCAGATCGCTGGTGAAGCCGCGGTCCAGCTTGAGGAACTGCGGCTGGAAGTGCGCCAGCAGCTGGAACGAATCCAGACCCGAACCGAACTGTTCCAGGCCGATGCGGCAGCCCAGGGGCGCCACTTCGGCGAGGAACTGCTGCGCACTGCGCAGGTGGGTGAATACCTTCGCTTCCGGCGCGTGCAGCCACAGTCGCTCACCGGGCACGCCCTGCGCCTGTAGTTCGCGGCGCAGGGTGGCGATCATCTGCGGGTCGTCGAACGATTCCGGGGTCACCTTCACCAGCATCTGCGTGGCATGACCTTCGCGTGCACGCTGGCCGAGCACCGCGATGGCCTGCGAGACCACCCAGCGGTTGATGTCGGCCAGCAGGCCGTGTTCCTCGGCAATGCCCAGGAACGCGGTCGGGCTCAGCAGCTCGCCGTTGTGCTCCAGGCGCAGGTAGGCCTCATACAGCTCCAGCGACTCGCCCTGCAGGTTCAGCACCGGCTGGTAGTGCAGCTGGAAGCCGTCGCCAGCCAGCGCTTCGCGGATGCGCGCGACCCAGCGCAGCACGCGCTCTTCTTCCACGCGGTCGGCTGCGGCCGGGTCGAAGATGCGGCAGGTGTTGCCCAGTTCTGCGGCGGCGTGGGTGCATTCGCTGGCGCGCGCCAGCACCTGGCCGATGCTGGCGATCTTCTCGCCCACCTGCACGCCACCGATGCTGACGGTCACCGTGGCCGAGCGTGCGCCGATGCTGAAGACATGCGCGGCATAGGCTTCGCGGATGCGCTCGGCCAGTGCCACGGTCTGCGCGTAGGGCCCGGCCTGCAGCACGGCGAAATTGTGTTCGCCGAAGCGGGCCAGCTGCGCGTCTTCGCCAACCACCTCGGCCAGCAGGCCGGCGAGGGCGCCGATCAGGGTGTCGGCCGAGGCCAGGCCGATGTCCGGCAGCAGGCGTGCGTAGTGGTCCGGCTCGATCAGCAGCAGGCCGAACTGGCCTTCGCTGCGCCCGGCCTGGGCCACTGCGCTTTCCAGCTGCAGCATGAAGGTCGGGCGGTTGAGCAGGCCGGTGACCTGGTCGCGCTGGCGCAGGTCCTCGACCTCGCGCGCCAGTTCCGGGTCGAACTCCATGCGGCGGCGCAGTACCACCTGCAGGCAGGATTCGCCCTCATAGGTGGCCGCCGTGAATTCCATCGTGGCCGGAAACGCACTGCCATCTTCATGGCGCGCATCCAGCTGGTACTGCGGCGGCGGCGCTTCGCCACGGCTCAGGCCCTTCAGCAGCTGCTTGAAGCCCTCCACATGCTGGGCGGCAACCATGTCCAGCAGCGAGATGCCTTCGATGTCGTCGAAATGCTCGTAGCCGAACATCTCCAGATAGGCATCGTTGGCGCGGATGTGCATGCCTTCGTGCACGTAGGCGATGGGATCACGCGAGGAGGCGATCAGTGCATCGCAGCGGCGCTCGGTCTCGCGCATCTGCGCCTCGATGCGGCGCAGGCCGCGACGCGCCTGCAGGTCCACCCACTGGTCGCGGATCACCGCAAGCAGATGCTCGGGGCGCTGGCGCAGGGCCAGGGCGCGGATGCCGTGGCTGCTGGCCTGCACAAGTTCGTCTTCGTCGATGCGCTCGGCCAGCAGCACCAGCGGGATGTCCTTGCCACTGGCCGCGATGTGCTGGGCCACCAACGGCAATGGAATGCCTTGCGAGGGCGAGGCCAGCACCAGGTCGATGGCCTGGCTGGCCAGCACCTGGGCCAGTTCGGCCGCATCCTGTGGGCGCCACGGCCGTACTGCGATGCCGCTGTTGCGCAGGGTGCTGACGATGGCTTCGGCATTCTCGCCGCTGTCATCGACGATCAACAGGCGGATGGTGATGTCGTTCGCGTTCTGCATGCACTGCTCCCCAATCTGCGAACCTAGATACACGATGCGCGGCGAACCGTCCATGCGCGTACCCCTTGCGCGCATCGAACGGCGATGTGGTTCACACCACACCACCTGCTGCATGGCCACTGGCCCAGGCCCACTGGAAGTTGTAGCCGCCCAGCCAGCCGGTCACGTCCAGCACTTCGCCGACGAAATGCAGGCCGGGCACGCGCTTGGACTCCATCGTCGAAGACGAGACCTCGGCGGTGTCCACGCCACCCAGGGTCACCTCGGCCGTACGGTAGCCCTCGGTGCCACTGGCCACCAGCGGGAACGCACCCAGCAGCTGCGCGGCCTGGCGCAGCATCGGTTCGTCCAGCTGTCGCACCGGGCGGTCAGGCAGCCAGTGCTCGCACAGGCGCTGCGCCAGCCGCTTGGGCAGCACCTCGCCCAGTACAGTGCGCAGCTCCGCGGCTGGCCGCTCCTGTTTCATCCGGCGCAACCAGTCGCCGGCATCCTGGCCTGGCAGCAGGTCCAGCTCCAGCGCGTCACCGGGTTGCCAGAACGAGGAGATCTGCAGGATCGCCGGGCCACTCACCCCGCGATGGGTCAGCAGCATGAAATTCTGGAAGCTCTTTCCGTTGCAGCGCGCCTCGATGGGCAGGGCCACGCCGCTGAGATCGGCCAGTCGTTCCTGGTGCTTGCCGCTGAGGGTCAGCGGCACCAGTCCGGCGCGGGTCGGCAGCACCTGGTGGCCGAACTGGCGGGCCACTTCATAGCCGAAGCCGGTGGCGCCCATGCTGGGAATGGACAGGCCGCCGCTGGCGACTACCAGCGAGGCGCAGTGGAACAGGCCATGGGTGGTGTGCACGCGGAAACCATCGCTACCGTGTTCAATGCGCTGAACACTGCAGTCGGTGCGGATCTGCACGCCTGCGGCCTGGCACTCGTCCACCAGCATCTTCACGATCTGCTTGGAGGAGACGTCGCAGAACAGCTGGCCCAGCTCTTTTTCGTGATACGCGATGCCGTGCTTGTGCACCAGCTCGATGAAGTGCCACGGCGTGTAGCGCGCCAGTGCCGACTTGCAGAAATGCGGGTTGGCCGACAGGAAGTTGGCCGGGGTGGTGCCGGTGTTGGTGAAATTGCAGCGGCCACCACCGGACATCAGGATCTTCTTGCCGATCTTGTTGGCATGGTCGATCACCTGCACCTGGCGGCCGCGCTGCCCGGCGGTGATCGCGGTCATCAACCCGGCCGCGCCAGCGCCGATGACCACCACATCGCAACGGATCGCGCTCATGCCTTGGCGCGCTTGCGCCAGGTGGGAATGATGTCGAGCTGGATATGGTCGTTGAGGAGCTGCACTTCGCCGTCCTGGATCAGCACGCTGAAGCGCATGGCACGCTGGATCTGCTGGCCCCACTGTTCAACGAAGCCGCCATCGAGGTCGACCACCGAGAGGTTGTCGAAGCGCGCCAGGCCCTTGCCCTGCTTGCCCCACCAGATCTCCGAGGCGTTGCCGCCGTAGTTGATCACCTGTACCTGGCGGCTGCGGTTGCTGGCCTTGCGGATGCGTGATTCGTCGGGATGGCCCAGGTCGATCCACTGCAGGATGTCGCCGGTGTAGTCGTGTTCCCACAGGTCCGGCTCGTCATCGGTGCTCAGGCCGCGGCCGAACTCCAGACGGTCGCCGGCGTTCAGTGCGAAGGCGAGCAGGCGCACCATCAGGCGGTCGTCGGTCTCGGACGGGTGCTGGGCCAGCGTCAGGTTGTGGGTCGCGTAATAGCCGCGATCCATGTCGCTGATCTGCAGTTCGGCCTTGCGGATGGTGGCGGTGAGAGCCATGGGGGTACCGTGGACTAAAGAGGACCATGATAGAGGTTTGCTCCGGGGGTGTCCGTGGCTGGGCTGTCTGCAGGGCGTCAACGTGGCACGCTTGCACTCTTTTCCGACGCAGGAATGGATCCGATGACCTTGCCCAGCCGCCTGCAGCTGCCGCCCGGCCACTGGCCAACCCTGCTCGATGGCCTGTGCGCGCGTTTTCCGCGCATCGACCGTGAGCAATGGCAGCATCGCTTCGCGCGCGGCCGCGTGCAGGACGCGCAGGGCAGGGCGCTGGCAGCGGACATGCCCTGGCAGGTGGGGCTGGAGATCCAGTATTTCCGCGAGGTAGTGGGCGAACAGGCGATCCCCTTCACCGAGACCATCATCCATCTGGACGCGCATCTGCTGGTGGCCGACAAGCCGCACTTCCTGCCGGTCACGCCGGCCGGCGGCTATGTGCGCGAGACGTTGCTGGCGCGCCTGGTCGCTCGCACCGGTAATGCCGATCTGGTGCCACTGCATCGATTGGACCGGCTGACTGCAGGACTGGTGCTGTTTTCGACGCAGGTGGCATCACGCGACGCCTATCAGCGGCTGTTCCGTGAACGCCGCATCGACAAGACCTACGAGGCGCTGGCGCCAGCGCTGCCCGGGCTGGAGTTTCCGTTGCAGCGCGACAGCCGGCTGGTGCCGGGGGAACCGTTCTTCCGCATGGCCGAAGTGCCGGGCGAGCCCAATGCGCGCAGCCGGATCGAGCTGATCGAGGGCGAGGGGCCGGTCTGGCGCTATCGGCTGCTGCCGGAAACCGGCCGCAAACACCAGCTGCGTGTGCACATGGCGATGCTGGGCGCGCCGATCGAAGGCGATGACCTGTATCCGCAGCTGTGCCAGCGGCCGGCGGGCACGCCCGAAGTGCCGTTGCAGTTGCTGGCACAGGGGTTGGCCTTCGACGACCCGTTGAGCGGCGAACGCCGGGTGTTCAGCAGCCAGCGTTGCCTGCGCCTGCCGCACCAGGACCGCTAGAGGCGTTCAGCGGGCCGGGCGTCGGGCCAGCCAACGGTCCAGCTCGGCGGCGAACAGCTGCCGGTCGCGCGGCCCCAGTGGTGGTGGCCCCCCGGTCTGGACCCCAGCCCCGCGCAGCTCCTCCATGAAATTGCGCATCGACAGCCGCTCGGCCATGTTGTTCGGGGTGTACAGCTGGCCGCGCGGGTTCAGCGCCACCGCCTTCTTCTCCAGTACCAGAGCGGCCAGCGGGATGTCCTGGGTGACCACCAGGTCGCCGGCGGTGACGCGCTCCACGATCGCGCTGTCGGCCACGTCCAGGCCCTGCGGCACCTGGATCGAGCGCAGCCAGCGCGAGGGCGGGGTGCGGATCCATTGATTGGCGACCAGGGTCAGCTCGATGCCGACCCGTTCAGCGGCACGGAACAGGATGTCGCGAATGACGGTGGGGCAGGCATCTGCGTCCACCCAGATGCGCGGGAGGGCAGGTTCAGCTTGGGTTTCAGCTTCAGTCATTTACCCAGTGTAGGGTAGGAAAAACCTGAATGGGGACTCGGAGTTAGCCGCGATTGGGTGCCAGCCCTTGCCACGCCTAGCGGGCGGGGGCGGTCCATGAACGTCTGGGCTATCGCTTTTTGCAGAAAACACGCGTATCGTTCGTCCCACTGTGTTTGCTAGGGTCACCGTGAATCGTGGCCTGGTGCAGTTGATCTCACGATCCGCTCATCGATCCGCTTTACCAACGCCTGCAACTCAGTCTCGGCCCCGATACCCGGTGGCTGCGATTTTTTCAACATGTGTTTCAGGAGTTAGTCAAATGTCTGATCGTCAGACCGGCACCGTCAAGTGGTTCAACGACGCCAAGGGCTTCGGCTTCATCACCCCGGAAAGCGGCCCGGACCTGTTTGTGCACTTCCGTGCCATCCAGGGCACCGGCTTCAAGACCCTGCAGGAAGGCCAGAAGGTTACCTTCATCGCCGTCCAGGGTCAGAAGGGTATGCAGGCTGACCAGGTGCAGGCGGTCTAATCCGTCTGCTACCGTTTGGTAGCCAGAACGCCGGAAGCGAAAGCTTCCGGCGTTTTTTATTGCCCGCCGTTTTGTAGAGTCGAGCCACGCTCGACTGCTTTCCAAAGACAGTCGAGCGTGGCTCGACTCTACATGGGGCATGCACTGCGCGCGGTACGATGTGTGCCTCCCCAAGGAACGTCCCCATGCGCATCGTCCATCACCTGGAAAACTCCCGTTCCCTGCGCGTGCTGTGGATGCTGGAGGAGCTGGGGCTGGACTACGAACTGCGCCGCTACCCGCGCGATCCGAAGACGCTGCTGGCACCGCCGGAGCTTCGCAACGTGCATCCGCTCGGCAAGTCGCCGGTACTGCAGGATGGCGAACTGGTGCTGGCCGAGTCCGGCGCGATTCTCGATTACCTTGCGGACCGCTATGACACCCAGCGCCAGCTGTCGCCGTCACCGATGCCAGCCGATGGCGCCGAGCGCATTGCCTATCGCTACTGGCTGCACTACGCCGAAGGCTCGGCGATGCCGCCGCTGCTGCTGACCCTGGTGATGGGCCGCATCCGCAGCGCGCCGATGCCGTTCTTTGCCCGACCGATCGCGCGCAGCATCGCCGACAAGGCCGAGCGTGGCTTCATCGGCCCGCAGCGACGACTGCATCTGGACTGGATGGAGCGCCGTCTGGCCGAAAGCCCGTGGTTTGCCGGCGAGCGCTTCAGCGCCGCTGACATCCAGATGAGCTTCCCGATCCAGGCCGCTGCCGCGCGTGGCGGTGGCCTCGACGACAAGCCGGCACTGCGTGGCTTCCTCAAGCGTATCGGTGAGCGCCCGGCCTACCAGCGTGCCGAGGCTCATGGAGGTCACCTGCAGGCGCTCAGCGGCAATTGAGGCGGGCGGCGGTCGTCCCCATCTTCAAGCCCATGGATACCGACAGCCCCCGTTTCGATAACCGCCTGCTGCACACCCTGCCGGGCGACCCCGAATCCGGCCCGCGCCGGCGTGAAGTGCTGGGCGCGGCCTGGTCCCCGGTGATGCCGACCCCGGTCGCGGCGCCAACCCTGTTGGCCTGGGCGCCGGATGTCGCCGCGATGCTTGGTTTCGATACCGCTGAAGTCGAAAGCGAAGGCTTCGCCCGTGTATTCGGCGGCAATGCGCTGTATGCCGGCATGCTGCCATGGGCCGCCAACTACGGTGGCCACCAGTTTGGACATTGGGCCGGCCAGCTCGGCGATGGCCGTGCGATCTCGCTGGGCGAGCTGGTCGCGCCGGATGGCCGTCACTGGGAGCTGCAGCTGAAGGGCGCTGGCCCGACGCCATACTCGCGCGGCGCAGATGGGCGCGCGGTGCTGCGCTCGTCGATACGCGAATTCCTGTGCAGCGAGGCGATGCACCACCTGGGCGTGCCGACCACGCGCGCGTTGTCGCTGGTCGGTACCGGCGAAGACGTGGTGCGCGACATGTTCTACGACGGCCATTCGCGTGCAGAGCCCGGCGCCATCGTGTGCCGCGTGTCGCCGTCGTTCCTTCGCTTCGGCTCATTCGAACTGCCGGCGTCGCGTGGTGAAACCGCGTTGCTGCAGCAGCTGGTCGATGCCTGCATCGCCCGTGATTTCCCCGAACTGGAAGGGCAGGGCGAAGCGCTGTATGGCGACTGGTTCGCGCAGATCGCGGTGCGCACTGCCGAGATGATCGCGCACTGGATGCGCGTCGGCTTCGTGCATGGCGTGATGAACACCGACAATCTGTCCGTGCTCGGCCTGACGCTGGACTACGGCCCCTATGGCTGGGTCGAGGATTTCGATCCGGACTGGACGCCGAACACCACCGACGCGCAGGGGCGTCGCTACCGCTTCGGCACCCAGCCGCAGGTGGCGTACTGGAACCTGAGCCGGTTGGCGCAGGCACTGTCGCCGCTGTTTGCCGATGTCGCACCGTTGCAGGCAGGATTGGCCGCATACCAGTCCACGTTCGTGGCCTGCACGCGCCGCGATGCCGCCGCCAAGCTGGGCCTGGCCGCCGCCGACGATGACGACCTGCAGCTCTACCTGCGCTGGCAGCAGCTGATGCAGGACGGCGGCATGGACATGACCCTGGCCTGGCGCGCACTGATGCGGATCGATCCGGCGGCACCGGATGCGACGCTGCTGGACGCGGTGTACTACGACGAGGCGCGCCAGCAGGCGGTGCAGGCACCATTGCAGCAGTGGCTGCAGGACTATGCGGCGCGGTTGCAGGCCGATCCGCTATCGGCCACTGAGCGCACGGCGAAGATGGCCGCAGCCAACCCGCTGTACGTGCTGCGCAACTGGCTGGCCCAGGAAGCCATCGATCGCGCGGAGCAGGGCGACCTCGGCGGCGTTCACGCGCTGCAGGAGGTGCTGCGTGATCCGTACACCGAGCGTGCCGGCCTGGAGCACTTCGCCGGCAAGCGCCCGGCATGGGCCGACAACCGCGCCGGTTGCTCGATGCTGTCCTGCAGTTCCTGAGGGTGGGTTTCGGCAGGGCTGCGCCCTGCACCTGCAGAGGCAAGGTCAACAGCCAGAGCAAAAAACTGGATTCCGTGGTTTAGCGGGGCGGTGTCGGAGTGCGGGGACGCCGCAAGTACGTCCGTGTAGGCTTGGCAGCCGCATCCATGCGGCTGACACCCCGCACTCCGACACCGCCCCGCCTCCGACAGATTCCGACTGCCGTGGGTAGGTGTCGACCTTGGTCGACACGGTAGATCCACGCCATGCGTGGATGCTCTTCGTTCGATTCTCGAAATATTCGATTTCGATGAAGATTCATCCACGCATGGCGTGGATCTACGACAGATCGCAGGAAACTGTCGAAGGCGGGGTGGGTCCGGTTGCGGGGGCGTGAGCCGCATGGGCCCGAGGCATGCCTCGGGCGGGTTGGGCAGGACGCCCAACCCCGGTCTTGCCGTGTGCGCAGGACAGCGCACACGAGCAAGCGGCGACCGAGCTTACATGGACGTACTTGCAGCGTCCCCCGCAACCGGACCCACCCCGCCATCCCTCGGAATGCGGCTTTTGCTTTCGCTTTTGCTTGCGCGGTGGCCTCTGCAGGTGCTGGGCGCAGCCCGGCCGACACACCCCTCAACAGGCAGGCGGCGCCCGGAACAGGTACCCTATGCCGCCATCAGACAACCGACGTGACATGACCGACGCCATCGTCGCTCCGCAGTGGGCCTCCCGCCTGCGCGACATCGCCGACTTCCCCAAGCCCGGCATCCTGTTCAAGGACATCATGCCGCTGCTCGCACACAGCGAAGACTTCCGTGGTGCCATCACCGCGATGGCTGACCGTTGGCGCGATCAGAAGCTGGACGCCGTGATCGGCATCGAATCGCGTGGCTTCATCCTCGGCGCCGCGATGGCGCTGGAACTGGGCGTGGGCTTCGTGCCGGTGCGCAAGCCGGGCAAGCTGCCGGGCCAGGTGCTGCGCGAGGAATACACCCTGGAATACCGCAGCGACTGCATCGAAGTGCACGCCGATGCGCTGCCGGCCGGTGCCCGGGTGGCGATCATCGACGATGTGCTGGCCACCGGCGGCACGCTGGTCGCTGCGCTGTCGCTGGTGCGCCGTCTGGGCGTTGACGTGGTCGGTGCCGGCGTACTGGTCGAGCTCGACGGCCTCGGTGGCCGCGCCCGCTGGGAAGCGGATCTGCCGCTGCACACCGAACTGGTGTTCTGATCGAAGGGCAGGTGCCAACCAAGGTTGGCATCTACCAGAGCGAATGGCCGGGAGCCGGTAGTTGCCAACCTTGGTTGGCAGCGCTTTTCGCGATTGGCGCCACGGATGGGCCAACCAAGGTTGGCCGCTACCAGGTCAGGTCGTTGCCAACCGTGGTTGGCAACGCTGCTTCAATCACATCATCCGCACGCGGAAGCGACGGCCCTTGATCTTGCCGGCTTCCAGCTTGGCCACGGCCTTGTTGACCTGTTCGCGGGCGATCGCCACGTAGGAACGGGTCGGGAAGATCGCGATCTTGCCGATGTGCTTGGCCGACAGGCCGGCATCGCCAGTCAGCGCGCCTAGGATGTCACCCGCACGCAGTTTGTCGGTCTTGCCGCCATCAATGCGCAGGGTGCGCATCGCTGCCTGCGGCAGTTCGGCCGGGCGCGAGGTCGCCAGCGGCGTCTTCTGCCAGTCCAGTGGTTCGCCACGCTGTGCTTCGATGGCATCGGCGCGGGTCTTCTCGCGACCGGCCACCAGGCTGATCGCCAGGCCACTGGCACCGGCACGGCCGGTACGGCCCACGCGGTGCTGATAGCTCTCCACGTCGGTCGGCAGCTCGTAGTTGATCACCGCTGCCAGTTCTTCCACGTCCAGGCCACGTGCGGCTACATCGCTGGCCACCAGCACGTTGCAGCTGCGGTTGGCCAGCAGCAACAGCACTTCTTCGCGGTCGCGCTGTTCCATGTCGCCATGAAGGGCCAGCGCGGAGAAGCCGAACTGCTGCAGCGAGTTGGCTACTTCGTCTACGTCCTTGCGGGTATTGCAGAACACCACCGCCGATTCGGGCGTGTACTTCAGCAGCAGGCCGGCCAGCGCCTTCTGGCGGTGCGCGGGCTCAACTTCGCAGAACACGTGGCGGATGGCCGGCGCCTGGTCGGCACCTTCCACGGTCACTTCCACGGCATCGCGCAGCAGGTCACGTGCCATGGCGCGGATGGTGTCGGGGAAGGTGGCCGAGAACAGCAGGCTCTGGCGGTCCTTGTGGGTGCGGCCCGCGATCTCGCGGATCGGCTCCTCGAAGCCCATGTCGAGCATGCGGTCGGCCTCGTCCAGCACCAGTGTGCGCACCGCGCCCAGATTCAGAGCGCGCTTGCGTGCCAGCTCCTGCACACGGCCGGGTGTGCCGACCACCACGTGCGGATCATGGCCTTCCAGCGACGCCAGCTGCGGGCCCAGCGGCACGCCGCCAACCAGCAGCAGCAGCTTCAGGTTGGGAATGCCCGTGGCGAGCTTGCGGATCTGCTTGCCGACCTGATCGGCCAGTTCGCGGGTCGGGCACAGTACCAGCGCCTGCACACGGATCAGGCTGGGATCGATGGCCTGCAGCAGGCCCAGGCCGAAGGCGGCGGTCTTGCCACTGCCGGTCGGCGCCTGTGCGATCACATCGCGACGATCGAGGATCGCCGGCAGGCTCTGCGCCTGGATCGGGGTAAGGGTGGTGTAGCCGAGGGCATCCAGGCCGGGCTGCAGGGCCGGGCTCAGCGGCAGGGTCGAGAAGTCAGTCATGGCGCATTGTACCCGTCCGCGCGGCCGGTCCCGCCTAATGGGGTGGGGTCGGATCCCTTTCCGCGGGAAAGGGCGCTGACCCCATCGGAGTCGTCATCCACGCATGGCGTGAATACACCGGGGGGCATCCACGCATGGCGTGGATCTACGGGTGGGTGCCGACCTTGGTCCGCACGCTCCTGCTCAGCCCAGCACGGCCAGCACGCCCTGGTGGATGGCCAAGCCACCGAACAGCAGCCAGGCGAACAGGATCAGTGCCAGCAGCAGCGGCTTCAGGCCGGCCTGGCGCAGCGCCGAGACGTGGGTGGTCAGGCCCAGTGCGGCCATCGCCATCGCCAACAGGACCGTATCCAGCTGCACCAGCCCGGCCTGCAGGCCCGCGGGCAGCAGATGCAGGGAGTTGAAACCGGCCACGGCCACGAAACCGAACGCGAACCACGGCACCACGATGCGCGCCTTGCTGCCGTCGGCGCTGGCCTTGCTGCCGCGCGCCAGCCACAGCGACAGCGCAATCAGGAACGGCGCCAGCAGCATCACCCGCACCATCTTGGTGATGACTGCGGTATCGGCAGCGGGTTCGCTCACCGCGCGGCCGGCCGCCACCACCTGTGCCACTTCATGCACCGTTGCGCCGGTGAACAGGCCGTACTGCCGTGCGTCCATCGCCAGCCAGCCGTGCGACTGCACCAGCGCATACAGCGCCGGGTACAGGAACATCGCCAGCGTGCCGAACACCACCACCGTCGATACCGCTACGGTGACCTGCGCCGCGCGGCCACGCACCACCGGTTCGGCAGCCATCACCGCCGCCGCGCCGCAGATCGCGCTGCCGGCACCGATCAGCATCGCCGCCTCGCGCTCCATCTTGAACACGCGCACGCCCAGCCAGCAGGCCAGGCCGAAGGTGCTGGCAACCACCAGTACGTCCATCAGCACGCCTGTGACGCCGACATGGCCGATGTCCTGGAAGGTCAGGCGCAGGCCGTACAGCACGATGCCGGCGCGCAGCAGCCAGTGCTTGGAAAAGCCGACACCGGCCGCGCTGCTCGGTGCCAGCCGCGGGTAGAACGTGTTGCCGACCACGATGCCAGCGACGATGGCCACGGTCAGTGCGCTCAGGCCATGCGCCTGCAGCCATGGCAGCTCGGCCAGATACAGCGATGCGGCTGCGACCAGGCCCACCAGCAGCAGGCCGGGCAGGCGCGGTTGCCAGCGTTGGCGCAGGGCGGGCAGGGACCAGGGGGAAAGGGCGGGGGCGTTCATGGCAGGGGCAGGGCTGGAGTGATGGGGCAAGCGTGCGCCCCGGACGATGACCTGTAAAACGAATAATATGGGTGAAACCTACCTATCAAGAGGGTAACAACCATGCGCCTGACGCTGCGCCAGCTGCAGGTCTTCGTCGCCATCGCCGATCACGGCAGCACCACCGCCGCTGGCCAGGCCATCGCCCTCTCGCAATCGGCCAGCAGCGCCGCCCTGCAGGAGCTGGAGGCGCACTTCGGCACCCCGCTGTTCGATCGCATCGGCCGCCGCCTGGCCCTGAACGGGCACGGCCGCGCACTGCTGGAACCGGCGCGCACCTTGCTGGTCAACGCCGCCGATCTGGAGCGGCAGCTGGCCGCGGGCGGCGACCCGTCGCAGGGCGCACCGCTGCGGCTGGTGCTGGCCGCCAGTACCACCATTGGCAATTACCTGCTGCCGCCACGCATCGCCGAACTGCTGCGCCAAGCGCCACAGGCCGAGGTCGACCTGCGCATCGACAACAGTGCCGGAGTGGTCGCTGCCGTGCAGCGTCTGGACGTGGACGCCGGCCTGATCGAAGGCCCGTGCCACGAACGCGGCCTGCAGGTCACGGCCTGGCAGCAGGACCCGCTGGTGATCGTCGCCGCTGCCGACGCCCCCGCGCGCTGGTCGCTGGATGAGCTGCGGCGCGCACGCTGGCTGCTGCGCGAGCCCGGCTCCGGCACCCGCGAAGCCGTGGAACAGGCGCTGCTGCCGCACCTGCGCGGTTTCGCCCAGACCCTGCAGCTGGGCAATACCGAAGCGATCAAGCAAGCCGCCATCGCCGGCCTCGGCCTGGCCTGTCTCTCGCGCCACGCGCTTGAGGAGCCGCTGGCCCTGGGGCGCCTGCGTGTGCTCGAAACCCCGTTGCCCGCCCTGCAACGCACCCTGTGGCTGGTACGCCACCCGGGCAAGCAATGGTTGCCGGGGTTGCAGGCGTTGTTGGGGGAGGTGGGGTAATCCATCAGAACCCCAGTCGATCCCATCCATCGACAGTCCCTCCAGCGTTCATCCACGCATGGCGTGGATCTACCGTGTCGACCAAGGTCGACACCCACCAGAGCAGAATGCCGTTCCGACAGATCGCAGAAATCTGTCGAAGGCGGGATGGGTCCGGTTGCGGGGGTGTCCGCGGCATGGATGCCGCGGCCAAGCCCCCATGGACGGGTTTACGGCGTCCCCCGCAACCGGACCCACCCCGCCAGCCCACAGGAAACCCGCTTCAGCTGTTGCTTCGGCGGTTGACGTTGCCTCTGCGGGTGCCGGGTGCAACCCGGCCGACGCCCCCAACCCGTACAATATCCGGATGCCTCTGATTACCTTACAGAACGTCGACTTCAGCGTCGGCGGCCCGTTGTTGCTGGAAAAGGCCGAACTGTCGATCGAGCCGGGCGAACGCATCGCCCTGATCGGCCGCAACGGCGCCGGCAAATCCACCCTGCTCAAGCTGTTGTCCGGCGACCACAAGCCCGATGACGGCGAAGTCCGCGTGCAGCAGGGCGTGCGCGTCACCCGCCTGGAGCAGGAAGTGCCGCACGGCGCGGCCGGCTCGGTGTTCGACGTCGTCGCCGATGGCCTCGGCGAACTGGGCCAGTGGCTGGCTGAGTTCCACCACCTCAGCCATGCCGACGAATTCGACGGCGAAGCGCTGGGCAACGTGCAGGCCAAGATCGACGCCGCCAACGGCTGGGGCTTGGATCAGCGCGTCAGCGAAACGCTGACCAAGCTCGATCTGGACGGCGAGGCCGAATTCGGTCGCCTGTCCGGCGGCATGAAGCGCCGTGTGCTGCTGGCCCGTGCACTGGTCTCCAGCCCCGATGTGCTGCTGCTGGACGAACCGACCAACCACCTCGACATCGAAGCCATCGACTGGCTCGAAGCGTTCCTGAAGGGCTGGAGCGGCAGCGTGGTGTTCGTCACCCATGACCGCCGCTTCCTGCGTGCACTGGCCACCCGCATCGTGGAGATCGATCGCGGGCAGGTCACCAGCTGGCCGGGTGACTGGGCCAACTACGAGCGCCGTCGCGAAGAACGCCTCAACGCACAGGCGCAGGAAAACGCACGGTTCGACAAGCTGCTGGCGCAGGAAGAAGTGTGGATCCGCCAGGGTATCAAGGCACGCCGCACACGCGACGAAGGCCGCGTGCGCCGCTTGAAGGCGATGCGCAACGAGCGTTCGGAGCGCCGCGACCTCAGCGGCAACGTCAAGATGGAAGCGGCCCAGGGCGTCAGCTCGGGCAAGAAGGTCATCGACATCAAGGACATTTCGTTCGCCTTCGGCGATCGCACCATGGTCCGTGATTTCTCCACCACCATCCTGCGCGGCGACCGCATCGGCCTGATCGGCCCCAACGGCAGCGGCAAGACCACGCTGCTGAAGCTGCTGCTGGGCGAGCTGCAGCCGCAGAAGGGCGAAGTCAACGCCGGCACCAACCTGCAGGTCGCGTACTTCGACCAGTACCGCGCCGTGCTGCGCGAAGACTGGAGTGCGATCGAGAACGTGGCCGAAGGCCGTGATTTCCTCGAGTTCAACGGCAAGCGCAAGCATGTGCATGCCTACCTGCAGGATTTCATGTTCACCCCGGAACGTGCGCGTGCGCCGATCACCCGCCTGTCCGGTGGCGAGCGCAACCGCCTGCTGCTGGCCAAGCTGTTCGCGCAGCCGTCCAACCTGCTGGTGATGGACGAACCGACCAACGACCTCGATGTGGAAACCCTGGAGCTGCTGGAAGAGTTGCTGGGCGACTACACCGGCACCCTGCTGCTGGTCAGCCACGACCGTGACTTCATCGACAACGTGGTGACCTCCACGCTGGTGATGGAAGGCGACGGCGCGATCGGCGAATACGTGGGCGGCTACAGCGACTGGCAGCGTTACGCGGCCAGTGTGGCGGTCGCACCAGCGGTCGCGGCTGCGGCCAAGCCGGCCGTCGCCGCACCGGCTGCTGCCGCCGCGCCGGCGGCGCCCAAGCGCAAGCTGGCCTACAAGGAAGCGCGCGAACTGGAGCAGCTGCCGAAGACCATCGAGAAGCTGGAAGGCGACGTCGAGGCCCTTACTGCGGCAATGAACGACCCGTCGTTCTACACCCGCAGCAGCGCTGAAGTGACCGCACACACCCAGCAGCTGGCCAAGGTGCAGGCCGAGCTGGATGTGGCGTACGCGCGCTGGGAAGAGCTGGAAGGCTGATCGTCGGCCGCGCCCGCCGGGCATGGCCCGGCGCTACCGGGACGTATTGACCACGCGGTATGCGGGTAACGCGGGGCCATGCCCCGCGAGGTAGATCCACGCCATGCGTGGATATCCGGATCTGTGCGGACCAACGGTCCGCACCCACCAATCAACGGTCCGCACCCACAACGGTGGCTACTTCACCCCGTGCAGATCCCGCAGCTGGCTCGGCCGGCTGCCGAAGTACGCCGCCAGGTCGGCGATGTCCTGATCGCTCAGGTCCTTCGCCTGCGGCGTCATCAACATGTGCTGGCGGTCGCCGGAGCGGTAGGCCTGCAGCGCATGGGCCAGATAGTCGCCGTACTGCCCACCCAGCTTCGGATAGGTCGGATCGATCGGCGCATTGCCGTCGGCCCCGTGGCAGTCGATGCAACTCTGGTTGGTGGCTTTGCCCTTCACCTTGGCGCGGGCTTCACCGGCGGCCTCGCGACCTGCCGGCAGGCCGGCGGAGGACGATGAACCGTGTTCGCCGCTGGCATGGCCCGGGTCGGCGGCGGATTTCTCGCTGTTTTCCACCTGCGACTGTGAACAGGCGGTCAGCAGCAGGGCAACGGACAGGGCGATGGCGTGACGCATCGGATGCGCGGCTTTCGACATGGGCGGGCCTTACTTGACGGTGGACAGGTAAACAGAGAGATCGGCGATCTCCTGTTCGCTGAAACTCATCGACTGCGCCTGCATCGTCGGATGCCTGCGCTTGCCCTGGCGGTATTCGGTCAGGGCCTGGGCCAGGTACTGCTGGGTCTGGCCGCCGATCTTCGGCACCCGGTAGCTGGGGTAGGCGTTCTTGTAGCCGGTGATGCCGTGGCACCCCTGGCAGGTATAGGCCAGTACCCGGCCATTGTCGAAATTGCCGGTGGGTGCGGTGGCCGGCGGCGCCGCGGCAGGAGCCGGGGCCGGGGCGGGTGTGGCAGGAGCAGGAGCGGGCTGTGCGGCGGCCCCAAGGGGCAGGAGGACGGCCAGAGCGAGACAAGCGGCGAGCGGCTGCGGGCGCATGGTGTCGTTTCCGGGGATTCGGGTCTGGTCGTTCCGGCGTGGGGTACGGAACGCCCCGAGTATAGCCTCAGGTTTCATCTAGCTGAAATGGGGGCGGGCCGACCAGTGGCACGAAGGCACCATGACCTTTGGGATATGGTGTTGCCGTGAAGTGGTGCATTACTTTGCTACCACACCTGTCCACGCATCCTCCAGGGATCTGACGATGTCGCACCCAACCTTCCTGTCCGGCCGTCGCAGCGGAATCTGCGCTGCCGCACTGCTGATCTCCACCTCCCTGCTGCTGGGCGGTTGCGCCGCAGGGCCCAATTCCGAAGCCAAGGCTGCCGAGACCAAGGAGGAGAAGAAGGTCGACGCAGTCCCGGTCGAAGTGGCGGTGGCCAGCCATCGCGCCGTCGCGGCCAGCTACACCGGTACGGCTGCGCTGGAACCACGCGCCGAATCGCAGGTGGTGGCCAAGACCTCCGGCGTAGCGCTGGCGGTGCTGGTCGAAGAAGGGCAGCGGGTCACCGCCGGCCAGCCGCTGGTGCGGCTCGACCCGGACCGTGCGCGCCTGGCCGTGGCACAGAGCGAAGCGCAGATGCGCAAGCTGGAAAACAACTACCAGCGTGCACAGAAACTGGTCGGCCAGCAGATGGTCAGCGCCGCCGATGTCGACCAGCTGCGCTACGACCTGGAAAACGTCCGTGCGCAGTACCGCCTGGCCACGCTGGAGCTGTCCTACACCACGGTGGTGGCACCGATCTCCGGCGTGATCGCCTCGCGTTCGATCAAGACCGGCAACTTCGTGCAGATCAACACGCCGATCTTCCGCATCGTCGACAACTCGCGGCTGGAGGCCACCCTCAACGTGCCCGAACGCGAGCTGGCCACCCTGCGCGCCGGCCAGCCGGTGACCCTGGCCGCCGACGCGCTGCCGGGGCAGAGCTTTACCGGCACCGTCGACCGCATCGCGCCGGTGGTGGATTCGGGCAGCGGCACGTTTCGCGTGGTCAGCGCCTTCGACGGCGCCGCGCACGCGCTGCAGCCCGGCATGTTCGGCCGTATCCGCATCGATTACGACCAGCGTGCCGATGCGCTGGTGGTGCCGCGCCTGGCGCTGCTCGACGACGGTGAGCCGGCGGTGTTCCGGGTGCGCGAAGGCAAGGTCGCACGCGTTCCGGTCAAGCTGGGTTACGCCGAAGGCCCGTGGGTGGAGATCCGTGATGGCCTGGCGGCCGGTGATCAGGTGGTCACCGCCGGCAAGGTCGCCCTGCGCGACGGCACCGCGGTGCAGGTGATCGCCGATCCGAAGGCCAAGGCGAAGACGGTTGCGGCGGCGGCCAAGCCGGCAGACAAGGCCGGGAGCAAGCAATGACCGCCCCGGGCCACGACCACGGTGCCTCGCCGGCGAGCGACGGCGCCGCCGCCGGCATGCGCGGCGGCCTGGTGGAGTTCGCCACCCGCCGCCGCGTGACCATCGCCATGTGCACGGTCACCCTGCTGCTGTTCGGCGTGATCGCCTTGGGCAACCTCAAGGTCAACCTGCTGCCGGACCTGAGTTATCCCACCTTGACCGTGCGTACCGAATACACCGGTGCGGCGCCCACCGAAATTGAAACGCTGATCACCCAGCCGGTTGAAGAAGCGGTCGGCGTGGTCAAGAACCTGCGCAAGCTGAAGTCGGTCTCGCGCACCGGCCAGAGCGACGTGGTGCTGGAGTTTGCATGGGGCACCAACATGGACCAGGCCAGCCTGGAGGTGCGCGACAAGATGGAAGCGCTGAACCTGCCACTGGAGGCCAAGGCCCCGGTGCTGTTGCGCTTCAATCCGTCCACCGAGCCGATCATGCGCCTGGTGCTGTCCAGCAAGACCGCACCTGCCAGCGATGCCGACGCGATCCGCGAGCTGACCGGCCTGCGCCGCTATGCCGATGAAGACCTGAAGAAGAAGCTGGAGCCGGTCACCGGCGTGGCGGCGGTCAAGGTTGGCGGTGGCCTGGAAGATGAGATCCAGGTCGACATCGACCAGCAGAAGCTGGCCCAGTTGAACCTGCCGATCGACACCGTCATCAAGCGCCTGAAGGACGAGAACATCAACATCTCCGGCGGCCGCCTGGAGGAAGGTTCGCAGCGCTTCCTGGTGCGTACCGTCAACCAGTTCGCCGATCTGGAGGAGATCCGCAACCTGCTGGTCACCACCCAGGCGTCGAACGGCAGCGCGGCCGATTCGGCGCTGCAGCAGATGTTCAACATCGCTGCTTCTACCGGCTCGGCAGCGGCCATCGCGGCGGCCTCGGCAGCGCAGAGCGCATCG
This sequence comes from Stenotrophomonas sp. ATs4, assembly GCF_051861585.1. Lineage (NCBI taxonomy): Bacteria > Pseudomonadati > Pseudomonadota > Gammaproteobacteria > Lysobacterales > Lysobacteraceae > Stenotrophomonas > Stenotrophomonas sp. ATs4. Next base: position 34,525 of record NZ_JBLYPK010000010.1, on the reverse strand, counting down.
TCCGGTGGTGGCTCCAGCGTGGTCGCCAACGGTGTGCCGGTGCGCCTGAAGGACGTGGCCACCGTGCGCCAGGGTTACAAGGAACGCGAAGCGGTGATCCGCCTGGGCGGCAAGGAATCGGTTGAACTGGCGATCTACAAGGAAGGCGACGCCAATACTGTGTCCACCGCCGAAGCGCTGCGCAAGCGCCTGGAGCAGATCAAGGGCACGTTCCCCTCCGATGTCGAGCTGACCACCATCGAGGACCAGTCGCGCTTCATCGAGCACGCCATTGCCGACGTCAAGAAGGACGCGGTGATCGGTGGCCTGCTGGCGATCCTGATCATCTTCCTGTTCCTGCGTGATGGCTGGAGCACGTTCGTGATCAGCCTGTCGCTGCCGGTTTCGATCATCGCCACGTTCTTCTTCATGGGCCAGCTCGGCCTGAGCTTGAACGTGATGTCGCTGGGCGGCCTGGCGCTGGCCACCGGCCTGGTGGTGGACGATTCGATCGTGGTGCTGGAGAGCATCGCCAAAGCGAGAGAGCGTGGCTTGGGCATCCTGCAGGCGGCCATTGTAGGCACCCGCGAAGTGAGCATGGCGGTGGTCGCCTCGACCCTGACCACCATCGCGGTGTTCCTGCCGCTGGTGTTCGTCGAGGGCATCGCTGGCCAGCTGTTCCGCGACCAGGCGCTGACCGTGGCGATCGCCATCGCGATCTCGCTGCTGGTCTCGATGACGCTGATTCCGATGCTGAGCTCACTGAAGGGGCGGCCGCCGCTGGCATTCCCGGAAGAAACGCCGAACCAACCGTGGCAGCCGCAGAACCGCTGGCAGAAGCCGGTCGCGCTGGGCCGTCGTGGCGTGGTCGCGACCGCGCGCTGGAGCTTCTATGCGCTGGCCTGGCTGATCGTGCGGGCGTGGCGTGGCGTGGTGGCGGTGGTCGGCCCGGTGATGCGAAAGGCCAGCGACCTGGCGATGAAGCCCTACGCCGGTGCCGAGCGCGGTTACCTGCGCCTGCTGCCGAGCGCCCTGGCACACCCGGGCAAAGTGCTGGGTGTCGCCACGATCATCTTCGTGGCGACCATGGCGCTGGTGCCGATGCTCGGTGCCGACCTGATTCCGCAGTTGGCGCAGGACCGTTTCGAGATGACGGTCAAGCTGCCGGCCGGCACGCCGCTGAAGCAGACCGACGCGCTGGTGCGCGAGCTGCAGTTGGCACACGGCAAGGGGGAGGGCGTGGCCTCGCTGTACGGGGTCAGCGGCAGCGGCACCCGCCTGGATGCCAGCCCGACCGAGAGCGGCGAGAACATCGGCAAGCTGACCGTGGTGATGGAAGGCGGCGGCAACGCGCGCACCGAGGCGGCGATCACCGAGCGCCTGCGTGACACCATGGGCCAACATCCAGGCGCCCAGGTCGACTTCGCGCGGCCTGCGTTGTTCAGCTTCTCCACGCCGCTGGAAATCGAGCTGCGCGGGCAGGACATGGCGACCCTGGAAGTGGCCGGCCAGCGCCTGGCAGCGCTGCTGCGCGGCAATGCCCACTACGCCGACGTGAAGTCGACGGTGGAAGAGGGCTTCCCGGAAATCCAGATCCGCTTTGACCAGGAACGCGCGGGTGCGCTGGGCCTGACCACGCGCCAGATCGCCGACGTGGTGGTGAAGAAGGTCCGCGGTGATGTTGCCACCCGCTACAGCTTCCGAGACCGCAAGATCGACGTGCTGGTGCGCGCGCAGGAGGGGGATCGTGCCAGCGTGGAAAGCATCCGCCGCTTGATCGTCAATCCGGGCAGTACCCGGCCGGTCACCCTGGACGCGGTGGCTGACGTGGTTGCCACCACTGGCCCGAGCGAGATCCACCGTGCCGACCAGACCCGCGTTGCGGTGGTCTCGGCCAATCTGCGTGACATCGATCTGGGCGCGGCCATGCGCGAAGTGCAGCAGATGGTCGCCGAGCAACCGCTGGGCGCGGGTGTAGGCCTGCACATCGGTGGCCAGGGTGAGGAACTGGCGCAGGCGGCGAAGTCGCTGATCTTCGCCTTCGGCCTGGCGATCTTCCTGGTCTATCTGGTCATGGCTTCGCAGTTCGAGTCGCTGCTGCACCCGTTCGTGATCCTGTTCACCATCCCGCTGGCACTGGTCGGTGCGATCCTGGCGCTGATGCTGACCGGCAAGCCGATCTCGGTGGTGGTGTTCATCGGCCTGATCCTGCTGGTCGGCCTGGTCACCAAGAACGCGATCATCCTGATCGACAAGGTCAACCAGCTGCGCGAGGCGGGCGTGGCCAAGCACCAGGCGCTGGTGGAAGGCGCACGTTCGCGCCTGCGGCCGATCATCATGACCACGCTGTGCACGCTGTTCGGCTTCTTGCCGCTGGCGGTGGCGATGGGCGAGGGCGCTGAAGTGCGTGCACCGATGGCGATCACCGTGATCGGCGGCCTGCTGGTATCGACCCTGCTCACCCTGCTGGTGATCCCGGTGGTCTACGACCTGATGGACCGCCGCGGCGACGCCTACTACCGCGAGCGCGGGCGCAAGCATGCCGGCGAAATCGAGCCGGGCGCAGCAGGCAGCGCGGCGGGCACGGAGGAACCGGCATGAGTGTTGCCGAGTTCTCCATCCGCCGCCCGGTCACCACCATCATGTGCTTCGTGTCACTGGTGGTGATCGGCCTGATCGCTTCGTTCCGGCTGCCGCTGGAGGCGCTGCCGGACATCTCCGCGCCGTTCCTGTTTGTGCAGATTCCGTACACCGGCTCGACCCCGGAGGAAGTGGAGCGGACCATCATCCGCCCGGTCGAGGAATCGCTGGCGACGATGACCGGCATCAAGCGCATGCGCTCGTCGGCCACCTCCGAGGCGGCGCTGATCTACATCGAGTTCAGCGACTGGGATCGCGACATCGCCATCGCCGCCTCCGACGCGCGCGAGCGCATCGACGCGATCCGCAGCGACCTGCCCGACGACCTGCAGCGCTACAACGTGTTCAAGTGGTCCAGCAGTGACCAGCCGGTGCTGAAGGTACGCCTGGCCAGCACCACCGACCTGACCACCGCCTACGACATGCTCGACCGCGAGTTCAAGCGGCGCATCGAGCGTATCCCCGGCGTGGCGCGCGTCGACATCACCGGTGCGCCGCCGAACGAGGTAGAGATCGCCATCGATCCGAACCGCCTGAATGCCCACGGCCTGAGCATCAACGAGCTGAGCGAGCGCCTGCGCACGCTGAACTTCTCGATCTCGGCCGGGCAGATCGATGACAACGGCCAGCGCGTGCGCGTGCAGCCGGTGGGCGAGATCACCGACCTGCAGGAAATGCGCGATCTGGTGATCAACGCCAAGGGCCTGCGCCTTGGGGACATCGCCGAGGTGCGGCTGAAGCCGGCGCGGATGAACTACGGGCGCCGGTTGGATGGCAACCCTGCCGTCGGCCTGGACATCTTCAAGGAGCGCAGCGCCAACCTGGTGGAGGTTTCGCGCGCGGCGCTGGCCGAGGTCGAGGCGATCCGTGCGGAACCGGCGATGCGTGACGTGCAGATCAAGGTGATCGACAACCAGGGCAAGGCGGTGACCTCCTCGCTGCTGGAACTGGCCGAGGCCGGTGGCGTCGGCCTGATCCTGTCGGTGACGGTGCTGTTCTTCTTCCTGCGGCATTGGCCATCGACGCTGATGGTGACCCTGGCCATTCCAATCTGCTTCACCATCACCCTGGGCTTCATGTACTTCGTCGGGGTGACGCTGAACATTCTGACCATGATGGGTCTGTTGCTGGCCGTCGGCATGCTGGTCGACAACGCCGTGGTGGTGGTGGAGAGCATCTACCAGGAACGCGAGCGCATGCCCGGTCAGCCACGGTTGGCCTCGATCATCGGCACCCGCAACGTGGCCATCGCGCTCAGCGCCGGCACGCTGTGCCATTGCATCGTGTTCGTGCCGAACCTGTTCGGCGAGACCAACAACATCAGCATCTTCATGGCGCAGATCGCGATCACCATCTCGGTCTCGCTGCTGGCCTCGTGGCTGGTGGCGGTCAGTCTGATCCCGATGCTGTCCGCGCGGATGACCACACCGAAGCTGGTGCATTCAAAGACCGGCCTGATCGCGCGCCTGCAGCGCCGCTACGCGCAGCTGCTGGACTGGTCGCTGCACCACCGCGGCTGGAGCCTGCTCGGCATCCTGCTGGTGGTGCTGATCAGCCTGGTTCCGATGAAGCTGACCAAGATCGACATGTTCGGTGGCGAAGGCGGCAAGGACATCTTCATCGGCTACATGTGGAAGGGTGCGTACACCTACCGGCAGATGTCCGAAGAAGTTGCACGGGTCGAGGCCTGGGTCGAGCAGAATCGCGAGCGGCTGCACGTGAAGCAGGTGTACTCCTGGTATAGCGAGCAGGAAGGCAGCTCGACCGTGGTCACCCTGGACGAGAAGTACGCCAAGGACATCAAGGCGCTGCAGGAAGAGCTGCGCAAGGGCCTGCCGAAGTCGGCCCGCACCGACTACTTCGTCGGCAACCAGGGCGGCGATGGCGGTGGTGGCGGCAACCAGGGCGTGCAGGTGCAGCTGGTGGGCGACTCCAGCAGCATGCTGCAGGAGATCGGCCAGGAAGTGGTGCCGTTGCTGGCCCAGCGTGCCGAGCTGCGCGATGTGCGCATCGACAACGGCGAGAAGGGCGGTGAACTGAAGGTGCGCGTCGACCGCGAGCGTGCTGCGGCGTTCGGCTTCAATGCCGAGCAGGTGGCCAGCTTCGTTGGCCTGGCGCTGCGTGGTGCGCCGATGCGCGAGTTCCGCCGCGGCGACAACGAAGTGCCGGTGTGGGTGCGCTTCGCCGGGGCCGAACAGAGCAGCCCGGAAGATCTGGCTGGCTTCAGCGTGCGCACCGGCGATGGCCGCAGCGTGCCGCTGCTCAGCCTGGTCACCGTCGATATCGGCTCGTCCGCTACCCAGATCGGCCGTACCAACCGCCAGACCACGTTGACCATCAAGGCCAACCTGGCCGAGAAGATCACCGCGCCGGATGGCCGCAAGGCGATGGAGTCCGTTCTCAAGCCGATGAACTTCCCGGCCGGCTATGGCTTTACCTTCGATGGCGGCGACTACGGCAACGACGACGAAGCGATGCAGCAGATGGTGTTCAACCTGCTGATCGCGCTGGTGATGATCTACGTGGTGATGGCCGCGGTGTTCGAATCGCTGCTGTTCCCTGCGGCGATCATGAGCGGCGTGCTGTTCTCGATCTTCGGCGTGTTCTGGCTGTTCTGGATCACCGGCACCTCGTTCGGAATCATGTCCTTCATCGGCATCCTGGTGCTGATGGGCGTGGTGGTGAACAACGGCATCGTGATGATCGAGCACATCAACAACCTGCGGCGTGGCGGCATGGGCCGCACCCAGGCACTGGTGGAAGGCTCACGCGAGCGATTGCGGCCGATCATGATGACCATGGGCACGGCGATCCTGGCGATGGTGCCGATCTCGCTGACCAACACGCAGATGTTCGGCAATGGCCCGGAGTACGCGCCGATGGCGCGCGCGATTGCCGGCGGCCTGGCGTTCTCGACGGTGGTCAGCCTGCTGTTCCTGCCGACCATCTACGCGGTGCTGGATGACCTGCGCAATGCCGTTGCGCGGCTGATCCAGCGCGCTCGTGGGCGGGAAGCGGTACAGCCGGGCGCTGTCGATCCGGTGCCGTGATGGTTCGGTAGCGCCGGGCCATGCCCGGCGAAATGTGCGCAGTGACGCACAGCAACAAGGTGTAGTGGTGGGGGGAGACCGGTCGTAGTGGGGCGGTCTCCCCCTTTTTTTCTCGCCGGGCATGGCCCGGCGCTACCATCACCGCATCGCGTGGATGGCGTGCCAACCAAGGTTGGCACCTACCGGATCGTGAAAATGGCGTGCCAACCAAGGTTGGCACCTACCGGTAGCGCCGGGCCATGCCCGGCGGAACCATCAACCAGCGACCTTGCCCCACACCTTGAACGTGGTCAGCCACAGGCCGAGCATGCTGCCCAGGTTGGTCAGCATGAAGGTCAGCACCACGCGGGTAACGCGGTTGCGGTACCAGCCCTTCAGGCTCTGCGCATCGTCGCGCAGCTTCAGGAAGTCCTCGTAGGCCGGCTTGCGCAGGCGTGCTTCCACCAGCGCCGAGAACGCACCGGTCGGAATGCTCAGGCGGAACGGCTTGAACGGCGCCACTGCGATCGCCGTAAGGATGCTCAGCGGATGGCCGCCGGCCAGCAGGCAGCCCAGGCCGGCCAGGCCGCCGGTGTACATCGCCCAGGTCGCCAGCAGCTCGGTGCCCACGCCCAACCCGCCGCGGTAGAAGCCCACGCCGATGCCGGTCGCCACGATGGCCAGGATGCCCAGCGTGAACCACGGAATGTTGCGCTTCTTCGGCACCGATTCGAGCTCGGCGCGCAGCGGCGCCGGTGCCTCGGTGTCGGTTTCCAGATAGCGCGCCAGCCCCGCCAGGTGACCGGCACCGACCACCGCCAGCACCTCGCGCTGCTGCGGGTCGTGTGCCTCACGCAGACGCGTGGCCATGTAGCGGTCGCGCTCGCCGATGATGGTCTCGTACAGCGCCGGGCTCTCGCTGGCGAATTCGCCGAAGCTCGATTCCAGCATGTCGCCCTGCTTGAGCTTCTCGATCTCGTTCTCGCCCACTTCCTCGGAGGAGAACAGGCCGGCGCCGAGGCCGGCGACCAGCTTCAGCTTGCCGAAGAAGCCCAGGCGCTGCGACGCACGGCGGAAGGTCAGGCCGACTTCGCGGTCGATCAGGTGCACCGGCAGGTTGCGCTCGCGCGCCAGTTCCACCGCACGCTTCAGTTCCGCGCCGGGCTCGATGTCGAGCTGTTCGGCCAAGCGGCGCTGGTAGGCGGACAGGGCCAGGTTGGCAGCGAACAGGGCGACGCGACCCTTGCGGATCACCTCGACCAGGTCGAGCTTGGCCAGCGAGTCCGGATCGCTCAGTGCCTGCAGGCGCTGCGGGTCCAGTTCAACGGCAACGGCATCGAAGCGGCCGCTGTCGATGGCCTTTTCCACCGCCTCGACGCTGGCGCGGGAAACGTGGGCGGTGCCCAGCAGGGTGTAGCGCACGCCGTCGCGTTCAACGACGCGCACCGGCTGGCCGGCGAACAGGTCGTCACCGGTTTCGGGAAGGGTTTCAGTCATGGATTCATTCATTGGAAGGTGCGGTGTCGGCGCCATCGCCGAGCGCGCGCTGCATCTGCACGGTGTCCAGCCAGCGGCCGTGCTTGCGGCCGAGGCCACGGAACACGCCCACCAGCTCGAAGCCGAAGCGTTCGTGCAGCTTGATGGAGGCGGCGTTGGTCGGCTCGCCGATCACCGCCACCATCTGCCGGTAGCCACGCGCGATGCAGGCGTCGATCAAGGCCTGCAGCAGGCCGGTGCCCACGCCTTTGCCCTGGAACGCAGCATCGACGTAGACCGAGTTCTCCACGGTCCATTGGTAGGCGATGCGCGTGCGATAGGTGTTGGCGTAGGCATAGCCGGCCACCTGACCGTCGATCTCGGCGACCAGGTAGGGAAAGCCACGGTCGATGATGTCGCGCATGCGGCGCAGCATCTCGGACGCGTCGGGAATGTCGTACTCGTAGGTGTTGACGAAGTCGGTCACTTCCACCGCGTAGATCGCGGTGATCGCATCGATGTCGGCCGGGCCGGCATCACGGATGAGGACGGCCATGGCAGCGCTCCGGCTCAGTCGATGTAGCGCTTGAGCAGGTCACCGTACGCGTCGATGCGACGGTCGCGCAGGAACGGCCAGATGCGGCGCACGTGTTCGCTGCGCTGCAGGTCGACGTCGCACAGCAGCACAGTGGCATCAGTGCCGGCTTCGGCCAGGAATTCGCCCTGCGGGCCCAGCACGTGGCTGTTGCCCCAGAACTGGATGCCCGAGGCGCCCAGCGGCGACGCTTCGTGGCCCACGCGGTTGCAGCTCAGCACGGGCAGGCCGTTGGCCACGGCGTGGCCGCGGTGACTCAGCACCCAGGCGTCGCGCTGGCGGGTCTTCTCGTCCTGCACGTCGTCCGGGTCCCAGCCGATCGCGGTCGGGTACAGCAGCAGCTCGGCGCCGGCCAGCGCCATCAGGCGCGCCGCTTCCGGGTACCACTGGTCCCAGCACACCAGCACGCCAAGGCGGCCGACCGAAGTGTCGATCGGCGTGAAGCCGATGTCGCCCGGGGTGAAGTAGAACTTCTCGTAGAAGCCCGGATCATCCGGGATGTGCATCTTGCGGTACTTGCCCAGCAACGTGCCGTCCTTCTCGAAGACGACGGCGGTGTTGTGGTACAGGCCCGCGGCGCGACGCTCGAACAGCGAGCCGACCAGCACCACGCCGTGCTTCTTCGCCAGCGCGCCCAGGCGCTCGGTGCTCGGGCCCGGAATCGGCTCGGCCAGATCGAACTCGTCCACCGACTCGTGCTGGCAGAAGTACGGACCGTTGTGCAGTTCCTGCAGCAGCACCAGCTTGGCACCCTGTGCAGCCGCCTCGGCCACGCGTGCTTCGATCACCGCCAGGTTGGCGGCGGCATCACCGTGGTTGCGCTCTTGGATCAGGGCGACGGTAAGGGGGCTGCGCGAGTTCATGCGGGGCGTTCCTGCGGGGGAAAACCAGCATGTTAGCGCGGATGGGATGCCGCGGCGTGTCGGCCGCTGAATGGGTGCATGCAACCGGTAGCGCCGGGCCATGCCCGGCGGATTTTCCAGATGCCGCTGCGCTCGCCGGGCATGGCCCGGCGCTACCGCGCGATTTACGCCTTCAACAACCCTGCCGGCAGCTGCATGGTGATGCAGTGCAGGCTGCCGTTCTGCCAGATCAGGGAACGGCAGGGCACCTGCACGATCTCGCGGCCCGGATGTGCCTGTGCCAGCACGTCGCGGGCGAGATCGTCGGCCGGATCGCCGTAGGCCGGCATCAGCACCGCACCGTTGACGATCAGGTAATTGGCGTACGACGCGGCCAGACGGCGGCCTTCGTCGATCACCGGCTGTGCCCACGGCAACGGGAACAGGCGGTAGGGCTGGCCATCCTTTGTGCGCAGCGCGGCCAGTTCGTTGCCCATCGCCTGCAGTTCGGCGTAGTGCGAGTCGCTCTGGTCGTCGCAGGCCTGGTAGACGATGCTGTCGGCCGAGGCGAAGCGGGCGAGGGTGTCGATGTGGGCGTCGGTGTCGTCGCCTTCCAGATAGCCGTGGTCGAGCCACAGCACGCGGTCCTGCTGCAGCCAGTCGGCCAGGTCGGCGCTCAGGCTGGCGCGGTCACGGTCCGGGTGGCGTTCGTGCAGGCACTTCCAGGTGGTCAGCAGGGTGCCTTCGCCGTCGGTCTCGATGCCGCCGCCCTCCAGGGCGAACGGAATGCTGCGCACCGCTGCATCGTTGAATACGCCGGCCTGGTCGAGTACGCCCACCAGCTGGTCATCCAGGGTGGCGTCGAACTTGCCGCCCCAGCCGGTGAAGCGGAAGTCCAGCAGCTGGAAGCTGCCATCGGCGCGGCGCAGGGTGATCGGGCCGGAGTCACGCAGCCAGGTATCGTCGTAGGCCGCCGTGGTGAAGTGGACCTTGTCCATGTCGATGCGGTTGGAGCGCAGTCGCATCTCGGCATAGGTCTCCACGTCGTCGTCGGCCACGCAGATCAGCACCGGCTGGAAGCGGGTGATCGCTGCAACCAGCGCGATGTAGGTCTCTTCCACCTGGCCCAGGCGGTCGGCCCAGTCGGTATCGGCGGTGGGCCAGGCAATCAGGATGCCGCTCTGGGCTTCCCATTCGGCAGGAAAACGAAGGGTCTGGTTCATGGTCTCGCTACACAGGCCCGCACACGGCGGGTAAAGGGGTCAACGGATCGGCGGTTTCGGGCCGATTTCGTTCGGGTCCGCCTGGTTGGCCACCACGTTGATCACCTTCTGCTTCTCGAAGTAGACGGTGAACTGCGGGTACACCCAGCGGTTGATGGTCGGCCATTGCCGTTTCTGCCCGCCGCGCGGCTGCAGCTGCTCGCTCGGCGCACCGAACTGCGCCTGTACCTGCTGCATGCTCTGGCCGCGCACGGGCAGGGCACCGGCCGGCTTTTCGCGGGCACGGTCGACAAGCAGGGTGTCGGCCAGCGCCGGCGTGGCGGCGGCCAGGGTGGCCATCACGGCCAGGGCGGACAGGTAACGCTTCATCTCGAACTACTCCCCAGTGGTCAAGAAAGGCGATTACAGCAAAAACGGCAGGAAAAAGCCGCATAAACAAAAAACCGCCCGAAGGCGGTTTTTTGCATCGGGTCGGCCCCGCGTAGGGCCAGCCGCAGCCGGGAAGGCTGTTGGGCTTAGCGCTGACGCGCCTTGAAACGCGGGTTCGACTTGCAGATGACGAAGATCTTGCCACGACGACGCACGACCTTGCAGTCACGGTGACGGGCCTTCGCCGACTTCAGGGAGGACAGGACTTTCATGGCATACCTCGGCGTAAACAGTAGTTGTTCGGGTGGAGCGTGGCCGCGATATGCGAAAGACAATCGGCAGTTGACGCTCGTTCAAGCCCGCCATTCTACCGGGCTTTTCCTCGTGGTTTCAAGTGGTTGCACAAAAGATCCTGCTGGGGGCGTCTGGCAGGGGCTAGAATGGCCTCTTCACACGCTCTGGGATCCCCATGAATCCACTCGCCCCCGTCCTGACCATCGACGGCCCATCCGGGGCCGGCAAGGGTACCATCAGCCGCATCGTGGCGCGCCGGATGGGCTGGCATTACCTGGATTCGGGCGCGCTGTACCGGGCGGTGGGCGTCGCTGCCAGCTGGGCCGACATCGATACCTCCGACGCCTCGGCGCTGGTCCGCTGCACCTTCGATACCCATGTCCAGTTCGTCGAGCAGGGCGAGTCGATGCGGGTGCTGGTCAACAGCACCGATGCCACTGATGAGTTGCGCCTGGAGACCACCGGGGCGTTGGCGTCGGCCATTGCCGCCATTCCGGAGGTCCGGGCCGCCCTGAAGGAGCGCCAGCGCGCATTCAGGGAGCTGCCGGGCCTGGTCGCCGACGGCCGTGACATGGGGACGGTGATCTTCCCTGACGCCTCCTGCAAGGTCTTCCTGACCGCCAGTGCCGAGGAGCGCGCCGAGCGCCGGCATAAGCAGTTGAAAGACAAGGGGGTTTCTGTTAACTTTGATGACCTCCTGCGCGAGATCATGGCCCGCGACGCCCGTGATGCTCAGCGTACCGTGGCGCCCCTGAAGCCGGCAGACGATGCTGTCCTCATCGACACCACAGGCATCGGCATCGATGATGTCGTTGCCAGAGTGATGGATCTGCTTCCGGTTCCGGCTGCCTGATCCGTTCGCGCGGGAGCACTGCCAGCAACACCGGTGGTGGTCGCACAAAGTAGTGCTGTACCAGCTCCGTCGCGCAATGATGCGTGGCGGTTTTCCTACTACACACGACCTGCGTTTCCGGGGTCGACCAACAGGCGGGCGGTCGCCAATCCCTGAAGGGACGCCACCGACCCATGTGTCCAACAGAGTAAATCTAATGACCGAATCATTTGCCGAACTGTTTGAAGCCAGCCAGGCCAACCTGGCCAAGCTGAAGCCGGGCGCCATCGTCAGCGGTACCGTTGTTGAAGTCCGCGGCGACGTCGTGGTGATCAACGCTGGCCTGAAGTCCGAAGGCATCGTGCCGATCGAACAGTTCCGTAACGACGCTGGCGAAATCGACGTCGCCGAAGGCGACATCGTCAAGGTCGCCCTCGACTCGATCGAGAACGGCTTCGGCGAAACCGTCCTGTCGCGCGAGAAGGCCAAGCGCGCGATGGTGTGGGACGAGCTGGAAGAAGCGTTGGAAAAGAACGAAACCATCACCGGCCGCATCAGCGGCAAGGTCAAGGGTGGTTTCACCGTGGACATCAAGGATGTCCGCGCCTTCCTGCCGGGTTCCCTGGTCGATGTGCGCCCGGTGCGCGATCCGGCCTACCTGGAAGGCAAGGAACTCGAGTTCAAGCTCATCAAGCTGGACCGCAAGCGTAACAACGTCGTGGTTTCGCGCCGCGCTGTCGTCGAAAGCGAGCACTCGGAAGAGCGCGAGCAGCTGATGGACAAGCTGCAGGAAGGCGCGATCCTGAAGGGTGTCGTCAAGAACCTGACCGACTACGGCGCATTCGTGGACCTGGGCGGTATCGACGGCCTGCTGCACATCACCGACATGGCATGGAAGCGCGTGCGCCATCCGTCCGAAGTCGTGAACGTCGGCGACGAGCTGGACGTGCGCGTGCTGAAGTTCGACCGCGAGCGCAACCGCGTTTCGCTGGGCCTGAAGCAGCTGGGCGAAGATCCGTGGGATAACATCGCCCGTCGTTACCCGGCCAACAGCCGCGTGTTCGGCAAGGTCTCCAACGTCACCGATTACGGCGCATTCGTCGAGATCGAGCCGGGCGTCGAAGGTCTGGTGCACGTGTCCGAGATGGATTGGACCAACAAGAACGTCAACCCGTCCAAGGTTGTGCAGGTCGGTGACGAAGTTGAAGTCATGGTCCTGGACGTGGACGAGGAGCGTCGCCGCATCTCGCTGGGCATGAAGCAGGTTGCCGCCAATCCGTGGGAAACCTTCGCTGCCACCCACAAGAAGGGTGACAAGGTGTCGGGCCAGATCAAGTCGATCACCGACTTCGGCATCTTCATCGGCCTGGACGGCGGCATCGACGGCCTGGTTCACCTGTCCGACATCAGCTGGGCGACCACTGGCGAAGACATCGTTCGCAACTTCAAGAAGGGCGACACCCTGGAAGCAGTCGTCCTGGCTGTCGATCCGGAGCGTGAGCGCATCTCGCTGGGCGTCAAGCAGCTGGAGCAGGATCCGTTCGGCCAGTACATGGCCGCCAATCCGAAGGGCTCCAAGGTTGAGGGCGTGGTGAAGGAAGTCGACGCCAAGGGCGCGATCATCGAGCTGGCTGACGGCATCGAAGGTTACGTCTCGGCGCGCGACATCGCCAACGAGCGCGTTGACGACGCCACCCAGCACCTGAAGGTCGGCGACAAGGTCGAAGCCAAGTTCGTGGGCATGGACCGCAAGGGCCGTACCCTGCAGCTGTCGATCAAGGCCAAGGACGACGCGGAAATGCGCGAAGTGCTGGAGGAATACCAGTCCTCTTCGGCTGCCAGCGGCACCACCCAGCTGGGCGCGCTGCTGCGTGCGCAGCTGAGCGGCAACAAGTCCGAGTAATCGGCCTTACGCTGTACGTTGTTTCCTGGACGGCCCGGGCTTCATTGCCCGGGCCGTTTCAGGCTGAGATGCCCCTGATGTGAGCCGGTAATGACCAAATCCGAACTGATCGAAATCCTTGCGCGCCGGCAGGCGCACCTGAAGGCCGATGATGTCGATCTGGCGGTGAAGTCGTTGCTGGAAATGATGGGCGGCTCGCTGTCCGCCGGGGATCGCATCGAAATACGTGGTTTTGGCAGCTTCTCGCTGCACTATCGTCCGCCGCGCCTGGGTCGCAACCCGAAGACCGGCGAATCGGTTGCCCTGCCGGGCAAGCATGTCCCCCATTTCAAGCCGGGCAAGGAATTGCGCGAGCGGGTCAGCAGTGTGCTGCCGCTTGACGCCGATCCGGCCTGAGCCTGCCGTCGCGCCACCGCGTGCGAATCGAGCCGCGAGTCGGATAAGCTACGGTCTCCTGCCACTGGAGCTGTCGCATGAAGGTTTTTCGTCTGCTGGTCCTGCTGGCGGTGCTGATCCTTGGGCTGATCATTGGTGCGGTCAACATGACTGCGATGTCGATCAACCTGCTTTTCACAGAACTGCACACCTCGGTGGGCGTGGCGCTGATCGCCGCGCTGCTGGTGGGTGTGGTGGTCGGTGCCGGCCTGGTGCTGGTGAGCGTGGTCATTCCGCTCTACAACCAGCTGCGCCGCGCCAACAAGTCCGTTGCCGCCACGCCGGCGCCGGTGGTTCCCCCGCAAACTTTTGATGGACGCTGACCGAAGATGGATTTCGTCACCGAGTGGCTGTGGTTTTTCCTGTTCGTTCCGCTGGCCGCACTGGCCGGATGGGTGATCGGCCGGCGTGGTGGGCAACGCCACGGTGACAACCAGGTCAGCCGCCTCTCCAGCACCTATTTCCGCGGCCTGAACTACCTGCTCAACGAGCAGCCGGACAAGGCCATCGAGCTGTTCCTGCACATCGCCGAGCTGGACAAGGAAACCTTCGAGACCCAGGTCGCGCTGGGCCATCTGTTCCGCCGCCGCGGTGAAGTGGATCGTGCCATCCGCCTGCACCAGGGCCTGGTCAACCGCCACGACCTCAGCGACGCGCAGCGCGTGCAGGCACTGCTGGCACTGGGCGAGGACTACATGAAGTCCGGCCTGCTGGACCGTGCCGAGACCGTGTTCACCGAACTGGCGCAGCTGGACCAGCGTGCCCCGCAGGCGCTCAAGCACCTGATCGGCATCTATCAGGCCGAGCGTGACTGGGAAAAGGCGATCGACAATGCCACCCGCTTCGAGGACGTGACGGGCGAGCCGATGGGCAAGCTGATCGGCCAGTTCGAGTGCGAGCTGGCCGAGCGCTTCCGCGGTGCCGGCAAGCTGGAAGAGGCGAGAGCAGCCATTGCCCGCGCCTACCAGGCCGACGCCATGTCGGTGCGTGCCGGCATCATCGAGGGCCGCCTGGAAACGGATGCCGGCAACGCCGAAGCGGCCGTACGCGCGTTCGAACGCGCGGCCCGCAACGATCCCGAATACCTGCCCGAGCTGCTGCCGGCGTTGATGGCCAACTACCGCAAGGTCGGTGACCTCGGCGGTGCGCGTGCCTTCCTGTCGGAAATGACCGAGCACTATCGCGGCATCGCCCCGGTGCTGGCGCTGACCCGCCTGATGGAAGAGCAGGAGGGCGTGGCTCCGGCCCGCGCCTATCTAGGCCGCCAGCTCAAGGATCGTCCATCGGTTCGCGGCGAGTCCGCGCTGATCGACCTGACCCTGGCCGAAGGTGCTGATTCCACTGCAACCCTGCACGATCTCAAGCACATCACCGACCAGCTGCTGGTACGCAACCCTGCCTATCGCTGCACCCGCTGCGGCTTCGGCGCACGCACCCATCACTGGCAGTGCCCAAGCTGCAAGGAATGGGGCACGGTCAAGCCACTGCTGAACTACGCGGTGCTCTGATCCATGCCGTGGTTCGTGATGGGGGCGCTGCTGGGATTGGCCCTGCTGAGTGCGGCTCTGACCTGGGCGGCACGTGGTTACGCGCTGCGCCAGCAGTTGATGGACCAGCCTGGCGAGCGCCGCAGCCATAGCGTGGCCACCCCGCGCGGCGGCGGCATCGCCATCGTCATCAGCCTGCTCGTCACGGCAGGCGTGGCGATGTGGGCCTGGCCCGAAGCAACGCCCAGCTTGCTGGTTGCCAGCCTTGGCTTGGCGCTGGTGGCCGGCATCGGCTGGTGGGACGACCACAAGCCGCTACCGGCGATGCGCCGCCTGCTGGTGCATTTCATTGCCGCCGCTCTGCTGGCGGCCCTGGTCAAGGCGAATGGTGGCAGCTGGCTGCTGGCTGCTCTGGTACTGCTGTTCACTGCCTCGTTGATCAACATCTGGAACTTCATGGATGGGATCAACGGCATTGCCGCCAGCCAGGCCATCGTGGTCGCGTTGGGCCTGGCACCGGTGCTGCCCTGGCCGTATTCGCTCGCTGCCGTGGCGCTGGGCCTGGCCTGTCTGGGATTCCTGCCGTTCAACTTTCCACGGGCCCGGATCTTCATGGGAGATGTCGGAAGTGGCGCGCTGGGTTACGCCGTAGCCGTGGTTCTGGCGATCGCCAGCGTGCGTACCGACATCAACTGGATCCTGCTGCTGGTGCCGGCCTCGGCGTTCCTTGTGGACGCGGGCTTCACACTGCTGGCGCGCATCATTTCGGGGCAACGCTGGACGGAACCCCATACCCAGCACGTCTACCAGAGGGCCATACAGGCAGGAGCCAGCCATGCCCAGGTGACCGGGATGTACTTTGCTTTGGGCCTGTTCAGTATTACAGTGCTTAATGTCTGCTCCAATTTGCAGCCGAGGTGGGAGGCTGTCGTGGCGATCGCGTGGTTCATTGCGCTGAGCGTCCTCTGGCTCCTCCTGCGCAATGGATTGCGCCACCGACAAGGAACTATCTGACTCATGGCTTCACCCTGGCGGGACAGAATCCTCGGCCTGATGCCGCGTTCGGCCATCGTCTGCCACGACCTCTTCATGGTCTGGGCATGCTGGCAGCTGCTCCATGCGGGGCGCTACTCGATCCTCCCCAACGCGCCTGCACTTCCCCTGTGGAATGTCGACACCACGCTGGTTCTGCTGCTGCAGGGCCTGGTGTTCTGGCGCGTTGGCCTGTATCGCGGGCTGTGGCGTTTCGCCAGCGTCAGCGACCTGCTGAACATCTTCAAGGCCAGCTTCATCGGCATGGTCGCCATCGTGCTGGTGCTGATGTGGAAGCGCTTCGACGGCGTGCCGATGTCGGTGCTGGTGATCTATCCGTTCGCGCTGTCGGCGCTGCTGGGTGCGCCCCGGCTGCTGTACCGGGCCTGGAAGGACTACCAGGCGCTGCAGTCGGATTCGTCCGCACGGCGCGTGTTGATCCTGGGCGCCGGCCAGGCGGCCGAGACCTTGGTCCGCGACCTGCGCCGGTCCGGCAACTTCGAGCCGGTCGGCCTGCTGGATGATGCGCCCCACCTGCGCGGCGCCAAGCTGCAGGGCCTGCCGATCCTGGGCGGCCTGGACGACGCGCCGGCCGTGGTCCGCGAGACGGCGGCCAAGCTGCTGGTGATCGCGATGCCTTCGCTGGACGCTGCAGGCATGCAGCGCGTAGTCGCCATCTGCGAAAGCACCGGCGTGCCGTTCCGAACCGTGCCCAAGCTCAGCGATATCCTGCAGGGCCAGTCGCTGCCTGGGCAGCTGAAGGAAGTGGCGATCGAAGATCTGCTCGGCCGCAAGCCGATCATGCCGGACTGGAACCTGATCCGCGGATGGTTGGGCGGGCGAACCGTCATGGTCACCGGTGCCGGCGGTTCGATCGGCTCGGAGCTGTGCCGCCAGTGCGCGCGTCATGGCGCCGGCCGCATCATCCTGCTGGAAATCAGTGAGCTGCTGTTGCTGACCATCGAGGGCGAGCTGCGCCGCAGCTTCCCCGATGTCGAGGTTGAAGCAGTGCTGGGCGATTGTGGCGACCCGGCGGTGATCCGCCACGCGTTGTCGCTGCATCCGGTCGATACCGCGTTCCATGCCGCTGCGTACAAGCATGTGCCGGTGCTGGAGCGCCAGTTGCGCGAGGCGGTGCGCAACAACATCCTGGCCACCGAGAACGTGGCTCGTGCCTGCCTGGAGGCACACGTCGAGCATTTCGTGTTCATCTCCACCGACAAGGCGGTCGACCCGGTCAATGCCCTGGGTGCCAGCAAGCGCTACGCCGAGATGATCTGCCAGAGTCTGGACCAGAAGTCCACGCACACCCGGTTCGTCACCGTGCGCTTCGGCAATGTGCTGGCCTCGGCCGGCAGCGTGGTGCCGCTGTTCCGCGAGCAGATCCTGCGCGGTGGGCCCGTCACCGTCACCGACCCGGAAGTCAGTCGCTACTTCATGACCATCCCGGAGGCCTGCCAGCTGATCCTGCAGGCCGCTGCATCAGCCTCGCATGGTGCGATCTACACGCTCGACATGGGCGAGCCGGTGCCGATCCGCGTGCTGGCCGAACAGATGATCCGCCTGGCCGGCAAGCAGCCGTACAAGGACATCCCGATCATCTACACCGGCCTGCGCCCGGGCGAGAAGCTGCACGAGACGCTGTTCTATTCGGACGAGGACTATCGTTCGACCGCGCACCCGAAGATTCTCGAGGCCGGTGTGCGCACGTTCGCGCGCGATGTGGTGCTGGGCAATGTCCCGCGCCTGCGCGAAGCGGTGTGCAGCTATGACACCACCAGCATCCAGGAAATCCTGTTCGCGACGATGCCGGAGTTCTCTCCCATCGAACAGGATGCTTACATTTCATCCGCTAAAGTCGTGCCCTTTCCGGCACGTGAGGCCAACAGGCACCAATGAGCAAGCGAATTCGCAAGGCAGTTTTTCCAGTGGCAGGGCTCGGGACGCGCTTTTTGCCGGCAACCAAGACGGTTCCGAAGGAAATGTTGCCGATCATTGATCGCCCGCTGATCCAGTACGCGGTTGACGAGGCGATCGAAGCGGGCTGTGACACGCTGGTGTTCATCACCAACCGTTACAAGCACGCGGTGGCGGACTACTTCGACAAGGCCTACGAGCTGGAGCAGAAGCTGGAACGCGCCGGCAAGCAGGAGCAGCTGGAGATGATCCGCCATGTGCTGCCCAACGGCGTGCGTGCGGTCTTCGTGACCCAGGCCGAAGCGCTGGGCCTGGGCCATGCGGTGCTGTGTGCCAAGGCGGTGATCGGCGACGAGCCGTTTGCAGTGCTGCTGCCGGACGACCTGATCTGGAACCGCGGCGATGGCGCGCTGAAGCAGATGGCCGACCTCAACGAAGCCAGCGGCGCCAGCGTAATCGCGGTGGAAGACGTGCCGCATGACAAGACCGCCAGCTATGGCATTGTCGCCACGGACGCGTTCGATGGCCGCAAGGGCCGTATTTCGCAGATCGTGGAGAAGCCGAAGCCGGAGGATGCACCGAGCGACCTGGCCGTGGTCGGCCGCTACGTGCTCAGTCCGAAGATCTTCGAGCTGCTGGAGCAGACCGGCAGTGGTGCCGGTGGCGAGATCCAGCTGACCGACGCGATCGCACAGCTGCTGAAGACCGAAGAGGTTGATGCCTACCGTTTCGAGGGCACCCGCTTCGATTGCGGCACGCACCTGGGGCTGGTGGAAGCGACGATCCGCTTCGCGCTGGACAACCCGAAGCTGGCTGGCCCGGCGCGGGAGAAACTGACGGCGATGTTGGCGGAATAAGGTTTATCAAGCGCTCCGTTTGCGCTTTGATTGATACGTGATGGGCGGGACGGGTGGGCCTTTGCAGGACACGCCGTAAACCCGTCCATGGGGGCTCGGTCGCCGCATCCATGCGGAGAACGGTCCTGCAAAGGCCCACCCGTCCCGCCTGTCATGTTTCCTGCGGGCGCGGACGGGAAGGGCGGAATCAAAGGCAGAAGCACAAGCAAAAAAGGCAGCCTATGGCTGCCTTTTTCGTTTCCAGAGCAGAGGCATCCACGCATGGCGTGGATCTACTGGGGTCGGATCCCTTTGCGCAGCAAAGGGCTCTGACCCCGGCCTTTGACCCTGCCTTTGCTCACTCCTCCGCCGCGCGGAATGTTGGATGGCCCGGGCAGTCTCACCCCCCCGGGCCCCACCGCCAGCAATCAGCCGGCAACGCTTTGAACCTTACAGCGCCTCGAAAATGCCCGCTGCGCCCATGCCGGTGCCGATGCACATCGTCACCATGCCGTACTTCTGCTGGCGACGACGCAGGCCGTGCAGCAGGGTCGCTGTACGGATCGCGCCGGTCGCACCCAGCGGGTGGCCCAGGGCAATCGCGCCACCCAGCGGGTTGACCTTGCTCGGGTCCAGGCCGCAATCGCGGATCACGGCCAGCGACTGCGCGGCGAACGCTTCGTTCAGTTCAATCCAGTCCAGCTGGTCCTGGCTCAGGCCCGCCTGCTTCAGTGCCTTGGGAATGGCCGCGATCGGGCCGATGCCCATCACTTCCGGGCGCACGCCGGCCACCGAGAAGCTGACGAAACGCGCCAGCGGGGTCAGGCCGTAGTCCTTGATCGCCTGCTCCGAGGCCAGCAGCACGGCACCGGCGCCATCGCTCATCTGCGACGAGTTGCCGGCGGTGACAGTGCCGCCGAACTGGCCGTTGCGGAACACCGGGCGCAGCTTTGCCAGGCCCTCGGCAGAGGAATCCGGGCGCGGGCCTTCGTCGGTGTCGGCCACCTTGTTGCGGGTGATGATGCGCTTGCCGTCAGCGAGGTCCGGCAGGTGCGAGACGATCTCGTAGGGGCTGATCTCGTCCTTGAAGTCGCCGTTCTGGATCGCTGCCATCGCCTTCTGGTGCGAGGCGAGGGCGAAGGCGTCCTGGTCTTCGCGCGAGACCTTCCATTCTTCAGCGACCTTTTCGGCGGTGATGCCCATGCCGTAGGCGATGGCCACGTGGTCGTTGTCGAACACGCTCGGCGCCATCGCGATCTTGTTGCCCATCATCGGCACCATCGACATCGACTCGGTGCCGCCGGCCAGCATCAGGTCCGAGTTGCCCAGGCGGATCTGGTCGGCGGCCATCGCCACGGCCTGCAGGCCGGAGGAACAGAAACGGTTCACGGTCTGCGCAGCGATGGTGTCCGGCAGGCCGGCCAGCAGCACGCCGATGCGCGCCACGTTCATGCCCTGCTCGGCTTCGGGCATCGCACAGCCGATGATCGCGTCATCGATGCGGTTGACGTCCACGCCCGGCGCCTGGGCCACGACGCTGCGCAGCACGTGCGCAAGCATGTCGTCGGGGCGGGTGTTGCGGAACATGCCCTTGGGCGCCTTGCCAACCGGGGTGCGGGTGGCGGCGACGATGTAGGCGTCCTGGATTTGCTTGGTCATTGCAGTGATCTCTCGAATAGGTTTTGCCGGTGTGCCCACCAAGGTGGGCACCTACCAGAGGCAGAGGGATGCCGACCCGTGGCCGGCACCCGCCATCAATCAGTTACGCAGCGGCTTGCCGGTCTTCAGCATGTGCGCGATGCGGGCCTGGGTCTTTTCCTGCTGGGCCAGTTCGACGAAGTGCTTGCGCTCCAGGGTCAGCAGCCACTCTTCGTCCACCAGGGTGCCGCGGTCGACCTTGCCGCCGCACAGCACGGTGGCGATGCGCTCGGCGATCTCATAGTCGTACGGGCTGATGAAACGGCCTTCCAGCATGTTGACCAGCATCATCTTGAAGGTGGCGATGCCAACGTCGCCTGCCACCTGGATGCGGCGTGCCGGCAGCGGCGGACGGTAGCCCGCTTCGGCCAGCGCACGGGCCTCGGCCTTGGCGATGTACAGCGCCTCGTAGCTGTTGAACGCCACCTTGTCGGTGCTGCGCAGCAGGCCCAGTTCCTGGGCGTTGACCGCCGAGTTGGACACCTTGGCCATCGCCACGGTCTCGAAGGTCTTCTTCAGTTCGGCGAACACGTCACCGCCCGGGCCTGCGGCCTGCGAAGCGCGCACGGCCAGTTCCTTCAGGCCACCACCGGCCGGCAGCAGGCCGACGCCGGCTTCGACCAGGCCGATGTAGCTTTCCAGGAAGGCCACGGTCTTGGCGCTGTGCATCTGGAACTCGCAGCCGCCACCCAGGGCCAAGCCGCGCACCGCAGCCACCACCGGCACCAGCGAGTACTTGATGCGCTGGCTGGTGCGCTGGAAGTTGTGCACCATTTCTTCGAACTGGTCGACCTTGCCGGCCTGCAGCAGGCCCAGCGCGCCGGCCAGATCGGCACCGGCGGAGAAGGGCTCCTTCTGCTGCCAGATCACCAGGCCCTGGAAGTCCTTCTCGGCGCGCGAGACGCATTCCTGCAGGCCATCAAGCACGTGGTCGGAAACGGTGTTCATCTTGGTCTTGAAGCTGACCACTGCGATGCCGTCGCCGTCGTGCCACATGCGCACGCCGTCGTTCTCGAACACGGTCTCGCCCGGGGCGAACGTTTCGCCCAGCAGCGGATCCGGGAAGCGCTGGCGCTGGTACACCGGCAGCGACGAGCGCGGCAGCTTGGCGTTGCGCGACGGGCTGTAGCTGCCTTCGGCAGCGTGCACGCCATCGCGGCCATCGAACACCCAGTCCGGCAGCGGGGCGTTGCTCATGCTCTTGCCGGCCACGATGTCATCGGCGATCCACTGTGCGACCTGCTTCCAGCCGGCGGCCTGCCAGGTTTCGAACGGACCCAGCGACCAGCCGTAGCCCCAGCGGATGGCCAGATCCACGTCGCGCGCGGTTTCTGCAATGTCGGCCAGGTGGTAGGCGCTGTAGTGGAACAGATCGCGGAAGGTCGCCCACAGGAACTGCGCCTGCGGGTGCTGGCTCTCACGCAGCTTGGCGAACTTCTCGGCCGGGTTCTTGATCTTCAGGATCTCGACCACTTCCGGTGCGGCAGCACGGTCGGCCGGACGGTAGTCCTGCTTCTCAAGATCGAGGACGACGATGTCCTTGCCGACCTTGCGGAAGATGCCGGCGCCGGTCTTCTGGCCCAGCGCGCCCTTGGAAATCAGTGCGTCCAGCCACTTCGGCGACTTGAAGAATTCATGCCACGGGTCGTTCGGCAGGGTGTCGCCCATGGTCTTGATGACGTGGGCCATGGTGTCCAGGCCGACCACGTCGGAGGTGCGGTAGGTAGCCGATTTCGGGCGGCCGACCAGCGGGCCGGTCAGGCCGTCCACTTCATCAAAGCCCAGGCCGAACTGCTGGGTGTGGTGGATGGTGGACAGGATCGAGAACACGCCGATGCGGTTGCCGATGAAGTTCGGGGTGTCCTTGGCGTACACCACGCCCTTGCCCAGGGTGGTGACCAGGAAGGCTTCAAGGCCTTCCAGCACCGAGGCATCGGTGGTGGTGGCCGGGATCAGCTCGGCCAGGTGCATGTAGCGCGGCGGGTTGAAGAAGTGCACGCCGCAGAAGCGGTGGCGCAGCTGCTCGGGCAGCACGTCGGCCAGCTTGTTGATGCCCAGGCCCGAGGTGTTGGAGGCCAGCACGGCGTGGTCGGCCACGAACGGGGCGATCTTCTTGTACAGGTCCTGCTTCCAGTCCATGCGCTCGGCGATGGCCTCGATGATCAGGTCGCAGTCCTTCAGCTGCTCCAGGCTGCTCTCGTAGTTGCCCGGGGTGATGGCTTCGGCCAGCGACTTGCTGGCCAGCGGCGCCGGGCTCAGCTTGCCCAGGTTGGCGATCGCCTTCAGCACGATGCCGTCGGCCGGACCTTCCTTCGCAGGCAGGTCGAACAGCACGGTGTCGACGCCAGCGTTGGTGAGGTGGGCGGCGATCTGGGCACCCATGACGCCGGCACCCAGCACGGCGGCGCGGCGGACTAGCAGGGAATTGGACATGGTGTAGGGCCTTTGTTGGTCAGCAGTTACTGGGTGGAATCAATGGAGGCGGGCAGGGCGTTGCCGCTGCGAGCGGTGGCGCGGAACCCGGCCTCGGCGAAATGGATCAGTTCATGGGCGGCATGGGCACGATGCGCCGCTTCGGTGACACCGGCGGGACGCTTGATCAGCCCGAAGTCGGCCATGGCATAGGTAAGCGAGCCGGCCAGGAAATCCAGGCGCCAGTACAGCTCTTCCTTGCTCAGGTCCGGTACGCATTCGGCAATGGCCTTGCCGAACGCGCGCAGCACATGGCCGTAGTGGTCGGACAGGAACTTGCGCAGGTTGTCGTTCTTCTCGGCATAGGCGCGGGCGATCACGCGCACGAAGGCGCCGCCGCTCTGGCGGTCCTGGGCCATGGCCAGTGCCGGTTCGACAAAGGCGGCAAGCACCGGGCGCAACTGGCCGGGGTGCTCGCTGCGGGCGCGTTCGAGCTGGGTCAGGCGGGCGCCGGTCATCTCGTCCATGCGGCGGCGGAACACCTCGTTGACCAGGTTTTCCTTGGAGCCGAAGTGGTAGTTGACCGCGGCGATGTTGACGTCGGCCTGGCTGGTGACCTGGCGCAGCGAGGTGCCGGCGAAGCCGTGCTGGGCGAACAGCTCCTCGGCGGCGCCGAGGATCCGGTCCTTGGTCGAGAAGTGGGCGGGCTTGGCCATCGGGTGGGCGGACCTTAATCAAACGATTGTTTGATACTAGAACCAGACGGTAGCGTATGGCATTTTGCAGTGCAGCAAAACTGCCTGGGCGGTTACAGGGGATTCAGTAGTGCCAGCCCATGGCTGGCAGCTCGCGACCCTGAATGGGAGCCCCAGGTCCGAAATGCCCGGCATGAGGCCTGCCAGCCATGGGCTGGCACTACCGAGCGGGATCTTTTACAATCCGCGCACGTTTATCAGGCTAAGCCCGCGTTTCGACGCGGCTTTTTTTTTGTTACCCTTCGGGCCATCAGCGGCCCGATTCCATTGGAGACATCCCATGGCGCTGGAGCGCACCCTTTCGATCATCAAGCCGGACGCCGTTGCCAAGAACGTCATCGGCGAAATCTACGCCCGCTTCGAAAAGGCCGGCCTGAAGGTCGTGGCCGCCAAGTACAAGCAGCTGTCGCGCCGTGAAGCCGAAGGCTTCTACGCCGTGCACCGCGAGCGTCCGTTCTTCAACGCGCTGGTCGAGTTCATGATCTCCGGCCCGGTGATGATCCAGGCCCTGGAAGGCGAGAACGCCGTCCTGGCCCACCGCGACCTGCTGGGCGCCACCAACCCGAAGGAAGCCGCCGCAGGCACCATCCGCGCCGACTTCGCCGAATCCATCGATGCCAACGCCGCCCACGGCTCGGACTCGGTCGAGAATGCAGCGATTGAAATCGCCTACTTCTTCGCCGCCACCGAAGTCGTTTCGCGCTGAGAGTAATGCCGTGAACGAGGTCGTACAGAAAATCGCCATCCAGCCGCTGCCGAAGTCGGCACCCACGGCTGGCAAGCAGAACCTGCTCGACCTCGATCGCGCGGGCCTGGAGACGTTTTTCGTCGAGGTTCTTGGCGAGAAGAAGTTCCGTGCCCACCAGGTGATGAAGTGGATCCACCATCGCTACGTCACCGAGTTCGATGAGATGACCGACCTCGGCAAGGTCCTGCGCGCCAAGCTGCAGGAGCATGCCGAGGTCCTCGTCCCGAACATCGTGTTCGACAAGCCCTCCGCCGATGGCACCCACAAGTGGCTGCTGGCGATGGGCGTGGATGGCAAGAACGCCATCGAGACCGTGTACATCCCCGACAAGACCCGCGGCACGCTGTGCGTGTCCTCGCAGGTCGGTTGTGGCCTGAACTGCACGTTCTGCTCCACCGCTACCCAGGGCTTCAACCGCAATCTGACCACCGCCGAGATCATCGGCCAGGTGTGGGTTGCCGCACGCCACCTGGGCAACGTGCCGCACCAGATGCGCCGCCTCACCAACGTGGTGATGATGGGCATGGGCGAGCCGCTGATGAATTTCGACAACGTCGTGCGCGCCATGAGCGTGATGCGCGACGACCTGGGCTACGGTCTGGCCAACAAGCGCGTGACCCTGTCGACCTCCGGCCTGGTGCCGCAGATCGACCGCTTGTCGACCGAGAGCGACGTGTCGCTGGCGGTGTCGCTGCACGCGCCGAACGATGCGCTGCGCGAGACGCTGGTGCCGCTCAACAAGAAGTACCCGATCGCCGAGCTGATGGCTTCCTGCGCACGCTACCTGCGCGCCAACAAGCGCCGCGAATCGGTCACCTTCGAATACACCCTGATGAAGGGCATCAACGACAAGCCCGAGCATGCCCGCGAGTTGGCCCGCCTGATGCGCCAGTTCGACAACGCGGTGCAGGCCAAGGATTCGGGCAAGGTCAACCTGATTCCCTTCAACCCTTTCCCGGGTACCCGCTACGAGCGTTCGGAAGAAGCGCATATCCGCGCCTTCCAGAAGATCCTGCTCGACAGCAACGTGCTGACCATGGTTCGCCGTACGCGTGGCGACGACATCGACGCCGCCTGTGGCCAGCTCAAGGGCCAGGTGATGGACCGCACCCGCCGCCAGGCGGAGTTCAACAAGACGCTGCAGGCGGGGAAGGGGAGCGATGCGGCGGCCTGATCGCCTCTGGCTGGCCCTGTTCGCAGGCGTGCTGGCCGTCACGGTCAGCGGCTGCAAATCCCATCCGAAGGCCAAGCTGGGCCCCAGCGAGGCACCGGTCTATTCGGTTCGCGATCCGGATGGCGTGCGCCAGCAGGTGCGCTGGCAGGAGTTGCTGACCCTGGCTGGTCGCGACATCCAGTCCGGCAATCTGGACGCCGCCGAGCGCAAGGCGCGCGAGGCACAGAAATTGGTGCCCACTGCCCCCGACGGCCTCGTGCTGCTGGCGGGCATCGACGAGCGCCGCGGCCGTAGCCAGCAGGCGGGCGAGAATTTCCGCAAGGCCGCCGAACTGGCGCCGCAGCGTGGCGACGTGCTCAACAATTACGGTGCCTGGCTGTGCCAGCAGGGCAGTGCGGCCGAATCGCTGATCTGGTTCGACCGTGCGCGGCAGGCACCGGGCAATGCCGGGGCCGCCGAAGCGCAGGCCAATGCCGGAAGCTGTGCCTTGGATGCGGGCCAGCTTGAGCGTGCCGAACGCGACCTGCGCGCGGCGCTGACGGCGCTGCCCGCCAACCCGGTCGCACTGGAAGCGATGGCCCAGCTGAGCTTCCGCCAGGGGCGCTTCATGGAGGCCCGGGCCTTCGCCGAACGTAGGATTGCAGCTGCACCCGCAACGCGTTCCGTGTTACAACTTGCGTCTCAAATCGAAGCGCGGCTGGGTGATCGAGCGGCATCTGATCGCTATCTTCAGCGGATTCGACAGGAATTTCCGCAGGAAGCGGGCTCCTAACTCCAGGGTTGATGCATTGTGATTGATGACCAGACTGTGAGCGCTCTCGAGACTGCGGCCGGCTGCGGCACCCGCCTGCGCCAGGCCCGTGAGGCGGCCGGACTGACCCTCGAGGATGTCGGCTCGCGCCTGCGCATGCCGGTCCAGGTGGTCAGGTCGCTGGAAGAAGAGCAATGGCAGAAGCTCGGCGCGCCGGTGTTCGTGCGCGGCCAGCTGCGCAGCTATGCGCGCCTGCTCGATGTGGACGTGGGCCAGCTGCTGGAGCAGGCCCAGGTCGGGCCGGTGGTCCCGCCCACCCTGGTCAGCCATACCCATACCCCGCGTGCGCGCCGTATTGCCGAGAACCTTGGCCGGCGCGTGCTCTATGTCGGCATTACCGCGGTACTGGCCGTGCCGGTGTGGTTCGCCACCCGTGGCCACTTCGATGGCAGTGCCACCCCGTCGCCGAACACCGCGTCGCTGGACGCGCTGCCGGCTGCCGTGCCGGTGACCCCGTCCGCGGCAGGCATCGAGCCTTCCACCCCGGTCGAAGTGGCCGCAGCTCCGGCCAGCAAGCCGGCGGCGACCCCGTACGTGGCCTCGCTGGCGCCGGTGCCGCGTTCGGCCCCGGCCGCAGCTGCAGCCAATACGCTGGAGATGCAGTTCAATGGCGACAGCTGGGTCGATATCGGCGGCCCCGACGGTACCAGTGTCGAAAAGGCACTGATCAAGTCCGGCGAGAGCCGCAGCTTCACGCCGGGCCAGGTTGCCCGGGTCACCTTGGGCAATGCCTCGGCGGTCCAGGTTCAGCAGAATGGCGCTATCGTCGATCTGACCCCTTACCAGCGAGCCAACGTGGCGCGCTTTCAGGTATCCTCTGAAGGCTCCGTAGTCCCGGTTTCGCACTGAGGCGCGGTTTCACCACCTTCGATTAATCCCAATGGTCCCTCCCGACGGGCGGGGCGAGAGTACGCATGGCGATCGACGATCTGCTCGACGAGCACGAACAAAGTGAACGCGTCCGCAGCTGGCTGCGGAAGAATGGCGCCAGCATCCTCGGTGGCGTAGTCATCGCCATCGGTGCCATTGCCGGTTGGCAGTGGTACCAGAAGGATCAGGGCGGCAAGCTGGCCTCGGCCAATGTCGAGTACCAGAAGGCCCTGGTCGGCCTGCAGCAGAACAAGCTTGACGACGCCTCCAAGGCGGTCAAGGCGCTCGAAGCCGGCCCGTCCAGCATCTACGGCGACCTCGCGGCGCTGCAGCTGGCCAAGGCCCAGGTCGACGCCGGCAAGAACGAGGAAGCGCTGGCCACCCTGCGCGCCGTGAAGGTTGAAGGCGACCTGCAGCGCGTGGTCGACCAGCGCGTGGCACGCCTGCTGGTGGCCACCGGCAAGAGCGACGAGGCCATCAAGCTGCTCGGCAGCGCCACTGACAGCAGCAGCCTGGAAATCCATGGCGACGCGCTGATGGCGCAGGGCAAGCGCGATGACGCCCGTGCACAGTACGAGAAGGCGCTGAAGTCGCTGGACGTGGCAGCGCCGCAGCGGCGCCTGCTGGAAACCAAGGTTATGGATGCTGGCGGCACGGTCGCCGCCCCTGCGGAGTCGGTTTGATGAGTCAGAAGGTCATGATCACCCGCGTCGCCACCGTGCTCCTGATGGGCATGGCGCTGACTGGCTGCAGCACCGTCAAGGGCTGGTTCGCCGGCAAGGACGCGGCAGCGAAGAAGGCCCAGGAGCCGGCTGAACTGGTCAAGTTCGAGCCCTCCGTGAAGGTCAACAAGGCCTGGTCGGTCAACCTCGGCAAGGGCGAGCGCCGTATCGGCGTGCGCCAGGGCCCGGCCGTGGCCAACGGTCACGTGTTCGCCGCGGCGATCACCGGTGGCGTTCACGCCATCGACCTGCAGACCGGCAAGAAGGTCTGGACCTGGGAACCGAAGAAAGAAAAGAAGAAGGCCAAGCTGCGCCTGTCCGGCGGCCCGGGTGTCGGTGAGAACCTGGTCGTGATCGGCACGCTCGATGGCCAGGTCATCGCCCTGGACATCAATGATGGCAGCGAGAAGTGGCGCGCCCGTGTTCCGGGTGAAGTCATCGCCGCACCGGCCATTGCCCAGGGCATGGTCTTCGTGCGCAGCAATGATGGTCGTGTGACCGCGTTCGATGTCGGCAACGGCACCCAGAAGTGGTTCAACCCGAGCGAGCTGCCGGCGCTGACCGTGCGTGGCAACGCGCCGGTGGTGACCGGTCCGGGCGTGCTTTTCATCGGCAAGGACGAGGGCGCGGTTGCCGCGCTCGCCATGCAGGATGGCCGCACCCTGTGGGAACAGAATCTGGGCAACGGCGAAGGCCGTACCGAGCTGGAGCGCATGGCCGACGTCGATGGCGCCCCGGTACTGGAGGGCAACACCCTCTATGTGAGCAGCTTCAAGAACCAGACCATGGCCATTGAAGGCCCGACCGGTCGCCCCCTCTGGGCGCGCGACCATGGCGGCGCCGGTGGCGTGGCGGTTTCGTCGGGCAATGTTTTCGTTACCGACAACAAGGGCGGCGTGTTCGGCCTGGACAAGGCGACCGGCGCGGCAATGTGGTCGCAGACCGAGCTGGCGCGTCGTCTGCTGACCGGCCCGGCGCTGCACGGCGACTACGTGGTGGTCGGTGACTACAAGGGATACGTGCACTGGTTGAAGACCGCCGATGGGGCGATGGCAGCACGGGCGAAGAGCGGCGGTGACGCCCTGCTTGCCCAGCCAATCGTCGTAGACGGGGTGCTGCTGGTGCAGAACGTTGATGGCAAGCTGACCGCCTTCCGGTTGGCAAATTAAAAATGGAGTAATCGCGATGCTGCCTTTGGTCGCCCTGGTTGGACGGCCGAATGTCGGCAAGTCGACTATTTTCAATGCGCTTACGCGCACCCGTGACGCGCTGGTCCATGACCAGCCCGGCGTCACCCGCGACCGCAACTACGGCGTCTGCCGTCTCGACGAGGACAATCATTTCCTCGTCGTCGACACCGGCGGTATCGCGGAAGAGGAAGAGGGTCTGGCAGGTGCAACCACCCGCCAGGCCCGTGCCGCTGCGGCGGAAGCTGACCTGATCCTGTTCGTGGTCGATGCCCGTGACGGCACCTCGGCCATGGACGATGAGATCCTGGCCTGGCTGCGCAAGCTGTCGCGCCCGACGCTGCTGCTGATCAACAAGATCGACGGCACCGACGAGGACACCGTGCGTTCGGAGTTCGCCCGTTACGGCTTCGGCGAGATGCTGACCGTGTCGGCCGCGCATCGCCAGGGCCTGGATGACCTGCTCGAAGAAGTGGTCCAGCGCCTGCCCGAAGAAGGCAGCGGCGAAGAACTGGACAACGATCCGAACCGTATCCGCATCGCCTTCGTCGGCCGCCCGAACGTGGGCAAGTCGACCCTGGTCAACCGCATCCTCGGCGAGGAGCGCATGATCGCCTCCGACGTGCCGGGCACCACCCGCGACTCGATCGCCGTGGACCTGGAGCGTGATGGCCGCGAGTACCGCCTGATCGATACCGCCGGCCTGCGCCGCCGTTCGCGCGTGGACGAGGTTGTCGAGAAGTTCTCGGTGGTCAAGACCATGCAGTCGATCGAGCAGTGCCAGGTCGCCGTGCTGATGCTGGATGCCACCGAAGGCGTGACCGACCAGGACGCCACCGTGCTCGGCGCCGTGCTCGATGCCGGCCGCGCGCTGGTCATCGCCATCAACAAGTGGGATGGCCTGACCGAATACCAGCGCGAGCAGGCCGAAACCATGCTGTCGCTCCGCCTGGGCTTCGTGCCGTGGGCTGAGTCGGTGCGCATTTCGGCCAAGCATGGCTCGGGCCTGCGCGAGCTGTTCCGTGCGGTGCATCGCGCGCACGAATCGGCGAACAAGACCTTCACCACCAGCGAAGTGAACAAGGCGCTGGAAGTGGCTTACGAGACCAACCCGCCGCCGACCATCCGCGGCCACGTCTCCAAGCTGCGTTACGTGCACCCGGCCGGCGCGAATCCGCCCACCTTCATCGTGCACGGCACGCGCCTGAAGGAGCTGCAGGAGTCGTACAAGCGCTACCTGGAGAACTTCTTCCGCAAGCGCTTCAAGCTGATCGGCACGCCGGTGAGCTTCATCTTCCGCGAGGGTACCAACCCGTACGAGGGCAAGAAGAACGTCCTCACCGAGCGGCAGGTCAAGGCCAAGCGGCGCTTGATGAAGCACGTCAAGGGCAAGTGATCCACGAAAAGGCGGCTGCAAGGCCGCCTTTTTCGTTTGTGGTAGTGCCGGCCGCTGGCCGGCATGGTCATGAACGCATCAGACGACACGAGGTTGCCGGCCAGCGGCCGGCACTACCCCGCATCTATAGATATTGATCAAGGCGGACTGCTGCGACGAGCGCGGCAATGCGGCAACGCACATGGCATGCCTCGGCTGCGCCGCGATGTTGAAGCCGGTTGCACCTGGCTTGCGGCCGGGATCGACTCCGGCAGTCGCGCCTGACCTGTGATGCTTGCCCAGACCAGGGTCGTACCCAGTGCACCCGCCAGGTACGCCACCGACACTGCGCCGATCACCAGGCCCGCGGCATGCTCCAGCCACGGAAGCAATCGGCAACACCCCTGTGCCCAGCGCGGATGGCTGCCGAGCCACGCCATCAGCAGGCCGAGCGACAGCGCAACGCCGCTCAGGCAGGCCCCGTAAGCGGCCTTGGTACCCATGTCGGCAACGAGGCCGCTGACCAGGGCTGCAATCGCGAACTGCAGCATCCAGTTGCTGCTGCTGGCGAGCGCCAGCAGGCACCCTGCTTCGGCGTGCGGCCAACGGGAGCGGGCGCTCAGGCCCCAGGGCATCTGCAGGGAAAGTGGAGAGAAGGTGGTCAAGCCGGCGTCGCGCAGGCACATACCCGCCAGGCGCAGCAGCAGGAGGCAGCCCGCGCACTGCATCGCCAGCGCCCACAGGCCGCGGTTTCCCAGCATGCTCGCTGCAACGAACGCCGTGGCACAGATGACGCCCGTACCGATGGCGATACCGAACGACGCGGCCATGGCGGCGTGCCCGCCCGCGCCCATCGCGGTGCGCAGGATCTTCGCGTGATTCGAAGCGGGCAGGAGCATGGCGAAGGCGTACAGCGCCGTGATGATGAAAAACTGCTGCACGTAAACCTGCCACCGACCTACAGAAAGTGCCGAGTGTGGGCTGCGGCGGACGCACCGTATTGAACGCCATTGCGGCAGGCGCGAATCACCGGCATCAGCCCACCCACAGCGACACGACGATCCATAGCGCCAGCGCAATCATCAGGAGCCCTGCGGCCCGTTCCAGCCAGGGCAGGGCGCGTGCGAATCGACCCAGCACCCACGGGTGGCCGACCAGCGCGGCTACCAGCAGATCCCATAGCAGGACGATGCCGAACATCCATGCGCCATAGAAGAATTTTGTTGCGGCATTGGCCTGCGGACCGTTGAGCATTGCCGCCAACGTTGCGTAGAACATCGCATTCTTCGGGTTGAGCAGTGCAGACAGGGCGCCCAGCCCTGCCGCCTTCCACCATCCGTGGGCACCACCCGCTCGCGATCCGGCGGCAGCTTCAGATGCCTGCAGCGTCGTCGAACCCGCATGGCGCAGGAACAGCGTGCCGAGGTACAACAGGAACCCGCAGCCTGCCAACTGCACCGCAATGAACCCCGCGCTGCCTGCGCGCAGCATGGCCATTCCGGTGAAAGCGGCCACGATGAAGACGCCATTGCCGACAGCGATGCCTGCACAGGCGCCACTGGCGGTGCGCCAGCCAGAGGTGATCGCGGTGCGTGCAACGAGGAAGAAGTCGGGGCCGGGTGAGAGCAGGGCGAGAAAATGTACGGTGGCGATGACCAGGAACTGTTCCATCGGGTCCGGCGGCGGCTGGCTGGGGCGCCAGTCTGGGGATGCGCCGCGCGATGGTATTGAACGTTATTGCAGGCTCAGCGCCGGTACTGGCCCGGGGTCGCACCGGCGTGGGCCTTGAAGACCCGCTGGAAATGGCTCTGGTCGGCAAAACCCAGCGCATGCGCGACCACGGCCAGTGCCTGCCCTTCGCACAGCCGTCGGCGTGCCTCCTGGATGCGCTGGTCGATCTGCCAGGCGTGTGGGGTCAGGCCCGTGGCGCGTCGGAAGGCGCGGATCAGCTGGTAGCGGCTCATGCCTGCCAGCGATGCCAGCTCCTGCAGGGCCGGGGTGTGTTCGAGCCGCTCGCGCAGAACGTCCATCACCGGCTGCATCCTCTGCTGTAATGCGGCATCTTCAGGCGGGCCAGCGATGGCTACACCATCGTGTTCATCCAGATCGCCGACGAACGCGATCAGGGCAGCTTCCTTGACGCTGACCGGATCGTCGGAGAACAGCGTCTCGTTGACCTGGCAGTACTGCTGGTAGCGCGGGCGATGGTTGGAAATCCGGATCGGTTCCTGCTGCCAGTCGGGTTCGGGCAGGTCGTCATACTCGGTACGAACCTCGGCCATCCAGCGCGCGTCCAGATGCAGCATCTGGTAGCTCCAGACCTGGCCGGGCAGGGGGTTGCAGGCGTGCACGCGGCCTGCGGGTACGCCGACCAGACTGCCGGGCTGCAGCAGGCGCGGTCCTTCCGCAGCACCGGTGAACAGGCTGCTGCCGGCGTCCACGGCGCCGATCGAGAAGGTGTCATGGCTGTGCGGGCGATGGCAGGCGCGGCTGTCGCACGCCCGTCGGCTTTCGACGAAGGGCATGCGCGGGTCACGCCAGAATTCGGTGGCAGGGCGCATGCAGCGGTTCCGGGATGCAGGGGACAACGCCCGCATGGTGCCATGTTCGGGGCAAGGCGCGGCGAGGGTGTCTGCGCGATAATGCGGCCATGAGCATCCAAGAGCTTTCCCCCGCGCAGGCGCGCGAGCGCCTGGCCCACGGCGCCGTGCTGATCGATGTGCGCGAGGTGCACGAACGGGCCGGGGGCATGGCCGAAGGCGCGCGCGGCGTGGCCAAGGGCGAGCTGCTGGCCGACCCGGCCGCGCATCTGCCGCGGCACGACCAGGAGATCCTGCTGATCTGCCAGAGCGGCAAGCGCTCGGCCGATGCCGCGCAGTTCCTGCTGGAAGCCGGTTACTCCCACGTCGCTTCCGTGACGGGCGGCACCGTGGCCTGGCGCGAGCAATCGCTGCCGCTGGTGCAGCCGCTGGCCAGCGCTGCCGACCGCGATTTCTACGACCGTTATTCGCGCCACCTGCTGCTGCCGCAGGTGGGCGAGGCCGGCCAGCGCCGGCTGCAGCAGTCGCGCGTGCTGGTGCTGGGTGCGGGTGGTCTGGGCGCACCGGCCGGCTTCTATCTGGCTGCGGCCGGGGTAGGGCACCTGCGCTTCGCCGACCATGACCGGGTGGAGCGCAGCAACCTGCACCGTCAGATCGTGCATACCGAAGCCAGCGTCGGCCAGCTCAAGGTCGATTCCGCACGCGAGCGGCTGCTGGCGCTGAACCCGTCGATCGAGGTTGAGGCCGTGCCCGAGCGGGTAACTTCGGAGAATGTCGATCGCCTGCTGGACGGCGTAGACGTGGTGCTGGACGGCTCGGACAACTTCCCGCTGCGCTACCTGCTCAACGACGCCTGCATCAAGCACGCCACGCCGCTGGTGTACGCCGCCATCGAGCGCTTCGATGGCCAGGTAAGCGTGTTTGACGCCGGCCGCCAGCGTGGCGTCGCGCCGTGCTACCGCTGCCTGTTCCCGGAGCCGCCGCCGCCGGAGTTCGCGCCGAACTGTTCCGAGGCCGGTGTGCTGGGCGTGCTGCCCGGCCTGGCCGGGGTGCTGCAGGCCACCGAGGTGCTGAAGCTGCTGCTGGGTATTGGTGAACCGCTGGTGGGGCGGCTGTTGCGCTTCGATGCGCTGGGCATGCGCTTCCGCGAGACCGGCATCCGGCCGGACCCGCATTGCCCGGTGTGCGCGCCGGGCGTGCCGTTCCCGGGGTATATCGATTACGCCGCGTTTTGCCGGGGTGGGTGAACCCGGCCGGGGCCTCATCCACGCATGGCGTGGATCTACCGGGGATTGAACCCGGTCGGGGCGTCATCCACGCATGGCGTGGATCTACCAGTGCATT
>NZ_JBLYPK010000009.1:0-245221 GCF_051861585.1 Stenotrophomonas sp. ATs4 | reverse complement strand
GGCGGAAGCAGTGCGAACCAAGGTTCGCACCCACCACGGCAGATCCCGCATCGGTAGCGCCGGGCCATGCCCGGCGAGCGCAGCGGCAGAAGCGGTGCGAACCAAGGTTCGCACCCACCCCGGCAGATCCTGCATCGGTAGCGCCGGGCCATGCCCGGCGAGTGCAGCGGCGGAAGCGGTGCGAACCAAGGTTCGCACCCACCCCGGCAGATCCTGTATCGGTAGCGCCGGGCCATGCCCGGCGAGCGCAGCGGCGGAAGCGGTGCGAACCAAGGTTCGCACCCACCACGGCAGATCCCGCATCGGTAGCGCCGGGCCACGCCCGGCGATTGCAGCGGCGGGAGCGGTGCGAACCAAGGTTCGCACCCACCCCGGCAGATCCCGCATCGGGAACCGGATGGGGTCAGAGCCCTCGCCGTGGCGAGGGCTCTGACCCCGCGCAGAGGTTCAATCGCGGCGACTTGCCCACTGCGCCAGCAGCACGGCCGTGGCGGAAGCGACATTCAGGCTTTCAACCGCGCCGCTGCCGGGAATCGACAGCTGCTGGTCACACTGACTGGCCAGGCCGCGATCCATGCCTTCACCTTCCGCGCCCATCACGTAGACCAGGCGGGCCGGCAGCGACGCACGGAACACGTCATCGCCACCGTCCACCAGGGTTGCGGCCAGGCCGAAGCCAGCAGCGCGCAGCTGCGCCATCGCTTCTGCGTCTTCAGGCAGCTGCACCAGCGGCACCGACTCCGCCCCACCTTCGGCCACGCGTGCGGCAGCACCGGACAGTGCCAGCGTGCTGCCAGCCGGCAGCAGCAGCGCCTTGACGCCGAAGTGCGCGGCCGAGCGCAGGATCGCGCCGAAGTTGTGCGGATTGCCCACACCATCCAGCCACAACGCCAGCGCCGGGCCTTCGCCCAGATCTTCCAGCCACTGCGCCAGCGGCACCACAGGCGCACGCAGCACATCGGCCACCAGGCCTTCGTGGTGCGTGGTAGCGGCCAGCTTGTTGAGGTCGCCCTCCTCCACCACGCGATAGCCCACGCGGTTGGCCACGCACCACTTCAGCACCGGCTGCATGCGCGGAATCAGCGCGTCCACCAGATACAGCTTGCGCAGCGCCTGCGGACGCTTGTCGAACAGGGCCTGCACGGCGTTCCAGCCATACAGGCGCAGCTCGTCATTGCCACGCCCCGGCGGTGGCGGGGTGCCGCCCTCACGCGGTGGCAGCGGGGTGGCCCGCGGCGGTCGCGACGACGGGCGGCGGGCATTCTTCCAGGGATCATTCACTACGGGACAACTCCAGCTTGCGTTGACGCCAGAAATCGGCGTTCTTGATGCCCAGGGCATCGGGGTCGAAGATCGGATCGAGGCCGAGCTTCTTCTGTCGTTCGTAATCACGCAGGGCCAGCATGGCCGGCTTCTGCACGATGAGGATGGCGATGATGTTCAACCAGGCCATCAAGCCCACGCCGATGTCACCCAGCGCCCAGGCCAGGGTGGCGTTGTGGAAGGCACCGAACACCACCATGCCGATGATGCCCAGGCGCAGCAGCAGCACGGTCAGCGGGCGCTTCTTGTTGTGGTTGACGTAGGTCAGGTTGGTTTCGGCCATGTAGTAATAGGCCATGATCGTGGTGAAGGCGAAGAAGAAGATCGCGATCGACACGAACGCCGAACCCCAGCCCGGCAGCACGGCTTCAACGCCGGCCTGCGCGTAACCGGCACCTTCCGGAATACCGGCCAGACCCTGGAAGATCGGCGCGCCACCCGGTACCGGCGAATACACGTTGTAGGTGCCGCTGGCCAGAATCAGGAAGGCGGTAGCGGTGCACACCATCATGGTATCGAAGTAGATCGCGAAGGCCTGTACGTAACCCTGCTTGGCCGGGTGCGAGACCTCGGAGGCCGCCGCCGCGTGTGGGCCCGAGCCCTGGCCAGCTTCGTTGGCATAGATGCCGCGCTTGATGCCCCACTCCACCGCCAGGCCCATCATCGCGCCGAACGCAGCGTGGGTGCCGAAGGCGCTCTTGAAGATGATGCCGAACATTTCCGGCACGCGGTCGTAGTTGATGATCATGATGACGATGGCCATCAGGATGAAGCCGGCGGCCATGAACGGCACCACCACTTCGGCGAAGTTGGCGATGCGCTTGACGCCGCCGAAGATCACCACGCCCAGCAGCAGGGCCACCACGATGCCGATGCCCAGCTTCAGCGCCTGCGCCGCTTCCATGCCGAAGGCCTGGCCATCAAGCGGACCGCACAGCGCGGTGCCGCGGCAGGCATTGATGACGCTGTCGGCGATGGCATTGGCCTGCACGCCCGGCATCAGGAAACCGGCGGCAATGATCGTGGCGATGGCGAAGGCCATGGCATACCACTTCAGGCCCATCGCTTTTTCGATGTAGTAGGCCGGACCACCGCGGTAGCGGCCTTCGGCATCCTTGGTCTTGTAGATCTGCGCCAGGGTGCATTCCACATACGAGGTGGACGCGCCGAGGAAGCCCATCACCCACATCCAGAAGATGGCGCCGGGGCCGCCGAAGGCGATGGCGGTGGCCACGCCGGCGATGTTGCCGATGCCCATGCGCCCGGCCATCGACATGGCCAGCGCCTGGAACGAGGACACGCCGGCCTCGGACTTCTCGCCCGATACGGTGAGGCGGCACATCTCGACGAAGCCACGGATCTGCATGAAGCGGGTGCGCAGGCTGAAGAACAGGCCGGCGGCCAGGCACATGAAGATCAGTGCCTTGCTCCAGATGATGCTGTTGATGAAATGTACGGTAGCTTCCACGCGCGCTCTCTCCAGTCGGCGGGTTGTGAGGACGTCCCGTCGGCTGGAAGGGACCGGTCGATTCTCCCTGATCGAAGGCCGCTGCGATAGCGCCGGATGTGGGGGCGTGTTCTCCGCCGGGCATGGCCCGGCGCTAGCGGCAATGACCGTGACCCCCACGGTAGCGCCGGGCCATCCCCGGCGGCCTTTCAGGGCAGCTGCGTGCGCACCCGGGCGAAACGGCGCAGGTCGTGCAGCACGCCGCGCTTGTAGACCGCGCAGCGCTCCACGCCTTCTTCCAGGAAACCGCTCTTTTCCAGCACCCGGGCCGAGCCGAGGTTGAAGTCGACCACCGTGGCCTGCAGCCTGAGCAGGCGCAGTTCGTCCATCACCCACGGCGCGAATAGGCCGACCACGCGGGTCATCAGACCCTGCCCCCAATGCGCCTGGCCGAGCCAGTAACCCAGCTCGGCGGTATGCCCGCGCTCGGCCACGCCCTGCTGGGCACCGACGCTGCCACAGGCCTGGCCGTCGATCTCGATGGCCAGGTTGAGCGTGCCCGGCGCCAGCACACGGCCGGCGAGGAAGGCCTCGCCATCCTCGCGCGTGTACGGGTACGGGAAGCGATCACGCAGGCCCCGCGACACCTCGGCGTCGTTGGCGTGGTGCAGCAGCGATTCCAGATCATCCGGGCGCCAGGGGCGCAGGCGGAAACCGTCGCCTTGCAGGTTTGGGGTCAGAGCCCTTTCCCTTTGGGAAAGGGATCCGACCCCGTCGGCAGGCCGGTCAGGCATGGCCACCCACCGACGGGGACTCGGCCTCCTGCTTCTCCAGCTCGCGCTTCACCGCTTCCGGCGAACGGGTGTACGGCGCCAGGCGCGCGTAGAACGCCGGCACCACGAACAGCGACAGGAAGGTGGAGAGGGTCACGCCGAAGATGATCACGATGCCGATCGTGCCACGACTGGCCGAACCGGGGCCACCGGCGACGACCAGCGGGATCGCGCCGACCACGGTGGCGATGGAGGTCATCAGGATCGGGCGCAGGCGCACCATTGCCGATTCGATGATCGCCTCGCGCACGGTCCGCCCGTCATCACGCAGCTGGTTGGCAAATTCGACGATCAGGATGCCGTTCTTGGCCGCCAGGCCCACCAGCATGACGATGCCGATCTGGCTGAACAGATTCACCGTGCCGCCACTCAGCCACAGGCCCACCAACGCGCCGAGCACGCCCAGCGGCACGGTCAGCATGATCGTGAGCGGGTGGATGAAGCTCTCGAACTGCGCGGCCAGCACCAGATACACCACCAGCAGCGCCATGGCGAAGGTCAGCAGCACTGCGCCGCCTGCGCTCTGGTACTCGCGCGATTCGCCCTTCCAGTTCACCTGGGCATACTGCGGCAGCTCCTCGCGCGTGACCTGCTGTGCCCAGGCAATGGCCTCGCCCAGCGGGTAGCCCGGGGCCAGGCCGGCATTGATGGTGATCGAGCGCAGCCGGTTGAAGCGGTTCAGGGTACCGGCCTCGGCCATTTCGCTAAGGGTGACCAGGTTGGACAGCGGCACCAGCTCGCCGGAGGTGGCGCGCACGCGGATAGCGGCGAGGTCGGCCGGGCTGGCACGGCCATCGCGACCGGCCTGGACCAGCACGTCGTACTCCTCACCGTTGTCGACGAAGGTGGTAACGCGGCGCGAGCCCATCATGGTTTCCAGCGCCGAACCGATCGCGGTGACCGGCACGCCCAGATCGGCCGCACGCTGGCGGTCGATGTTCACCCGCATCTGCGGCCGGGTTTCCTTGTAGTCGGAGTCGGGGCCGACCAGACCGGGGTTGTCGGCCATGCGCAGCAGGATGCGGTCACGCCACTGCGCGATCTCGGCGTATTCCGGGCCGCCCA
Organism: Stenotrophomonas sp. ATs4; assembly: GCF_051861585.1. Lineage (NCBI taxonomy): Bacteria > Pseudomonadati > Pseudomonadota > Gammaproteobacteria > Lysobacterales > Lysobacteraceae > Stenotrophomonas > Stenotrophomonas sp. ATs4. Next base: position 240,553 of record NZ_JBLYPK010000009.1, on the reverse strand, counting down.
GCACGATCTGGAATGGCTGGCCGCCACTGCGTACCAGACCACCGCCGACCTGTGTACGTACGCGCACGCCGCGGATGGTATCCAGTTCCTTCTGCAGTTCGTTGGCCACTTCCGGGGTACCTTCGCTGCGCTGACGCCACGGCTGCAGGAAGACGCTGACGCGGCCGGTGTGCATTTCCTCGCTGGCGCCCCAGCCGCCCGGCACGCGCGGGTTGGCACGCACGATCGGCTTGTCCGCGCCCACGTGCGGGGCCAGCATCGCTTCCACCTGCTGCACCTGCTGCACGGTGTAGTCGTAGCCGGCGCCTTCCGGGCCATCGATCATGATCTGGAACGAGCCACGGTCTTCGGCCGGGGCCAGTTCCGAGGGCAGCAGCCTGAGCAGGCCCCAGCTGGCGGCCAACGCGGCCACCATCACCAGCAGGTAGATCCAGGTGCGGTCGACGTGGTGGTCGAGCACCCGCCCATAGGCGCCTGCCAGGCGCTCCAGATTGCGGTTGATGAAGCCATGCAGCCCGCGCGGTGCCTGCCCGGTGTGCGGCTTGAGCAGCTTGGAGGCCATCATCGGCGTCAGCGTCAGCGCCACGAAGGCAGACAATGCCACCGCTGCCGCCAGCGCTACCGCCAGCTCGCGGAACAGGCGCCCGGTGTTGCCCTCCAGGAAACCGACCGGCAGGAACACCGCCACCAGCACGGCGGTGGTGGCGATCACCGCGAAGGCGACCTGTGCGGTGCCGCGCTTGGACGCCACCAGCGGTGGCTCGCCCAGATCGATACGGCGCTGCACGTTCTCAACCACCACGATCGCGTCATCCACCACCAGGCCGATGCACAGCACCAGCGCCAGCAGCGTCAGCAGATTGATCGAGAAGTCGAACGCATACAGCGCGATGAACGCCGCGACCAGACACACCGGAACGGTGACCGCAGGAATCAGCGCGGCACGGAAGCTGCCGAGGAACAACCAGATCACCGCCAGTACCAGGATCATCGCCTCCACCAGCGTGGCGTAGACGCGGTCCACTGCGGCTTCGATGAAGGTGGTGTTGTCGAAGGCAACGAAGATCTGCGTGCCCTTGGGCAGGGTCAGTGCCACCCGCTCGGCTTCAGCGCGCGCGGTGCGGGCCACGTCCAGCGAGTTGGCGGTGGAGGTCTTGACGATGCCCAGGCCGATGCCCGGCTCGCCGTTGCTGCGGTAGTAGGCACGACGCTCGGCCGAGGCCAGCTCGATCTTCGCCACGTCGCCCATGCGCACCACGTAGCCGTCGCGGCCCTTGCCCAGCGGGATGGTCGCGAAGTCTTCGGGTTTGATGTAGTTGCGCTCCACGCGCAGGGTGAAATCGCGGTCGGTCGATTCGATGCGGCCGGCCGGCAGTTCCACGTTCTCGTTGCGCAGTGCGGTTTCCACGTCTCCGGTGGTCAGCCCGCGCGCCGCCAGCTGGTCGCGGTCCAGCCAGATGCGCATCGCATAGCGCTGGCGGCCGCCGATACGGACCTGGGCCACACCATCAAGGCTGGAGAAGCGATCGACCACATAGCGGTCGGCGTAGTCGCTCAGCTCCAGCGTGTCCATGGTGGAGGACACCATGTTGAACCAGATGATCGGATCGGCATCGCTCTCGACCTTGGCGATTTCCGGCGGACGCGCTTCTTCCGGCATACGGTCGGCGACGCGGCTGACCGCATCGCGCACGTCGTTGGCCGCCGCTTCGATATCGCGGTTGGAGGTGAACTCGATGCTGACCTGCGAACGGCCGTTGTTGCTGCGCGCGTTGATCGTATCGATGCCTTCGATGCCGGCCAGCGCATCTTCCAGCACCTGGGTGATGCGGCTTTCGATGACCGCCGCCGAAGCGCCGGTGTAATCCACCGACACCGACACGATCGGCGGATCGATGGCCGGCAGTTCGCGCAGGGTCAGGCGGGTGAAGGACATCACGCCCAGCACCAGCAGCAACAGGCTCATCACCACGGCGAACACCGGCCGCTGGATGGAAATGTCGGACAGCTTCATCCGCCGTGGCCCTCGGCCGCGACCGGTGCCGGTGCATCAGCCGGCTTGGCACCTGTGGCCGGGGCCGCGTCCTTGGCGGCAACCTTCAAGCCCGGGCGCAGCTTGCCGGTGCCGTCGACCACGATGCGCTGGCCCGCTTCCAGGCCTTGCTTGATCTCGACCACGCCGGCACGGCGCGCGCCGGTGACCACGTCCACACGCTCGACGCTGTCGTCGGCCTTGATGCGGTACACGAAGGTATCGCGACCGACCTGCACCACGGCGATTTCCGGAACCACCAGCGCCGGCCGTTCGGGATGGAACAGCCGGACATCCAGCAGCATGCCCGGACGCAGCGCGTGGTCGCCGTTGATGAAGTCGGCACGCACGGTCACCGCGCGGGTGGCCGGGTCGATGCGCGCATCGATGGTGCTGACCACGCCCTCGAAGGTGCGGCCTGGCCACGCCACGCTGGTGGCACTGACCTTGTCACCGACACCGAGAGCCGCCAGTTCCACTTCCGGCACCTGGAAATCGATGTGCATGTGCTCGATGTCATCAAGCGTGGCGATCACCGTGGTCGGCGTCAGCAGCGTGCCCGGGCTGACCTGGCGGATGCCGAGCACACCGGCGAACGGCGCACGCACGCGGCGGTCACCGATGTCCGACTGCATCTGCGCCACGCGCGCTTCTGCGGCATCGCGGATCGACTTCTGCGTATCCAGCGTGGCGCTGGACACCAGCCGCTGCGTGGCCAGCTCACGCTGGCGCTTGTACAGCTGGTCGGACTCGTGGAAGGTGGCCTGCGCCTGTACCAGCGCGGCCTCCTGGGCCTGCCCGCGCAGGGTCACGATGGGCGCACCTGCGGCAATGTGCTGGCCGCTTTCGAAGTGCACTTTCTCGACGATTTCGCTGACCTTGGCGGTGACGCTGATCGATTCGCGCGCCTTGGCCGTGCCCAGTGCCTGCAGGGTGTCGTTCCACTGCGAGGACTGCACGACCTGCGCGGTGACCGGCACCGCTTCTCCCTGCCGACGTGCGGCAGCCTCCTGTTTGCCTGCGCACCCGGCCAGCACGGCCAGGCTGAGGCCGAAGGCCAGGGTCGAAGCGATACGAGCCAACATGAACGGTCCTGATTGATCCACGGCCGCCGAGTGTAGGCAAGGGCCCGCAAAAGCGGTATGTGCCAAGCGTTTACCGGCGTGGAACCGGCACTGCGATAGCGCCTTCAACCGGTTCCGTGCAAGGCTGGCACTGGCAGTGTCAACGTGTGTCGGGGTGTATCCAGCGGCCCATTGCAGGCGTTGCCATCGTAGAGTCGAAGCTGCCCGACGGAGGGCGTCGGGCGGGGACGGATCCTGGCGGGGATCCGGCCCCGTTTTTTTTGCCCAACCGCAACGCCGGGGATGGCCCGACGCTACCGTTTCCGCACGTCGATCAATACCGGTAGTTCACCTTCATCCACACGCTGCGGCCCGGCTCGTTGATGCGTACCGGGTCAGCCGGGAAACCGAAGTCGGCACTGCCGGCCAGATTCAGGTGCTCGCTGTAGGCACGGTCGAACAGGTTGTCGACACCCGCACTGAGCTGCAACTGCGAACTGAAGCGGTAGGCCGCATTGAGCGCGAAGGTCGCGAAGCCGGCACTCTGCCCCAGGTCCTGGGCGACGACGTTGCCCTGTCCATCTGCGACACGATGCTGGTGGGTCACCGCCCGCAGCAGTGCACCCGCACTCCAGCGCTGGCCTTCCCAGTTCGCGCTCAGGCGCGCTTCCAGCGGCGGCATCTGCGGCAACGGGCGGTGCTGGTCGCGATTCTCGCCCCAGGCGTAGGCCAGCGTGCCACCGAGCTTCCACTGCTCGGCCACGCTCACTTCCAGCCCGGCTTCTGCACCGGCGATGCGCGCATCGACGTTGTCGGCCTGGCTCATGCCCATCATGCCGCTGCCGTGGTAGGTGAACAGGATGTAGTCCTGGATCTGCCCGGCGTACGCCGAAACCCAGGCCTGCACGCGCGGGCCCTTGTACTGCAGGCCCACATCAAGCTGGGTGGTGCGTTCGGGCTGCACGCCGGTGAACGCGTTCACCGCACCGACGGGGCCGTGGTTGGGCGAGAACAGTTCCCAGTAGTCGGGCATGCGTTCGCTGTGGCCCAGGCCTGCGTACCAGGTCAGGCCGTCGGCCAGATCCTGCTCATAGCGCAGGAAACCGCTGCCGAGCCATTCCTTGCGCTGCTGGCCAGCGGTCGGATTGGGCCGGTTGCCCATCATGCCGCGGACCGACTGCCGCTCGTCGCGTACGCTGGCACGATCGATGCGCAGGCCGCTGATCCAGCGCTGGTCGGTGCCGGCGCCGAGGGTCAACTCGGTGAACACGCCGTAGCGACGGAAATTCGCATCGGTCTCCCAGGCCGCCTGCCGGTAGGTGTCGCGGCCCATGCCCATGCGGCCACGATGACGGCTGGCCTCGCCATCCACGCCGGCCACCAGTTGCACGTCCTGCCAGCGCCACTCGGAACTGACCCGCCCGCCCTGGGTACGGCGATCCACGTTCGAAGCCATCGGCATCGGCATCATGCTGTGCGGGTTCGGCGTGCGCAGCGTGTAGTTGTCCATCACGTGGTCGGCGTTGTTGTAGTACACGTTGGCCAGCAACGTGTCCCAGGCACCCGGCAGATTGCGCTTTTCGAAGCGCGCCGCGTAACTGGTGCGCTCGAAGGCGGCACCGTCCATGCCACGGCCCGCGTACCGCGCGATGGCGTCACCGGCACCGGCGGAGATTTCCAGCAGCGTGTCGGCATCCGGCGTCCAGCCGATCGCAACGTCGCCATTCCACTTGCGCCACTTCGATGGCACCACATCACCGTTGCCGTCCTTGTAGTCGTCGGCTTCGGAACGGTTGCCGCTGGCGCGTACATAACCTGTCGGATTGCCCAGCGTCAGGTCCAGCACCTGGTCGTTGCGGTTGCGCGAACCAACCAGCGCACTGGCATCGGCACGCAGGCCCGGTTCCTCGAAGCGCGGCGTATCGCGTTCGAAGCGCACGGTGCCGGCCGACGCGCCGGCACCCCAGCGCACGCTCTGCGGGCCCTTGATGATGGTCAGCCGGTCAAAGCTCTCCGGCGCGATGTAGGACAGCGGATTGTCCATGCGCGACGGGCAGGCACCGATCAGGTTGCCGTCATTGCTGAGGATGTTCAGCCGCGAACCGAACATCCCGCGCAGCACCGGGTCACCGTTGGTGCCGCCATTGCGGATGGCGGAGAAGCCAGGAACGGTCTTCAGGTAATCGGCACCGTCGCTGGCGGGTACCGGCTGCCGCGGCAGACGCGGATCGGTCACCCAGTGCAGCGGCGAGGATGGTGCGGCGGCGGTGACCACCATCGTGTCGAGGGTGCGCGCCTGCTCGGCGGGCGCAGCGTGGGCCAGTGACGCGGCCACGGCCAGGCCAAGGGCAACCGGCAGGCGCGCGCAGGCGCCCGCGGGGCGGGAAGTCATTTTCATTGGAACAGCTCCAAAGTACGCACGCGCGCACGGCGCCCGGTCAGGCGTCGTGCGGCAGATTCGATAGGGATATCAGCGGACGATGGAGAAACACGGCGGCCCACGCGCGGCATGTGCCGGCCAGCGCAGCGCTGGCAGTACCTGCTGTGACCAGGGAAAAGCCAGTCGCGGCCGCCACAACACGGGCAACAGCAGTACCAGCACCGCCAGCCACGGCAGCAGGCGCATGGCCAGCACGCAGTACTCGCAGGCTTCGCCGTGCATGGCATGGGGGTCGGCCGGACGGCTGGGCGCTGCCGGCGCAACGCCGTACTGATCGTGCCCGGCCATGGCCATGTCGTGCATGTCATGGCCCATGGCAGCGTGGTCCATGCCTGCCATCGCCGCGTGCTCCATCGGCTGCGCCTGCAGCGCGCGGCTGACCAGTGGCGCAAGCACCATCAGCAGCGTCGCCAGGACGGCGAGCTGGAGCAGAAGGCGCTGCGGGCGGGACAGGCGGGTCACCCCGCTAGTGTAGAGCGGGGTCCAGGGTTGCCCGTGCGACGAACGGTCGCAGGAGGGGGTGTCGGCAGGGCTGCGCCCTGCACCTGCCGAATCAACGTCAACGTCAACGTCAGAAGCGGGCTTCCTGTGGGGAGGCAGGGTGGGTCCGGTTGCGGGAGACGCCGTAAACCCGTCCTTGGGGGCTTGGCCGCGGCATCCATGCCGCGGACACTCCCGCAACCGGACCCACCCTGCCTTCGACAGATCTCCGCGATCTGCAGTAGATCCACGCCATGCGTGGATGAATTCCATCGGAATCGAATATTTCGAATTGGAATCGAAAAGCATCCACGCATGGCGTTAATCTACCGTGTCGACCAAGGTCGACACCTACCAACAGCCGCCGGAATCTGTCACCTGCTCGACCCACCTCACACCGTAATGGTCTGGGTCAGCGACTCCCACGTTGGCGGCACCGGCCACGCCGCCGCCTGGTTGCCATCCAGCACCCTGCGCAGGTCGCGCGGATCGATCTGCGGTGCCAGTACATGCACCAGCTCCAGCGCGTAATCACGCAGCACGCGGTCACGCGGCAGCACCGCCCAGGCAATGCACTCGCTGATCGGGTCCGGCGCCGGCCACGATCTCAGGTCTTCATCGTTGGAACTGACCGCCATCTCCGCCAGCAGGCCCACGCCCAGACCGGTGCGCACGTAGGTCTTGATCAGATCGGCATCGAGCGCGGTCAGTGCCAGATCGGGCACCAGCCCGTGGGCGGCGAAGGCGCGCTGCAGCGACGAATTCGGGCGGGTCGAAGATTCATAGCTGATCAACGGCTGGCGGGCCAAGGCAGCCAGGTCCGGTGTGCGTCCCGCGCGATCCAGCGGGTGACCCTTCGGTACCACCACCAGACGCCGCCAGCGGAACAACGGCACCGCAATACCGTCGGTAGGCTCACCGCCGGCGGTGCTGATGATGGCGATGTCGGCATCGCCCTGGTTCAAGCGGTCCAGCGCATCGGCTTCACCGGCCTGCTGCAGATGCACGCTCACCTGCGGATACGCCTGCTTGATGGCAGCCACTGCCGGTGGCAACACGAAGCGCGCCTGGGTGTGGGTGGTGGTGAGGATCAGCTGGCCCTGGCTCTCGCGGCGCTGGTTGGCCGCATAGGTGCGGATGTTGTTGGCCTCGGCCAGCACCGAACGCGCGCGCGCGATCACCTCGGTACCGGCCGGAGTGACCGATTCCAGGCTGCGCCCCTTGCGCACGAACAGCAGGAAGCCCAGTTCGTCCTCCAGCTGCTTGAGCTGCTTGGACAGGCCAGGCTGGGTGGCGTGCACGCGCGAGGCGGCCATCGTGATGTTCAGCTCGGCGTCGGCGATGGCAACCAGATAGCGCAGCTGGGTCAGCGTCATGGCAGGCGGGCGATGTGGGGGCGGAGGTCCACTCTAGGGTCAATTGCCGTCACCAGCTTATAACCAAAGGTTGTTTAAGAAAGGTATCTGGTCATTTCCGGGCGTCATATGCCGGCGCTACGGTCAGCCGGCAGCCGCTGGCCTGAACAGCCAGCCCTCCCCCTTCGCCCGCCGAAGCCCGGCGCGGCCCCGTTTCCGGAGCGCTTCCATGGCCCTGTACGACTCCATCCTCGATACCGTCGGCAACACCCCCATCGTCAAGCTGCAGCGCCTGGCGCCCCCACAGGTCACCGTCTACGCCAAGGTCGAGTCGTTCAACCCGGGCGGCTCGGTGAAGGACCGTCTGGCGCTGGCGATCATCCTCGACGCCGAACAGCGTGGCCTGCTCAAGCCGGGCGACACCATCGTCGAAGCCACCTCTGGCAACACCGGCGTGGCACTGGCGATGGTCGCCGCCGCGCGCGGCTACAAGTTCGTGGCCACCATGGTCGAGACCTTCTCGGTGGAACGTCGCAAGCTGATGCGCGCCTATGGCGCCAAGGTGATCCTGACGCCGGCCGCCGAACGCGGCAGCGGCATGGTGCGCAAGGCGGCTGAACTGGCCGAACAGCACGGCTGGTTCCTGGCCAGCCAGTTCGCCAACCCGGCCAACCCGGCCTATCACCGCAACACCACCGCTGCCGAGATCCTGCGCGATTTCGCCGGCAAGCGGCTGGACTATTTCGTCAGCGGCTGGGGCACCGGCGGCACGCTCACCGGCGTGGGCGAAGTGCTGAAGGTCGCGCGCCCGCAGACCCGCATCATCGCCACCGAACCGGCCGGTGCCGCGCTGTTGAAGGGCGATGACTGGAAGCCGCACAAGATCCAGGGCTGGACGCCGGATTTCGTGCCAGACGTGCTCAACCGTGATGTGGTGGATGAACTGGTGACGGTGGAAGATGACCGCGCGATCGCCACCGCGCGCCGGCTGGCCGCAGAGGAAGGCATCTTCGTCGGCATTTCCGCCGGTGCCACCGTGGCCAGTGCACTGGACGTGGCTGCCCGTGCTGAACCGGGCTCGGTGATCCTGGCGATGCTGCCGGACACCGGTGAACGCTATTTCTCCACGCCGCTGTTCGCCGATGTGAATGAGGGTTCCGACGACGACTGGCTGGCCGGCCTGCCGTAAACCGCCCGGGGTCGGAGCCCTTTGCCGCAGGGAAAGGGCTCTGCCCCCACCCGCGTGAATCAGCGACAGGGGTCAGAGCCTTTCCCATGCGGGAAAGGATCTGACCCCTTTCCGCTTCAGCCTGCGTGAAGGCGTCGCCCGCCATCGTGCGTGAAGGCCGTCGGATCGCAGCGCGTGAGACGGTCATGACGCAGTATCGATGCCCTGTCCCCTACCGTGGGAACAGCCGGCGCAGATGCTGCGCGGAACACCTCACAGGCAGGAGACGGACGCATGAAGATCGAAGTTTGGCAGGGCGACATCACGACCCTGGCGGTGGATGCGATCGTCAACGCGGCCAATGAAACGCTGCTCGGTGGCGGCGGTGTCGACGGCGCGATCCATCGCGCAGCCGGTCCCGCACTGCTGGCCGAGTGCGAGCAGTTGCCGGAACTGCGCCCGGGCGTGCGTTGCCCAACCGGCGAAGTGCGCGCCACCGACGCCCACGCGCTGCCGGCACGGCATGTACTGCACACGGTCGGCCCGGTCTGGCACGACGGCCAACGCGACGAACCGGCGCTGCTGGCAAACTGCTACTGGAAATCGCTGCAGATGGCCGAATCACTGGGCGTGCAGTCAATCGCGTTCCCCGCCATCAGCTGTGGCGTATACGGCTATCCGTTGTACCAGGCCGCGCAGATCGCGGTGACCGAAACGCTGGCATGGCAACGCAGCCATGCACAGCCGATGCGCATCGTGCTGGTGGCGTTCAATACCGCAACCGCCAAGGCCTACCAGCAGGCGCTGACCGCCGCCGGGCAGAACGCGGACAACGAGCCGCGAAGCTCGATGCTGCCGCCTCTGGGCGATACGGGCTTTGCCGCCGCGCACTGAACCGTGGTGCGGGACGTAAAGAAAAGGCCGGGCACTGCCCGGCCTTTTCCGTTTCGCGAGTGCTTTCATCCACGCATGGCGTGGATCACTCTCAACGGCTGGCGGCTTCCACCGCAGCGGCGTCATCGGCCACGGCTGCTGCGTCTGCAGCGGCACGTGCTGCCGAGGCGGCGGCGCCGTCGGCGCTGGCGCCATCAACCTGCACGCGCACTTCCACCATGCCCGCGCCATTGTTCAGGCTGGACACGTCCACGGTGTAGTGACCGGCCGGCAGGGTCTCTTCCAGGCGCGAATTGGTACCGTTGCCACCGTCATCATCGGTCAGCTCGACGTCGCCGCCGACCACGCGCAGCACGGTATCGACCTGGCTGGAAATCGCATCCAGGCGCACGTCGGCCGGGCGGTCCAGGGTCAGCAGGAAACGGCGGCGGCCATCGTTGTCGAGCATGGTGTACACGCTGCCCGACTTCGGCAGTGCGGTGCCGTCGCGCTCGACCAGATTGCCCGGCAGTTCAATGCGGGTGGCCGACAGGGTGAACATGCCACTGACGCCGTCGCCCAGACCACGCGCGGTCAGGGTGTACTTGCCCGGCTTCAGCGACAGGGTCAGGCGCGAGTTGGTGCTGTCGCCGCCATCATCGTTTTCCGCATCGACGCCCTGACCGGACAGCTTCAGCACCGGGTCGAAGACGTCCGAGACCAGGCGGATCTCATACAGGCCCGCTTTCTCTACCTGCAGGGTGTAGTCCTGCGAGTTGCTGGCCAGCATGTCGACGATCTCGCCACTGCCCGCCAGCGGCTTGCCGTCGTACGGCTTCAGCTTCTCGGCGCGCAGGCGGTACGGACCAAAAGCGCTCGGGCCATCGGCGTTGACGGCCACCTGGTAGGTGCCGCCACCGTTGGCACGGAACGCCAGCGAGACATCGCCTTCGCGTTCGTAACCGGTGTTGCTGGTGGACACCAGGCTGCCGTTGTTGAACACCGCGATCGAACCGGTCAGTGCGCCGGTGAGCTTCAAGCCGACCAGTTCCTTGTCTTCCAGCTTGATCTGGTACAGCTGGTGATGGCTGCCGTCGTTGAAGTTGATGCCGCTGCGCGAGGTGATTTCGCCGGACACCGGCTTGTCGAAATCGAGCGACGCGGCCTTGCCTGCGTCACCACCACCGCCAACGATGCGGTTGCAACCGCCTGCGGCGAGGACCGTGACGACGGCCAGTGTGAGTGCTGCCAAACGCATGTTTTTTCTCCTTGGCCTTCCATGTATGCCCCGCACACCGGCCCGGTGCGTGGGGGCGGAAACGATACCCGCAAAAGCAAACGCCGGCGTGATGCCGGCGTTGCCTTGTTCATCCTGCGATGGGACGGATCAACCGTTCCACTTGCCCAGCGCGGCCAGGCCGTTGTCCTTGGCGCGCTCGTACACGGTCTTCTGGGCGGCAGCGTAGTTGCCCTTCATGTCCTTGGCCCACAGCTTCAGTGCAGCCTGCTGCATCGCGCGGCCGTAGGAGAAGCTCAGCGGCCACGGCAGGTTGCCCAGCTGGTTCATTGCGTTCAGGTGCTCGGTGGACTGCTCGTCGGTCTGGCCACCGGACAGGAACACCACGCCCGGCAGGATCGCCGGCACGGTGCTCTTCAGGCACATCACGGTCGATTCGGCCACTTCCTCGGCGTCGGCCTGCTCATCGCAGCCCTTGCCGGAGATGACCATCGACGCCTTCAGGATGGTGCCTTCCAGCAGCACGTTCTGCTGGTACAGCGCATCGAACAGCGAACGCAGGGTGGCTTCGGTGACTTCGTAGCAGGTCTCGATGTCGTGGTCGCCGTCCATGATCACTTCCGGCTCGACCATCGGCACCAGGCCGCATTCCTGGCACAGGGCGGCATAGCGGGCCAGCGCGTGGGCGTTGGACTCGATGCAGGTGCCCGACGGAATGCTCTCGCCGATGTTGATCACCGCACGCCACTTGGCGAAGCGCGCACCCAGCTTGTAGTACTCCTGCAGGCGCTCGCGCAGGCCATCCAGGCCTTCGGTCACCAGCTCGCCCGGGCAACCGGCCAGCGGGTGCGCACCCTTGTCCACCTTGATGCCCGGAATCATGCCGTGGTCGGCCATGTACTTGGCGAACGGCACGCCGTCCTTGGTCGACTGACGGATGGTTTCGTCGTACAGGATGGCGCCGGAAATGTGCTCGTTGAGCTTCGGCGTGGTCAGCAGCAGTTCGCGGTAGGCACGACGGTTCTCCTCGGTGTTCTCGATACCGACGCCGGCGAAACGCTTGGCGATGGTAGCGGTGGATTCGTCGATCGCGATGATGCCCTTGCCCGGGGCAACCATGGCCTGGGCGGTTTCAGCCAGCTGTTCGATGCTCATGTACTTCCTGTGGCGGGTGCGGGAAAAACGTAAGTATAGCCCGCAGCCTGTTGCCCCGACGTGGAAGCCAGTCTGGAAACGATTCCAATGTCCGTGCAGGACAAGGGATGTCCTGCGGCATGGGGTCAGAGCCCCTGAGGGGATCTGACCCGGGGGTCGGATCCGCAATGCGGCTCCGCCCCCAGGCCAACACGACTTACAGGTCGCCCAGGCCGCTGGCGCGGCCGTCGTCGCCCACTTCCAGCAGGCGCAGGGTGTTGGTCGCACCCAGGGTTTCCATGTGCTCACCGCTGGTGAACACCACGCGGTCACCGGCCTGCAGCAGATCGGCTTCAACCAGCAGGCGGATGCTGCCGCGCGCGGCTTCACGCGGGGTCAGGCCACGGCTGTCGAAGTTGATCGGATACACATCGCGCATCAGCGCCATCTGCCGGCGCGCGCCGTCGTGGCGGGTGACCGCGAACACCGGTGCCTTGGCGCGGAAACGCGACAGGTAGCGGGCGGTACCACCGGATTCGGTCATCGCCACGATCGCGCGCACGCCCACGTGCTGCGACAGGAACATGGTGGCCATGGCAATGGCCTGGTCGGCACGTTCCAGGTTGCGCGGCGAAGCGTTGAAGTCGGTCTCGGTCTGGAACTGGCGCTCGGCGCCCAGGCAGATGCGTGCCATCGCTTCCACGGCCTTGACCGGGTAGGCACCGGCAGCGGTTTCGGCCGACAGCATCACCGCGTCGGTACCGTCGATGACCGAGTTGGCCACGTCGAGCACTTCGGCGCGGGTCGGAATCGGGCTTTCGACCATCGACTGCAGCATCTGCGTGGCAGTGATCACCACCTTGTTCTGTGCCAGCGAGGCCTTGATGATCTTCTTCTGCAGGCCCGGCAGTTCGGCGTCGCCGATTTCCACGCCGAGGTCGCCACGCGCCACCATCACCACGTCACTGGCTTCGACGATCTCTTCCAGGTTCTCGATGGCCTCGGTACGCTCGATCTTGGACACCAGCGCGGCGTAGCAGCCGTGCGATTCAGCGATCTGGCGCGCATCGTTCATGTCCTGCGCATTGCGGCAGAACGACACGGCAATGAAGTCGACGCCGATCTTGGCGACGATGCCGATCAGTTCCTTGTCACGCTCGGTCAACGCACCCAGCGACAGGCCACCGCCCTGCTTGTTCAGCCCCTTGCGATCAGACAGCGCGCCATCGTTGAGCACGGTGTTGATGATGCGCTCGCCCTGCACCTCGACCACCTGCAGCTGCATCAGGCCATCGTCGAGCAGCAGCACATCGCCCGGGCCGACGTCCTGCGGCAGGCCGAGGTAGCTGACGCCCACCTGGGTCGTATCGCCGGGGCCGGCGTTGGTGCTGGCGATCAGGTCGAAGCGGTCACCCGCCTTGAGCTGCACTTTGCCTTCGGCGAAGCGTTCGATGCGGATCTTCGGGCCCGGCAGATCGGCCAGGATGCCCACTTCCACGCCGACACGGGCCGCAGCAGCGCGCACTTCGGCGGCACGCTTGGCCTGGCCGGACGGATCGCCGTGGCTGAAGTTCAGGCGCACCACGTTGACGCCGGCGCGGAACAGATCCTCCAGCACGCCCGGCGGATCAGTGGCCGGACCGAGGGTGGCAAGGATCTTGGTGCGACGCTGACGCTCGAACATGATGAAGGGGCCTCTCCCGATAAAGAACGGAAATTAGCACATCCTTCACGCCGCATGTATACGGTTACAGCCTTGCGCTGCCTGACTTCGCGGGTCATGGAACGGACATCGTCCGGACATACGCTGGCGCAGGGCGCGCTCATGCGCCGTGGTAGCGCCGGACAGGGCCCGGCGAGCGTTGGGCAAAGCCGCCGGGCATGGCCCGGCGCTACCGATCAAGCCGGCATCAAGCCAGCAGCGTTTCCAGCTGCGCCGGCTCACGCGCCAGCTGGTCGGCACCGGCCTCGGTGAGTTCCACCTCACCGCCGAAGCCCCACAGCACGCCGATGCTGCGCAGGCCATGGTGGCGTGCGCCTTCGATGTCCATGCGGCGGTCGCCGATCATCCAACACTGCGCGGGCTGCACCTGCAGCCGACGCAGCGCTTCGCCGACCAGTTCCGGCTTGTGGCTGCGCGAGCCGTCCAGGGTCGATCCGACGATTTCCTCGAACAACCCGCCGAACGGCAGGTGGGCAAGGATGCGGCGCGCGTGCGGTTCGTTCTTCGCGGTGACCACCGCCAGGCGATGGCCACGACCATGCAGCGTGCGCAGAGTGTCTTCCACCTGCGGGTACACCGTGTGCTCGCGCCAGCCTTCAGCGTCGAAGCGTTCACGGTAATAACCCACGGCCTGTTCCACCCGCGCCGGTTCGACGAACAGCGGCGCGAAGGTGGTACGCAGCGAAGGACCGATCCAGCCCAGCAGGGTTTCCTGCGGCGGCACCGGATGGTCCATCTTCTGCAGCGCGTAAGCGATGCAGGCGGTGATGCCCACCTGCGAATCGATCAGCGTGCCATCAAGGTCGAAGAACAGGACATCCTTGCTGCGGTCGGCACTCATGCGCCGCGCGCGTCGAGTGCAGCCACCGCCGGCAGGGTCTTGCCTTCCAGGAACTCCAGGAACGCACCACCACCGGTGGAGATGTAGCTCACCTGCGCGGCGATATCGAACTTGTCGACCGCAGCCAGGGTGTCACCGCCGCCGGCGATGGAGAAGGCCTTGGAGCTGGCGATGGCGCGTGCCAGCGCTTCGGTGCCCTTGCTGAAGGCTTCGAACTCGAACACACCCACCGGACCGTTCCAGACCACGGTGCCAGCCTTGTCGATCAACTGTGCATACTGCGCCGCGGTCTGCGGGCCGATATCCAGGATCAGGTCGTCCTCGGCAACGGCATCGACCGCCTTCACTTCTGCCGGAGCATCCGGCAGGAACTGCTTGGCGGTGACCACGTCGACCGGCAGCGGAATATCCGCACCACGGGCCTTGGCATCGGCGACGATCTTCCTGGCGGTATCCAGCAGGTCGGGCTCGTACAGCGACTTGCCGACGTTGTAGCCGGCCGCGGCGATGAAGGTATTGGCAATGCCACCGCCGACGATCAGCTGGTCGACCTTGCCGACCAGATTGGCGAGCAGTTCCAGCTTGGTGCTGACCTTGCTGCCGGCAACGATGGCCAGCAGCGGCGTGGCCGGTGCACCCAGTGCCTGCGCCAGCGCGTCCAGCTCGGCCATCAGCAGCGGGCCACCGGCCGCGACCGGTGCGAAGCGGATGACACCGTGGGTGGAGGCCTGCGCACGGTGCGCAGTGCCGAAGGCATCCATCACGAACACATCGCACAGCGCCGCGTACTTCTTCGACAGGGCTTCATCATCCTTGCCCTCGCCGACGTTCATGCGGCAGTTTTCCAGCAGCACCAGTTGGCCCGGCTGCACGTCAACGCCGTCGACCCAGTCACGCACCAGCGGAACCTCACGGCCGAGCAGCTCGGAAAGGCGAGCAGCGACCGGCGCCAGCGAATCGGCTTCGCTCCACACGCCTTCCTTCGGGCGCCCCAGGTGCGAGGTGACCATCACCGCCGCGCCCTGCTCGAGCGCGCGCTTGAGCGTCGGCAACGAAGCGGTGATGCGCTGTTCGGAGGTGATGCGGCCATTCTCGATCGGCACGTTCAGATCCTGGCGGATCAGCACGCGCTTGCCGGAGAGGTCGAGGTCGGTCATGCGGACGATGGACATGGGCAACTCTTTGGCTCAGGGACGGGATGCCGGGCTACGGCAGACGGCCATTGTATCGGGTGCGGGTGGCGGGAGGGCTGATGCCTGCGGCAGGCAGGGGCGCAGGGCGACAGCGACAGCGACAGCAACAGCAACAGCAACGGCAACAACAACGGCCAAAGCCAAAGCGCTGGCGCTTCGTGATGCTGTGGATGGGCCGGGGTGGTGTGGGCTGGCAGGGGACGCCGTAAACCCGTCCTTGGGGGCTTAGCCGCGCCATCCATGGCGCGGATACCCCTGCCAGCCCACACCGCCCCGGCCTCGACAGGTTCATGAGGTGATGCGGATGGCAAAGGCAAAAGCGGTTTCTGGTGTCGGAGAAAAATGTAGAGCCGAGCCCGTGCTCGGCTGGGTCTATCGCGAACAGCAGCCGAGCGTGGGCTCGGCTCTACAAAGAGCGCGCAGCCAAGCTGCTTTTGCTCTTGCTCTTTTTTTCTCTTCCGTGGGTGGACGCACACGGAAACTGTCAGAGGCCGGGCGGGTGGGCTGGGCAGGGGTGTCCGCGGCATGGATGCCGCGGCCAAGCCCCCAAGGACGGGTTTACGGCGTCCCCTGCACAGCCCACCCGCCCGGCCCATCCCGGGGATCGCGCTTTGCGGCCACCCACGAGGGGCTGCGCCGTTCGCCGGAACCTACGCCGAAGGCGCCGGCTTCTGTCGAAGCAGGCTGACCGCCAGGCCACCCACCACCAGCACGCCCAGGCCCAGCAACGCCCACAGCAACCACGCCTTCCAATCGCGCTGCGGCTTCAGCGCGGCGTCGCCCGCCAGCAGTTCCGGGCTGCCTTCCAACCGCGCCAACGTCGGCTGCCACGACGGATCATTGCGCTGCCGCAGCTCCTCGATCAGCACGCCCACCGGTGCTTCCGCCCGGCGTGCGGTCGAACTGCCCACTGCCAGCGCATACGGCGCTGCCCCCTGGCTCAGGAACACCAGCACTTCCGGCTGGTAGCCCAGGCGCAGGGTCGGGGCGGTGGCCGTTTCGGCCGGGTTCGCCACCAGCTTCCAGTAGCGGTCGCGATGGATGCTGCCCAGCGGCTGCGCGGCAGACTGCTGGCGCTGGCCCTCGGTACCCTGCTGCAGCTGGTAGGCAATCCACGGCGCACTGCGGCGTTGCCATTCCGCGCTCTCGTCATCGCGGCTGAACAACGTCCACTGCACCAGACTGTTATCGGTGCTGGCCACGTCGGCGCGCGCCACCGGGAAACGGCCGTCCAGTTCGAAGGTGTACTCGCCCTTGCCCTTCGAGATCGGCTCCAGCGACAGCCATTCCCACGGCAGCGTGGCCGGTGCCGGCGGCAGTTCGGCCAGCACGCTGCGCAGGGTCGGCAGGCGTGCGTCGCCCTGCGCCAGCACGCGCACGTAGCGCGCACTGCTGTTCACCTGCAGGCGGCGCTGCAGCAGACGCTTGCCGGCGCGCTGCAGATCCACCAGCGGCACATCCCGTGCAATCGAGCGCCAGTTCTTCAGATCGTCGCTGGCGTCCAACTGCACCTGCGCCTGCAGCGGCTGACCGCTGTCGGCCCAGTCCAGTACCAACGCAGCCAGCGGCTGCTGGCCAAGTACGTTGGCATCGATCAACCAGCCGCCCTGCCCGTTCGCCACTGCACCGCCCCCCACGCGCGCTTCGACGCGGCGCACGCGGCCGTCGGTATCGCGTTCGGTCAGCAGCTGCAGATCATTGCGCTGTGCTTCGGCCAGTGGTGGCAGCACGAACCAAGGCAGTTCGCGCTGCACTGGCGGCTGCGCGAGCGGTTGGTCCGGTGCCAACAGCGCCGAAGGCAACGATTGGCCTGCTGCATTGAACACCTGCAGATCCCCCAGGTCGGCGGCGCCGGCACGGCGGTAGATCGCCGGTTCCAGAACAACCCTGTACGCGCCGGACTGCGCGCTGGACAACGTCAACGGCCATTGTTCGGCGTACTGCGTGCGGTACTCGGCGGCCTGCGCCGCGACGGCGGCCAGCATGCCGAACACCATCGGCAGCAGCGCCCTGCTCCAGGTTCTCATTGTTTTTCCTCCACGGACGGCGCCGCGCTGGGCGGTGCCGGTGCCAGATAACCCACGACCGTGCACAGCAGGCCGTAGGCGATGAACGATGCGATGCCCAGCAGGTTGCCCAGGTGCTGGCGATCGACAATGACCAGTTTGGCCAGTACCACACCCATCAGCACGGCACCGACCATCCACAACACGCGCTGGCCGCGGCGCGATCCCCACACCCAGGCAATCACGCCGAGCACGCTCCACAGCACGGTCAGGCTGGTCTGCGCCAGACTGAAGCGCATCATCGAGGCGCCCCACGACAGGCCGCCCCACTGGTGCACGCCATGCAGCACAACGCTGGTCAGCGCGACGAAGGTTGCAAGTGACAGCAGCGGCATGCGGATGTTCAGCAATGCCTGCGGTCCCTGATCGCTGTACAGCCAGCGCGCCAGCAGCAGCAGGCTCAACCACTGCCCCAGCTCGGCCGGGTTCAGCACCGGCAGCCACAGCAGCGGTGCGGCATCGCCCGGCAGCAACTGGCCGAACAGCCAGCCAATCGACAGCAGCCCGAACAGCACGCACTGCAGCGGCTGGCGCACGCTGTCGAAGGCCGCGCCCAGCGGCCAGCGCAGCACGTTCCAGCGCCACAACGACAGCGCGGCCATCAGCAGCCACGGCAGCGTAACCAGCAAGGTCGTCCAGCCCTGCGCCAGATCGGCCTCGCCACCGCCCCACAGGGCCAGCAGCGAGAGCAGTGACGGCCACAGCAGCCACCACAGGAACTGCGCGATACGTGCCACGGTGTCGCCCCCCTGCCGCAGGCACAGCAGGGTGCGCACGCCCAGTACCGCGAACACCGCCCATGCCAGCGCGCCGTGGCCGGCGAACGGTTGCTGGTGCGCATCGCTCTGCATCAGCGCCAGCGGGAAACCCAGCGCCAGCATCACCAGCGCGGTTACGCCCAGCGCGCGTGCCGGCTGCCGGCGCTGCACCTCGGCGGCCAGCCATGCGGTCACCGCGACCAGAATCAGCAGTGCATCCACTTCGATGCGATACGGGAAGAACCGGGTGATCTCGTGCACCAGGCCGCCCAACCACCACAACAGGCCCCACAGGTAGTAGACCAGTGCGATCTCGTGGCGCTGCCTGCGCTGGTAACTCCATGCCGACGCGAAGCCGGCAACGGCCAGCAGCAGTGCACCGATCGCGGTCGGGTTGAGCAGGAAGCGCAGGTCCTCATGCCAGTGATCGCCACCGGCAACGAAAGCGAACGCGGCGCCCATCTGCAACAACGCGCCGGATACCTGCGGCAGCCAACGTTTCTGGCGCAGGCCCAGCCAGGCCAGGCCCGCACCTTCCAGTGCGAACACCGCACCGGTGGCACGCGCAGACAATGCCAGCGGCACCGCCAGCGTGGCGAAGCCCACCGCCAGCACCGCATGCGACTGCGCCAGCACGGTGTACGACGCGCGCGCGATCAGTGCCCGCGCCAGCACGGCGTAGATCGCCGCCAGGCCCAGCGCGCACAGCGCCAGCGTCATCGGCTGCTCGTACAGCATGCCGGCCTGCAGCGAGAACGCCACCAGCGGCGTACCGAACACCAGGCTGCCGTCGACCAGGTCACGTCGCCCGGCCGGCTGCCGGCGCGCGTACAGCAACGGGATCAGCAGGTAGAAGGCGAAGAACAACAGCAGGAACGGCTCGGTACTGCTGAACTTGTCCGGCGCGTACTGCAGCACGCCCCAGAACGTACCAATACCGAAGGTGAAGGCGAAACCGAGCAGATTCAGCGCACGCCAAGGACGGAACCAGGCGATGGCGAAGATGCCGGCGTTGAGCACCGCGTAGTAGCTGAACAGCCCCACATGGTTGCCGCTGCCGGTGGACAGCCACAACGGCGCCATGAAGCCGGCGAGGATGCCCAGCACGGCCAGCGTGCGCGAGTTCTGCACGACCGCCAGCACGCACAAACCAGCCACCAGCGCGATTGAACTGGCAAAGGCAAACCCGGGATTGAGCAGTTCGAATCGCTTGAACGCGGCGAAGATGGTCAGCAGCAGCACGCCGATGGCACCGCCCTGCAGGGCCAGTGCGAACAGGCGCCGGCGTTCGCGTTGATGCCAGCCGAACGCCAACAGGCCCAGCGCACCCACGGTGACGCCGGCCAGGCGCAGTTCGATCGGCAGCACCAGCCAGCCCTGGTCGCTGACGTACTTCAGCAACGCGGCAACACCGGCCAGAAGCACCAGCATGCCGATCTTGACCGGCACGTTGCCCTCGGTGAACCAGCGCTTGACCGCACCGATGCCACGCTCGATGACGTTCGGCAGCGCCGGTTCGGTCGGCAACGGCGGCTGCACCGGCGCGGGTGGCACCGGCGGTGGTGCGACCGGGCGCGGCGCATCCGCTGCCACAGGCACCGCTTCGCGCACCGGCGGCGGCGTTGGCTGGGGGGGAGGCGGTGCGGCAGCCGCCACCGGCCGCAGGAACGGTGGATCGGCACTATCAGCGGGCACGCCCGCCGTCCGTGCAGGGGCCGCCTCGGCGCTGGATGTGGCCGGTTTGGCCGCAGGCCCGGCGGCCAGCGCACCTTCCAGCGCGGCAACACGGCGGCGCAGGCCGGCAATCATCACCAGCGCCACCACCAGCAACAGCGGGATGGCCAGCAGGACCAGTACGACCAGGGCTATCAATGCTTCCATTGCATGCTTCCATTGCGATCCCGCGCCCCAGCGGCAGCGGTCGACCGGCCCATGCTACGACAGTGCTGGCCCCATAAACGACGAACCCCGGCCAGGCCGGGGTCCGCGTGCGATCTTGGCCAGCCTTACTTGGCGGCGACGACCTTGGCCATTTCCAGGCACTTGTTCGAGTAGCCCCACTCGTTGTCGTACCAGGTGACCAGCTTGACGAACGTGCCGTCCAGGGCGATGCCGGCTTCGGCGTCGAACACCGAGGTGCAGGTTTCGCCGCGGAAATCGGTGGCCACGACCTTGTCTTCGGTGTAGCCCAGGATGCCCTTCAGCGGGCCTTCGCTCTGTGCCTTCACTTCAGCGCAGATCTCGGCGTAGGTGGCTTCCTTTTCCAGCTCGACGGTCAGGTCGACCACCGACACGTCCGAGGTCGGGACGCGGAAGCTCATGCCGGTCAGCTTCTTGTTCAGTTCCGGGATGACCACACCGACGGCCTTGGCCGCACCGGTGGACGACGGAATGATGTTCTCCAGGATGCCACGGCCGCCGCGCCAGTCCTTGTTGGACGGGCCGTCAACGGTCTTCTGGGTGGCGGTAGCCGCATGCACGGTGGTCATCAGGCCGCGCTTGATGCCCCACTTGTCATTGATGACCTTGGCCAGCGGGGCCAGGCAGTTGGTGGTGCACGAAGCGTTGGAAACGATGGCCTGGCCGGCGTAGGTCTTGTCGTTCACGCCGTAGACGAACATCGGGGTGTCGTCCTTCGACGGCGCCGACATGATCACCTTCTTCGCACCGGCGTCGATGTGCTTCTGTGCGGTTTCCTTGGTCAGGAACAGGCCGGTGGATTCGATCACCACGTCCACGTCCACTTCGTTCCACTTCAGGTTGGCCGGGTCGCGTTCCTGGGTCAGGCGGATCTTCTTGCCGTTGACCAGCAGATCGTTGCCCTGCACCGCCACGTCGGCCTTGAAGCGGCCGTGCACGGAATCGTACTTGAGCATGTAGGCCAGGTAATCCGGCTCCAGCAGATCGTTGATGGCCACGATTTCGATGTCGTCGCCGAAGTTCAGCACCGCCGAGCGCAGGACGTTGCGCCCGATGCGACCGAAACCGTTGATACCAACCTTGATTGCCATGTTCTCAAGCTCCTGCGGCCGCGACAGGTGCGGCGGGATGGATAGGGCCCACAAGTCTAGCAAACCGGGGCTGGCCACCGCGGGCCAGCCCCGGCGGGCAGCGGGCCGGCGGACAGGATTTGATCCGGATCAAAGCGTTAGCGCGATGTGAGGCCGAGACTGGCCACATCCACCCAGCAACGAGATCACCCCCATGCGCAAGACCTCCCCCCTGATCGTGGCCAGTCTGGCCGCCGCCCTGTCGCTCGCCGCTGCCCCGGCCATGGCCCAGTCCAAGGGCGACTGGACCATTTCCGCCGGCGTGCACCAGGTGGCCCCGAAGTCGAACAACGGCTGGCTGGCCAACCACACCCTGAAGGTCGACGTCGACAACGACGTCAAGCCGACCATCACCGGTGAGTACTTCATCGCCGACAACCTGGGCATCGAAGTGCTGGCCGCGCTGCCGTTCAAGCACGACATCAACATCAATGGCCTGGGCCGCGTGGGCAGCACCAAGCAGCTGCCGCCGGTGGTGACCGTGCAGTACCACTTCAACAGCAAGGGCAAGGTGTCGCCGTTCATCGGTGCGGGCGTGAACTACACGACCTTCTTCAGCGAAGACACCACCGGTGCGCTGAAGGACAGCCGCCTGAAGCTGCAGGATTCGTGGGGCCTGGCCGCGCATGCGGGCGTGGACTTCGCAATCGGTGAAAAGGGCGCGCTGCGCGTGGACATGCGCTGGATCGACATCGACAGCAAGGTGAAGTTGAACGGCGAGAAGATCGGCACGGTCAACATCGATCCGCTGGTCTACGGCGCCTCGTACGTCTTCAAGTTCTAAAGCGGTGTATTGAGCGCGGGGGCTTCGCCCCCGCTCCCCCGCTACACGCAAAACCCTCGCAGCATGTTGCCCCGGTGATTGCCGGGGCTTTTTTGTGCCTGGGACTGAAGCGGTTCCGGAGCTGGGGCAAGGCGGGGAGCGGAGCCGGGACACGCCGTAAACCCATCCCTGGGGGCTCGATGGCGCCATCCATGGCGCCAACGGTCCCGGCTCCGCTCCCCGCCTTGCCCCTTCCCATCACCGCGCGCGTGCCAGCTCAAGCAAAAGCAGGAGCAACGCCAGGTCTTTCGAAGCGCAATGAATGACTGCAACTGCAGGAGGCCGATTGTGGTCCTGCATTTGTTTTTGATGTTGCCTTTGACGTTTGCATCCGCCTCCGCGGCCATGTTGGATGCGGCTGCAGGGGCAGGCGCTCTTCAATCCACCTACCCCGCTAGAATGTGCGCATGAAAGCCCTGCACTCCCTGTTCCTCGCCGCCGCCTTTGCGCCGGCCCTGCTGTCCGTCTCCGCCCCCGCACATGCATGGGGCGCGCAAGGCCACCGCCTTGTCGCCGAAGTCGCTGACGCCCGCCTCAATCCCACCGCCCGCACCGAAGTGGACCGCCTGCTGGCCACCGAACCGGACGCCACGCTGGCCAGCATCGCGCCCTGGGCCGACCAGCTGCGTGCCAAGGACCCGGGCCTGGGCCGTCGCTCGGCCGGCTGGCACTACGTCAACATCGCCGAAGACAACTGCCACTACGAAGCACCGAAGCACTGCAGGAACGGCAACTGCATCGTCGAGGCCCTGAAGGCGCAGAGCGCCATCCTCGGCGATCGCAGCCTGACCGACGGCGAGCGCCTGCAGGCGCTGAAGTTCGTCGCGCACCTGGTCGGCGACATCCACCAGCCGATGCACGCGGGTTACGCCCACGACAAGGGCGGCAACGATTTCCAGCTGCAGTTCGGCAAACGCGGTACCAACCTGCATTCGCTGTGGGACAGCGGCATGCTCAACACCCGCAAGCTGGACGATGCTGGCTATCTGCCGTTGCTGCAGAGCCAGCGCGCACCGAAGCTGGCGCGCCAGTCCAACCCGCAGCGCGACCCGCAGACGTGGGCCGAGGCCAGCTGCCGCATCTCCATGCAGGCTGGCGTTTATCCGGCCACGCGTAAAATCGGTGACGAATACACCGAGCGCTACCGGCCGCTGGCCGAAGCGCAGCTGCGACTGGCCGGTGAAAACCTGGCGCAGTTGCTGAACCGCGTGCTCGGCACGCGCTGAGGAGAATTCCGATGTCGGTCCAGGTGCAGTCGTTCTTCCACCGTGACAGCAACACCTTCAGCTATCTGGTCAGCGACCCGGCCAGCGGCGAGGCAGCGCTGATCGACCCGGTCCTGGACTACGACCCGGATACCGACGCCAGCAGCGAAGCGCCGCTGCATGCTGCATTGCAGGCCATCGAGCAACAAGGCCTGCAGCTGCGCTGGCTGCTGGAAACCCACGCCCACGCCGACCATGTGTCGGCCGGGCGCCGGCTCAAGCAGCGCTTCCCGCAAGCCACGCTGGCCATCGGCGAAGGCATCCGTGCGGTACAGGCCACCTTCGCACCGCGCTATGGCCTGCAGCTTCCGGCCGCCGATGAGATCTTCGACCACCTGTTCAGCGACGGCGAAACCTTTGCTCTGGGCAAACTGCGCTGCCAGGTCATCGCCGTGCCCGGCCACACCAGCGACAGCATCGCGTATCTGATCGGTGATGCGCTGTTCACCGGCGACTCGCTGTTCATGCCCGACGGCGGCACTGCCCGCTGCGATTTCCCGGGCGGCGATGCCGCGCAGTTGTACCGTTCAATCCAGCGCCTGCTGGCTCTGCCCGATGTGACGCGCGTATTCGTCTGCCACGACTACGGCCCGGGTGGCCGCGACGTCGCCAACGAAACCACCATCGGCGAACAGCGCGCGCACAACATCCACGTGCATGACGGCGTAGCCGAGGCGGAGTTCGTCAGCGTGCGACAGGCCCGCGATGCCACGTTGGAAGAACCGAAGCTGATGCAGCCCGCGGTGAAGGCCAATATCCAGGGCGGGGCGTGATCCACGCCGCTGCGCTCGCCGGGCATGGCCCGGCGCTACCCGGTCATCACTAGCGATTATTTTCCCTGTGTCCGCACCACATGCTGGCCCTTCACGATCTCGAAGGTGAAGGCATATTGCAGGGTGACCGCCACCGGTTCGACGCGCTCGGCGCCACGACAATCGCCACGGTCGGCAGGCACCTTGCCGGCGGCAAAGTGGCAGACCGCTGCGGACGAGTACTTCCACATCGCCACCGCGTCCTGTGCAGCCTGCAGCAGGGGCGCATTTTCGCCCGCAGCACCTGCCGCACACTCGGGGCGATCATTCAGCGGCAGGCTGCGCTCCACAGCACCGCTGGCATCGACCACCACCTGCAGGCAGATGGTGGTCGGCGCCAGTTCCGCGCGCGGGTCACGATCGCCGACCTCCGGGTCCGGTGCCGCGTACAGCTGCGGCATCCGGTAGCCCTCGGTCGTGCCCAGTGAGTACACCGGCACCTGTCCGCTGCCGCCGCCCGCCTGCGGCTGCAGGCGCTGGTGGCCGACGTTCTCGCTGCGGGTATCGACGGTGCTGAGGCGGTCCTGGCTCGCACACCCCACCAGCAGCGCCACCACCATGAGCAGCGGCGCGGACTTCACTGGGTGTCCTCGGTGTTGTCCATGGCGAACGTGATCGGAATCTTCACCGCCGCTGCGACCGGTTTCCCATTCTTCATCGCCGGCCGATAGGTCCAGCTGCGCGCCGCAGCAATCGAGACAGCATCGAACACACCTGGGTTGGTGGCGCTGAGCACCTGGACGTCAGTGAGATGGCCCTTGGCATCCACCTCCACACGCAGGTTCACCACGCCTACCTGACGCTGCTCGATCGCAGATTTCGGATAGGACGGTGGCGGCATCTTGTCGACCTGGATCTCCCGATCCATGACGGGCCCTGCCGGGCCAGCCTCCACAGCGCCCTGGCTGGCCCACGCCACTGCTCCCATTCCCACGCACAACCCGACCACCAGCACCTGCCCCGACACCCACGGCAATGCCTTCCGCTTGGACTGCTTCAACATGGCGATACGCTCCTTCAACACGGGTTGGCTGCGCCAAGGGCAGACCGACGGCGCAACCGGATGGACCAGCTGCGCCTTCAGCAGCGTGCTGGCGTAGAGGCCGCGCAGCGCAGGCTGCGGGGCCATGGTGCGGGCATCACAGGCCAACTCCTGGTCGCGCAGGAAGCGGCGTGCGGCCCATGGCACCAGCGGGTGGAACCAGAACGCCGCGCGCATCAGCAGCAGAGCGCCGTTGGCCCAGTGGTCGCCGTTGCGACGGTGGTTGCGCTCGTGTTGCAGGATCAGGCCCTGCTCCTGTGCACTGAACTGCTGATCGAATTCCGGGCCGACCACGATGCGCGGGCACCACAGGCCCACCAGCGCGGGCAACCCCGGATCGCCGCTGGCCTGCCAGCTGCCATCCGTGCGCGGCGTCAGTTGACCCATTCGCCGTTCGAAACGACGTTGTGCGCGCAGGTCGCGCAGCAGGCAGATACCCGCGCCCAGTGCCCACAGCGCGAACAACAGCCCGGCCCATGAAAGCGAATGCCCGGCCACGCTATCAAGGGCACCGGGCATCACTTTCAGCGGCAGCGTGGGCACCTGCTGCAACAGCGCAACCTGCGGCAACGGCAGCATCAGTGCCACCAGCAGCATCGGCAGCAGCCACCAGCTGCGATAGGCCAGCCCAGCGCCGCCCATCCGCACCAGCAACGGTCGCATCACCGCCAGCAGGACCACGCCCACCGCCAGCCACAGGCTGGCCTGCCACAGTCCGTCGAGCAGCTCAGTCATGGTCCAGCTCCTGGATCAGCTTCTTCAGTTCGGCGATGTCCTGCGCGCTCAACTGGCCGCGTTCGCTGAAGTGCGCGACCAGCGGTGCCACGCGCCCTTCAAAGACACGGCCGATGAAGTCCTGGCTCTGCGCTTCCACCCAAGCCTGGCGCTGCAGCAGCGGCCGGTACAG
This sequence comes from Stenotrophomonas sp. ATs4, assembly GCF_051861585.1. NCBI lineage: Bacteria > Pseudomonadati > Pseudomonadota > Gammaproteobacteria > Lysobacterales > Lysobacteraceae > Stenotrophomonas > Stenotrophomonas sp. ATs4. The sequence goes on along the minus strand of NZ_JBLYPK010000009.1, from coordinate 214,290 downwards.
GTAGCGCCGGCCATCGCGCTCGGCGGCGATCGCGCCCTTGGTCAGCAGACGATTGAGCAGGGTCTTGATGGTCGGCTCGGCCCAGTCGCGGTGGGCCAATGCGGCCACTACTTCGTCGGCGCTACGCGGTGCCTGCTGCCACAGCACTTCCATCACAACGGCTTCGGCTTCGCTGATCGGGGTCATGGTTTACATCCGTAATCGATGGTCCGATTACGCGCGTAATCATATCTTCTGTCAAGCCCCTCGACTCCAGGTTCATCGCACCTGCGCCAGCATCGACCCTTCCCGCCTCTCGCCCCGGATGAAAGCACTGCCCAAGAAGGACTTCCCGGTCGAGCAGGCCCGCCGCTTCCTCGAACCCGGCCCGATCGTGCTGGTCAGCACCGCCTGGCGTGGCCAGCGCAACCTGATGACGATGGGCTGGCACATGGTGATGGGCTTCTCGCCCTCGCTGGTCGCCACCTATCTGTGGGACGAGAACTACAGCCATGCGCTGGCGCGCGGCAGCGGCGAATGCGTGATCAACGTGCCGGGGGTGGAACTGCTGGATACCGTGGTGGACATCGGCAACTGCAGCGGCCGCGAGGTCGACAAGTTCGCCCGTTTCGGGCTTGATGCGCTGCCCGCGCGCGAGGTCGGCGCGCCGCTGGTTGGGCAGCGCCATTCCTGCTTCGAATGCCGCCTGTACGACGACAGCCAGGTGGCGTCGAGCAACCTGTTCATCTGGGAGATCGTGCGCGCCCACGTTGCACCCCGGCCGAAGTTGCCGCGCACGGTGCACTACCGTGGCGATGGCCAGTTCATGGTGTCCGGCGCCGAAGTCTCGCGTCGACGGCGGTTCAAGCCCGACATGCTGTAATGCCAGCACTCCCCCACACGCAGGACCGCCGCGCATGACCGAACACCTCACCGACCTGGACGCCGCCGTCGACTGGTTGTTTGCGCGCGTGGACGGGCCGCTGCGGATCGGGGCACCACTGGCACTGGGCAAGCCGCATCGCCTGCTCAATGCGCTGTACGCACGCGTCGAGCACGACCCATCGCGGCCGCTGCAGCTGTATACGGCACTGTCGCTGAACCCGCCGAAGGCGCGCGGCAACGGCCTGGAAGCGCGTTTCATGGCGCCGTTCGCGGCCCGTCATTTCGGCGAAGATTTCCCGCGCCTGGCCTATGCCGATGCGATCGCGCGCGACGCGCTGCCTGCACATGTGCAGGTGGAAGAGTTCTACATGCAGTCCGGCGCCCTGCTCGGTTCGCGGCAGGCGCAGTCCAGTTACACCAGCCTGAATTACACCCACGCCGCCGATGCCGTGGCTCAACGCGCGCCGCAGGTGATCGTGCAGAAGGTGGCGATGCGGCCGGACGACCGACGGCTCTCGCTGTCGTGCAACAACGACATCACCCAGGACACGCTGGATGCGATCGCCGCACGTGGCCTGCCGCGCCCGCTGCTGATCGCCGAGATCGATCCGCAGCTGCCTTACCTGGGCGGCTCGGCCACGGTCGATGTGTCGTTCTTCGATCTGGTGATCACCCCGCCACCGCCGTACCCGGCGCTGTTCGGGCTGCCGCGGCAACCGGTCGGTGATGCCGACTACGCCATTGGCCTGTATGCCAGCGCGCTGGTGCGTGACGGCGGCACCCTGCAGATCGGCATCGGCACGTTGGCCGATGCACTCAGCCATGCGCTGGTGCTGCGCCACACCGACAATGCGCGCTACCGTCGTGTGCTGCACGCACTGGACCCGCAGCTGGCCAGCCATCCGCTGGTGCAGGAAATTGGCGGACTGGAACCGTTCGAGGTGGGCCTCTACGGCTGCAGCGAGATGCTCAACGAGGGCTTCCGCCGGCTGGTGCAGACCGGCGTGATCAAGCGCAAGGTGCACGACGACCTGGCGCTGATGCAGCGCATCGAAAATGGCAGCACGCTGTCCATCGACCACGCCACCCTGGCTGCCGAAGGCGAGTACCTGCATGGCGCGTTCTACCTGGGCTCGCCGGAGTTCTACGAATGGCTGCGCACGCTGCCGGACGACGAATGCCGCGCGATCGGCATGCGCCGCATCAGCGAGATCAACCAGCTGTACGGCGGCAACGAGACGCTGGAGCGCCTGCAGCGCCGGCACGCGCGCTTCTTCAACTCCTGCATGATGGCCACCGCGCTGGGCGCGGCGGTATCGGATGCGCTGGACGATGGACGCGTGGTGTCCGGTGTGGGCGGCCAGTACAACTTCGTGGCGATGGCACATGCCCTGCCGGAAGCACGCAGCGTGCTGATGTTCCGTGCCGCGCGCGATGACAAGGGCCGGCGCGAATCCAACGTGCGCTGGAACTACGGCCACACCACCATCCCGCGCCACCTGCGCGACATCTACCTCAACGAATACGGCATCGCCGATCTGCGCGGGCTGACCGACGAGGACTGCGTGCATGCGATGACCGCGATCACCGAAGCCCCGTTCCAGGGCGACCTGCAGCAGCAGGCGCATGCCTCGCGCAAACTGCTGGCGACCGCGCAACCGGATCCGCAGCGGCAGCAGCGCAATACACCGCAGGCATTGGCGGCGGCACTGGCACCGTTCCGCGCCGATGGCAGCCTGCCCGACTATCCGCTGGGCAGCGACTTCAACGAGATCGAGCAGGTGCTGGTGAAGGCACTGGGCTGGCTGAAAGCCAACACGCAGACCCGCGGCGACAAGCTGCGTACCGTCTGGGCAGCGCTGCGCCAACCGGCGGGCGACGGCGATGCGGTGTACCTGCAGCGCATGGGCCTGCAGGCGCCGAAGGAGTTTGCCGAGCGCCTGGACGCGCGCCTGCTGCGGCTGGCACTGGCGCGCACCGCCTGAAAATAGAGGTTTCCGGTAGCGCCGGGCCATGCCCGGCGAGCATCTGATCCGCCGGGCATGGCCCGGCGCTACCCAAAGAAAAGGCCGGCGTGCGCCGACCTTTCCTTCATTGCATCGCGATGCTGCTTACAGCGACTTGGCGGCTTCCACCACGTGGGCGGTGGTGATGCCGAAGTGCTTGTACAGCTGATCAGCCGGAGCCGAGGCACCGAAGGTGTCGATACCGATCACGGCACCGTCCAGGCCAACGAACTGGCGCCAGAAACCGGTGACGCCGGCTTCCACCGCCACTCGCTTGCGCACGGCGTTGGGCAGCACCGATTCACGGTAGGCCGCATCCTGGCGCAGGAACACATCGGTGGACGGCATCGAGACCACACGGGTCTTGAGGCCGGCCGCGTCCAGCTGGGCCTTGGCTTCGGTGGCCAGCGAGACTTCCGAACCGGTGGCGATCAGGATCACGTCCGGGGTACCGGCGGCATCGGCCAGCACGTAGCCACCGCGCTCGATCTGGGCGATCTGCTCGGCGTTGCGCGGCTGGTGCGGCAGGTTCTGGCGGCTGAACACCAGGCAGCTCGGGCCGTCCTGGCGGGTGATCGCGGCCTTCCAGCTCACCGCCGACTCGACCGCATCGCACGGGCGCCACACGTCGTTGTTCGGGATGTAGCGCAGCGAGGCCAGATGCTCCACCGGCTGGTGGGTCGGGCCGTCTTCGCCCAGGCCGATCGAGTCGTGGGTATAGACGTGGATGGCGTGGGCCGGGATCAGCGCGCTCATGCGCACGCCGTTGCGGGCGTAATCGCTGAACACCAGGAAGGTGGCGTCGAACGGAATGAAACCACCGTGCAGGGCCAGGCCGTTGGCGATGGCGGTCATGCCGAACTCGCGCACGCCGTAGTACACGTAGTTGGCGTTGGCGTCGTCGCTGGCGACCGACTTGCTGCCCTTCCACAGGGTCAGGTTGGAGTGCGCCAGATCGGCCGAGCCGCCGACGATTTCCGGCAGCAGCGGGGCGAAGGCCTCAATGGCCAGCTGCGAGGCCTTGCGCGAGGCGATCGTCGGGCCTTCAGCCGCCACCTGGGCGATGTAGGCATCGGCCTTGGCAACGAAGTCGGCCGGCAGATCGCCGTGCGAACGACGGGTCAGTTCAGCCGCTTCGGCCGGGTACTGCGCAGCGTACTTGTCGAACTGCTGTTCCCACTCGGCCTGGCGCAGGGTGCCGGCGCCATTGGCGCGCCAGCCGTCGTAGATCGCCTGCGGGATCTCGAACGGACCGTATTCCCAGCCCAGCTGCTTGCGGGTGGCTTCCAGCTCGTCCTTGCCCAGCGGTGCGCCGTGGCTGGATTCCTTGCCCGCCTTGTTCGGCGAACCAAAACCAATGGTGGTGCGGCAGCAGATCAGAGTCGGCTTGTCGCTCTGCGACAGCGCGGCCTCGATGCCAGCCTTGATGCTTTCCGGGTCGTGGCCATCAACATCGCGGACCACGTTCCAGCCATAGGCCTCGAAACGCTCCGGGGTGTTGTCGGTGAACCAGCCCTCAACGTTGCCGTCGATGGAGATGTGGTTGTTGTCCCAGAAGCAGACCAGCTTGTGCAGGCCCCAGGTGCCGGCCAGCGACGCCGCTTCATGCGACACGCCTTCCATCAGGCAGCCATCGCCCATGAACACCCAGGTGCGGTGGTCGACCACTTCCAGTTCCGGGCGGTTGAAGCGCTGTGCCAGCAGCTTCTCGGCCAGAGCGAAGCCCACGGCATTGGCGAAACCCTGGCCCAGCGGGCCGGTGGTGGTTTCCACGCCCGGGGTCTCATGGCGTTCCGGGTGGCCGGCGGTGTGGCTGCCCAGCTGACGGAACAGCTTCAGCTGCTCGATCGGCAGGTCGTAACCGCTCAGGTGCAGCAGCGCGTACTGCAGCATCGAACCGTGGCCGTTGGACAGCACGAAACGGTCGCGGTTGAACCAGTGCGGATTGGTCGGGTTATGGCGGAGGTAGTCGTTCCAGAGGACTTCGGCGATGTCGGCCATGCCCATGGGCATGCCGGGGTGGCCGGACTTTGCGGTTTCAACCGCATCGGCGGCAAGGAAGCGGATGGCGTTGGCCAACTGGCGACGGGTAGGCTGCGTCATGGTTCTGTCGGAATCGGGAGGCGGCCGCGGACGTGCGGGCGGCCTATTGTCCCATAGTCGTCGGGCGGGGGGTCAGTTCACCTTGCCCGGTAGTGCCGGCCGCTGGCCGGCATTTCATGATCGCCGCCGGATTCCACATGTAAAAAGGGGTCGGAGCCCTTTCCGCAAGGAAAGGGCTCCGACCCCGATCAGGTCGCCAGCAGTGGCTCCGGACTCAGTCCTGCTTCGGACCCAGCGCCGGGCCGTCGTGGCCCTCGCCCTTGGCCACCAGCGTGGTCAGGGCCAGGTCGCCGGTCACGTTCAGCGCGGTACGGCACATGTCCAGGAAGTGGTTCACGCCCAGGATCAGGCCGATGCCCAGCGGGTTCACGCCGACCATCGCGCAGATCATCGCCACCACCGGCAGCGAGCCGGACGGCACACCGGCGGTACCGATGCCACCCAGGATGCAGACCGCCATCACCATGATCTGCTGGCCGATGCTCAGGTCCACGCCGAAGAACTGGGCCAGGAAGATCACCGTCACGCCCTCGAACAGCGCGGTGCCGTTCTGGTTGGCGGTGGCGCCCACGGTCAGCACGAAGCGCGACACGCGCTGCGGCAGGCCCATCTGGTCGGCCACGCGCAGCGCGGTCGGCAGCGTGGCGTTGCTGGACGCGGTGGAGAACGCCATCACCGTGGCCTCCTGGGTCTGGCGGAAGAACGCCAGCGGCGAACGGCCGGACAGCCACACGGCCGTACCGTAGGTCACCACCATGTGCAGGCCCAGTGCCAGCACCACCACGCCCACGTAGGCACCGAGACGGATGATCAGGTCGAAGCCGAACAGCGCAGCCAGGTTGAACATGAAGCAGGCCACCGCGTACGGCGCCAGGCGGATGACCAGGTTGATCAGGGTCATCGAGATTTCGAACACGCCTTCGATGGCGCGGCGCAGCGGGGCGACCTTCTCGTTGTCGGTCAGCACCATGCCGATGCCGAACATCAGCGCGAAGAACATCAGCGACAGGATCGCGCCGTTGTCCGACGCGGCCTGCAGCACGTTGCTCGGCACGATCGACAGCAGCATGTCCATGCCCTTCGGCGTGCCATGGATGCCAGCAACGATTTCCTTGCTGCGCTCGGCGTTCTCCGACAGCATCATCGCGGCGACCTGCGGATCCACGCCGGCGCCCGGCTTGAGCAGGTTGACCAGCACCAGGCCGATGCCTACGGCAATGCCGGACAACAGCACGGTGTAGGCCAGCGTCTTCCAGCCGATGCGGCCAAGGGCGCGGATGTCGCCCATCTCCGACACGCCCATGATCAGCGCCGAGAAGATCAGCGGCACGATCAGCATGAAGATCAGGTTGAGGAACAGGCCCGACGCCGGGGTGGTGATGTAATCCATGACCCACTTGGCACCGGTCTGCAGACCTTCGACGCTGCCGCCCAGGGCGTGCACGATCAGTCCCAGGACCAGGCCGATTGCAAAGCCGATGCCCATCTTCCAATGCAGGGGCAACTTCTTCTTGTCGGCAGCAGCTGCTGTCATGCGCGGGTTTCCTCGAAAAATGAATGCACTCTAACAAAGCGCGCAAGCGGCGCCGGTTCAGGTTCGCCGCGGCGGATACAGCGGCGCCAGACCAGTTTCAGTGGCGCCTGTAGCCGCCGACCAGTGCGGTCCGTCACGGAAGACCTCGCGCAGACGCGCGCGCAGCGACGCCGGATCCCCCTGCCCGCCCCAGCGCGCCTGCTGCAGCTCCTGCAACACCTGGCGTTGGGCCGGATCAGCCAGGCGGGAGATGACCTGCTCGATGCGGTCGACGCCCGCCATCGCACACAGCTGCGCTTCAACCTGCTCGAAGCCTTCGGCATCCAGCGAACGGCGCAGTTCGGCCACACTGGCACGACCGGTCGCCACACCCGGCACAGAGGGCTTGCCGGCTACAGGTGCCGCTGCACGCGGGCGGCGCCCTCGCTGCCAGCCCCACAGCAGGGTCAGCAGCCATAGCAATGCCAGGCCGATGGCGGCACCCATCCACGGCCACGGGCGTTCGGCCATGCCACTGGCGCGCGGATCGGTCGCCGCGATGCGGCTGTCCAGGCCATCGGCGCCCGGCAGTGCCGCATCGGTGTCGATCGGCGGCAATGGCGCCGGTGCAGCACTGCTGCCACCGTTGCCGGCCGCAACCGTCAAGGTCAGATCCGGTAGTTTCGCCTCCTGCGCCTTGCCTGCGCGCACGTCCCACCACGGCAGGCGCGGACCCGGCACCACCAGTGACCCGGTCTGGCGCGGCACGATCGAATAACGACGGGTGATCTTCAGCCGCGGCGTGCTGCCATTGAACGACTCCTCGTACTGCGCGGGTTCGGCGAACACCTGCGCGGCGCTGCCAAGATCGGGCACCGGCAGATCGGTGAACTGCGCGCGGGTTGCACCTTCAGCAATGGCCTCGACCACTACGTTGGCCGCTTCACCCGTGCGGGCGCTGGTCGGTGCACCGGTGTAGCGCAGCTGCAGGCTCTGCAGCGGCAGCCAGGGCTGCGGCGCCTGTGCCGGCTGTGCCTGCACCTGCAGCGTGCGGTCGGTGCCGGTGGCATTCATTCGGCCATCGCCACCGCCGAAGAAATCATCGAAGAAGCCACCGGCACTGCGCCCGCTGAAGCGCGCACCGGCCAACCGCAGAGCACCGCTGCGCTCGGGAATCAGCAGGAAGCGCCGTTCAACCACGTTGTAGCGACGGCCGTTGACCTGCCGCACATCGGTGCGGTCATCGCCCACGCGTTGCAGCGAGGCACCGGCCGGGGTATCCAGCACCAGCTCGCCGGAGGCCAGCTGCGAAGCGAAGTACAGGCGCACCACCACGCCCACGCTCTGCTGCACATAGGGCGTATCGTCATCGACCACAGTTTCGATGAAGGCCATGGCATTGCTGTCGGGGCCGGCCACGGTTGCCGCGTCCACCTGCAGGGTCAGCGGTGCGGTACGTACGCTGCCCACCTGCAGGCCCGGAACCACCAGTGCACCACTGCGCCGTGGCGTCAGCGCAACGCCATACAGATTGCGTTGCTGCATGCTGCCGTTGCTCCACTCCACCTGGCGGCTGCTGGTCTGGCCGCTGAGGTCGAAGTCGGTACGCAGCGGCGTGAAGTCCGGGGCGCCCTGATCGCTCTCGACATTGAGGGTGACCGTGTCGCCCATCGCGATGCGGTCGCGGTCGAGCCAGGCACGCGGCTGCGCCCACGCCAGCAGCGGCAGCCACAGCAGTAGTGCCGCCAACACCTGCAGCGGCCAGCGCCCATGCATGTTCGTCGCCCGCGTCATCGCCCTTCCCTCTTCCTGCGTTCGTTTTCCAACTGGAACTTGGCGCGCAGCAGTGCGCCCGGATCATCCGGAACACGTCGCATCCACGCTTCCACCGCCTGTTGTTCCTCGCGTTGGCGTGGCGTGCGGCCATCGCCGGCCGGCACTGGCTTGCCGTCCCTGTCCGCCTCGCCTTCGCGCGCCTGCTGCATTGCCTGCTGCATGCGCTGGCGCTGCTGCTCGTCGGCCTGCGCCTGCGCCTTGGCATCTTCCACCTGCGGTGGTGCCTGCTGGCCGTCGCGGCCACGCTCGCCGGGCTGCGGGCTCGACGGGTTCTTGTCGTCACCGGGCTTGGGCTGGCCCTGCTGGCCCGACTGCGGCTGGCCCTGGCCGGGATTCTGCTGGCCTGGCTGCGGCGGCTGGCCCTGCGGATTCTGCTGCCCCTGGCCGTTCTGCGGCGGTTTCTGCTGCCCGTCCTGCGGCGGTTTCTGCGGGCCCTTGCCTTGGCCACCTGGCGGCTTGCGCTTGCGAGCGGCGTCGACCACGGCGCGGTTGGCCACCGCATCGGCCATGCCGGGATGCAGTGCCAGCGCGCGGTCGTAGGCGGCGATGGCTTCATCGTAGTTGCCCTGGCGCGCCAGCGTATTGGCCAGGTTGTACCAGCCGGCATCGTTGTCGATGCCCTCGAACTGCTTGCGTGCACTGGCGAAGTCACCACTGCGGTATGCCTGCACACCTTCGGCCAGGCGCTGGTGCTGCAGCTGGTCGCTGCGCTTCCACAGCGTGCCCTGCACCGGCTGGGAAACAGGCGCTGTAGGCGTCTGCGCCTGCACATCACTCATCCATGGCAGCAAGCCCACCGCCAGCACCGCCGCCAGCAGCGCGCGGCGACGGAAGGCCAGCAACGCAAGCAGCATTACCGGCGGCAGCAGCCAGAAGCCTTCATCGCGCCATTGCCGGCCTTCGCCAGGCTGCTGCGCAGCGGTACCTTCGCGTGCGTCAAGTACACCCAGCGCGCGCAGATCGGTGTCATCCGCGGCAATACGGACATAGCGGCCGCCGCCTGCGCCAGCCACCGCGCGCAGGCTGCCTTCGTCCAGCGCGGCCTGGCGGATCTGACCACTGCCGTCACGGTAGGCAGCACCCGCCGGCGTTCCCAGGCCCAGCACCGACACCTGCAGGCCCAGGCTGCGCGCTTGGGCTGCAGCCAATCCGGCTTCACCGTCGGCCTGGTCGGTCACCAGCAGGATCTGTCCACGCAGTGCACCGATCTGCCGCATCAGCCGCGTTGCCCAGTCGATGCCACGGTCGGCACGCTGGCCCTCGCGCGGCATCACGTCGGGCGACAATGCATCCAGATACAGCGCGACGTTGCTGCCGTCGTCGGTCAGCGGCGCCACGGTGTAGGCATCTTCGGCGTAGACCACAAGACCCACCTGACCGCCCTGGCGGGCACGCAGCAGCTCGCCTATTTTCGCCCGTGCCTGCAGCAGGCGCGACGGCGGCAGGTCGGTGGCATTGATCCGGCTGGACAGGTCCAGCACGACCAGCAGCGGTGCGCTGGCCTGGAACATCGGTTGTGCCTGCTGGCGCCAGCTGGGTCCGGCCATGGCCAATGATGCCAGCGTCCAGCCCAACAGCACCGCCCACGGCAGGCGCGCGCGACGACGTGCACCGGCGGCCAGCAGATGCGGCAGCAGGTGCGCGTCCACCGCGTTCCGCCACACATCACTGCGTCGCTGCCGGTACAGCGCCACGGCCAGGATCAGCGGCAACGCCAGCAACGCCCACAGCCAATCCGGGCGCAGGAAGTGCAGCGCGTTCCAGTCGGGAAGATGGGAAGCGAACGCGATCATCGGCGACGCTCCGGCCACATCCATGCCAACGCACCCAGCAACAACGCCAGGGCCAGTGGCCATGCATAGCGTTCCTCGCGTGGGCGCAGACTCGGTCCCTTCGCCGCGATCGGCTCCAGCCGATCCAGTTCGGCATAGATGCCAGCCAGCTGCGCGGTGTCGCGTGCACGGAAGAACTGGCCGCCGGTCATGCTGGCGATCTGCTTCAACGTGGCTTCGTCGACCGGATCCTGGTCGGCGGAAATGGGAATACCGAGGAAACGCATGCTGCCGTCACCGCCGAACGCGACCGTGTGGATGCGCACGCCTTCGGCACGCGCGACTTCGGCCGCGCGCAGCGGTTCCAGCACGCCGGCATTGCTGACGCCGTCGGTCAGCAGGATCAGCACGCGCTGGCCCTCCGGCTGGCTGCGCAGGCGCTTCACTGCCAGGCCGATGGCATCGCCGATGGCGGTCTCGCGCCCGGCCAGGCCCACCACGCTGTCACGCAACTGGTCGCGCACACTGGCCAGATCGGCGGTCAGTGGCGTCAGCGTGTAGGCGCGGTCGCCGAATACCAACAGGCCGATGCGGTCACCGGCACGACGGTCAAGGAAGTCGGCAAGCACGGCCTTGGCGGCGGTGAGGCGATCGACCGCCTGCCCACCCAGCACCATGTCGCCTTCCCCCATGCTGCCGGACACGTCCATCGCCAGCATCATCTGCCGGCCCTGCTGCGGCGGCGAAATGGCTTCACCCAGCTGCTGCGGGCGCGCAAGCGCGATGCACAGTGCGCACCAGCCCAGCCACAGCAGCAGCGTGCGCAGCCACGACACATCGACGCGGCCGCCACCGGCCAGCGCTTCCAGTTCGGTTGCGGCATACGGCACACGCAGTGCAGCACCCGGATCGGCGCGACGCTTCCACCAGCGCATCAGCAACGGCAACGGCAGTGCCAGCAGCGCCAGCGGCCACGCCAGCTGCAGGTCCGGCCACGGCCAGTAACTTGCCAGCAGGTTCATCGGCGCCGCTCCAGCAGCAGCGCCAGATAGCGCTCGCGCGCCCAGCTGCGCACGGCCGCCACTTCGCGGGCATCCACGTGGGGGCGATAGGCACCTTCAGCCAACAGGCTGCGGCGGGAGGCGGCCAACGTGCCCTGCGGATCCACGCGCTGCCACCACTGGTCATCACGCAGTGACTCGCTGCCCGGCTGTGCCTGCCGTGCGGCGCGCCGCAGCAGGCCGGCGATCGCCGCCAGCTCCGCCGTGGGATCGGTGACGGTCGCCAATTCCTGGTCGAACAGCTGCAGCCAGCGTTGGCGGCGGCGACGACGCTGCCACCAGAAGAATGCGGCCACCAGCAGGGCCAGCAGGACCGCGCCACCGATCATCAGGTAACCCGGTGCCGGCGGCCACCACGATGGAGCCGGCGGCAGCTGCACGTCGCGCAGCGGCAGATTGGCGCTCATGCCGGCACCTCGGTGGGCGACGGTGCCAGCCAGGCATCGCTGGGGGCATCGGTGGACAGCACCTGCACATCGACGCGGCGCGCGCCAAGCTGGCGTCGCAGTTCCTGCAGCGGTTCGACGAAGTGAGCCTTCCAATGGGCCTGCACCTCGCTGCGGCGCAGGTCGAGACCAATGCGCTGCTGCAGCGTCTGGAACTGCAGCGGGGCCGATGGCGGTTGCAGCTCCAGCGGATCAACCAGCAACACCAGGCTGAGGTCATGGTGCTGGGCCAACGCGCTCCAGCGCGCCGACGGAATGCGGATGGCCTGCTGCGGATCGGCCAGCACCAGGATCCGCGCACCGGGCCGCAGCACGCGCGTGGCATGGTCCAGCGCGCGCTCAAGACCAAGGTCATCGGCCGGTGGCTGCGCATACCAGCGGGTGAGCGCATCGAGTACGCGCAGCACGCCACGCGCGCCGCCCGCCGGCGCGATCGGCGCTTCGCGATCGGTCCCGCGCAGTGCGCCGATGCGGTCACCGCGTCGCTGCGCAGACCACGCCGCAATGGCACCGGCACGCGCGGCCTGCACGGATTTGAAACGCACGCGGGTGCCGAAATACAGCGCAGGCGACGTGTCGGCAACGATCAGCGTGACCCGCTCGCGTTCGGCCTGGAACAATTTTGTATGCGCGCGGCCGGTGCGCGCGGTGACGCGCCAATCGATATGGCGCGCGTCGTCTCCCGCCACGTATTCGCGGGATTCGGCGTATTCCATGCCGCGCCCACGCAGCGGCGACGGCGCCTGGCCCGCGCTGCCGGCCCGCCCCCTGCGCGGCGGTGGCGGTCGCTGCGCCAACCGGCGCAAAGCCACAAGCTCGGCCAACTGCGGCCGCAGACCATCGCCATCGCTGGCAGTGGCGGCAGGTTCCCTGGAAATTCCGGTCATGCGCGTACTCAGGGCGCTGGCACCCGGGCCAGCAGTTCCTGCACCAGACGCTCGCCATCCCAGCCTTCGGCGGTCGCCTCATAACTTGGCAGCACCCGATGACGCAGGACGTCGGCAGCCACGGCACGCACGTCGTCGGGCGTGACGAAATCGCGATCTGCCAGCCACGCCCGCGCCCGCGCACAGCGCTCCAGCGCGATCGAACCACGCGGGCTTGCGCCCCACGCGATGCGTCGCCCCAGCGCAGCGTCATAGCGCGAAGGATCGCGCGAGGCCAGTACCAGTTCGATCAGGTAGCGCTCCAGCGCCGGCGCCATGTGCAGGTCCAGCACCTCGCGTCGCGCGTCGAAGACGTCCTGCATCGGCAGCTTTGCCGGCGCGGGCGCAGCGTCGCCCAAGGCGCCCCGTGCACGCTCGCGCGCCAGGCGCAGGATTTCCGCTTCGGCAGCCTCGTCGGGATAGCCGATGCGTACGTGCATCAGGAAACGATCCAGCTGCGCTTCTGGCAGTGGGAAGGTGCCTTCCTGTTCAATGGGGTTCTGCGTGGCCATCACCAGGAACAGTGCCGGCAACGCGTAGGTGTGGCGGCCGACGGTGACCTGGCGCTCGCCCATGGCCTCCAGCAGCGCGGACTGCACCTTGGCCGGTGCACGGTTGATTTCATCGGCCAGCAGGATGGGGTGGAAGATCGGGCCGGGCACGAATTCGAAGCGACCCTCCTGCGGGCGCCAGATCTCGGTGCCGGTCAGGTCGGCCGGCAACAGGTCCGGGGTGAACTGCACACGCGCGAAGTCTGTTTCCAGGCGCGCGGCCAGCGCGCGGATGGCGGTGGTCTTGGCCAGTCCCGGGGCGCCTTCCACCAGCAGGTGGCCGTCGGCCAGCAACGCGATCAGCAGGCGTTCGACCAGTGCCGCCTGGCCGACGATCTCGGCCGACAGCGCGTCGCGCAACTGGTTGAAGGCGCCATGCAGGCGGGATGTCGCCGGCGCGGGCGGCGGCGAAGCGGTTTCGGGCATCGGCGGTGGCAGGTTCATGGGGGCCTTTGACCGGCGCGGGACGGCACGGGTTCCCCACATCATCGCAGGGTGCCTTGCGATTGGCATCAAGAACGGCTGAACGGCCCATCCACGCATGGCGTGGATCTACCAAGCCCATCCACGCGTGGCGTGGATCTACTGGGGCATCCACGCGTGGCGTGGATCTACTGGGGCATCCACGCATGGCGTGGATCTACTGGTTATTTGCGCGTGGCGTGGATCCATCGTCCAAATGAAGAAGGGCCGCACGGGGCGGCCCTTCTTCGTGTTGCAGGTGGCGATGGCTCAGTTCTGCTTGGCCACGCGCAGCACCTTCGGGGTCACGAACACCAGCAGCTCGGCCTTGTCCTTGCTGCGGCCACGCTTCTTGAACAGGTTGCCCAGGAACGGGACATCGCCCAGGAACGGAACCTTGCTGATGCTGTTGCGATCGGTGAACTCGTACACGCCACCGATGACCACGGTCTGCCCATCCTCAACCAGCACGGCGGTATTGACCTCGCGGCGGTTGATCGACGGCACGGTGCCATAGCCTTCCAGCTGGATCAGCCGGTCCACTTCGTCCTTCTTCACCTGCATGTTGAGGAACACGCGGTTGTCGTTGGTGATGGTCGGGGTGACCTTCAGTTCGAGAACCACTTCCTTGAACTGCACGTTCGGCGTAGCGACACCACCTGCACCGGCACTGATGGTCACGTAGCCGATTTCCTTACCCTGCTTGATCAGGGCCTCGCGCTGGTTGGTGGTGACCACGCGCGGGTTGGAGATCACTTCGCCACGCGACTCTTCCTGCATGGCCGACAATTCCACGTCCAGCAGATAACCGGCATTGAGGATCGACAGCGCCAGCGAGCCTGCCGGGTTGGTCGATGCCGCCGGCATGGCCCAGTTCAGGCCACGGGTGATTGCCGAACCCACCGGCACCGGCGCCGGGCCGGTGCTGCCGCCGGCCAGCCAGTCGCGATACGCCTTTGCATTGGTTGCATTGGCTTCGACCTGCGACTTGCGGGTTGCCTCGTTGGCTTCCAGCTTGCCGCTGAAGTAGGCGTTGTCGCGGCTGCCGCTGATGCCGAACCGCGCACCCAGCTCACGTGCGAACGTATCGGTGGCGATCACGATGCGGCTTTCGATCAGCACCTGGTCGACGGGGCGGTCGATCACGCTGATCAGCTCACGCATGCGCGCGATCTTCTTCGGAATGTCGCTGATCATCAGCGTGTTGGTGCGCTCGTCCGCAACGATACGGCCACGGCCGGACAGGAAGCCACTTTCCTCCTGCGACGAACCACCACCGCCGCCACCGCCTGCTCCACCGCCACCGCCGCCGCCGATGCCCTTGGCTTCGGTCAGTGCTTTGAAGATCTGCGTGGCGCTGTGGTAGTTGATCTGGACGTAGTCGGTGACCAGGTCTTCGCGGTTCTCGATGGCGATGCGCGCGTCTTCCTTCTCCTGCTCGAACTTGGCCAGTTCGGACTGCGGAGCAACCCAGATCACGCTGCCGTCGCGTCGCTTGTCCAGGCCCTTGGCGCGCAGCACGATGTCCAGCGCCTGGTCCCACGGCACGTTGACCAGGCGAAGGGTCACATTGCCCTGCACCGAGTCGGATGCCACCACGTTGAGGTTGGACTCCTCGGCGATCAACTGCAGCACGGTGCGCACCGGCACGTCCTGGAAGTTGAAGGTCACCGGCTTGCCGGTGAAGCCGCGCTGGCCGACGGCCTTGGCGGCCTGGGTCACGCTGCCGGCGGTGACCGCACCGACAGCGGCCGGAGCCTGCCGCGGGCTGATCTCGACCACGTATTCGTTGCCGCTCTGGTAGGCCAGTGATTCGACCGCACCACCGGTGCTCAGCACCAGCTGGGTGCCGGTGCCGGACGGCTTGGCGTCGATGCGTTGCACCGGCGTGGCGAAGTCGACGACGTTCATCGGCTTCTGCAGGTTGGCTGGCAGGCGGGCATTGCCGACGTCAACCACCACGCTGTTGCCTTGTGTCCGCAGGTCCGGGATCGCACCCTGGCCATCGAACTGGACGATCAGGCGCCCGGCGCCATCATCGCCCCGCTTGAAATCAATCCTGGCGACCGACAGGCCGGCCGGCGCAGCGGCCGGTGCCACGGTGGTGCCCACCGGCTTCTCCGCCGGTGCGGCGGCCAGCGCCGGAGCGCAGGCCAGCATCAGCGCGACTCCCAACGCGCTGACACGGTTCAAGGTAGAGCGCCGGATGGGACGCAGCCCCTTGGCTTGGTGAAAGGTCATCGTGCTATCCCCAGTAAACGATCATTGATCTTCAAGCGAGAGCGTTGCCGGACGTTCCAGCCAGCCACCCGCGCCATCCGGCACCAGTTCGATCAGCTCCACGCGGTCCTCGAAGACCGCCGTGGCCCGTCCGTCGCTCTGCCCCAGGTAGCCACCCGGGCGTACCCGGTAGGTCACCTTGTCCGGCCCCATCACCAGTGCAACGGTGCCACCACCGGTGCCGATGGTACCGACCATGTCCAGTGCGTCCAGCGGGAAGCCCTCCAGGGGCTCCTTGCGCCGGTTCGGATCTGGCCGCATTCCGCCATTCCCCTGCGGATTGGTCCAGGCATCGGTGAACGGATCGCGCAGGCCCTGCGCGGAGTACTCGAAGGTCTCGAACTGCTGCATCACCGGCAGCGGCTCCAGCGGCTGTGCCGGCCGGGCTCGCTCGCCCTCCACCCATTTTTCCAGGTTCGGTGCATCGCCCGGCGTGCTGGTCACGCCACGGCCACAGGCAGCCAGCAGCAGCACGGCAGCCACCATCCCGCAACGTGCAAAGAAGGAACGCGTCACTTCTTGTCCTCCTTGCCGGCTTCAGCCTTCTGCTGTTCCTGGACCTCGGTTTCGTCCAGGTAACGATAGGTTTTGACCGTGCCGGACAGTTCCAGTGCACCAGCACGGGCGCCGCCACCGGTCTTGTCCGCAGGCTTCAGGTTGATGTCGTGCATGGTCAGGATCACCACGCGCGGCAAAGAGGCCACGCCACTGACGAAAGCGCCGAACTGGTGGTAGCTGCCCACCATCTTCAGCTTGATCGGCTTCTCGGCGTAGAACTCCTTGACCTGCTCCTGTTCCGGTTCGAACAACTGGCTGGTCAGACCGCTGGAAAGCGCCGTCTGCGAGATGTCGATGATCAGGTCCGGCATTTCGGTCTTGCTGGGCAGCTGCCGCAGCATCTGCTGCAGCACCTGCTCCATCTGCGCCAGCTGCTGCTTGAGCGGCCCCAGGTTCACTGCACGTTCCTGCTGCTTGGTGAACTCGGTACGCAGGTCGCCTTCCTTCGACTCCAGGCTGGACAGTTCGTCGCGCTTGCCGCTGATCAGCAGCATCCACGCAACGAACATGATGACCAGCGCCAGCAACGAGCAGAAGACGATCTTGGCCTTCTGCGGCCAGTTGCCGATGTCGTTGAAATCCAGGTTCTTCAGATCGATCTTCTGGCTCATGCGCGGTTCCCCTGCAACGGGGCATTGGAGGCCTGCGGCGGCTGCGCCAAGCGGCTGCCCTCAGGCTTGGCCGGGGCCGGTGCCGGTGCGGCGGGCTGGTTCGGCTTGGCCGGCGCCGCAGCGGGTGCGCTGGCCGGTGCAGTAGCCGGGGCAGATTGGGCCGGGGCCGGGGCAGTGGCTGGTGCCACGGCCGGTGCCGCCGCGTCCGGACCTGCCGCCAGCGGTGCCACAGCAGGCGCCGCAGCCGGTGTGGCCGCCACACTGCCATCGGCATTCAAGCCCTGCGCGCCGGTCTCTTCACTCTGCGCGGGCAGCTTCACCGTGACCTTGAACATGTACGGCAGCGCCTTGATGTCGGACACCGTGCCGGTCGCGTTCTTGTCCGCAGCACTGGCCTGGATGATCGACAGCTCCGGATTGGTCATCCAGCCCGACGTTTCCAGGTTGCGCATGTAAGCCGACACGCGTGCATTGGACTGGGTCCGGCCCTCAAGAGTGAGCATGTCCCCCTCCTGCTGCAGCGCGGTCAGCACCACGCCGTCAGGAATCGTGCGCACCAGCGCGTCGAACAGGTGGACCATCTGCGAGCGCTTGGCCTGCAGTTCCTCGATCACCTTCTTGCGTGCCAGCAGGCGGTCCTTCTGCGCGTCAAGGCGGTCGATCTCCTTGTTCTGTTCCTTGACCTTCTCGATCTCGGCTTCCAGATAGGCATTGCGGTCCATCTGGCCGCTCACCTGACGGTCGTAATAGAACCAGATCAGCAGCGACAGCAGCAGGCCACCGATCGCGGCCATGCCCAGCATTGCGTAGAACTCGCGCTGGCGTTGCTTGCGCCGCTCGGCGCGCCAGGGCAATAGATTGATGCGCGCCATCAGTCAAAGCTCCTCAGCGCCAGACCGGTGGCGATCATCAGCGCGGGGGCATCCTGGGCCAACGCATGCGCGTTCACCTTCGGCCCCAGGGTCATCTGCGCCAGCGGGTTGGCGACCACGGTCGGCACGCCCAGCTGTTCCTCGACCATTTCCGGCAGGCCACCCAACACGGCGCAGCCACCGGCCAGCACGATGTGATCGACGCGGTTGAACTCGCTGCCTGCGTAGAAGAACTGCAGCAGGCGGCTGATCTGCTGGACCGTGGCCTCCTTGAACGGCTCCAGCACTTCCATCTCGTAGCTTTCCGGCAGCCCACCCTGGCGCTTGGCCAGGCCGGCCTCTTCGTAGCTCAGGCCGTAGCGGCGCATGATCTCGTCGGTCAGCTGCTTGCCACCGAACACCTGTTCGCGGCTGTACAGGCTGCGGCCACCGCGCAGGACATTGAGGGTGGTCATGGTGGCGCCGATATCAACCAGTGCGACCACGCCCTCGATGGACACCGGCAGCTCGCTGGCGACCAGGGCATAGGCGTTCTCGACCGCGAAGGCCTCCACGTCCATCACCTTGGCCTGCAGGCCACCCAGTTCCAGGGCCGACTGGCGCAGTTCCACGTTTTCCGAACGCGACGCAGCCAGCAGCACCTGGACCATCTCAGGGTTGTTCGGGATCGCCCCGATCACCTCGAAGTCCAGGTTCACTTCCTCGATCGGGTACGGAATGTAGTTGACCGCTTCCAGCTCGATCTGGGCTTCCATGTCGTTTTCGTCGAGCTCGGCCGGCATCGGGATCACCTTGGTGATCACCGCCGAACCGGCGACGGCGGCAGCGGCCAGCTTGGCCTTGCTGCCCGAGCGGTTCATCGCACGGCGGATGGCCTCACCCACGGCCTCCACTTCCACGATGTTCTTCTCCACCACCGCATTCGGCGGAAGAGGTTCCACAGCGTAATGTTCCACACGAAAACGGTTGCCACTGCGGGACAGCTGCAAAAGCTTTACCGCAGTCGAACTGATGTCGACGCCTACAAGCGGCGACTGACTTTTTGGGATGAGCCCCACGGTTTCTCCCCTGCCGACGGGCACTTGGACGCAAGACCTGCGCCCGAGCATTAATAACGTATTCTTAGCAAATGGCAACGGCCCTGCTGTGAAGTCCCTCACGGATTCACCATGCAGCCCCTGACTGTTCCCTTTGCGCTCCCCGGCAACGACCCCAGCCGCCACCTTGCGTAATCTATACTCTGCGACCACGAAATTCGCAATCGGAATCTGAACCCGATGACTCGACTCCGCCGCTGGCTGCGCTGGATCTTCCTGATTGTCCTGGTCCTGGCGCTGATCGGCGCGGCCGCCGTGGGCGGTCTGTACTATGCCGTTTCCTCCAAGCTTCCCGACGTGCAGACCCTGCGCGACGTGGAAATGCAGGAGCCCATGTA
Source organism: Stenotrophomonas sp. ATs4 (assembly GCF_051861585.1). NCBI lineage: Bacteria > Pseudomonadati > Pseudomonadota > Gammaproteobacteria > Lysobacterales > Lysobacteraceae > Stenotrophomonas > Stenotrophomonas sp. ATs4. The sequence continues at coordinate 194,994 of NZ_JBLYPK010000009.1, read as the reverse complement.
CGTCTATGCCGCCGACGGCAAGCTGATGGCGGTGTTCGGCGAGACCCGCCGTACCCCCATCACCATGAAGGACGTGCCCGAGCGCCTGAAGCAGGCGTTCCTGGCCACCGAGGATGCCCGCTTCTACGAGCATGGCGGTGTGGACTACATGGGCATCGGCCGTGCGGTGTGGCTGCTGGCCACCACCAGCGACAAGCGCGTGCCCGGTGGTTCCACCATCACCCAGCAGGTCGCCCGCCAGTTCTTCCTCAGTTCCGAGTACAGCTACACCCGCAAGCTGGCCGAGATCCTGCTGGCGCGGAAGATCGAGTCCGAGCTGAGCAAGGACGAGATCTTCGAGCTGTACCTGAACAAGAGTTTCTTCGGCAACCGCGCGTACGGCGTGGCCGCCGCCGCCGAGTTCTACTACGGCAAGAAACTGAACGAGCTGGACCTGGATGAAATGGCCTCGCTTGCCGGCATCCCCAAGTTCCCGTCCTCGGGCAACCCGATCTCCAACCCGGAACGTGCCCGCCAGCGCCGCGACAACTACGTGCTGCAGCGCATGGCCGACCTGAAGTTCGTCAGCCAGGCCGAAGCCGACGCGGCCAAGGCCGTGCCGATGCACGCCACCGCGCATGAGCCGCCGGTGCAGGTCGATGCCCCGTACGTGGCCGAGCTGGTGCGCCAGGAAATGATTGCCCGCTTCGGCGGCGATGTGGTCAACAAGGGTTACCACGTCACCACCACCATTGATGCCACCCTGCAGGCTGCGGCCAACCAGTCGGTGCGCGACGGCCTGCTGCTGTACGACCACCGCCACGGCTGGCACGGCGTGGAAAAGCAGGTACAGGTGGGTGCCGGCGAAGACGCCGCCGCCCTGGCCGAGCACCTGCGCGGCATGTTCGGCCAGGCCGGCCTGCTGCCGGCCATCGTCGCCAGCACGGGTGCCGATGGCAGCGCCACCGTGGTGCTGGCCAACCGCAGCGAGATCGTGCTGCCGGCCGGCGCTGCCAAGTGGACCAACAAGACCCTGGGCAAGCTGGTGCAGCGCGGCGACATCGTGCGCGTGCGTGCCGGTGCCAAGGAAGGTGAGTGGCTGCTGGACCAGCTTCCGCGCGGCCAGTCCGCGCTGGTCTCGCTGGATGCCCACAACGGCGCACTGAAGGCGCTGGTCGGTGGCTTCAGCTTCTCCGGCAACAAGTTCAACCGCGCCACCCAGGCACGTCGCCAGCCGGGTTCGAGCTTCAAGCCGTTCGTCTACGCGGCCGCCTTCGACAAGGGTTACAACCCGGCCTCGATCGTGCTCGACGCCCCGGTCGTGTTCCGCGACCGCCGCGGCAAGACCTGGGCCCCGCAGAACGACGGCGGCGGCTTCCGCGGCCCGATGCGCCTGCGTGAAGCGCTGGTGCAGTCGCGCAACCTGGTGTCGGTGCGCCTGCTCGATGGCATGGGCGTGGACTACGCGCGCAAGTACATCAGCCAGTTTGGCTTTGCCGAATCGGAACTGCCGCCGAACCTGTCGATGTCGCTGGGTACCGCCTCGCTGACCCCGCTGTCGGTGGCCCGCGGCTACGCTGTGTTCGCCAATGGCGGTTCGCGCGTGGACACCTGGCTGATCGACCAGGTCAATGACCGCGACGGCAACCTCGTATTCAAGGAAAACCCGGCGCTGGCCTGCCGCGACTGCGCCGGCAGCAGCGACCAGCCGGTGAACCAGGTGGTGGACGGCTTCAACTTCGGCGCCCCGGCCCCGAAGGTGGACCCGGCTGCAGCCGCCAAGGCCGAAGCCAAGACCGAACCCCCGGCCGCGCCGGTCAACCCCGATGCCCGCACCGCCCCGCGCGCGATCGACGCCCGCACCGCCTACCAGCTGGTGTCGATGATGCGCGACGTGGTCCAGCGCGGTACCGGTGCCCAGGCCAAGGTGCTCGGCCGCGAAGACGTGGGCGGCAAGACCGGCTCCACCAACGACCACCGCGACGCCTGGTTCTCCGGCTTCGGCGGCCCGTACGTGACCACCGTGTGGGTGGGCCGCGACGATTTCCGCTCGCTGGGTTACCGCGAATACGGTGGCAAGGCCGCCCTGCCGATCTGGATCGACTACATGCGCACCGCGCTGAAGGACACCCCGATCGCACAGAACGAACCGCCCAGCGGCATGGTCCAGGCCACCCTCAACGGCGCGACCGAGTGGGTGAAGGTGGAAGACATGGACCGCCTGACCGACTACGACCTGAACCTCAATACGCCGCAGGCCGACGCCGCCGCGTTCGATATCTTCTGAGGAAGGGATTGGTGGGTGCCAACCGTGGGTTGGCACCGATGCATCCCTGGTAGCTGCCAACCTTGGTTGGCGCCCCGTGCCGACCAAGGTCGGCACCTACCAAAGCGATGGTGGGTGCCAACCGTTGGTTGGCATCAGAGCGTCGGTGGGTGCCAACCTTGGTTGGCACCGATGCATCCACCGGGCACAGCCCCGCGCTGCTCCGGTAGATGCCAACCTTGGTTGGCGCCCCGTGCCGACCAAGGTCGGCACCTACCAAAGCGTTGGTGGGTGCCAACCGTTGGTTGGCTCCGATGCATCCGTCGGACACCGTTCTGCACGGGTAGCGCCGGGCCATGCCCGGCGAGCGCAGCGGCGCCTGCCTTGAATACCCACGCAGATGTCACATCCGTGCGCTAGTCTGTAGCCAGGTCGCAACAGGGAGTCATCGCATGCATCGCGCCCGTCAGCATGCTGCCAGCCAGACCCGCGAGCGGCGCCACCGCCTCGCCCACGAAGCCGCCCGCCTGATGGCCGAAGGCGGCATCCGCGACTACCACCAGGCCAAGTTGAAGGCCGCCAGCCGGCTCGGCATCCACGACGATGCCTCCCTGCCCCGCAATACCGAGATTGAAGACGCCCTGCGCGAGTACCAGCGTCTGTTCTCCGGGCCCCAACACGGCAATGAACTGCAGCGCCGCCGCGAAGCCGCCATGCGTGCGTTGGAGTTCCTGCACGGCTTCGCCCCTCGCTTGGCCGGCCCGGTGCTGGAGGGCACCGCCGACGCCAACAGCCCCGTGCAGCTGCACCTGCACAGCGACGACCCGGAAGCCGTGCACCGCTTCCTGGACGAACACGGTATTCCCGCCGAATCGCGGACGCGCCGGTTGCGCATGGACCGCGAACGCTGCCTGGATGTACCGGTGTGGGTGTTCAGTGCCGAGGAGCTGACCTTCGACCTGGCCGTGCTGCCGTATGACGCCCTGCGCCAGGCACCGCTGTCGCCGGTGGATGAGAAGCCGATGCGACGCGCGTCGGTGGCGCAGTTGCGGCAGGTGCTGGCCGAAGCGGAAATTACTGCCTACATCGGCGGGTAACGGAGGACGGTAGCGCCGGCCCATGGCCGGCGAGCGCAGCGGTGCGGTGCGGACCAAACCTGATGGTGGGTGCGGACCGTTGGTCCGCACCGTGCTTCAGGCATTTCGATTGCTGGCCGAAGAGCAGTCGAGCAAGCCCGACTCTACAAATGCGTGGCATCCGCGGGCCCCACCCAGCATGGCAGTGTTCTACAGCGGCATGCCATTACCGGTTGTCGGCTCCGGGCCAATCAACCACTCCGGCAACCACGGTGCAGGCGCGCGCTTGGGGTACTCCGCCATCATCCGCGCGTGCATGGTCTGCAGATCGTTCAACAGCCATACCTGGTGATAGATGTCACTGAACGAATCCGACCAGCCGCTCTTCACCCGTTGGCGATCGACGCTCGTGAGACCGGGCACCAGATCACGCGGGCCCTCCAGAATGGGCCGCAGCGACCGGTTGATGCCTGCGTTCTCCGCCGCGGCCTCACGCATCAGGCTGATGTGCGCCTGAACCCCTGTGCATTGATACGGCGCGCAGCCCGCGGTCGCCTCGATGTAATCGGCAATATCCGCCAGCAGGTTCGCCTTCAGCCGCCATGCCATCTCGCCATCCAGCACCTGCCGCACCTGCATCGTTCTCCGCGTACTGGCACGGATACCCTCCGCCGTGGTGAATGGCTGGCCCGGCGTGCTGCCACCGTGACGCACCAGAACAATGCGGTGAATCGCCTCGTTGGTGATGCCCTCCACCCGTAGCGCAGCTACCTGCGGATGCATGCGCGGTGGCGGCACACTGGTGAACCGCCAGTAGTACCAGAGCAGCGCCACTACCCCCAGGAAGCACAGCACGCTGGCCAGCATCCAGACGTCCACATGCCGGGTGTAGTAGTAATACCGCGCCCGCCAAACGTAGAACGTGCGGTAGCTGACGAATCGACTCACCCATCGGTACATTGCCATCTCCTCGGCAAGGACCCCGGCGCGGCGGGGTTCATTACGCGCACCACGCCGGGGCTGCATGGCTTACCAGCCGATGCCCACGCCGACGCCCATGCTGCGCTCACCGCTGTTGGTGAACGCACCATTGAGGCTGAAGGTGGCCGAACCCTTCTCGTTCAGCACACGCTGGTAGCCCACCGCCATCGCCGACTCACCCTCGCTGTAGCCCACGCCCGCACCCAGGCGGTTATACGTGGCCAGACCGGCGGTGTTCATCGCCATCGCGCTCTGCGCACTGCTCATCGCCGCCATGCGGTTGAAGCGCTTGTCCATCTTGTCCAGGCGACGCTCGAAGGTGCTGATCGCACCATCGGTGTACTCGTTGGCACGGGCCAGCATCTTCTCCAGGTCGGCGGTGTCGACCTGCGGTTTGGGCATGTCGTCCTGCTTCGACTTCGGCTGCGGCGTCGGCTTGTCACCTTCACCGGTAGAGGCAATCTGTGGCGAGCCGCTGGTTTCCGGCGTCGGCACGATCTCTTCGGTGGATGGCGAAGGCGTGGATGCTGCCGCCATGGCGCGGGCCTGCGGCTGATCGTCAATGCGCTGCTCCAGCCCATCCATGCGGCCGTTGAGCTGCTGCTGCATCGAATGCAGCTGGCCGCCGTTGACCGCATCGCGGCTGCCGGCCGCGATCAGGCCGTTGGCCACGTTGGAGATGACCATGCCGTTGGCGCCGGCCAGGGTGAGCTGTTGGGTGCCGTCTGCGCGTACCGAAGGGGTTTCCTGGAACACGGAGCGGAGCTGGGATTCGACGTGGTTCACGCGCGAGGTGGTGCTGACAACTGCGCCGTCGAGCGCTTCCAATGCGCCATTGAGGGTGGATTGGGACTGGCCCTGCACGTTGAAGCTGGGGCCGACGATGTTACCGTTGGCATCGACTTCGCCGCCGAGAGCGGAGAGTGCACCGCGCAGCTGGCCGACGGTGGCAGCGTTGTGGTTGGCGGTGCCGTTGGCGATGTTTACGAGGCGGCGCCGCGCGGTCGCGTTGCCGAAGGAAGCAACTCCAACTTCTGTAGCCGCAGAGTTGGCGCCCAAAGCCAGAGATCCTGCTGCATATGAGTCAACTACCGAGCCACTGCCAATCGCAATACCTCGTGCGGAGTGCACTTGAGATCCAGTGCCGACCGCAAAACCGTAAGGAGCGTCAGCAGAAACGCCCGAGCCACGACCAAGAGCGACAGAGTTAACACCAAGCGCTCTCGCATAGGCCCCCAGTGCCGTCCCTCCCTCTCCCTGCGTTCGAGCCGAGTCACCAATGGCAACACCCAAGAATCCTGCGAAGGCATCTTCGCTCAGCTGATCCGTGTCAATTTTGAGGAAGCGACCCTGATGCTCGATCTTGGATACTCGATCACTGACGCCGAACAACTGGCGACCGGTGACCACGTCGTGACTATCCGCAGAAACCGAACCATCGGCCACGCCAGTCAAACGCGCACCCCCAAAATCGATCGGACCGCTCGCATCCAATCCACGCATGGCCTGCTCGCGCATCTCCCGCTCCTTTCGCATCGCCTCCAGGTCATTCCGATTCTGCGAGATCTTCTGCTCGGCGGCGTACAACTGGCTGCCGGTTACGGCATCACGGCTTCCTGGCGCCACTCGGCCGTCAGCCAGGTTGGTCAGCACCATGCCATTCGCGCCATTCAGCGCGATCTGGTTCATGCCGTCGGTGCGGGCCGAAGGTGAATCCTGGAAGATCGAGCTGAGTTGGACTTCCACCTTGTCGGCGCGACGGCCTGCGGTGATGACAGCGCCATCGAGTGCCATCAGTGCATCCTCGACGGTGTTCTGCGTTCCACCCTGCACTGCGTAAGTTGGGGCAATGATGTTGCCGCTGGCATCCATGTCAGCGCCGCCGCCGAGGGTGGCGAGGGAGTCCTTGAGCTGGGAAACGGTGGTGGCGTTGTGGTCGGCGGTGCCTCGGGCGATGTTTACAAGGCGGCGCTGCATGCCACTGTTTCCGAACGATGCAACTCCGGCTTCGTTTGCTTGGGCGTCCCTCCCAAGTGCCAGCGAACCGTGAGCCCCGGTCCCGATCTTTGCGCCCGCGCCAATCGCAACACCGTCATTCGCACCGCCGCCTGCTGACCCCACCTCAGCACCAGCCCCCATCGCAAAGCCATTCTCGGATTCCTCAAAAACGGTTGCCCCTCTACCAATCGCAGTCGAACTCCTGCCCATTGCTCTGGCTCGAGTACCAACCGCGGTCCCACTTTCAGAACCTGTCCTGGCTGAGTTACCGATAGCGACTCCTCCTGCCCCCGCTTCAGCAGGCTCACTGATGGGCGCCACGCCAATACTCAGGAACTGATTAACGCCTTCCAGGGCTGATATCCGTGAATTGCTTGAATACAATTGCTTCCCAGACACAGCCTCATCACTACTGGCGCTCAAGAGCCCATCCGCTACACCACTGATCTTCCGATTGGCATTGGCGCTGTTGCGCACGTCCAACGTCGCACCGCTGTTCTTCCCGCCCAGGCGCACATCGCCGGACGCGGAAACCTGCGCCACCAGCCCGCCCAGCGCCGCGGTCTCGGCCAGCGCCTTGGTTGCATCCGTCTTTGCCACACCAGCATCTGCACCCGCAGACCTAGCGATACCCTCCACCGTCGTCACCTTGTCATTGGTGGCACTGAGCTGCCTGCCGTTGACGGCCTCGTAGCTGCTGGCGCTGACCACGCCATCGGCCACGCCGGCCAGCTTCCGGTTCGAATTTGCACTATTGCGCACATCCAGCACGGAGCCACTATTCTTCTCACCCACGCGAACATTGCCGCTGGCGCTGACTTGATTCAGCAACCCGTTGAGCGTACCCACCTGGGTCAGCGCGGTATTCGCTGCGGTCTTGGCGGAACTGGCATCGCTCATCGCGGTGCTGACATTGCCGTTGGTGGTGTTGAGCTGCCGACCGGTCACCGCATCGGTACTCGTCGAGGACAACGTCGCGTCCGCAACACCCGTGATCCTGCGGTTGGCGCTGGCACTGTTCCGCACGTCCAGGGCAGTGCCACTGTTGGATGCGCCCAGTCGGACATTTCCCGAAACAGACGTCTCGCTCAAGAGGCCCGAAAGCGTGTTGGCCTTTGCCAGTGCGCTGTCAGCATTTGTCTTCGCGGCGTCGGCGACAGATCGCGCGGCTGTGACATTACTGTTGGTGGCATTCAGCTGTTTGCCTGACACAGCGTCCGTACTGGTAGTGCTCAGTGTGGCATCCGCCACGCCCGTGATCTTTCGATTGGCGCTGGCGCTGTTGCGGACGTCCAGTACGGTGCCGCTGTTGCTTGCACCTACACGAACATTACCCGAAGCAGAAGTCTGGCTCAGAAGGCCGGAGAGCGTATTGGCCTTTGCCAGCGCGCCGTCGGCATTGGTCTTGGCGGAGTCGGCGACCGAGCGCGCGGCAGTGACATTGCTGTTAGTGGCATTCAGCTGTTTGCCCGACACAGCATCCGTACTGGTCGTGCTCAGTGTGGCATCCGCCACGCCCGTGACCTTGCGATTCGCGCTGGTGCTGTTGCGGACGTCCAGTACGGTACCGCTGTTGCTTGCACCGAGGCGGACGCTACCTGAGACAGATGTCTGGCTCAGCAGCCCGGAAAGCGCATTGGCTTTCGACAACGCGCTGTCAGCATTGACCTTCGCTGTATCAGCGACAGATCGCGCCGCCGTGACATTGCTATTGGTCGTATTCAACTGCCTGCCAGTCACCGCATCCGAACTGGTACTGTTCAGACGCGCATCCTCAACGTTTACGACACGACGCTTCTGGGTTGAAGTTCCGACGGATACCGTATTCCGTTCCGACGCGCTGGAATTTGCACCAAGAGCGACAGAATCTTCAGCAGAAGCACGCGAACCACTACCAATAGCGATCGCATTCTTGGAATTCGCGCGAGAGTCATTGCCAAGCGCTGTTGCACCAACGTAGGCGGCGTACGCCTTGGCTCCAATGGCAACATTGTATCCACCATTATTTGTGACAACTGCGCTATTGCCGATTGCCACACTGTCGCGGGCATACACGCTCGCCTTATAGCCAAAGGCCACACTGTTGTCACCATCAATGCGGGTTCCGTGGCCAAAGGCAAACGAATAGCTGGCATTGATTCGAGAACCTGCCCCCATCGCCAGCACATTGGTGCCGCTGGTGTTCGCGTAAGGCGTGAACACTCGCTCGTCATAGTGTCCAGCATGCGGGGTGCAATTCAGCAGATCGCCGGACGAGAATGGGCTGCAGCCGAGGTACAGTCCGGCATGCACATCTCCAACACTTCCAACGGCAAGAAGGCCAAACAGGGCTACTGAACTCGCGACTTTGCCATCGGACACCTTTCGAGTGCCCCTGCATCGCGGTGATGCAAGTTCACTCCCAACCACCCAACAGTTCTTTGCGACACTCCAGATGCGACGATAGATGTGATTCAAGATCTCTCTCCTTAACAGGACATGGAAAATGAGGCCCTGCGCATGACGCAGGGCCAGCAAAGTTCAGGCGCTCGGCGCCAGGCTCGTTACGTGTTCGCGGTGACCGTCCTTGGACAGGCGGTAGTGCAACCGCAGGGTGCTACTCGGTTGAGGCTGGAACGGCAGCTTCAGCTCCGCGTCGGGGTACAGGCTTTTTGCAAAGTCGTGGGACGTGCAGGCACCGCCGGCACTGCACTCGGCCAGCCCTGTGATTCCCACGCGCAGGGTCCCCACATTGCGCAGGGTGTCGCCTTGAAACTGCAGGTCCACACTGCCATTGGTGGGCAACACGTTCACCAACGCGCCCCAGACCAGGCTGACGCCGACGTTGGCTTGGGCAGCTTGCTCGTCGTCTTCGAGAAGGGTTCCATCCGGCCCCCTGACGCCCTCGAAGTAGATGCGATAAGCCGCTTCTTTCTCGACGGTCTGCAGCGGTATGACCCGGATCAGACGATTGCCGCCACCACTGAGTGCGAACTTGCCAGGCGTGATGGCAACTGCTGCGTCGGCGGCCTCCACCTCCATCTCTTCCTCGCCAACCTGCGCGGGATTCGAGATGCGCAGCAGGCGTGCCTGCACGTACTGCGGCTGGGTGGAGTGCGAGTACACGCGGATCTGCGTACCGCGTTTGCTATCGACGGCCGCACGCATTGGATGGATGGAGAGGTTGGCATGTGCCGGTGGGGCCAGCAGCGCGCCCAATGGCAACAGACAGAACAGCAGCTTCTTCATGATCAGGCTCCGTGAGAATCAGGGTTTGGCAGTCGGCACGCGCAGCTCTACCGTCAGCTCGCCGTCGTAGAGGCCGGGACGCTTGCTGGCGATGGGCGTAGGCGGCGTTTCCAGCGTCAATGGCGTGGGCACGCAGTACACGGGTTGACTGATGCCAGGAAGCATCACCAGCCGCAGCTGTGCGCTGTCGATACCGCGCAGCAACTGCTCCTCGCCGTTCTTCATCGCCAGGCGGTTGCCGCCGTAGTTCAGGCTGACCTGGTAGTCGAGGCGCTGGGTGTCGTCACTGCCGCCATCCGCGTGCCAGACCGCGAAGTCCCGTCCCGGCGGTGGTCGCGGCCCGCTGTCGCGCACGGTGACGCCGAGGAACTCGCTCTGCGAGCCCACGCCGTCGTACAGGCACATGTCCACTTCCTTGTATCCGCCGACCATCTTGCGGATGGGGTCGTAGCGCAGGTCCATGTTGACCAGCGGTGCGATGCCGTCGAAGCCGGGGAAGTAGATCGAGATCGCGTCGTAGTCGGTGACGGTGAAGTCGAAGTTGAAGGTGGCCGTGGCGACCGGTGCTGCGACTGGATCGGCTTTGATGTTCAGGCGCATCGTGGCTTTCCAGTGACCGGCGACGAGACGCGTCAGTTCGGATGAGGGAAATGAGAGCTTGGAACCTGTACCGATTGGCTGATCGATACCACAGGTGTAATAGAACGCTTCATGGAGCGCCCGCTGACTGCTATCCCAGTAATCCGGGCTACAAGTCCAATCATTCAGGACTCTCTGAAGGCTTCCGAGCACCCGAAGCTCCGTGCGCAGGCCTGTCCGGCTCTCCACAAGCCGCAGGACAATTTCGGATGGCCCGCTAACTATTGACGGAACTCCGTCCGTCGGGCACCGCCCAAATTCACTATCAGAAGCAGACCCACAAACCACATGGATCTGCCCATACTTCATCGCCAGGTCGTGACTGAATCCCAGCACCGTCCGCGGCGCCCACAGCTCCACATCACCTGGCACCGCCGAGCGATCCCAGCTCATCACGATGTCCCTGCTCTGGTCCGTCGGGTGCGTCTCCGGCGGCCACTGCGCCCACGCCCGTGGCATCACCAGCACCAGCGCACACACCAGCATCAACACACACATCCAACGCCGGCTCATGGCGTTCCTCCTGCAGCGGCGGTCTGGGGCGTGGCGGCAATCAACGCGCGTTCCTGCAGCAGGCGGGTCACCCGGGCCTGCTGGCGGATCTCGGGTGGCAGCTGGGCCACGGCCAGCGGCTCGCAGTGCACGGCGCCGACCAGCAGCACCACCTGTCGGCGCTCGCGCACCTGCAATGGGCAGTGCAGCAGGCGGTCGTCCTGCAGCAGGTACAGCGTTGTTTCGCGACGCGGGAAATCGGCAACGAAGCTGCCGTTGGCGCTGGTGCCGGGCACCGGCGCATTGAGGATGCGGGCGCCGCCCAGCGGCGCGCCGCCAAGGTCCTTGGCGCTGCCGATGAAGGTGTAGGTCACTTCGATCGGCACCGGCATGCGCATCAGCTTGCCGGGGGTGAGGAACATCGGCCGTGCACCGCCCACGCCGGTCACGCGGATCGCGGCGATGCTGTCCAGCGTGCTGGCATCCTGCACTTCGGCACGATGCGACTGGTACGACGACAACGGCAGCAGCCGACGCTCTCCAATCTGCAGGCGCTGTCGGCGCAGTCCGCCCACCTGCAGTTCGGCGGCCACACCACGCAGGTCCACGTCGTCGGAGCCGTCCACCTGCACGGCCAGACCGGCCTCGGCGCCGTTGGCGCCGCTCCAGTAGAAGCCACGGCGGCCGAGTGCGAAGCCGGAGCTGTGGCTGCCGCTGTAGCCCGTCTCGCCGCGTCCACGCTGCTCATAGTGCGCAATGCTGGCGGTGGTATTGCCGATGCCGTTCTGCAGCTGGCCACTCAGCGAGGCGCTGTAGCGGTCATTGTTGTTGGCGCGCAGTTCGGCGTTGAACTCGCGATAGTGCGTATCCCGTTCCTGGCGCAGGCTCTGTCCCACGCTGTAGTCGATGGCCGGGCGCTGATGCTGCGGCTGGCGCACGTCCACCGCATAGCGGCGCTGGCCATTGCTGTCATGGTTGCGCTGCAGGCGGGTCAGGCTGAGGTTGAAGTAGATGCCGCGGTCTCGCTCGTTGCTGCCACGCACGCTGTCGGTGCTGCGCTGCTGCCACAGGCCCACGCGCGTGGACACGCTGAAGTCCTGCCAGCGATGGCTGCGGCTGAAGCTGGCCTGCCAGGTGCGGCTGAGCACCGGCTCGCGGCGCGGCTCCAACGGGCCGGGCGGCAGCAGCGGATCGAGCCCGAACAACGGGTCCTGCTCGAATTCAGGCCGATGCCAGCCGGTGCGCCAGGTCTGCCGCCGGGTGTAGCCCACGTAGACGTTGCCGCCTGCCAGCGGCAGCGACACCGAGCCGCTGAGTGAGTTGGTGCAGCCCAGCTGGTCGCGCGCATCGGCCTCGAACTGGCAGGCCTTGCCGCGCATGCGCTGCTGGTAGAGATTCCACGACGCCTTGCGCCGGTACGACAGCTGGTGCTGCTGGCCATTGCTGCCATCGCTGCCACGCATGCCGCTGAGCGTGGCACGCATCTCATGCGTGGCCAGCACGCGGCGCAGGTCCACGCGCAGCTCACCGTAGCTGTGGCCACCGAGGTTGGCGGCACCGGCGGTAATGGACGCATCGCGGCCCAGCGGCATGCGCACGCCGGCCATTGCCACGCTTTCACCATCGAAGCGGTCGCTGCGGCGCTCGTTGCGGCGGCCGCCCTGCACGAACCACTGCCACTGGCTGTTGCTCCAGTCGCCGCCCTTGTCGAACGGCGCTTCCTCGGTGCGCACCAGTACGCCGTCCTCGTAGATGCGCATGCGTACCAGGTAGTTGCCGAACGGGAAATTGCGGGTGTCGATCTGGTTGATGCCGGCCTGCAGGTAGAAGGTCTGCAGCAGGCGCTCGCCGTCGAACACGTCGACGCGGGCATCGCGCGCCAGCAGCACCGTCAGTGGCGTGGCCTGCACGGCGGCGTCGGTGTCCACATAGGCCTGGGTGGTGCCCACGCGCGCGCCCTGGAAGCGGTCCAGCGGCAGCATGCTGAAACTGAAGGTGCCGCCCTGCGGGCTGGACAGGTTGCGGCGGTCCATGCGCCCGGCCTGCAGGTAGTGCGCCGGCCCCAGGTCATGGCGGTAATAGACGTTGTCGAACTGGAAGTCGTCGTCGCTGCCACGGCTGCGGTAGCGCTGCTGGGTGTAGTACCAGTCGGCGGACAGGTGGCCGCGATCAAAAAGGCCCAGCGTGCCCACGCCACGCGCGGACAGCGCCTGGTAGTCGCGACCACCGCTGACGTTGAGTGTCTGCTGGTGCAGGAAGGCGTTCTCGGCATTGGCCGTGACCTTGTGGTAACGCTCTGCGGCCGGTTCACCGGGAATCCACTGCCGCGCCACGAACAGACGCACGGCGCCCTCGCCTTCGTCGTACAGCGCGCGCGCGACGGCGGGGTCTTCGGGTGGATCGAGGTAGCCGCAACCGGCCGTGGCGCCGCCAAAGCGGCAGGCCAGGTGGCTGTTGCGCGGCAGCGGTTGCGACAGTGCCGGCAGCAATGCCGCCTGCGCTTCTGCAGGCAGGTCCAACGCCTGCAGCACGCGCGCGGGATCTTCCAGCTGCACGTGCTCCAGGGTCACGCGCACCGGTGACAGCCCGGCCGAGCGGCCGAACAGCTGGATGTCGAGTTGTTCGGTCTGGCCTTCAACCAGATCCTCAAAGCCAGCGGGGACGCCGTGGGCCGCTACCGAGGGGGTAGCCAGCGCAAGGGCGAGCGCGACCGCCAGCCGGGTAACGGCGGGGGCGTGTGGGGTCATGGGGGTACCGCTGCAGAAGCGGCCGGCCCGCAATGCGGGCCGGCGCGGGGAAGCCGTGAATCAGGGCTTCTGGTTCATGACGATGAAGACAACGCCTTCGTAGCGGCCGTTCACCGTAAGCGGGCCACCGGTACCGCCCTGGGCGATGGTCAGCGGCATGGGGATGGAGGCACCCGGGGTCGAGCTGGCGCCGTTGAACAGGTCGGCAGCCTTGAACTCGGTGACCGAGGTGCTCAGCGCATCAGAATTCAGGCTGACGGCCAGCGGCACGCGGGTGCTGCCATTGAGCAGCTCCGGATCGTGGCGGAGGCGAACCTGGATGTCCGCAGTTTCGTCATTGGAGTGGATGCGCACCTGCTGCGTCGACGGCAGCAGACCGCGCAGCGGATCGTGGGTCATCTGCACGGTATCCGGCAGCGGGGTGCCGTCCTCACGCAGCAGCGCCAGGGTCGGGTCGACGTCGGCGTAGACGGTGATCTTGGTTTCCAGCGCGTGCGCGGACAGCGAAGCAGTGGCCAGCGCTGCAGCGAGCGCGGCCTTCTTGAGAATGGCGTGCATGGGTGTCTCTCTCGGACAGGGGGAATATGAAAGCCCCCCTCCCCAAGGAGAAAGGGAGGGAGGCGCCGCCCGCAGAGGTGGTTGCAGGCGACGGAGAGAATGTTAGGAATCCATTGCCATGCAGACTATTCAAGCATTCCTAAAACGTTGAACGTTAAGGAGGATTCTTGAAGGTGTTCAATGTTTGAGGGTTATGCAATTCTCCTCATCCGTTGAATACAACAAACCTCATTGTCCTGTCCTTGTAGAGTCGACTGTTAGTCGACTGCTCTTCCGACACTGCGCGAAACACCCGCGCTGCGCGCGTGAGTCGAGCATGGCTCGACTCTACAATGGGTCATCCACGCACGGCGTGGATCTACTGGATGGGGTCAGGAAGGACTCCATGGCCGCCACCAATGCCAAGGGTGTCTCATTCATCGGGTAGTGCCCTGCACTTTCGATGACCTCCAGCGTCGCGTTTCGATAGCGGCACAGATAAGTCTTTTCCATCAGTGACCGGTTGAACGTTGGATCATTCCCGCCCACCACCACCTTCAACCGATGGTCGCCAACGATCTCATTGCTGAAATCCGTATCTGCCCACGCGGAAAGATAGGCAGAAAACGCACCGGGTGTGGAGCGCTCTATTGAGTAGCCGGCCTTCCAGTCCAACCAGGCTGCGGGCAGCCGCCCGCCGGTGCTGCGATCGATGATGGTCCGCCGGTTGGCGAGGCTGTCGGCGGCACTCTCCAGCAGGCGCCGCGTGGGCGCGTCATAGGCAATACCGCCGCAGGGGACGGGCGCGATGGCCAGCATGGACCGCACACGCTGTGGCGCGAGCACGGCAATGCGCTCGATCGCCATGCCTCCCATGGAATGCCCCACCGCGCTGAAGGTGTCGATCTGCAGCGCGTCGGCCAGCGCCAGCGCATCATGCGCCACCTCGTCGATGCTGAACTGACCCGTCGCATCGCGCATGCCTCCGTAGCCACGGCAATCCATGAAGACATAGCTGAATTGATCGCGCGACAGCCACGGCTCGATCGGTTCGAACGCATGCGCGTCGCCGAACCAGCCATGCAGGACCAGGACGAAGTGAGGCCCCTGCCCCACGCGATGAAAAGTGTTGGCCATGAAAGATCGCCACCGTCAGGATGAGTGTTGATGCTAGGCAGCGCAGGCGCGGCCCGCCGTCGATGGCGGGTCAACCGCTATAGAATCCGGGCCATGCGCAATTCGCTGCTCGATCCCTACGAAGACCTGCCGCGCGACGTCGTGGTGACCTCGAACGATTACGCGGCGGGGTCCCTGTTTCCCTGCCACGCCCATCGACGCGGGCAGTTCGCGTTCGCCGCGCGCGGCACCATCAGTGTGACGACACCGCAGGGGCGCTGGCTGGTGCCGCCACAGCGCGCCTGCTGGGTACCGGCCGGGCTGGCCCACGAAATGACGATGCGTGGGCCGGTAACGATGCTCAACGCCTTCCTTTCCATCCATGCGGCCGCTGCCGTAGCACTGCCAATGCACTGCCGCGTGTATGCGGTCTCTCCCTTGTTGCGGCAGCTGCTGGAGAATGCAGTGGACCTGCCGCCGCTCTACGACAAGGACGGGCGTGCGGGCAAGCTGATGCAATTGCTGGTGGCGGAGATCGCGTCGATGTCGACGCTTTCCCTGCACGCGCCATTGCCTGCCGATGCACGTCTTGCGCGCGTCTGCCGGGCGCTGTTCGATGCGCCCTCGCTCGCCATCGGGCTTGATGAGGTTGCCGCGGATGCGGGCATGAGTCGTCGTACGTTCACGCGGATGTTCCGCGCGGATACCGGGGTGAGCTTTGCCGAGTGGCGGCAGCAGGTGTGCCTGCTGGCGGCCATCGAACGACTGGGGCAAGGGCAGGCGGTGACACGTGTAGCACTGGATCTGGGGTATGCGAGCCCGAGCGCGTTTTCTGCGGCATTCCGGCGTGTGCTGGGGAGTTCGCCAAGCCGGTACGCGGAAGCGTAGTACCGGGCGCGCGTCTGGCCGCCGTGCGCGCTGCGCGCGGGAGTCGAGCATGGCTCAACTCTACAGATACGTGGCGTGGATCTGCTGGATGGCATCAGGCCGCCTTTCGGCGGCCTGATGGGGCTCACTCAACGACTCGATCTCAGAAGAAGATCGCGTACAGGATCAAAAGCGGAATCGGCACTCCTAAAAACCAGAGCAGAAGCGTCTTCATGGCAGGTCTCCTTGCAACAGATGCGGGTTACAGGTCACGGCGGCGGCCGCCCCAGGTGGCGCTGAGGCTGGCGAAGAACGCGCCGATCAGCAGAGTTATGAACAGCCACAGCGCGGCATAGGCCGTCGCCTTGCGGGCGTCATCGGCGGCCTTCTTGGCGGTGGTCTTGGCCTTCTCCAGCGCGGCACGCATACGCGTCTGCACATCGGTCACACGGGCCTGTGCTTCGGCAGGGCTCATGCCCGTCTCGCGCGCGATCAGCTGCGACAGGTACTGGGTATCGGCCGGGTCCAGACCATCGCCTTGCAGACTGTTGACGATGATGCGGTTCACTTCGGCACGCACTTCGCGATGGTCGCCCATCGGGCCATTGCCCGGCATCGGGCGCGGCGGCGGAGCCATGCGGCCATCGCGGGGGCCGGCGTTGGCGCTCGGCGACGGCGGCGCGGCCGGGTCCATCGGTGCTGCGCCCGGCGCACCCGGTGCCGGCGGTGCACCCGCAGCGTCCGGGCCCGGGTTGGTCGCATTGCGGAACAGCGAGTCGACCCAGTAGTTGAGGTCGCCTTCCGGCGCGGCGGCTGCGGCGCTGCCAGCCCCCGCAGCGGCAACACCGACAGTAGAGGCCGCCGCACCGGCGGTGGCACCGGCCACCTTCGCACCGGCGCCCAACACGCCACCGATGGCCGAGGTCAGCAGGCCGGCTGTCAGCAGCGTGGCCACAGCCCACGACACGAAGCCGTGTGCGGTGTCGCGGAAGTAGGTTTCATCGCCGTGGATCTGCGTCCACTTGGTTCGGAGGCGGCCAGCCAGATAGCCACCCAGGCCGGAGGCAGCCAGTGCGGTGAAGGTGAGCCAGGCGATGCTGGACCAACCGAAGGTTTCCTTGCTGACGCCTTCGAACGACCATGGCGACACCGACGACAGGCCAAGGCCAACGCCGAGGATCAGCAGGATGAGGGACAGCGCGGCGGCGGCGACGGCACCGGCGAAGATGGCGCCCCAGGACACGGCGCTTTCGCTGGGAGGGGCGACGATGGGGGAGGCGACGACAGCAGCGACGTCTGGTCCGAGCGGGCCGCGCTCGGGTGGGTCGAATCGGGTACTCATGAGATGGACGCTCCGGATCAGAGGCTGCGGATGCAGTTGGTGTCCTGAGGCTGCGCGAGCGATTGTGAAGCTGGCGAGACCCTTGAATCACGCGGTCTTGGCGCGGTGAAGATCGTGCCAACCAAGGTTGGCACCTACCAAATGCGGGTGCGGTGGTAGATCCACGCCATGCGTGGATGATTTTTTCGCGGGCGCCGAAATCGTGCGGACCAACGGTCCGCACCTACCGGGTCCGCTCCAAAAAAAAACGCCCCGCGGATGCGGGGCGTTCTCAGCACAACCTACGCGGGCGATCAGCCCTGATAGTCGCGCACGTCGCTGCCGGTGTAGACCTGGCGCGGACGGCCGATCTTCATTTCCGGATCGACCTGCTGTTCCAGCCAATGCGACACCCAGCCGGAGGTACGGCCCAGGGCGAACATGACGGTGAACATTTCGGTCGGGATCTGCAGCGCCTTGTAGATGATGCCGCTGTAGAAATCGACGTTCGGGTACAGCTTGCGGGCGACGAAGTACTCGTCCTGCAGCGCGGCCTGTTCCAGCTTCACGGCCACGTCCAGCAGCGGATCCTGCACGCCCAGCTGCTTGAGCACCTTGCCGGTCATCTCACCGATGACCTTCGCGCGCGGGTCGAAGTTCTTGTACACGCGGTGGCCGAAGCCCATCAGCCGGAAGCCGGAGGTCTTGTCCTTGGCCTTCAGAACGGCGGACTCGACGTTGTCGGCGGTGCCGATCTCTTCCAGCATCTTCAGCACGGCTTCGTTGGCACCGCCGTGGGCCGGACCCCACAGCGCGGTGACGCCAGCGGCGACCGACGCGTACGGGTTGGCACCGGTCGAGCCGACCAGACGCACGGTCGAGGTCGAGGCGTTCTGCTCGTGGTCGGCGTGCAGGATGAACAGCAGGTCCAGCGCCTTGACCACGTCCGGGTTCAGATCGTACTGGCCGTCAGCCGACTCGAAGGTCTGCTTCAGGAAGCGGCTGACGTAGTCCAGCGAGGTATCCGGCTTGTTGGCCGGCAGGCCCTTGCCGTGGCGGTAGATCAGCGCCGACAGCGTCGGCACCTTGGCGATCAGGCGCACGGCGGCCTGGCGGCGCTGTTCGGCGTCGGACAGGTCCAGCGAGGCGTGGTAGATGCCCGACAGCTGCGCGATGGCGGCGGTCAGGATGGCCATCGGATGAGCATCCTTGGCGAAGCTGCCGATCAGGGTGTTGATCGAGGCATCGACATTGGCTTCAGCGGCCAGCTCGTCGGTGAAGGCCTTCAGCTGCTCGGCGCTCGGGCGCTCGCCGTTGATCAGCAGGTAGGCCACTTCGACGTAGCTCGACTTTTCCGACAACTGTTCGATCGGGTAGCCGCGGTACAGCAGCACGCCCTTGTCGCCGTCGATGTAGGTGATGGCGGACTTGCAGCTGGCCGTCGCGGTGAAGCCGGAATCGTAGGTGAAATACCCCGTTTCCTTGGTCAGCTTCGCGATGTCGACGCAGTCGTTGCCAAGGGTGGGTTTGATGACGGGCAGAACGACCGACTTTTCGCCGGCGTTGAGCGTGACCTGATCAAGATCGGACACTGTGTGCGCTCCTTCATGGGAAGGCGCCTGCCCAAGCGCATTGGTCAGGCACGTGAATGACGTCCTCGGCCTGTGCCGGGGATCACGCCATTATCGCACAGCAGCATTTGCCCGGCGCTAGACAGAAGTCGTAGACGACAGGCGGCCAGACACCGGCCGTTGAGCGGCCCGGATCGGCAAAAGTGTTGTCATCCGAACGCAGTGTTCTGTCCATCCAAACGCCCGTTGGGCAGGCGTTGGGGAAAAACAAACGGCCGCGCAGAGCGCGGCCGTCGGTTCGAAGCTGGATCGACAGATCAGCGCGCGTAGCGCTTCTGGAACTTGTCGATACGGCCCGAGGTGTCGATGACCTTGTGCTTGCCCGTGTAGAACGGATGCGAAGCAGAGGAAATTTCAACCTTCACCAGCGGGTAGTCGTTGCCGTCTTCCCACTTGATGGTTTCCTTCGCGCTCATGGTCGAGCGGGTCAGGATCTTGAAATCGGAGGTGACGTCATGGAAGACGACGTCGCGGTAGTTCGGATGGATATCGGCCTTCATGGGCTCACACCGTAAATGGGCTGGTGGTCAAGAGCGGCATTATAAGCACCGGTTGCCGCCCAGGGCAACCGGTGCCGTGCAACAGAGGTCAGTCCGCGCCCAGGGCCTGACGGACCAGGGCCTCGAAACGCCGCTGGTCGTAGGCCATCAGCAGATCGCAGTTGTCCGGCTGGCCGGTCTGGCGGTTCCAGTCGACGATCGTGGCGCCGCGGCTGAACGTACCGTTCAGTTCCACGTTCAGCGGCCGCGACTCAACCTGCAGCTGCCCTTCCGGGTTCAGCGCCCAGGCCATGGCCACCGCGTCGGCGGTGTACCAACGGCCGCCCTTGCTGTCTTCGGACAGGCCACGGGTCTTGCGCGAGATCAGCTCGTAGAAGCGGGCACGGTCGGAGTCGGCCTGCAGCCACTTCTCGGCTTCGTCCAGCGGCAGGCCGTGAGCGACAGTGGCTTCCCAGTCCGACACCAGCAGGTGCTTGAACGAGGTGAACACCACGTGCGCTGCTTCCGGGTCGAAAGCGATGTTGAACTCGGCCGCCGGGGTGATGTTGCCGTGGCAGGTGACGGCGCCACCCATCACCACGATGCGCTTGATGCGCTCGGGCAGGGTCGGGTCCAGCTTCAGTGCCAGCGCCAGGTTGGTCAGCGGGCCGAGCATCACCAGCATCAGTTCGCCAGCGTGCTCGTGCGACAGGCGCAGGATCGCCAGCGCAGCATGTTCGGCTTCGGCCTGGCGGCTCGGCGGCGGCAGGTCGACATCGCCGTAGCCATCGCGGCCATGCACGTGGGCAGCATCAACGGAGGGATGCAGCAGCGGATCCGGGCTGCCGGCAAACACCGGTACGTCGGCGCGGCCGACGATGTCGCAGAGCTTGAGGGCGTTGCGTACGGTGTACTGCAGGCCGACATTGCCGGCGGCGATGGTCAGGGCGACCACGTCATGCCGTTCATCGGCAAAGGCCATCAGCAGGGCCAGGGCGTCGTCCACACCGGGGTCGGTGTCGATCAACAGGGGGATCTTGTGGGTCATCGTTGCCGTCTTCAGATCGGCAACGAAGTGTGGACCGGGAAGATGACCGTTGCAAGTACGGGAGGGTGGGGTTCGGCAGGGCTGCACCCTGCACCCGCAGAGGCAGGAGCAACGGCAACGGCAACAGCAACGGCAACGTCAAAAGCTGGTTTCCTGAGGATGGCGGGGCGGGTCCGGTTGCGGGGGACGCCGTAAACCCATCCTTGGGGGCTTGGCCGCGGCATCCATGCCGCGGACACCCCCGCAACCGGACCCACCCCGCCTTCGACAGATTTCCGCGGCTGTTGGTGGGTGTCGACCTTGGTCGACACATCCACGCAATGCGTGGATGAACATGGAAATGATCGAAAAAGCTCTCTGTAGAGACGAGCCATGCTCGACTCACGCGCGCAGCGCGAACAGCAGCCGAGCATGGCTCTACAGTAGATCCACGCCATGCGTGGATGTGTGGACCAAGGTCCACACCCACCAAGGCGGCAGTAGATCCACGCCATGCGTGGATGAGCATCCGGGGACCGGGTCAGAGCCCTTTGCTGGGCAAAGGGATCTGACCCCTCACTTACGCCGAGGCGTAACGTACGGCGGTGCCGATCCAGCGCTGCACCACGCGGTCAGCCAGCGCGGGCTGCTGGTCCAGCAGGCGCTCGGCCAGCGCGTGTACGCCGGGCAGCAGGCCTGCATCGCGGGCCAGATCGGCAATACGGAAACCGGCCAGACCGGTCTGTCGGGTGCCGAGCAGTTCGCCGGGGCCGCGCAGTTCCAGATCTTTTTCGGCAATGACGAAACCGTCGTTGGTTTCGCGCATGGTCTGCAGGCGCTCGCGCGCCATCTGCGAAAGCGGCGCCTGGTACAGCAGCACGCAGCGCGACACCGCCGAACCACGTCCAACGCGGCCACGCAGCTGGTGCAGCTGCGCCAGACCCAGACGCTCGGCGTTTTCGATCACCATCAACGAAGCATTGGGCACGTCCACGCCCACTTCGATGACCGTGGTCGCCACCAGCAGATCGATCTCGCCGGCCTTGAACGCCACCATCGTTGCCAGTTTTTCGGCCGCTTTCAGGCGGCCATGCACCAGGCCCACGCGCACGCCCGGCAGCAGCGCCTGCAGCGATTCGTAGGTAGCCTGTGCGGGCGTGGCGTCCAGCTCTTCGCTTTCCTCGATGAGCGTGCACACCCAGTACACCTGCCGCCCTTCCTGGCAGGCCAGCGCGATGCGCTCGATCAGCTCAGGACGGCGGTCGTTGTTGAGGGCGACGGTCTGGACCGGGGTGCGGCCCGGTGGCAGTTCGTCGATGGCCGATACATCCAGGTCGGCGTATTCGGACATCGCCAGCGTGCGCGGAATGGGCGTTGCGGTCATCACCAGCTGGTGCGGCACGCTGTTGTTGCCTGCGCCCTTGTCGCGCAGGGCCAACCGCTGGTGCACGCCGAAGCGGTGCTGCTCATCGACGATGGCCAGGGCCAGATCCTGGAACACCACCGCCTCCTGCATCAGCGCGTGGGTACCCACCACCACCTGTGCTTCGCCGTTGGCGACCTGTTCCATCACCTTGGCGCGCGCCTTGCCGGTGACCTTGCCGGCCAGCCAGGCGATGCGCACGCCGAGCGGTTCCAGCCAGCCGCGCAGGTTGTTGAGATGCTGCTCGGCCAGCAGTTCAGTCGGTGCAGCCAGCGCAACCTGCTTGCCCTGCTCCACTGCGAGCATCGCGGCCAGCGCGGCGACCACGGTCTTGCCGGAGCCGACGTCGCCCTGTACCAGCCGCAGCATCGGGCTGGGCCGTGCGAGGTCTTCGCGGATCTGCTTGAACACGCGCGCCTGTGCGCCGGTCAGGGCGAACGGCAGCTGCTTCAGCAATGCCTTGGCCAGCTTGCCGGGACCGGCCAGCGGCGGCGCATGATGTGCCTGCAAGGCAATGCGCTGGCGACGCAGGCTGAGGTGGTGGGCCAGCAGTTCTTCCATCGCCAGACGGCGCTGTGCCGGGTGGGTGCCGGCGGCCAGTGCGGCCAGGTCGGCATCCGGCGGCGGCCGGTGCACGGTCAGCAGCGCACTGCGCAGCGATGGCAGGCCGAGGCCATCAAGCCAATCTGCTGGCAGCAGTTCCAGCGTGCTTTCTTCCGGCAGGCGATCCAGGGCCTGGCCGATCAGCTTGCGCATCGTCATCGGGCCGACACCTTCGACGGTGGGATACACCGGGTCGAGGCGGTCGCCGAGTTCGGGATCGTCGTTGCGGCCCAGCACCTGGTAGCTGGGATGGACGATTTCCAGGCCGAGATGGCCGGGCTTGGGCGTGCCGAAGCAGCGCAGCCGGTTGCCAACCGCGAACTGGCCGACCTGCTGCTGGCGGAAGTGGAAGAAGCGCAGCACCAGGCTGCCCTGCCCTTCGTCTTCCACCGCTACCTTCAGCATCGGCCGGTAGCGCATGCCGCGCTCGACCGCGACCACCCGCACTTCCACCTGTGCCGGCACGCCGTTGCGCAGGTCTTCGATGCGGGTCAGGCGGGTGCGGTCTTCATAGCGCAGCGGCAGATGAAGCCAGAGATCCTGCAGGGTGGCCAAGCCACGCGCCTGCAGTTTGGCGGCCACGGCCGGACCCACGCCAGCAAGCATCGCCAGGGATGCTTCGCCGGACGGTGACAGGACCGGGGTGACCGCCGCCTTGCGTGCCACGTGGCGGTCAGTCGATGACCATCACCGCGTCGACCTCGAAGTTGGCGCCCTTCGGCAGGCCGGAGACTTCGATGGTGGAACGGGCCGGGAACGGGGCCTGGAAGTAGTCCTGCATGACCGCGTTGACCTTGGCGAATTCAGCCAGGTCGGTCAGGTACAGGCCCAGACGCACGACCTTGTCCAGCGAACCACCGGCGGCTTCGGCCACGGCCTTGAGGTTGTCGAAGGCGCGGCGGGCCTGTGCTTCGACGTCACCGACGCCGACGATGTCGCCGGTGGCCGGGTCGAGCGGAATCTGGCCGGAGAAATACACGGTGTTGCCGGCGCGCACGGCCTGCGAGTACGGGCCGATGGCGGCGGGGGCCTTCTCGGTGTTGATGATCTGGCGGGACATGGTCGCTCCGGTGCGTTGGGGGAATACAGAGCGGTGATTGTACCGGCTGGGGCTGCATCCACGCATGGCGTGGATCTACCGCGCCGCTTCGGTAGTGCCGGCCGCTGGCCGGCAACCCATGGATCCTCGGCTGCATCGCGATTGCCGGCCAGCGGCCGGCACTACCGGGTACGCGCGGGATCTACTGGCGGCGCACCGCTTGCACCACCGACAGGCGGCGCAGGCGGCGCATCACTTCGGCCAGATGGTTGCGGTCGCGCACCTGGATGTTGAACGCCAGCACGGCGGCGTTGAAGTCGCGGTCCAGGTAGTCCACGCGCTCGATGTTGGAGTGGCTCTGGGCGATGGCGGCGGCCAGCTGCGCCAGCACGCCGGTGCCGTTCTCCACTTCCACCACCAGCGAGGTGTCGTAGTCGCCGGAGACGGTGGTGTCCCAGCCGATCGGCACCCAGCGCTCGGGCGATTTGCGCAGTTCGGCCAGGTTCGGGCAGTCCATGCGGTGCACCACGATGCCCTTGCCGGCGGTGTGGTAGCCCATGATCTCGTCGCCGGGAATCGGCTGGCAACAGCCGGCGAAGGTGACCACGCCGCGCTCGCTGCCGTTGATCAGGATCTTTTCCTGCGAGTGGTGGCGCGAATGCGGGCCGCCACGCAGTTCGGCGTAGGCCATCAGCGCCTGCGCGGCCTGGGTCGGCATCCAGTTGCCCAGCGCGACTTCGGCCAGCAGCGCCTCCAGGCGCGGGAAGCGGTGTTCGGCCAGGAACGCATCCAGGCGCCCCTTCGGCAGCCGCTCCAGCGACGAATCCATCGCCTCCAGCGCACGGTCGAGCATGCGGTGGCCCAGCTGCACGGCATCTTCGTGCTCCAGCTGCTTGAGCTGGTGGCGGATGGCGGTGCGTGCCTTGCTGGTGACCACGAATTCCAGCCACTGCGGTTTCGGCGTGGCCGAGCGCGCGGTGATGATCTCCACCGACTGGCCCGATACCAGCTTGGTGCGCAGCGGCACCAGTTTCTTGTCCACGCGCGAGGCCACGGCCATGTTGCCGACATCGGTGTGCACGGCGTAGGCGAAGTCGAGCGCGGTGGAGTTGCGCGGCAGCGCCAGGATCTTGCCCTTCGGGGTGAACAGGTAGACCTCGTCCGGGAACAGGTCGACCTTGACGTTGTCGAGGAACTCCAGCGACGAACCGGCAGCGCGCTGCGAGTCGATCAGCTCGACGATCCAGGCATGCGCACGGCTCTGTGCACTGTTGGGCGAATCGCCACCAAACTTGTAGGTCCAGTGCGCGGCCACGCCGCGTTCGGCGATCAGGTCCATTTCCTCGGTGCGGATCTGCACCTCGATGGGCGAACCATACGGACCGAACAGCACGGTATGCAGCGACTGGTAACCGTTGGCCTTGGGAATGGCGATGAAATCGCGGAAGCGCCCGTCCAGCGGCTTGAACGCGGCATGCACCGCACCCAGCGAGTGATAGCACTGCGGCACGCCACGCACCACCAGGCGGAAGCCGAACACGTCCATCACCTGGTCGAAGGATTTGTTCTCGTCGCGCATCTTGTTGTAGATGCTCCACGGGGTCTTGATGCGGCTGACCAGGCGGTGCTCGATGCCCTCCTTGGCCAGGCGCTGCGACAGCTGCACTTCCACCTGTGCCAACGCCTCGCGGCGCACCACCGGCTGGCTGCGGATGTGCTTTTCCAGGATCGCATGGCGCCACGGGTACAGCGCCTTGAAGCCCAGGTTCTGCAGTTCGCTCTTGACCAGGCTCATGCCCAGGCGCTGGGCGATGGGCGCATAGATTTCCAGCGTCTCGCGGGCGATGCGGCCCCGCGCTTCGCGGCTCTGCGCGCCCAGCGTGCGCATGTTGTGCAGGCGGTCGGCCAGCTTGATCATGATCACGCGCAGGTCGCGCGACATGGCCAGCAGCATCTTGCGGAAACTCTCGGCGGCGGCCTCCTGGCGGTCGCGGAACTTCAGCTTGTCCAGCTTGGTCACGCCGTCGACCAGCTCGGCCACCGCTTCACCGAACTCGGCCGACAGCGCCTCACGGGTCAGCGGGGTGTCTTCGATGGTGTCGTGCAGGATCGCGGCGATCAGCGCTTCCACGTCCAGGCCCAGCTCGGCCAGCACCTGGGCCACGGCCACCGGATGGGTGATATAGGGTTCGCCCGACTTGCGCGTCTGCCCAGCGTGCGCAGCGGCTCCGACTTCCCACGCACGGCGCAGCAGCGGCAGCTGCTCGGGCGGCAGGTAGTGGGCGGCGCGTTCGAGCTGGAGGACGTAATCGGGTACGGCGGCAGCGGGGACTGCGGCGACCTTGGCAGTGGGGCCTGGGTTCATGGCCAAAGCCTATGCCAGCGCGCCGTTTACGGCAAATCCTGAATGCGAAACAGCCCGCACGGGGCGGGCTGTTCGGCGTATCCAGCGTAGACGTTGATCGAAGCGATCAATCGTCGTTCTTGGACATGTCTTCGTCGGCGACCACTTCAGCGGCGGCCCACTCCAGCGCTTCGCGCTCGGCACGCTCACGCTCGGCCTTCTCGACTTCGTCGATCAGCGCGTTGTCGATCCTGCGGGCAGCGATCTCGCGCAGCGCCAGCACGGTCGGCTTGTCCTCGGTCTCGCTGTTGTCCAGCGTGGCCTGCACGCCATTGGCGAGCTGACGGGCGCGCTTGGAGGCCATCATCACCAGCTCGAAACGGTTGTTAACGACTTCCAGGCAATCTTCTACGGTAATGCGGGCCATACGGGCTCCCGGCGACCGGTCGGCCGCTCAGTCGAATGAGGGAAAGGGGACGGAGTGTACTGGCAGGGGCTGGACAAAATCAAGCCAACCCCTGCCCGATTCTTTTGGAATCAGTCAGTTGCGCCCGGATCCGGCGTCAGCAGGGCCTGGATCAGGCCGGCGTGGCGGACCTTCTGGGCCTCCCGGCGCAGGCGGCTGGCGGTGAAGATGGCGCACAGCTCGTCCACGGCGGTGTCGAACACCTCGTTGACGATGACGTAGTCGAACTCGTTGAAGTGCAGCATTTCATCCCGGGCGGCGCCCAGGCGCTGGGCAATGACCGCCTCGCTGTCCTGGCCGCGCTTGCGCATGCGGTCCTGCAGGGCCTGCTTGGACGGCGGCAGGATGAACACGGTGACCGTGCCCGGTACCAGCTGGCGCACCTGCTGCGCGCCCTGCCAGTCGATTTCCAGCAGCACGTCCTGGCCGGCGGCCAGCTGCGGCTCCACCGATTGGCGGGCGGTACCCTTCCAGTCGCCATGCACCCAGGCATGCTCGAAGAAGTCACCGGCGGCGATCATCTGCTCGAACGTCTCGGCACTGACGAAATGGTAGTGCTGGCCATTCACTTCACCCGGGCGCATGGCGCGCGACGTGAAGGAGATCGACAGGGCGATCTGCGGGTCACGCGCCAGGGTGGCATTGACGATGCTGCTCTTGCCGGCGCCGGACGGGGCGGCAACGATGTACAGCGTGCCGCGCGCAACGGCGTCCGACGGCTTCGACGGGGCGCTCATGCGGGGGATCCAACGGGTTGATTTCGCAAAATTTTTCCTCGGTGTTCCAGATCCGGCGCGGAGGATCGCGCCAGGACGGCGGGGGCTGCGCGGAACATCCTGGAACCAGGCCCGGCAGACGCTTCCCCGGGGGGCGGGCACGCAACTTTACCAGAGCGGCCCCTTTGCGCGCCCGGCCAGCAGGCGGCAGGGCCTTGTGCCACATGGATGTGCGGCAGCCTGTGCTATAACCGGGCCGTACCCACCGACAGCCCGGAGGCGCACGCCTCCTCGCCATCCCAGGAGAACGGCATGCCCTCGATGAGCCGCCGCCAGTTCCTGAAAGTGACCGGGACAACCCTGGTCGGCTCCAGTCTGGCACTGATGGGCTTCGCGCCCGGCATCGCGCTCGCGGAGGTCCGGCAATACAAGCTGACCCGCGCGACCGAGACCCGCAACACCTGTACCTATTGTTCAGTGGCCTGCGGCATCCTGATGTACAGCCTCGGCGATGGCGCCAAGAACGCCGAGCCGAGCATCTTCCATATCGAGGGCGACCCGGACCACCCGGTCAACCGCGGCACGCTGTGCCCGAAGGGTGCCGGCCTGGCCGACATCATCCACAGCAAGTCGCGCCTGCTCTACCCCGAGTACCGCGCGCCGGGCTCGAACGAGTGGAAGCGGCTGAGCTGGGACGATGCGCTGGACCGCATCGCGCGGCTGATGAAGGAAGACCGCGATGCCAACTTCGTGCAGCAGAACGAGGCCGGGCAGACGGTCAACCGCTGGCTGACCACCGGCATGCTGGCGGCTTCGGCCACCAGCAATGAGACTGCGGTGCTGACCCACAAGGTCGTGCGCTCCCTTGGCATGTTGGCATTCGACAACCAGGCACGTGTCTGACACGGCCCGACGGTGGCAGGTCTTGCCCCGACGCTAGGCCGTGGTGCGATGACGAATCACTGGGTCGACATCAAGAATGCCGACCTGGTACTGATCATGGGTGGCAATGCCGCCGAGGCACACCCGTGCGGGTTCAAATGGGTGACCGAGGCCAAGGCACACAACAAGGCCCGGCTGATCGTGGTCGATCCGCGCTTCAACCGCTCGGCCGCGGTGGCCGACGTGTACGCGCCGATCCGCACCGGTACCGACATCGTGTTCCTGGGCGGCCTGATCAACTACCTGTTGACCGAGGACCGCATCCAGCACGAGTACGTGCTGAACTACACCGACATGTCGTTCCTGGTGAAGGACGAGTTCGCCTTCAAGGACGGCCTGTATTCGGGCTACAACGAGGAAAAACGCAGCTACGACCGTTCCAGCTGGGACTACGTGTACGGCGATGATGGCTTCGTGCGCAGCGACCCGACGCTGAAGGACCCGCGCTGCGTCTACACCCTGCTCAAGCAGCACTACGCGCGCTACACCGTGGAGATGGTCGAACGCATCTGCGGCACGCCGGCCGACAGCATCCGCCAGGTCTGGGAGATGATCGCGTCCACCGCCGGCAAGGACAAGGCGATGACCATCCTGTACGCGCTGGGCTGGACGCAGCATTCGGTGGGTGCGCAGAACGTGCGCGCCGGCACCATGGTGCAGCTGCTGCTGGGCAACATCGGCGTAGCCGGTGGTGGCATGAACGCGCTGCGCGGTCATTCCAACATCCAGGGCCTGACCGACATCGGCCTGATGTCCGACCTGCTGCCCGGCTACCTGACATTGCCGAAACAGGACGAGCAGGACTACGACGCCTACATCGCCAAGCGCACGCAGAAGCCGCTGCGCGCCAACCAGATGTCGTTCTGGCAGAACTACCCGAAGTTCCACGTCAGCCTGATGAAGTCGTGGTGGGGCGACGCCGCCACCGCCGACAACAACTGGTGCTTCGACCACCTGCCCAAGCTCGACAAGCCGTACGACATGCTGCAGGCGTACGAGCTGATGAACGAAGGCAAGATCCATGGCTACATCTGCCAGGGCTTCAATCCGCTGGCCTCGGCGCCGAACAAGGGCAAGCTGATCAGCGCGTTCTCCAAGCTGAAGTTCATGGTCAGCATGGACCCGCTGGAAACCGAGACCATCGCCTTCTGGCAGAACCACGGTGCGTTGAACGACGTTGACCCGGGCGCCATCCAGACTGAAGTGTTCCGTCTGCCCACCACCTCCTTCGCCGAGGAGAACGGCGCGGTGGTGAACTCCTCGCGCTGGCTGCAGTGGCACTGGAAGGGTGCCAATCCACCGGGCGAGGCGCGCAGCGACATCGAGATCATGTCCGAACTGTTCCATCGCATCAAAGCGATGTACGAGAAGGACGGTGGTGCGTGGTGGGAGCCGGTGCGCGACCTGGCGTGGAAGTATTCCAACCCGGAACTGCCGACGCCGGAAGAACTGGCGATGGAATACAACGGCAAGGCGCTGGCCGACGTGTTCGATCCGAAGGACCCGACCAAGCTGGTGCGCAAGGCCGGCGAACAGCTGGCTGCATTCGGCGACCTGCGCGACGACGGCAGCACCGCCTCCGGCTGCTGGATCTACATCGGCGCTTGGGGCCCGACCGGCAACATGATGGCGCGGCGTGACAACAGTGACCCCACCGGCATCGGCAACACGCTGGGCTGGGCCTGGGCATGGCCAGCCAACCGCCGCGTGATGTACAACCGCGCCTCGTGCGACGTGGCCGGCCAGCCGTTTGATCCGCGGCGCACGCTGCTGGCCTGGAACGGCAAGAACTGGGGCAGCGTGGACGTGCCCGACTTCAAGGCCGACGAGGATCCGGCCGGCGGCATGGGCCCGTTCATCATGAACCCGGAGGGCATCGCGCGCTTCTTCGCCAAGGCCGGCATGGCCGAAGGGCCGTTCCCGGAGCATTACGAGCCCTTCGATACGCCGCTGCGCAGCAACCCGCTCAGCCCCGGCCAGGCACTGACGCTGAACAACCCGGCGGCACGCGTGTTCGCCAGCGACCGTGCACAGATCGGTTCGCCGGATGAGTTCCCGCATGTGGCCACCACCTACCGCCTGACCGAGCATTTCCACTTCTGGACCAAGCACGGCAAGTTGAACGCCATCATCCAGCCCGAGCAGTTCGTCGAGATCGGCGCGGCGCTGGCCGACGAGCTGGGCATCAACAACGGCAGCCGCGTGCGGGTCAGTTCCAAGCGTGGCCACATCGAAGCGGTAGCCATGGTGACCAAGCGCATCAAGGCCCTGCAGATCGATGGCCGGACCGTGCACCAGGTGGGCGTGCCGATCCACTGGGGCTTCCTCGGTGCGGCCAAGCCCGGATACATCGCCAATACGCTGACCAACGCCATCGGTGACGGCAACTCGCAGACGCCCGAATCGAAGTGCATCCTGGTCAAGGTCGAGAAGGTGTAGGAGACACGCCATGTCACTGCAATCGCTGGACATCATCCGCCGCTCGGCCACCACCACGCCCTCGCCGGAGGCGCGTGGTGCGCACACCTGCCAGGTCGCCAAGCTGATCGATGTGAGCAAGTGCATCGGCTGCAAGGCCTGCCAGGTCGCCTGCATGGAATGGAACGACCTGCGCGACGAGGTCGGCAGCTGCGTCGGCAGCTATGACAACCCGCCCGATCTGAGCGACCAGTCGTGGACGGTGATGAAGTTCCGCGAGTACGAGGACGAGAAAGGCAAGCTGGAGTGGCTGATCCGCAAGGAAGGCTGCATGCACTGCAGCGACCCGGGCTGCCTGAAGGCCTGCCCGTCGCCGGGCGCGATCATCCAGTACGCCAACGGCATCGTCGACTTCCAGGAAGAGAACTGCATCGGCTGCGGCTACTGCGTGACCGGCTGCCCGTTCGACGTGCCGCGCATTTCCAAGAAGGACCACAAGGCCTACAAGTGCACGTTGTGTTCGGACCGGGTGGCAGTAGGCCAGGAACCGGCCTGCGTGAAGACCTGCCCGACCGGCGCGATCACCTTCGGCAGCAAGCAGGCGATGACCGAGCACGCTGCCGGGCGCGTGGAAGACCTGAAATCGCGCGGCTACGAGAACGCTGGCCTGTACGACCCGCAGGGTGTGGGCGGCACCCACGTGATGTACGTTCTGCAGCACGTGGACAAGCCGGAGCTGTACGCCGACCTGCCCAAGGACCCGCGCATCAGCCCGATGGTGGAAATCTGGAAGGGCGTGGCCAAGCCGCTGGGCGTGCTGGCGATCGCCGCCACGGCGTTTGCCGGCTTCCTGCATTACATCGGTATCGGCCGCAACACGGTGAACGATGAGGAAGAGGAAGAGGCCGAGCACGAGGCGAAGAAGATCGAAGAGGAGCAGCGGCCATGAAGTACGCCCCGCATCCGCGGCAGATCATCCGCTACCGCGCGCCGACCCGCATCAACCACTGGATCGTGGCGATCTGCTTCGTGCTGACCGCCTTGTCCGGGCTGGCCCTGTTCCACCCTGCCCTGTTTCCGCTGACCCAGCTGTTCGGCGGTGGGCCGTGGACGCGCATCCTGCATCCGTTCATCGGCCTGGTGATGGTGGTGGGCTTCGCCTTGCTGGCGTTCCGCATGTGGCGCGACAACCTGCCGACCGCCGACGATGGCAAGTGGATGCGCGGCATGCGCGATGTGCTGCGCAACGAGGATGAGAAGCTGCCGCCGGTGGGCCGTTTCAATGCCGGCCAGAAGCTGCTTTTCTGGGCGATCATCGGTTGCCTGTCGGCGCTGCTGCTGACCGGCTTCGTGATCTGGCGGCAGTACTTCAGCCACTTCTTCCCGATCGGGCTGATCCGCTTCTCGGTGCTTGCCCATGCGCTGTTCGGCTGGGTGCTGGTCTGCGCGATCGTGGTGCACATCTATGCGGCGATCTGGATCAAGGGTTCGGTGCGGGCGATGACCCAGGGCAAGGTGACCTATGGGTGGGCGTACAAGCATCACCGGCAGTGGTTCAGGGACCTCCTGCGTGGACGGCGGGAAGAGGGTTAGCGGCAGGGCCTGCGGCCCTGCACCCGCAGAGTCAACGTCAACGTCAACGTCAACGTCAACGTCAACGTCAAAAGCGGGCTTCCTGAGGGATGGAGGGGTGGGTGTCGACCTTGGTCGACACGGTAGATCCACGCCATGCGTGGATGAACGCGGCAATGATCGAAACCGCCGTTCTGTAGAGTCGAGCCATGCTCGACTGCTCTGCCTCGATCACGCTGGACGCCAGCGCTGACAACGGCGAGGATGGAGGCTGGTTCTTCTGGCTGGCCCTGCATGGCGCAACGCATCCTTGAACCCGGTGAGATCGAGACGCTGGCCTCGCGCGATGTCCCGCGCATCATCCTGCCCGATGCCGCGTCCCTGTTCGCCGATCGCGCGGCGCGCCTGCGCAGCCTGGCCGCTCACAGTGCCATCGGCGGTTACCTGCGGCTACTGGCGGCGCTGGCCGATGCGCAGCAGGCGCTGCTGAACGAATTGACGTCGCAGCAACGCGAACAGTTGCAGTCGCAGGCGCGCGCGCAGCAATCGAGCGCAGCAGCCAGAGCCGGTATGCCGTTGCGGCCGGCCAACACGCTTCAACTGGATGGATGCTGGCGCGACTGGCTGCGCACGCTGTGCCGGCACTGTGCCGACGAGACCGGCCTGCCGACGGAAACCCGGCAGGAACTGCAACGTGTCGCCGCGGCCGACGACGCCTGGCTGGATGCACAGGCGCATGCGGTGCTGGAGCGTGATGACGCGCCGTCGGTGGATGCGGTGGCCGCGCTGCTGGTGATGACCGCACTGCAGGTGTACTGGGCGGTGCTGGCGGAGAGCTTCCGCCCTGCCGATCTGAAGCCGCTGGCCGATGCGCCGGGGCTGTGCCCGCTGTGCGGCACCCTGCCGGTGGTGAGCGTGGTGCAGGCGCGCCCACCCTATGCCTCCTATCGCTACCTGTCGTGCGCACTGTGCGCCTGCCAGTGGCACTACGTGCGCGTACAGTGCAGCCAATGTGGTGCCTCCGGCAAGGACATCGCCTACCGGGCCCTGGCTGATGTGGACGGCGACGCTGGCGAAGCCGTGCGCGAGAGCGCGGTGCGTGCCGAAACCTGCGATCGCTGCCACAGCTATCGCAAGATCCTGTACATGGAAAAGGACCCGATGCTGGAGCCGGTGGCCGATGACCTCGGCACGCTGGCGCTGGACCTCCTGCTGGGCGAGGAAGGCTACGCGCGTGCCAGCCAGAATCCGCTGCTGTGGCAATCCGACGGCGACTGACCGATGCCTCACACGCCCCCTGCCACGGCACTGGCCGCTGCCCTGCCCTCGCTGGACCGGCTGCTGCGTCTGCCAGCGTTGTCGGCACTGATCGAAGGTCACGGCCGCAGCCGCATCACCCAGCTGCTGCGTTCGCATCTGCAGATGCTGCGCGAACGCATCAACGCCGCGCAACTGTCGGCCGAGCAACTGCAACAGGCGATTGACGGTCCGGCGCTGGTCGCAGCGCTCGACATCGCACTGGCGGCCGATGCACGGCTGGATCTGCAGCCGATGTTCAACATGACCGGCACCGTGCTGCATACCAACCTGGGTCGCGCATTGCTGCCCGCGGCCGCCGTGCAGGCCGTCACCCGCGCGATGACCGCGCCGGTGGATCTGGAGTTCGACGTCATCCGTGGCCGTCGCGGCGACCGCGATGCACGGGTGCAGGCGCTGGTCTGCGAGCTGACCGGGGCCGAAGCCGCAACCGTGGTCAACAACAATGCGGCGGCGGTTCTTCTGCTGCTCAACAGCCTGGCCAACCGCCGCGACGTGGTGGTGTCGCGCGGCGAGCTGGTGGAAATCGGCGGCGCCTTCCGCATTCCTGATGTGATGCGCAGTGCCGGTGCGCGCCTGCTGGAAGTGGGCACCACCAACCGCACCCATCCGGCCGACTTCGCCAACGCCATCGGCGCACGCACCGCATTGCTGATGGAGGTGCACGCCAGCAACTACGCGATCACCGGCTTCACCGCAAAGGTCGACACGGCGGCAATGGCGGCAATCGCGCACGAGCATGGCCTGCCGCTGGTGGTGGACCTGGGCAGCGGCAGCCTGTGCGATCTCGCCGTGTTCGGCCTGCCGCACGAGCCGACCGTGCAGGAAACGCTGGCGGCTGGTGCGGACCTGGTTTCGTTCAGTGGCGACAAGCTGCTGGGTGGCCCACAGGCCGGCATCATCGCCGGCCGCGCCGACCTGATCGCGCGGATCAACCGCAACCCGCTCAAGCGCGCACTGCGCATGGACAAGATGGGCCTGGCCGCGCTGGAGGCGGTGCTGGCCCTGTACCGCGAACCGGAGCTGCTGGCACAGCGGCTGCCGACCCTGCGCACGCTCTCGCGCACGCAGGACGACATCGATGCACAGGCCCAGCGCCTGCTGCAGCCGATGCGGTCCGCGCTGGCGGCGGATTACATCCTTGAACCTGCACCGATGCACAGCCAGATCGGCAGCGGCGCGCAGCCACAAGCGCAGCTGGCCAGCGCGGGGCTGCGCGTCACAACCGAACGTCGTGGCGGTCTGGATCGCCTGGCCAAGCGCCTGCGCCAGCTGCCACGGCCGGTGCTGGGCCGCATCGCCGATGACGCGCTGTGGCTGGACCTGCGCTGCCTGGAGCCCGCCGACGAAGCGGCCTTCCTCGCCCAATGGAGCACGCTGCAGGCATGATCGTCGGCACCGCCGGGCATATCGACCATGGCAAGACAAGCCTGGTGCGCGCACTAACCGGCATCGAAACCGATCGACTGCAGGAAGAGCGCACGCGCGGTATTTCCATCGAACTGGGCTATGCCTATGTTCCCGTGGAAAGCACGGACGGCGGCGGCCCGGCGACAACGCTGGGCTTCGTCGATGTGCCGGGCCATGAACGCTTCGTGCACACGATGGTGGCTGGCGCCACTGGCATCGATGTCGCCCTGCTGGTGATCGCTGCCGACGACGGCGTGATGCCGCAGACCCGCGAGCATCTGACGATCCTGCAGCTGCTGGGCGTGAATCGTGGTGCGGTGGCACTGACCAAGATCGACCGCGTGGATGCCGCTCGCCTCGCCCGGGTAGAAATCGAGATTGCCGCGCTGCTGGCCGGTACACCGCTGCAGGATTCCCCTGTATTTGCGTGCAACAGCACCGTCCCCGACGATGCCGGCATCGATGCGTTGCGCGCCTGCCTGCATGCGTGGGCGGCGGACACGTCCAGCGCACGCCAGGCTGAACTGCGCAGCGAGCTGTTCCGCATGCCAGTGGACCGCGTGTTCTCGCTGGCGGGCCACGGCACGCTGGTCACCGGTGCAGTGCACGGCGGCATCGCCACTGTGGGCGACCACCTGCAGCTGATGCCCGCCGCCACCGCCGTACGCGTGCGCAGCATCCACGCGCAGAACCAGACCAGCGACCACGCCGTGGCCGGGCAGCGCTGCGCGCTGAACCTGGCCGCCATCGCTCGCGACGACATCCGCCGTGGCGACTGGATCGCCGACCCGCGCGCCCTGCTGGCGACCACCCGCGTCGATGTGCGGCTGCGGCTTTCCCCACTGGCTGCGCCGTTGCGCGACTGGGCGCCGCTACACATCCACTGGGGCACGATGCACCGGCAGGCCCATGTGGTGCTGCTGGAGGACGACGACCACGGCAACGGGCAGTTCGTGCAGCTGGTGTTCGATGCACCGGTCTGTGCGTTGTGTGGGGATCGCTTCATCGCTCGCGATTCAGCGGCCACCCATACGCTGGGTGGTGGCATCGTGCTCGATCCGGACCCGCCACAGCGGCGTCGGCGCAGTCCGGCACGTCTTGCATGGCTGGAAGCATCGGAGCAACTGGCCGCGGGTGCGGGAATCGGCCCACTGTTGCAGCAGGCGCCGTTCGGCATTGCCATGGCCGCGCTGCAACGCTACTGCCGGCGCGCCGCCGACCGGATCGATCTGCCTGCAGATGCGCGGCGCATCGTCACCCGCGATGACACGGTGGTCATCCTTGCTGCGCACTGGCAGGTGCTGCGCGAGCAGCTGATCGCCTCGTTGCGTGGCTGGCACGAGCGACGCCCGGACGAACCCGGTGTCGACAGCGGGCGCCTGCAGCGCAGCACCCTGCCCGCATTGGCAGCAGGGCTGTGGAACGCCCTGCTGCAGGACCTGCTTGAAGACGGCCTGGTGCAGCGCGCGGGCGCCTGGTGGCGCCTGCCCGGCCATGACCATGCGCCACCGGAACGCGAACGCCTGCTGCTCGAACGCGTGTTGCCACTGCTGCACGCCAGTGGCTTCGATCCGCCGTGGGTGCGCACCCTGGCCGCCGACATCGGTCTCGCTGAAGATGAGGTCCGCGCCGTCCTGCGCCGCGCCACCGCACGCGGCGAGCTGTTCCAGGTGGTACCCGACCTGTTCTATGCACCCGCGCGCATTGCGGAACTCGCCGCCATCGTCGCGCAGCTGTCACAGGCCAGCGGCACGGTGGATGCGGCGGCCTTCCGCGATGCCATCGGCCTGGGCCGCAAGCGCAGCATCCAGATCTTGGAGTTCTTCAATCGCGTTGGCTACACTCGACGCGTCGGTGACCTGCATCGGCCGCGCGGCGATCTGCAGTGGAACGCCAGCCACGGTTGAGCGCACCGGCATCGGCGTACTTTCGGAAGGCATGCGCATCCGGGCATGCGGCTGGGCTTCAAACCCAGTAGGGGGCGTCGATCGTTCCCTGGTAGGTTCGACTCCTGCTGCCTTCCGCCATTCGTGTTTCCGCAGGAGATGTCGGCATGGCCACGCACGCACAGTCCCCCGCTCCTTCAACGGCCGATGCCCCGCAACGACTGACGTCTCTCGCGCATGGCGGCGGCTGTGGCTGCAAGATCGCGCCGGGCGTGCTGAGCGAACTGCTGCGCGGCGTTCCGGCGCTTCCGGCACCGGCTGAACTGCTGGTCGGCCGCGAGACCAGCGACGACGCGGCGGTGTACCGCCTCGATGATCGCCAGGCAATCGTGGCCACCACCGATTTCTTCATGCCGATCGTCGACGACCCGTTCGACTTCGGCCGCATTGCCGCCACCAACGCGCTGTCGGACCTGTATGCGATGGGCGCGCGCCCCTTGTTCGCGCTGGCCATCGTCGGCATGCCGATCAACACGCTGCCACAGGACACCATCCGCGGCATCCTGCAGGGCGGCGAACGCGCATGCGCCGATGCCGGCATCGTGGTCGCTGGTGGCCACAGCATCGATTCGGTGGAGCCCATCTACGGCCTGGCCGCGATCGGCGTGCTCGACCCGCAGCGGCTCAAGCGCAATGCCGATGCCCGCGCCGGCGATGTGCTGGTGCTGGGCAAACCGTTGGGCGTGGGCGTGTATTCGTCGGCGCTGAAGAAGAACATGCTGGACGCCGACGGCTACCGGCAGATGATCGATTCGACCACCCGCCTGAATGCCGCGGGCGTGCCGCTGGCCGCGCTGGACGGCGTGCATGCGATGACCGATGTCACCGGCTTCGGCCTGCTCGGCCATCTGCTGGAAGTGTGCCGCGCCAGTGGCGTGGCTGCCGAGGTGGACAGTACCCAGGTACCGCTGCTGCCACAGGCCTTGGAACTGCTGCAGCGTGGCTGCGTGACCGGTGCCTCCAACCGCAACTGGGCTTCCTATGGCGCCGAGGTGCGCTTCGCCGAGGGCTTGCTCGCCCATTGGCAGCCACTGCTGACCGACCCACAGACCAGCGGCGGGCTGCTGGTGTCCTGCGCCCCGGAAGCGGTGGATACGGTGCTGGCCTGTTTCCACGACGCAGGATTCGGCCATGCCGCCGTGGTCGGGCGCTTGGGCGAAGGGGCGCCGGGCGTCAGCGTGCGCTGATGCGCTGAAACGACAAGGGCGCCCGAAGGCGCCCCTGCTGCATCGCTGGATGCAACATCACTCGATGTTCTGCACCTGCTCGCGGATCTGGTCGATCAGCACCTTCAGCTCCACCGCGGCATTGGAGGTGCGGCTGTCCACCGACTTCGAGCCCAGCGTATTGGCTTCGCGGTTGAACTCCTGCAGCAGGAAGTCCAGGCGACGACCGACCGGCTCGCGCTGCTTGAGCACGCGGCGGATCTCGACGATGTGGCTGCCCAGACGGTCCAGCTCTTCATCCACATCCAGCTTCTGCAGCCACAACACCAGTTCCTGCTCGGCGCGGCCCGGATCGACCGGGTGCGGCAGATCAGCCAGGCGTGCGGCCAGCTTGGCGCGCTGACCGTCGCGAATGGCCGGAATCAAGGTGCGCACTTCGGTGGCGATACGCTCGATGCCGTCCACGCGCTCGGCAATGGCCGTGGACAGCTTGTCGCCTTCACGTTCACGGGCGGCAACAAAGCCGTCCAGCACCTGCTCCAGCAACGCCAGCGCCTCGGCCTGCAGGGCGGCAGCGTCGGCGGCCTCGCCCTGGGTCACCCCCGGCAGCTGCAGCAGCTCGGTGAAGCTGACCTGCAGGTTGGGGAAATCGGAGGTCATGCGGTGTGCCAGCTGCCCCAACTGGCCCAGCAGCACCTCGTTGATCTGCAGGCTGGCGGCGCTTTCCGGCGCACGCAGGCGCATGACCAGATCCAGCTTGCCGCGGCTCAGGCGGGCGGAAATGCGTTCGCGCAACTGCGGCTCCAACGCACGCAGTTCCTCGGGCAGGCGGGTGCCCACTTCCAGGAACCGGTGGTTGACCGAGCGCAGTTCGCAGCCCAGCGTGCCCCAGGTCGTGGCGCGCTCGCCGCCAGCATAGGCCGTCATGCTTCGAATCATGGAATGTGTCCGGTGCGTGCAAAGGGGGAATGGTACCCTAGCGCCCTCACCAGAGCCCCCTTGCCCGCCCCGTGAAGGCCGCGGGCGCGGCGGCGTACTCCCTTGCACTTACGGAACCCGCACCATGTCCGATTCCCGCCCCAGTGGCCGCCAGCCCGACCAGCTCCGTCCGGTCGTCATCCAACGCGGTTTCACCCGCCACGCCGAAGGTTCGGTGCTGGTCTGCTTCGGTGAAACCCGCGTGCTGTGCACCGCCAGCGTGGAAAACCGCGTGCCAGGCTTCCTGCGTGGCAAGGGCGAAGGCTGGGTAACCGCCGAGTACGGCATGCTGCCGCGCGCCACCCACACCCGCAGTGACCGTGAAGCTGCGCGTGGCAAGCAGGGCGGCCGCACCCTGGAAATCCAGCGCCTGATCGGCCGCAGCCTGCG
The DNA here is from genome assembly GCF_051861585.1 of Stenotrophomonas sp. ATs4. NCBI lineage: Bacteria > Pseudomonadati > Pseudomonadota > Gammaproteobacteria > Lysobacterales > Lysobacteraceae > Stenotrophomonas > Stenotrophomonas sp. ATs4. Next base: position 155,880 of record NZ_JBLYPK010000009.1, on the reverse strand, counting down.
CGCCTGCGTGGACCGCAACGCGCTGGGCGAGCGCACCATCACCCTCGACTGCGACGTGCTGCAGGCTGACGGCGGCACCCGCACCGCTGCCATCACCGGCGCTTATGTCGCCCTGGTCGACGCAGTGAACGTGCTGATGAAGCGCGGCGACATCAAGCGCAACCCGATCCTGGGCGCAGTGGCCGCCGTGTCGGTAGGCGTGTACCGCGGCACCCCGGTGCTGGACCTGGACTACGCCGAAGACAGCGACTGCGACACCGACATGAACGTGGTGATGAACGACGGCGGCGGCTTCATCGAGCTGCAGGGCACCGCCGAAGGCCATGCCTTCCGTCGCGATGAACTGGATGCACTGCTGGGCCTGGCCGAAAAGGGCGTGCGCGAGCTGCTGGACGCGCAGCAGGCAGCGCTGTCGGCATGAACCGGCGCCTTGCCCTGTCCACCCTGGTGGTGGCCGACTACGACGAAGCCATTGCCTGGTACACCGGCAAGCTCGGCTTCGCGCTGTTGGAGGACATCGACCAGGGCCACAAGCGCTGGGTCGTGGTCGGCCCGACCGACGGCAGGGCCGCCGCCCTGCTGCTGGCCCGCGCCAGCGACGAGGCGCAGCGCAGCCGTATCGGCAACCAGACCGGTGGCCGGGTTGCTTTCTTCCTCAACACTGACGACTTCCACCGCGACCACGCGGCGATGCTGGCCGCCGGTGTGGAGTTCCTGGAAGCGCCGCGCGAAGAACCCTATGCAACGGTCGCGGTGTTCCGCGATCTGTATGGCAACACCTGGGACCTGCTGGAGCCCCGTCAATGAAGCAACTGGTACTGGCCAGCCACAACGCCGGCAAACTGGTGGAGATGCAGGAAATCCTCGCCGACCTGCCGCTGCAGATCACCTCGGCCGCCGAACTGGGCCTGGGCGATGTGGAAGAGACCGGCCTGACCTTCGTCGAGAATGCGCTGCTGAAAGCACGCGCGGCCTGTGAAGCGACTGGCCTGCCGGCGCTGGCCGATGATTCGGGCCTGATCGTCGATGCCCTCGGCGGTGCGCCGGGGCTGTACAGCGCGCGCTATGCCGGTCACCCGACCAATGCCGCAGCCAACAACGCCAAACTGCTGGAGGCGATGGCCGACATCCCCGATGGTCAGCGCAGCGCCCGCTTCTATGCGGTGATCGTGCTGCTGCGCCACGCCACCGACCCGCAGCCGTTGATCTGTGAAGGCCGCTGGGAAGGCCAGATCATCCGCGAACTGCGTGGCACCAATGGTTTCGGCTACAACCCGGTATTCCTGGACACCACCCACGGCCTGACCGCCGCGGAAATGGAGCCGGCACTGAAGAACGCCATCAGCCACCGTGCCATTGCCCTGCAGCAGCTCAAGCAGCAGCTGGCGACGCTGTACTGACGCCACCCGATCGAACCAGGGAAGCCGGCCAACGGCCGGCACTACCGAAGAAGCCCATGCCGCACGCCCACGACCACTGCAACCACCTGCCCGGCGAAGCCTGCTCCGCCGACCACGACAGCCCGCCGCGGCTGGTGCCGCCACCGCTGTCGCTGTACGTGCACCTGCCGTGGTGCGTGCGCAAATGCCCGTACTGCGATTTCAATTCGCACCAGGCCAAGGGCGAGCTGCCGTTCGAGGCCTACATCGACGCCCTGCTGCGCGATCTGGACCAGGACCTGCCGCTGGTCTGGGGCCGGGTGGTGCACAGCGTGTTCTTCGGTGGTGGTACGCCCAGCCTGTTCCCGCCCGAGGCGATCGACCGCTTCCTGCAGCAGGCCAGCGCGCGCCTGCGCTTCGCGCCCAATGCCGAAATCACCCTGGAAACCAACCCGGGCACCGCCGAACATGGCCGTTTCGACCGCTACCGCGCGGCCGGCGTGAACCGCCTCAGCTTCGGCATCCAGAGTTTCGACGATGCGATGCTCAAGCGCCTGGGCCGCATCCATGACAGTGGCGAAGCCGAGCGCGCGGTGAAGATGGCGCAGGACGCGGGCTACGACAACTTCAACATCGACCTGATGTACGCGCTGCCGGAGCAGACCCTGGCCGGTGCCGAGGCCGACCTGGAACGTGCCTTCGCACTGCAGCCGGCGCATATCTCGCACTACCAGCTGACCCTGGAACCGAACACCGTGTTCTTCGCGCGGCCGCCGCAGGGCATTCCCGATGAAGACAACGCCTGGGACATGCAGGAACACTGCCAGGCCCTGCTGGCACAGGCCGGTTTCGGCCAGTACGAAGTCAGTGCCTACGCCCGCCCCGGCCGGCAGAGCGCACACAACCTGAACTACTGGCGCTTTGGCGATTACCTGGGCATCGGCGCAGGTGCACACGGCAAGATCAGCTCCGGGGCCGAAGAACACGTACTGCGGCGCTGGAAGCTGAAGCACCCGCAGGCCTACCTGGACAGCGCCGGCAGCCCGGCCTCGTTCGGCGGCGACGAGGTGATCGCACCCGAGCGGCTGCCGTTCGAGTACATGCTGAATCTGCTGCGCCTGCACGAAGGCTTCGGTCTGCGCGATTTCGAGTCGCGCACCGGGCTGCCGCGCAGCGTGTTGGACGCACCGCTGGCCGAGGCCGTGCAGCGCGGCTGGCTGGAAGTGACCGATGGCCATGTGCAGCCGACCGAGCTGGGCCGCCGCTTCACCAACGATGTGGTGAGCCTGTTCCTGGAGGAATGAGCCGCCTGCGCAATGGGTAGTGCCGGCCGCTGGCCGGCAATCCGGTGAAGACAGATCTGCCGGCCAGCGGCCGGCACTACCGCTCATCCGTCGGGCATGGCCCGGCGTTACCCAGCAGGCAAACGCCCGGTAGCGCCGGGCCATGCCCGGCGAACAGTACGCACATTCACCCTAAAGTAGCGCCGACAGCGGCCGACACGGTAGATTCACCAGATCGATCCGCGGGAATCCGGGTACCGCCTGCAGATGTCAGCTGTCTTTTCCATCACCCCTGCCGACAAAGCCCGCCTGGCCGCAAGCGACCTGCCACCACGGGTGCGCGAACTGCTGGGCGCGTTGATCGGCCTGTGCCGGCAGACGCTGGCCGCGCCCCTGATCCTGACCGTCGAAGCGCTGGAGCAGACCCTGCTGCACGACGCCGATCGCGCACGCAACCCACAGCAGCAATCCGAGCTGATGGCCCAGCGTGGGCAGCTGCATGCGTTCTCCGGGCACTTTGCCGACCGCATGCTCGAGGCCGTGGCCGATGCGCTGGCACGCCTGCACGGACCGGTCAGCGGTGTGAGCGCCAGTGCAACGCCGCCTGCGCTGCCGGGCATGCTCGGGCTGTCGCTGGTCGATGAGCATGAAGTGGATCGCGACCTGCTGCTGACCGAGATGGTGCGACGGGAGACGCTGCGTTCGACCAATACGTTGAACCTGCTCGGCCAGCGTTTGGGTGTCTTGGCCGCAGCGCCGGCGTTCGAGGCCGACACCCTGCCGCTGGCACCGCAGGCACTGTGCGCGATGGTGCGCCGGATCGCCGAACAGGATGCGCTGAGCGTCGAGGTACAGCTGGCGCTGTATCGCAGTTTCGAGCGGCAGGTGCTGGAACGGCTGGGCGATATCCTTGACCGTGCCAATGCCCTGCTGGCCCAGTCCGGCGTACTGCCGGGGCTGGTCTACACCCCCTACCTGGCGCGCTCGTCGAGCACGCGTCGGATCATCACCCAGTCGGTGGGGGGCGGCCGTACCACGCAGCCGGCCAAGCGCGCCGCTGCGCCCCTGACCGGTTGGAACGGTTCGGCACCCGCCGGCTCCTGGTCCAGCCTGGTACAGGACGCCTTCCAGGAGGGCGGCGCGCCCGGCCCCGCCACGCCGGGCGTGACCACGTCCACCGGCAGTGCATTGCATGAGCTGCTGCAACAGGCACGCCATGCCACCGCGACACCTGCGGACAGCGGCGCGGTGCCCAGCGCAGCAGTCGACGCCGTACTCGCGCGCCTGCAGGCCCAGTCCAGTGCCGCCACGGGCGTGGCCGACCTGCAGGCGGCCGTGGTCGCCCAGCTGCGCAGCGAGCACGGCGCGCAGGCCCAGTTGGGCAGCCACGACCGCGACAATCTCGACCTGCTGCGTCTGCTGATGCAGCAGGTGCAGCAGCAGCAGCGCCCCGACCCGGTGCCTGCCGCACTGCTGGCGCGCCTGCAGGTACCGCTGGCGCGTGCTGCGATGGCCGACCCGGGCTTCTTCGTGCGCGACGAACACCCCGCGCGTGAGCTGCTCAACCAGATCGCCGAAGTCGGTGCCAACTGGCTGGGCGACGATGATGTCGACCCGCAGCTGCTGCAACGCATGGCGCAAAGCGTGCAGGGCCTGATCGGCCAGGATGCGCGCGCACCGGAAGCCTTCACCGCCGCCAACGAAGACGTGCAGCAGCACCAACGTGCCGCTGCGCATCGCGCCGAACTGGCCGAGCGCCGCCACGTGGAAGCCGCACGCGGCAAGGAACGGCTGGAACTGGCCCGGCGCCAGGCCACCGCACGGATCGACCAGTGCTGCGAGGCGCAGGAGCCACCCCGCTTCGTGCAGACCCTGCTGCGCCAGGCCTGGGCCGATGCCCTGACCCTGACCCGGCTGCGCCATGGCGACGACTCGCCCCAGTGGCAGGAGCGCCTGCAACAGACCGAGCGCATTGCCGCGGTGACCGCACAGCCGGTGGACGCCGCAGCCGGCACCGATACCGTACTGGCCGCCGAAGTGGAAGCGGCCTTGCTGCAGGTCGGCTACCACGCCGAGGAAGCCGCTGCCGTGGCCCGTCGCCTGGCCACGCCCGGTGGTGAGGACGACAGCACCTCGCGTACCGAGCTCAGCGCCCGCCTGAAGGCTCGCGCACGCCTGGGTGAACATGCCGGTACGACTGCCGGCACGGCGGCCGCCGCGCCGCGCAGCAATGCCGAAGAAGCGGCGTACCAGCAGCTGTCGACGCTGCCGTTCGGCAGCTGGTTCGATATCGACAACGCTGACGGCACCCTGCGCCGCCAGCGACTGTCCTGGTACAGCCTGCTGACCGGTCACGCGTTGTTCGTCAATGCACGCGGGCAGAAAATCACCGACACCGACCTGGATACGCTGGCCCGGCAGATCAGCGCTGGGCATGCGCAACTGGTCACCGAAGACAAGGGCCGGCTGGTCGACCGCGCCTGGCAGGCCAGCCTCGGCACGCTGCGCGCGCTGGCCAGTGACCGCACGCAGGAGACCCACGCATGAGTACTGTCCCGCCGCAGGACACGCGTCGTGCACCGCGCCGCCAGGTTTCGGACCTGGTACCGGTCACCGACCAGATGCGCGAATGCGTGGTCGGCCGCCTCGGCAATGTGTCCGAGACCGGCATGTTGATGCTGGCCAGCGCCCCGCTGCGCGAAGACGCGCTGTACCAGTTGCGCTTCCCGCTGCCGATGGGTGATGGCCGCCAGGAAGCGATCGATGTGGGCGTGCATCTGCTGTGGAGTGAACCGGCGCACGTGCCCGGGCAGAGCTGGACCGGCTTCCGTTTCCTGACCCTGTCACGCGAACATCGGCAGCTGCTGCGCCAGTGGGTGGGCGAAGACATCGACGAAGGGCCGGTTTCGACGGCCTGAGTGCCGGTTCCGGCACAGCGGTTTTTCGCGGTATGCGGCAGAATCTAGGGCCGTTTTCCGTGTCGAGCCACCGCAATGATCCAGCAAGACCCCGGCGCCCTGTATTCCGACCACCTGGCCGTGCTGTGCCGACGCGCCGAACAGGCGCTGGCTCGCGGCGGCTTCGATCATCTGGTCGTGCCCAGCGGCACCCTGCACTACCAGGTGTTCGACGACCGCGACTATCCGTACGCGGTGAACCCGCAGTTCAAGGCCTGGCTGCCGCTGACCCGCGTGCCCAACAGCTGGATCGTGTTCACCCCCGGCAAGCGCCCGGCGGTGATCTTCCACCAGCCGTTCGATTACTGGCACGTGGTGCCGGACGCCCCCAGCGGCTGGTGGGTGGAACACTTCGACATCCACATCATCCGCAAGCCCGAAGAGGCGCTGGCCCTGCTGCCGGCCGACCCGTCGCGCTGCGCGATCCTCGGCGAGCCGCAGAGCGCGCTGGGCAACTATGTGCCGAACAACCCGGCGCCGGTAGTGAACTACCTGGAATGGCACCGCGGTAGCAAGACGCCGTATGAAATCGCATTGATGCGCCAGGCGCAGGTGCTGGGCGTGCGCGGCCACCGCGCCGCCGAAGCCGCGTTCCGCAACGGCGCCGACGAATTCAGCATCCACATGGCGTACTGCCAGGCCGTGGGCCAGGATGCCAACGAGCTGCCGTACGGCAACATCGTGGCGCTGAATGAACATGCCGCCGTACTGCATTACACCGAGCTGGGCCGCAAGGCACCGCAGCCGCTGCGCAGCTTCCTGATCGACGCCGGCGCCAGCGCCTACGGCTACGCCAGTGACATCACCCGCACCTACGCCGCTCAGGGCCACGACGAATTCGCCGCGATGATCGCTGCCGTCGATGCCGCCCAGCAGCAGATGTGCGCGGCGGTGCGTCCTGGCTTCGACTACAAGCAGCTGCATGTGGACGCGCATCTTTCGCTGATGGGCGTGCTGAAGGATTTCGGCGTGATCAAGGTCTCGCCGCAGACCGCGCTGGAAACTGGCGTCAGCGCCGCGTTCTTCCCGCACGGCATCGGCCACCTGATCGGTCTGCAGGTGCACGACGTGGCGGGTTTCGCGGCCAGCGACGAAGGCGGCCGCATCGAGCGCCCAGCCGGCCACCCGTACCTGCGCCTGACCCGCGTGCTGGAACCGGGCATGGTGGTGACCATCGAGCCGGGCCTGTACTTCATCGACATGCTGTTGAATGAAGTGAAGGACGCCGGCCACGGCGATGCGATCAACTGGGAGCGCGTGGACTTCTTCCGCCCGTATGGCGGCATCCGCATCGAAGACGAAGTGCTGTGCACCGAGGGCGAAGCGGACAACCTGACGCGGCCGGAGTTTGCGGCGGCGAACGGCTGAGCCCCTCGTGGTGTGACGCTCAGAGCAAAAGCCGCGCTTGGCCGGGGGGGTAGGCCATGCAGGGGACGCTGCAAGTACGTCCCTGTAAGCTCGATGGCGCCATCCATGGCGCCAACGCCCCTGCATGGCCTACCCGCCCCACCTTTGACAGTTTCCTGCGCGCGTCCAACCGCGGAAAAGAAAAAAAGAAAGGCAAAAGCGGGTCGCTTGCTGCGCTCGCTCTGTGTCGACCAAGGTCGACACCTACCAACGGCCGCGCGTCCCAACAATCGCAGTTGCCAGTAGATCCACGCCATGCGTGAATGATTCATTCGATATCTGACAGATGTGCCGACCAACGGTCGGCACCCACCAACAGCCGCATGAACCTGTCGAAGGCGGGGTATTGTGGGTTTGCGGCGTGTGAGCCGCATGGATGCGGCGACCAAGCCCCCATGGATGGGTTTACGGCGTCCCCGCAAACCCACAGTGCCCCGCCATCCCACGGATAGCCCGCTGTTGCTGTTGCTCCAGCTGTTGCCTCTGCAGGTGCAGGGCTGCAAGCCCTGCCGAAACCCCTTACCCCGCCATCACCGCTTCGATCTCGTCAGCGCTGCGCGCCAGGCCTTCGGTCAGCACGCGATGGCCATCATCGGTGATCAGCACATCGTCTTCGGTGCGGATGCCGATACCGCGCCAGCGCGGTTCCACCGTCGTGTCGTCCACGCCGATGTACAGCCCCGGCTCGATGGTGAACGCCATGCCCGGCTCCAGCAGGCGCGAATCGCCGGCCAGGCGGTAGTCGCCCACGTCGTGCACGTCCATGCCGATCCAGTGCCCGGTCTTGTGCCGGTAAAAGCGCTGATACAACCCTTCGGACAGGTTCTTTTCCAGCGTGCCCTTCAGCAGGCCCAGCCGCAGCAGGCCCTCGGTCAGGGTCTGCACCGCCGCCAGGTGACCCATCTCGTAGGCCACGCCCGGTTTGGCCTGGGCCAGTGCCGCGGCCTGTGCATCGCCAACCAGGTCATGCAACGCGCGCTGCTCGGCACTGAAGTGGCCGTTCACCGGGAAGGTGCGGGTGATGTCGCTGGCATAGCCGCGGTACTCGGCACCGGCGTCGATCAGCACCAGTTCGCCATCACGCGAACGTGCGTTGTTGTCGCGGTAATGCAGGATGCAGCCGTTGCGGCCGGCACCCACAATGCTGCAGTACGCCGGCACGGCGTCGTTGGCACGGAACACGCGCTCCAGTTCGGCCTGCAGTTCGTACTCGTGGATGCCCGCCCTCGCTGCCTTCATCGCCGCAAGATGCGCGCGCACGCTGATCTGCGCGGCATGGTGCATCAGCGCAATCTCCGCACCGGACTTGAACAGCCGCTGCTCGTGCAGCAGGTGGCCCAGCTCCAGGAACTCATGCGGCGGCTGCGCGCCGTGGCGCACCTGCGAGCGCACACGGTTGACCCAGCCGATCAGCTTCAGGTCGAAGTCGGCATCGCGACCGAAGTGGTAATAGACGCGCGAGCGACCTTCCAGCAGGCCCGGCAGGATCTCATCCAGATCATCGATCGGGTAAGCATCGTCCATGCCGTACTGCGCCACCGCGCCTTCCTGGCCGGCACGGCCACCGTCCCAGGCTTCGCGCTCGGCATCGCGCTCGCGGCAGAACAGGATGGCCTCGCCGTGGCGGCGGCCGGGAATCAGCACCAGCACCGCTTCCGGTTCCGGGAAGCCGCTCAGGTACTGGAAATCCGAATCCTGCCGGAACGGGTAATGGGTATCCAGGCTGCGCACCTTCTCGGCTGCGGCGGGCAGCACGAGAATCGCGTCCTCGCCGGCCATGTCCATCAGCTGGCGGCGGCGACGCTTGTACTCGCCGGCCGCGATGCCGGTGCGCTGCTTGATATCCATCAGTTCAGGCGCTGCCGATGGCGCGAGGCCAGCACCACGTCGCCGTGCAGCAGCAGCACCGCCACGCGGATGAACTCCTCGATCTCCGACAGGGCTTCGTCGTCATCGTCACCACCGGCCTCGAAATCCTCACTGGAGGCGCGGGCCAGGCTGGCCATGTCGTTCAGCGCTTCTTCGCCTTCTTCGGACAGGGCTGGCCGGTTGCCACCACTGCCCAGACCGAAGCCGCCCAGGAACGAGCGGGTCCAGCTGAACATGGCATCGGCCTGCGCGGACACGTCATCGTTGTCGGTCAGCAGCAGTTCGAAGGCGAAGTCACGGTCTTCCAGCTGCTTGATGGTGGCCTGCAGCAGCTGTGCCAGCACGCTGTCGTCAGCCACCGGCGCCAGGTTGTCGTCAGCCAGCACGCGCGCCGGCCAGTCGTTGCCGGGGGCGCCGCCAGCGGCCAGCCAGCCACAGAGCGCGCCATGCAGCTCGGCAGCGGTGGCGCCCAGGCCCAGTTCCTGGCTGGCGCGGGAAACGTCGTCGACGGAGGGAAGTTCGGTCATCGTGCGGCTCGTTCGGGTAAGGAAACCAGGAGCGCGCACGCGCGCGCCCGTGAGACCCGCTAGTGTAGCAACCCGGCGGCCTCCTCCCCGTGGCCGCCGGGCCTTGCTGCGACAGCGCTTGACCGCCCTTGCCCCGCTTGCCTATCGTGCCCGCATGGAACCCGCCGACCCCCTTGCCCAGCTGCAGGACTTCGCCGCCCGCGTGGAAGCGTTGCTTGAGCGCAACCAGCGGCTGGCCGAGGAGAACCGCAGCCTGCGCCACCAGCAGGAACAACTGGTGGCCGAGCGCTCGACGCTGCTCGCCAAGAACGAACAGGCGCGCTCGCGGGTGGAAGCAATGATCAGCCGGCTCAAATCCCTGGAGCAGCACACATGAGCGCCGAACCGGTCAGTGTCCGCATCCTCGATCGTGAATACACCGTGGGCGTCGGCGGTGATGAACGCGACAGCCTGATGGCGGCCGCGCGCCTGCTGGATGCGCGCATGCGCGAGATCCGCGGCAGCAACCGCATGGCCGCGGTCGATCGCGTCGCCGTGCTGGCCGCGTTGAACCTGGCCCACGAACTGCAGCAGCTGCGCGACGAGAACGCCCGCCAGGCGGTGGCCTTGCAGCAGACGCTGGCCGACCTGAACCGGCGCCTCGATCGCGCGATCGACGGCACCCCATAGAAAAAGGGGACGGAGGGAATCAAGGCGCATTCGCCCCTTCCGTGCTGGAAACGTCTTAATCCCCTCCGTCCCCTTTTCTCATATCTGAATTGGCACGGACTGTTGCCGACGAACGGCCTATCCAGAACCTGCGTGCTGGCTATAATGGCCACGCGTTCTCTGCGGTACTCGACGGCATGTGCAAACATTCGCCTTGTCCCTTAAGAACGACACCGGGAGCGCGACAGCGCCGGGAGTGCAGGTCCGCCTTGTAGCGGGAAGCCCGATGGTTCTCCAGCGTTCCCACTTGAGCCCCCGGGTTCAAGGTCGTTTCGCATGCATCGACATTGCGGAGAATGCAATATTCCAGCAAGGGCGGCGTCTTCGGGCGTCGCCCTTGTTCTTTCCGGCACAATGACGGCTGATCCTTGCCGCACGCTGCCATGACCGACCCGCGCCAGGCCCTGCGCCACGACCTGCGGCAACGCCGCCGCGACCTTTCCGCCGCTGAGCGCATCGCCGCCGCCGAATCCCTCGCCGATGCCCTGCTGGCCCTGCCGTTCGCCCCGCGCGAAGGCGCCGTGGCCGGCTACTGGGCGCTGGATGGCGAAATCGCCCTGCACCGCTGGCAGCTGCAGCTGCCCGAAGGACTCACCTACTGCCTGCCGGTGCTGGCCGGCGACGTGCTGCGCTTCGCACCGTGGCGGCCCGGGCAGCCGCTGACCAGCAACCGCTACGGCATTCCCGAGCCGGACGTGGCCGTGGAAGACACCCTGGAACCGTCGCAGATGGCGCTGGTGGTGACCCCGCTGGTGGGTTTCGACACGCAGTGCCGGCGGCTGGGCATGGGGGGCGGCTGGTATGATCGCAGCTTCGCCTTCCGCCATGATCGGCCGGCGCCGCCCTGGCTGGTCGGTGCTGCGTTCGCGGTGCAGCAGGTCGAGTCCTTGCCGGTGGCGTCGTGGGACGTGCCGGTGGATGCGATCTGCACCGAAGACGGCACCCTGTTCCCCTCCGCTGCCCCCGTGAACGCATGACCGCCCGCAAGCGCTACTGGCTGATGAAGTCCGAACCGGACGCCTTCTCCATCGATGACCTGGCCAAGGTCAAGGTCGAACCCTGGAACGGGGTGCGCAACTACCAGGCGCGCAACTTCATGCGCGATGGCATGCAGGTGGGCGACGGCATCCTGTTCTACCACTCCAATACCAAGGTGCCCGGCATCGTCGGCCTGGCTACCGTCGCCAGCCCGGCCTATCCGGACGACACCCAGTTCGACCCGAAATCCGACTACCACGACCCCAAGAGCACGCGCGAGAACCCGCGCTGGATGCTGGTGGACGTGGGCTTCGACCGCAAGCTCAAGCAGGTGATCGCGCTGGATGAGATCAAGCTGCACGCCGAAGCGCTCGGTGAAGGCTTCCCGCTGGTTGCCAAGGGCAACCGCCTGTCGGTGTTCCCGGTGACGGCCGCGCAGTGGAAGCTGCTGCTGTCGCTGGAAAAGAAATCCTGATTCCCTGCCTGAGAGTTCTCCCATGTCCGAAGCCAAGCGCCTGGCCGCCGAGAAAGCCATCGAGTACGTAGAAGACGGCATGATCGTCGGTGTCGGCACCGGTTCCACCGTGGCCTATTTCATCGATGCCCTAGCCCGCATCCAGCATCGCATCAAGGGCGCCGTGTCCAGCTCCGAACAGAGCACTGCGCGCCTGAAGCAGCACGGCATCGAGGTGATCGAGCTGAACCACAGCGGCAACCTGTCGCTGTACGTGGACGGCGCCGATGAGTGCGACGCCAACAAGTGCCTGATCAAGGGCGGCGGCGCCGCGCTGACCCGCGAGAAGATCATCGCCGAGGCCAGCGAGCGCTTCATCTGCATCGTCGACCCGAGCAAGCAGGTGCCGGTGCTGGGCAAGTTCCCGCTGCCGGTGGAAGTGATCCCGATGGCGCGCAGCCTGATCGCCCGCCAGATCCGCGACATGACCGGCGGCCAGCCGACCTGGCGTGAAGGCGTGGTCACCGACAACGGCAACCAGATCCTGGACATCCACAACCTGCAGATCACCGATCCGGAAAAGCTGGAGCGCGAGCTCAACCAGCTGCCGGGCGTGGTCTGCGTCGGCCTGTTCGCGCGCCGCCGCGCCGATGTGGTGATCGTCGGTGGCGAGCCGCCGGTCGTGCTCTGACCCTTTCGAAGGATCCTGACGATGTCGCTGTTGCGTTCGCTGCTGATGCTTCCGCTGCTGGCCCTGGCCGGCTGTGCCACCGACGCGGCCCGCCATTGGGTCGAGCTGGATGGCGCCCGCTACCAGGTGGAGCTGGCCACCAACGATGAAACCCGCGCGCGCGGGTTGATGTTCCGCGACCAGATGGCCGCCGACCACGGCATGCTGTTCATCCACGACCGCGAGGAAATGCAGGCGTACTGGATGAAGAACACCAAGCTTGCACTGGACATCCTGTACTTCGACAGCCAGCGCAAGCTGGTCAGCCAGCAGCGCGATGTGCCGCCGTGCTCGGCCGGCGACATGTGCCCGCCCTACCCCAGCGGTGGCCCGGCGCGCTATGTGCTGGAACTCAACGCCGGCCAGGCCGAGAAGCTGCAGTTGAAGGACGGGACCCAGCTGACCTTCGGCCCGGGCATCGAGTAGATCCACGCCATGCGTGGATGGGGAGGTAGGTGCCGACCTTGGTCGGCACAGGCCCTCTCCGGTCGATCAGGCCAGGGTGTGGACCAAGGTGCACACCCACCTGAAGCAGATCTACACCGAACACGACTTTTTCACGCCACACCGCTTGAAACCGCCTGCGAATGACGCCAGTCTGTGGTCATGCAGGACCGGATCTCTCTCCCCGACTGGGATGCACTGGCCGACCTCGAAGACGAGGCGCTGCCCCTATTGCCGACCGCACTGCTGATCGCGCGCGATGAATACCCCGATCTGCAGCCGTCGACCTACGACGCGCTGATCCAGAGCCATGTCGACCACCTGCGCTCGGAAGTGGACAGCATCGAGAACAGCCCGTTGAAGATGGCGGCGATCAACCGCCACCTGTTCGACGAGCTGGGCTACAGCGGCGACCACGACGAGTACTACGACCCGCGCAACAGCTACCTCAACCAGGTGTTCGAGCGCCGCTTGGGCAACCCGATCTCGCTGGCGCTGGTGCAGATGGAAGTCGCGCGACGGCTGGGCATCCCACTCGACGGTGTGTCCTTCCCCGGCCACTTCCTGGTCCGCCTGCCGGTGGACGACGGTGTGCTGGTGATGGATCCGTTCAACGGTGGCCGGCCGCTGGATGTGGACGAACTGCGCGAGCGGGCCAAATCGCACCTGGGCGGGCAGATGCCCGACGACCAGGTGCTGGCGCAGATCCTCGACCCGGCGCCGGCACGCGCGATCCTGATGCGCATGCTGCGCAACCTGCACGGTGTGTACGCCGAGGCGGGCGAATGGGACCGCGCCGCGCGCAGTGCCGACCGCCTGCTGAAACTGGCCCCGGAGCAGGACGATGCCCTGCGCGACCGCGGCCTGGCCTATCTGCAGCTGGAGTACCTGGGCGGTGCCCGCCATGACCTGGGGCAGTATCTGAAGCGCAACCCCGAGGCCAGCGATGCGCAGTGGCTGCGCGAGAAGCTGATCGATCTCGGTGGGCCGGTGCCGCGGTTGCATTGATTCTGTCAGGTGTGCGGACCTACGGTCCGCACCCACCGGTAGCGCCGGGCCATGCCCGGCGGCCCCTCCCTCAATCGATCTCGACCATCTCGAAATCGGCCTTGGTCACCCCGCAGTCCGGGCAGGTCCAGGTCTCGGGAATGTCTTCCCAGCGCGTCCCCGGCGCGATGCCCTCCTCCGGCAAGCCTTCCGCTTCGCTGTAAAGGAAGCCGCAGACCACGCACATCCAGGTGCGCAAGGTGGTGGGGGTGGCATCGCTCATCGGATAATCGGGGCTGGATTCACGGGCCGCCATTGTCCCATCGCGGTCCACTTACCGGTAGCCATCGATGACTTCTGCTTCCCCGGCGCCCCGTGGCGTCTACCTGATCACCCCGGACGAGCCCGATACCGCGCGCCTGCTGGCGCGTACCGCGCCGCTGCTGGCCGCCGGCGCCACCTGGCTGCAGTACCGCAACAAGACCGCCAGCGACGCGCTGAGGCGGGAGCAGGCCATGGCGCTGCAGGCACTGTGCGCGGAGCACGGCGTGCCGCTGATCATCAACGACGACCCGGCACTGGCCAAGACGGTTGGCGCGGCCGGCGTGCATCTGGGCGGCACCGACGGTGACATTCCCAGCGCGCGCGTGCTGCTCGGTGCCGAGGCCATCATCGGTGCCTCCTGCTACGACCAGCTGGCCAATGCCGAAAAGGCGGTGGCCGCCGGTGCCAGTTACGTGGCCTTCGGCGCCTTCTTCCCGACCACCACCAAGGTCACCAGCAGCCGCGCCCATACCGACCTGCTGCGGCAAAGCGCCGCACTGGGCGTGCCGCGGGTGGCGATCGGCGGGCTGACGCCGGACAATGTCGGTCCCATCATCGACGCCGGCGCCGATCTGGTCGCCGTGGTCAGCAGCGTGTTTGCCGCCGAAGACCCGGTGGCGACCCAGCGCGCCTACCTCGCCCAGTTCGCGTAATGCCCAGGAAATCCGCATGAACCACGACCAGTCCCACGCCCTGTTCTCCCGCGCCCAGCAACTGCTGCCGGGCGGCGTCAATTCGCCGGTGCGCGCGTTCAAATCGGTCGGCGGCGAGCCGTTCTTCGTCGAGCGCGCCGATGGCGCCTACCTGTACGACGTCGATGGCAACCGCTACATCGATTACGTCGGTTCCTGGGGCCCGATGATCGTCGGCCACAACCACACGGCCGTGCGCCAGGCGGTGAAGAAGGCCATCGACAATGGCCTGTCGTTCGGTGCGCCGTGCGCGGCCGAAGTAACCATGGCCGAGACCATCACCCGCCTGGTGCCCTCTTGCGAAATGGTGCGCATGGTCAACTCCGGCACCGAGGCTACGCTGTCGGCGATCCGCCTGGCGCGCGGTGCGACCGGCCGCAACCGCATCGTGAAATTTGAAGGCTGCTACCACGGCCATGGCGACTCGTTCCTGGTCAAGGCCGGCAGCGGCATGCTGACCCTGGGCGTGCCGACCTCGCCGGGCGTTCCGGCCGGGCTGAGCGAACTGACCCTGACCCTGCCCTACAACGACTTCGAGGCGGCCACTGCGCTGTTCGAGGAACAGGGTGGGGACATCGCCGGCCTGATCATCGAACCGGTGGTTGGCAACGCCAACTGCATTCCGCCGCGCGACGGTTATCTGCAGCACCTGCGCGAACTGTGCACGACGCACGGCACGCTGCTGATCTTCGACGAAGTGATGACCGGCTTCCGCGTCGCCCTCGGCGGTGCGCAGGCGCATTACGGCATCACGCCGGACCTGACCACTTTCGGCAAGATCATCGGCGGCGGCATGCCGGTGGGTGCCTACGGCGGTCGCCGCGAGCTGATGCAGCAGATCGCCCCGGCCGGCCCGATCTACCAGGCGGGCACGCTGAGCGGCAATCCGGTGGCGATGGCCGCCGGTCTGGCGATGCTGGAACTGATCCAGCAGCCGGGTTTCCATGCCGACCTCGCCGAGCGCACCGCGCGCTTGTGTGCGGGTCTGGAAGCCGCTGCCGCCGAAGCCGGCGTGGCCGTGACCACCACCTGCGTGGGCGCGATGTTCGGGCTGTTCTTCACCAGCGAGAAGGTGGAGACCTATGCGCAGGCCACCGCCTGTGACATCCCGGCGTTCAACCGCTTCTTCCATGCAATGCTGGACCAGGGCGTGTTCCTGGCACCGTCTGCGTATGAGGCCGGCTTCCTGTCCAGCGCGCACGATGATGCGGTGATCGAGGCGACGCTGGCCGCTGCACGCGTAGCGTTCAAGGCTGCCAAGGGCTGAGTCCTGCTCATGGTGGGTGCCAACCTTGGTTGGCACTGCCTTGCACCGTATCCACGCATGGCGTGGATCTACTGGTAGAGCCACGCCATGCGTGGCTGCACTCAACCGAAGACGAACTTGCCCTTCATCATCGCGAAGTGGCCGGGGAACGAGCAGAAGAAGGTGTAGTCACCGCCCTTCTGCAGGCCCTGGGTGGAGAACCGCACGCGCGTAGTCTCGCCACCGCCGATCACTTTGGTGTGCGCCAGCACGCGCTTGTCGGCCTTCGGCAGGTAGCTGTCGGCCAGGGTCATGCGCATGCCCGCCATCGCCACCGGCTGGTAATCGGCACTGCGGGTCAGCACCCAGTTGTGGCCCATCGCGGTGGCGGCCAGCTTGCCGGTGTGGCGCAGGGTCAGGTCCACGGCGGTGCAATCGGCGGCGACCTTGATCTCGCGGCTGCTGAAGCTCATCTGGTCGGTGCTGTCGATGCTCACCGCACAGACCCGCGCCATCGCCGAAGGCGCCAGCATCAGCGCGCCCAGTCCCACTGCCACCATCCAAGCCTTCATCGTTGCATCTCCTGCGGATTCAAGCGCCATTCTAGGCAGGCCCATGCAACCTCGGCTGCGACCGTCTGTCGCACGCCCACTCCAGGGTTTCCGCGCACCCACTGCACTGGCATGCTCGGCCGATGCGGATCGATCTGTTGCTGCTGGATGTGGATGGCGTGCTGGTGCAGTACCAGCGGGCGCAGCGCGTGCTGCATCTGGCGCAGGCACTGCAGGTTCCGACACAGGCCGTACAGGCCGCGCTGTATGACAGCGGACTGGAAGCGGCACATGACGATGGCACGCTGGATGGCCCGGCCTATCTGGCACGGTTGGGCGAGCGTCTGGGCAGGACCGTCGATGAGCCCACGTGGATTGCCGCACGCCAGGCAGCCAGCCATCCGCAGGCTGCCGTGCTGCAGCGACTGCAGGCCCTGCAGTTGCCGATGGCGGTGCTGACCAACAACGGCGCGCTGATGGTGCAGGCCTTGCCCATCCTGCTACCGGAACTGTTCCCGACGCTGCAGGGCCGCGTGTTCTGCAGCGCGGATTTCAGCCTGCGCAAACCCGCGCCGGCAGTGTTCCTGCGCACGCTGGAGGCGCTCGGCGTGGCCCCTGCACACACGCTGTTCGTCGATGACCTGTTCGCCAATGTGCGCGGCGCACGCGCTGCCGGCCTGCACGCGGAAACCGTGCGCGATGGCCGGGGATTGGGCAAGGTGTTGAAGCGTTACGCGGTGAGCTGATCGGGGTCAGAGCCCTCTCCGCAGGAGAGGGATCCGCCCCCGGCGCCAGGGCTTCAGCGCGCGGCGATGAACGCAGCAATTGCTGCGCGCAGGCGCTTCAGGCCTTCGGCCACTTCTTCGTCGGTGATGTTCAGCGACGGCACGAAGCGCAGCACGTCCGGGCCGGCCTGCAGGGTCAGC
Organism: Stenotrophomonas sp. ATs4; assembly: GCF_051861585.1. Taxonomy (NCBI): domain Bacteria; kingdom Pseudomonadati; phylum Pseudomonadota; class Gammaproteobacteria; order Lysobacterales; family Lysobacteraceae; genus Stenotrophomonas; species Stenotrophomonas sp. ATs4. The sequence continues at coordinate 138,418 of NZ_JBLYPK010000009.1, read as the reverse complement.
AAGCCCTGCTCGGCGGCATGGTCGAGGATCGCACCGGCCTGGCCGGCGAAGTCCTTGCTCAGCACCGCGCCCAGCATCAGGCCACGGCCACGCACGTCGCTGAACACACCGAACTCGTCATTGATGCGGGCGAAGCCATCACGCAGCGCCTTCGACTGGCGGCTGACATTGGCGGCGATCTCCGCCGAAGCCAGCTTGCGCAGCGCCACGCGGGCAACCGCAGCGGCCAGCGGGTTGCCACCGAAGGTGGTGCCATGGGCACCGAACTGCATGGTCTCGGCCACCTTCGGCCCGGCCAGCATCGCGCCGATCGGGAAGCCACCGCCGAGTGCCTTGGCCAGGGTGACCATGTCCGGCACCACGTCATCCTGCCAGTGCGCGAACAGCGTGCCGGTGCGGCCCATGCCGGCCTGGATCTCGTCCAGCACCAGCAGTGCGTTGTGCTGGTCGCACAGTTCGCGCACGCGCTTGAGGAAACCGGACTTGGCCGGCATCACGCCGCCCTCGCCCTGGATCGGCTCCAGCATCACCGCCGCCACGTCGCCGGCGGCCATCGCGGTTTCCAGCTGCACCTCATCGTTGAAATCGATGTAGCGGAAGCCACCGGGCAGCGGCTCGTAGCCTTCCTGGTACTTCGGCTGGGCAGTGGCGGTCACCGCGCCCATGGTGCGGCCGTGGAAGCTGCCACGGAAGGTGATGATCACCCGCTTGTCGGCCGGGCGGCCCTGGCTGGAGGCCCACTTGCGGACCATCTTGATCGCCACTTCGTTGGCTTCGGCGCCGGAATTGCACAGGAACACGCGCTCGGCGAAGCGGCTGGCCTTCACCAGTTCCTCGGCCAGGTGCAGCGGCGGCGCGCTGTAGAACACGTTGCTGGTGTGCCAGAGCTTGCCGGCCTGCTCGACCAGCGCGGCCACCAGGTCCGGATCGTTGTGGCCGAGGCCGCACACGGCGATGCCGGCGGCCAGATCGATGAACTCACGGCCCTGGCTGTCCCACACGCGGGCGCCCTGGCCTCGCTCCAGTACCACCTGGCGGGGCTTGTAGACCGGCAGGTAATAGTGCGAAAGGGAGATCAGCGGATCGGTAGCGGCGGTCATGGCAGTCGGCAGGGTTCAGGAATCCCCATTCTCGCGCCGGAACCCCTGCGGCACAATGCGTACATGCGACCGTTTTCCGCCCCCCAGCTGAACCCCGCCACCGAGACCGGCTGGCGCCGTCGGTGGTTCGACATCATCTACCGCCACGACACCCGGCCCTCGCGCAATTTCGACCTGATCCTGGTGGTAGCGATCATCGCCAGCATCCTGGTGGTGATGATCGACAGCGTGCAGCACCTGCATGCCGAATGGTCCACCGGCCTGTACATCCTGGAATGGGGTTTCACGATCATCTTCACCGCCGAGTACCTGCTGCGGCTGGCGGTGGTCAAGCGCCCGCTGCGCTACGCGGTGAGTGTCTGGGGCATCATCGACCTGCTGTCGATCCTGCCCGCCTACCTGTCGATGTTCATCCCCGGCGCGCAGAGCCTGCTGGTGGTGCGCGCGCTGCGCATCCTGCGCGTGTTCCGCATCCTCAAGCTGACCCGCTACATCGAGGAAAGCGGCGTGTTGATGACGTCGCTGTGGCGCAGCCGGCGCAAGGTGCTGGTCTTTCTGTTCACGGTGATCACCATCACCATCATCGCCGGTGCGTTGATGTACGTGATCGAGGGCCCGGAACACGGCTTCACCAATATTCCGGCCAGCATGTACTGGGCGGTGGTGACCATGGCCACGGTCGGCTTCGGCGACATCGTGCCGCAGACCGTGCTTGGCCGCTTCGTCACCTCGGTGCTGATCCTGATCGGCTACAGCATCATCGCCGTGCCCACCGGCATCTACACCGCCGAACTGGCCAGCACCATGCGCGAAGCCGAACAGGCCGCGCGCCGCGATGCGCGTGGCTGCCCGGACTGTGGGCTGGAAGGCCATGAACCGGATGCACTGCACTGCCGCAAGTGCGGCGGCAAACTGCCGGATGCGTTCAGCCACTGATGACGATGCCGGCCAGGGGCCGGCACTACCCGAAGCGAACGCGGTGCGGACCAAGGTCCACACCCTCCGAACGGCAGGAGATCCACGCCATGCGTGGATGCGCCTGGTTCAATCCAGGAACAGATCCGGCAACAACGGACGCGACGGATCCACCGCGTAGCCCGAAAGATCGGTGATACCGGCTTGCGCCAGCACCTCATCGTCGATCAGGAACTGGCCGTGGAAGCCCGCCGCTTCGCGCACCAGCACTGCATGCGCGGCATCGGCCATGATCTGCGGCGTGCGGCAGCCGGCTGCATCCACGCCCGGAATCATGTTGATCGCATCGGTGGCGATGACGGTGCGCGGCCACAGCGCATTCACCGCCACGCCCTGCGGACCGAATTCCGCGGCCAGGCCCAAGGTGACGAAGCTCATGCCCATCTTCGCCAGCGTGTAGCCGGTGTGCGCACCCCACCACTTCGGCTCCAGGCTCGGCGGCGGTGCCAGGGTGAGGATGTGCGGGTTCGGCGCCTGCAGCAGGTACGGCAGGCAGGCCTGTGCGCACAGGAAACTGCCGCGCGAATTGACCTGCTGCATCAGGTCGAAGCGCTTCATCGGCGTATCCAGCGTACCGCGCAGCCAGATCGCGCTGGCGTTGTTGATCAGGATGTCGATGCCACCAAAAGTATCCACAGTGGCCGCAACCGCCGCGTTGACCTGGTCTTCCTCGCGGATGTCGCACTTCAGGGCCAGGCCCTGGCCGCCTGCGGCATTCACCGCTTCGGCGGCGGTGTGGATGGTGCCAGGCAGCTTCGGGTTGGCGACCGCCGACTTGGCGGCGATGGCCACGTTGGCCCCGTCGCGCGCAGCGCGCAGTGCGATGGCCAGGCCGATGCCGCGCGAGGCACCGGTGATGAAAAGGGTTTTGCCCTGCAGACTGCCCACGTTCCACACTCCAGCGTATGCAATGAGCCGCTAGTATGCCGCGCCGACGCGGAGTTCACCCGGCCTTGACGATACTCGGGCCTCCAGACAACGCACGAGGTCCACGCCATGCGCCGTTCCCGCCTGTTGCTGCCTGCCCTGGGGCTCGCCCTGCTGACTGCCTGCCAGGGCCGTTCGCCGGAACCCGGCAAGGAGCCACCCGCCGGTGACGCGCCCAGCGCGGAGAAGGCCGCCGCTGACGGCAAGATGCGCTGGAGCGAGGCGGTGGTCTGGGATGGCGACCTCAACGCCTGCCGCCAGGGCGAGAATGCGGCCACCCGGGATTGCCTGCGCGACGCGATGCGCGCCGGTGGTGCCAGCGCCGATGCCATCACGGCCGCTGAGCAGCTTTCCAGTGGCGGAGAGCTGGCCTATGTGACCGCCTGGCACGAGAACGAAGGGCTGGGCATCGCCACGGTTGAATATCCGTTCCGCGCCAACACCAATGAAGGCACCCGCCTGGTTGACGCCAGCGGCAAGCGCATCGATGTGGACGCCGTGCAGTTGAACGACACCCTGCGTGCCGATCCCGCCGTGCAACAGTTGCTGACGGCGAACCCGCAGGCGACGCCGTTCGCACCGGCGCAGTCGGCCGGCGCCTCGCCGCTGGACAACGGCGGCATCCGCCTGCTGTACCGCACGCCGCTGCGCGACTGCCACGCCTGCCCGGATGTGGGGCAGTTGCAGATCGCCTACGACTTCGACGCCAAGCGCAACTTCATTGGTCAGCAGGTGGTGCCGGCGACGCCGTAAGGCCACCGACCTTTGTAGAGCCGAGCCATGCTCGGCTGCTGACGGCTACTCGCGAACTGCTGGCAATTCGCTCACCGGACCGACCTGGGGCATCGGAAGGATGCCAGCGGAGTAAACGATGGCGCAGTCGTCGTACTCCGCGCAGAAACCGCGCATGCCTGTGAGCGTCCGCAGTCGCTCCACCGTCTTCAGCTCCGCAAAGCGTCCACCCAGCACCTGCGCAGGTACGACACCATCACCCACTACGATCTGCGGCGAGCGCTGGAAGGTAGCCTGGACACGATAGTAGCCCGCTTCAATCAACGGCTCCTGCTGGTCGGCAACCTTGGAGAACACGATGGCTGAAGCCAGATCGTTGATTTCTGCGGAATCGTGGGTTGCGAATAGAACCTTGGCGCCATTTCCAGGATAGAAGAGCGCCACGGAGATGGTACGCCCTTCAAACGCATCGGACGCGGAGACCAACTCGATCGCAGAGACTACGCAGACCCCGCCTGACATGCGCTGCGCGCAACGGTCAGCGGGCGAGACAGCGATGTTCTCATGCCTGTCACGATTGCAACCAATCGACAATACACACAATAAGACAGTGGTAAACCATGCGCGACCGTTCATTTGATCTCCCTTACCAGATCGCACAGCCGGGTATCCCGTGGCCCTCCAGGATCTGCCACAGCCCGTTGAAACTGCTCGTAACTAAATTCATAAATTCGACCATTGTGAACCATTGCCGCATCGATCTTCATATCAACAGCGGTTGAAAGGCCTCCCCAGTAGGAATTTTCACCGACGCCTCCGTGAATCGAGTTATCCCATTTGGGATGGTCTGAACAATCTTCGTTGAGCGCAGCATTTCCAGCACCGGAGTGATCCGGAGCGGTAGACGTAGAGGATCGCCATGGTCCTCCGTCCTCGAAGTGCCCTTGAGGGCACCTCGAGACGGAGTTATCCCTATGCCGGCATCAACTGCCGGCGCACCATCCACAGGTTGGACAGCGCAAACAATGTCAGCACCTGTGCAGTGTTCTTGGCCAGGCCGCGGTAGCGCACCTTGGTGTAACCGAACTGACGTTTGATCACCCGAAACGGGTACTCGACTTTGGCACGCATGCTTGCCTTGCAGCTCTCCCAGCATTCAACCTGCTTGCGTTCCCGCGCATTGCCAATGACCTTGATCTGCGAGCGCTTGGCGGCAATGAAGAACATCGCCTTGCAGTCGGAAAGCTCAGCACGCTTTTCTGCACCGGTATAGCCGCTGTCGCCGAACACGCAATCTTCCTTGCCATGCAGCAGCGCACTGATGACGGTGACATCTCTCGCGTTGGCTGCCTTGCACTTCACGTGGTGCACCAGTCCGGAAAACTCATCCACGCCGATGTGCGCCTTCATGCCGAAGTACCACTGGTTGCCCTTGCGGGTCTGGTGCATTTCCGGATCACGCGCCCTGTCTGCGTTCTTGGTCGAGCCGGGTGCATGGATGATCGTGGCATCCACGATCGTGCCCGCGCGCAGGCTCTGGCCTTTGCGTGCAAGGTGCGAATTCACCGCATCCAGCATCTTCGCCGCCAGGCCGTGCGTCTCAAGCAAACGACGGAAGTTGAGGATCGTGGTCTCATCCGGAATCGCAGCAAGGCCGCTGCGCCGGGCGAAAAGCCGCATCGAGGCGATCTCGTGCAACGCTTCTTCCATGCTCGGGTCGCTCAATGCATACCACTGCTGCAGAAGATGGATGCGCAGCATCGTATCCATCGCATACGGCGGCCGACCCACGCGCCCCGAACGCGGGTAGTGCGGCTCGATCTGGGCTAGCAACGCCTTCCAGGGAACCACCTGTTCCATCTCGGCAAGGAAGATCTCTCGCCGGGTCTGTTTGCGCTTGCCCAGGCCCTCGGCGTCGCCGAATGTCAGCTGCATGGATGGCTCATCAACATGAGCCGTTATTGTCTCTCAGGTTGCCGGCCAGCGGCCGGCACTACCCCGGTAGTTGTTCAGAGCATCCTTAGTCGACCAGGAACGCCGTATCGCTTCGTTCAAGCATCAGCGCTAGGACATCGCAAGAGCTTCCGCGAAGTTCTTGAACTTCTCAAAGGAGGCCCTCAGCACATCGCTCCTATTGCCACCAGAATCCTTCATCGCCATCTCAGACATAGCAGACCAAGCTCTCGATCTGCGGAGATATCAGCGCGGCACCATCCCAACGGATGATCTCCAGCTCCAGCAATCGGTCACTTGCGTCCGCGTAAAGAACCGGCGTGAGCTCAGCACCATCTGAGTCCTGCATCCGCAGTTCGACAGGATACGCGTGCTGCCCTTGATATGGCGGACGCTCATATCCAGAAATGACAAATCCCACCCTGACTCCACCATGGCCCATTTCCACGGACGTTGCGGAAGCCAGGTCGGCTTGAAGCTGCAAGGCAGAGGTCTCAGGCAGGCGGGCCGCCACAGCATCGATCAGCGCCGTTTCGAAGCTGGAAACGCTACGCGTTAGATTGCGCATCCCATCCTTGATCGGGTGATCGATTCCGTGCTGCATTGCTGCGTACCCTTTCCTGCCTTCACCAAGTCAATCTGATGCTGGGTTGCCACCTGCAGAATCCGCTTCTCTGTGCCACTCCACAATGACCCAATGAGCAAGTGGCATCGCATGCCACATCAAAGCAGTTACATCCACGCAGGCAGTTTGAATATACGGCAACCACCACGTGAGCGATCATTGACCTCGGCCGGACAAAGCATTGCGTCAACGGCCACGAAGGGCACGATCACTCCGTGCCGGAATCCAACTTTGGCATAGGCAAAACGCCGCGCGAATAGCTCATCCTGCAGCCCTTCATACCTCCGCACTCCTTAACAATTTCATCGAACGATACCACCCGCTGAATCCGGGAGAACCCTTCAAAATAACCTCCAACAACTTCTGGCGCTGCGATATCGTCCCCGACGGCAATCGGCATGGAACGCTCGAAGCGACCGACAACCTTGTAGTAGCCGGGGCGATCAAACACGTCCAGCTGCCTGAAGGAACTACCATCCGGTGACAATGGGAAAGCAAATCCAGATGCGAGGTCGTTACTCTGCGCGGCCTCCCAACTCGCGAAAAGCACCCCGGCGCCATATCCAGGGTAATAAAGCACCACCTCGACATCCTGACCAGCGAACGTTTCAGCAAGAACCAAGAGCTTCGTCGCAGACACACGGCAAACGCCGCCAACCATGCCATGGTTGCAGGCATCAGCCGACGCTCCGTTCGTGGGGGCAGGCCGTGCGTGACATGCTGCAAGAACGATGGTCAAAGCTCCAACAGCAAACGAAATCTTCATTTCACCTCCTTCACCAGGCTCCCCAAGCGCAGCAGTCCATCACGCCAGGATGCCTTAGCGCGCTGATACAGGTGGTCCTGACCCGATAGCCCTCGCCAGCCAGACCCGACTTCATCGGAATACAGTCGATGGCATCGCGATGCGAGGTGCTCTACTTGCGTGCAACGCCGTCTGTCGGCATCGGCGTGTTGTTCCAGGCCCCCAGCATGGTGCGATCACCGCCACCCGGGACGTGGATCATGTTGCCCTGCCAGACTTCGTTGAGCCGGAAGGAAATGGGCCACTGAGGTACCATGTCGCCACTGCAACGATTGTTCAGCCAGGCGCTCGCGCCTGGAAACATGCCGGTGATATACGGCGTGTCGACCTCCCAGCCGCCCACACCATCGAGACTGGCGTTGAAGCTGCCACTCCCGACCAGGTCCATCTCGACACTGAACCGGCGCCGCATCTGCACCGGCAACGCGTTGTTGCCGGGCAGGCTGACATCGGTGACGGAAAATTCAGTCTTGCCGTTGTAGAGGCTGACGCTCTCGCCGAAAAGATCATCCTTCAGCGCCGTCAGGTTCTGAGCGGACTCAATGAGCTTGCGGTATTCCTGGTAGGGCTCGACCGCCGAAACCGTTCCCGCACTCACGCACAGCACCAGTGCCGCAGCTGTGCGGCACCGCCAAGCAGAAAATCGACTCACACCATTTCCCTCGCTCCGCATGCGAGCCCGCGCCAGGACGGCGCGACGACGCTTCCATGCGACTCTCTCGCTCTCGATTCTAGGTGAGTATCACGAACAGATGAAAGAGGTTTTCAGCGCCAATTATCTGGCGTCAGTGCGCAATCATTGAATTGCGAACAGCATCCACGCATGGCGTGGATCTACCGGTACAACCGCGCCTGCTTCTGCAGCAGATGCGGCACGATCAATCGATGCACCGGGGCGACCGGCAGCATGTACACACGCCCGAACGCGTTATGCGTATGCACCACGGTCGCCACTTCCAGAATGTCGCCCTGCCATTGCAGGGCCAGCTGGACCCGCAGATGGCGGTCGTTGTCTTCCAGCACGATGGCATCGTCATCCAGCGACTGCAGGGTGAAGATGCCCAGCCGCTGGCCGGGTTGAGGATCCTCGGCAACCTGCACCGCACGCAACGAGCCCAGGTGCTTCATGCCGAGCAGGCGCATGCCGTGGTTGCGCAGCGCCATCAGCCCATCGAACCAGCCGGGAATGGTCGCAGCCATATCGCGGTAGGCCTGCAAGGCCGAGCGCCCATCACGACGGGTCGTCGCCTGGCAGGCGTGCACAAAGTCGGCGCCAGCGAGCTGCGGGCGCAGGACGCTGCCCACGCTCGGCGGGGCCGTCACCACCCGCGATGGACTCACGGCTTCGGTCCCTGCCCCTCGTTGTCTTCCCAGTGCAGGATGCGCCGGGTCACAAAGCGGTAGACCGGCTTGCCGGTGGCGAACCACAGCTCGCGCACCCACGAGGTGCGCTTGAGCACGCGCTTCTCCACCGGGGTGAGCGAGTCACGGCAGTACATGCGCTTGTGCTTGAGCAGGTGGCGCAGATCCTCGCGGGCCAGCAGCCGCATCCAGCGCGAACGCGGGTTGCCGATCACCGCCAGCTGGAAGTCGATCAGTGCCGGCCGACCATCGTCGGTGACCAGCCAGTTGGCTTCCTTGGCCAGATCGTTGTGAGCCACGCCGTTGCGATGCAGCTGCTGCAGCAGGCGACGCGCCGAGCGGAACCAGGCCAGATCGCCACGTGGTGGGCGCTGGTACATGGCGTCGCCGGCCATGAAACTGCGGTCCAGATGATGGCCATTCCACGCCAGCAACTGCGGCACATCGGCCATGCCGTGGATGTGCTGCAGCGCGCGGGCCTCGCGGCGCGCCAGCCACCAGGCAGGCAGCCGCAGCCACATCGGTGTGGCGCCCAGATCACGGCGCACGAAGGGGCCATCGGGCCCCTTCACAAGGAGGATGCGGCCGAAGCTGTCGGCCTTCAAAGCGTGCGGTGGAGCGTCTGGCGTATGCGGCATGGACCCATTCTAGGCGATGGCGCTGGTTGCAAACGGTCACGAAGCGGCTGGGAACCAGTCACCTTCACGCCCCTATAATCGGGCAATGGACTCTTCATGGATCGACGCCACGCTCGCGTGGATTGCCGCTCACCCCGTGTTGGCGGGTGCCGTTATCTTCCTCATCGCCTTCTGCGATGCGGTCATCATTCTTGGCGCCATCGTGCCGGCGCTGCCGCTGCTGTTCGCGGTCGGTGTGTTCATCGGCCTGGGCCAGATCTCCGGGCCGTACGCGGTGGCGGCGGCAGCCCTGGGCGCCTTCGCCGGCGACGGTATCAGCTACTGGATCGGCCGACGCTGGGGCGACCGCCTGCGTGGCGTATGGCCGTTCAGCCGCTACCCGCAGCTGCTCGACCGCGGCGAGAACCTGTTCCGCCGCAATGCCTTCAAGAGCATCCTGATCGCACGCTACGTGGGTGCGATCCGCCCGTTCGTACCAGCCATCGCCGGCATGATGAAGATGCCCGCCAGCCGTTACGTGCAGGCCAGCGGCATCGCCAGCATTTCCTGGGCGGTGCTGTTCCTGGCACCGGGCTGGATCCTGGGTGAAGCCTATGATGCGGTGGCTGCCGTAGCCGGTCGACTGGTGGTGGTGGTCGGCCTGCTGGCGGTGATCCTCAGCCTGGTCTGGGCCATCGTGCTGTACGGCTACCGCTGGTCGGCCGCGCGCATGGACAATTGGGTGGCAAAGCTGCTCGACTGGTCAAACCGGCACCCCACGCTGGGCCGTTACACGGTGGGCGTGCTCGACCCCAAGCGCCGCGAATCGGTACCGCTGGCGATGCTGGCCTTGATGCTGCTGCTGCTCGGCTGGGGCTGGTTCGCTCTGCTGACCGTGGTGGTCGCGCACGGCGAGCCGCTGGCGATCGACCTGCTGGTGCACCAGGCCATGCTGGCCCTGCGCAACCCGCTGGCCGATTACCCGATGGCCGCGCTGGCCTCGCTGGGCGCCTGGCAGGTACTGCTGCCGGCCACCGCTGCGGCGATGGGCTACCTGATCTGGCGCCGGCGCTGGATGGCGGCCGCACACTGGCTGGCCGCCCTTGCCTTCGGCCTGGCGCTGACCATGCTGCTGGGTGCCACCGTGGATGTGGTGCGCCCGATCGATGCCAGCAGTGGCTTCGGCTTCCCCTCGGTGTCGGTGACCATGGCCACCATCACCTTCGGCTTCTTTGCGGTGCTGATCGCCCGCGAGATGCCCGGCCGCACCCGCGTCTGGCCCTATCTGGTATCGGGCATCGTGGTCAGCCTGATCGGTTTCTCGCGGCTGTACCTGGGCGCGCATTGGCTGAGCGATGTGATCGGCGGCATGCTGTTCGGCACGTTCTGGCTGCTGGTGCTGGGCATCGCCTACCGCCGCCGCTTCAACCGCTCGTTCTGGGTAAAGCCGGTGGCCTGGCTGTTCTATGGCGTCTTCGCGGTCGCAGCCATGTGGTACGCGCCACGCAACATCGCGGTGAAGCTGGAACGCTTCGAGCCGGCCCTGCCGGCCCCGCAGGCGATGGACATGCAAGCCTGGTGGCAGCACGAGTGGGCCACGCTGCCAGCACGCCGCAACGAGTTCGACGACGATCAGCGTTGGCCACTGGACGTGCAGGTAGCCGGTCCGCTGGCACCGTTGCAGGCACAGCTGGAAGCACGCGGCTGGAAGCGGCAGGAACAGGCCGGCTGGCAGCAGGCGCTGTTGATGCTGGACAAGAACACCGGCGCCGATGAGCTGCCAGTGCTGCCGGCGACGCTGGACACCCGCGTGGAAGCACTGCTGATGGTGCGCCAGGGCGCGAAGCCGGATGAGCGCTACGTGCTGCGCCTGTGGCCGGCACCGGCCCAGCTGCAACCCGGCAGCACGCCGCTGTGGCTGGGCAGTGCACAGACCCTGCGCTACGAGCGTCACTTCGAGTGGATCGGCATGTGGCATCCGCTGCGTGGCGTCGATCCGGCGTTGAATGCGGTGAAGGAGGCCGTGCAGGAGCTTCCGCAACGCGAGGACGTGCACAGCGAAACCGGGCTGCCGGTGCTGCGGTTGAAGACCACGCCGTGATGGAACCGCCGGGCATGGCCCGGCGCTGCCGGAACACGGACAGGTAGCGCCGAACCAAGTCCGGCGGAGTAGAACCACGCCATGCGTGGATGGCATTCCACGCATACCCCAGCGTGTGCACCAAGGTGCACACCCACCCGAGGCAGGCGGCTACGGCATCCAGCCCAGCAACTGCTGCAGTCGCTGGTGCGGGTCATCCATCTGCAACAGCTGCAGACGCTGCTGCTCGCTCAGCGGCAGCAGTTCTGCCAGCCGCCAGCCGACCCAGCTGGCCTGGTCCAGCAGCGCCGGATTGGCCGGCGCATAGGCCTCCCCGGCCTGTTCGATGATGTGCCCCAGCACCGTGGCCAGCAGCGCATGCTGCGGCTTCAGTTCGTCGTCGGGATCTTCCTCGCACCAATGCACATCGGCCACCACCAGGCCGTTGTCGCGCACGCGGGTGCGCTCGACATGGAAGCGTCGCCCGCCGCGCAGGCGCAGCTGCAGTACGCCGTCGGCGCCGACATCGAAATCTTCGATGCGGGCCTGCACGCCGTAGGCAGCAGGCGTCGCCGGAGGCCCCACTTCCTGGCCGTCGAGGATCAGGCAGACACCAAATCCCTCGCCACTGCGGCCGCTGTCGCGGACCAGATCCAGGTAGCGGCGCTCGAACACGCGCAGGCCCACCGCTGCACCGGGCACCAGCGTGGTGTGCAGCGGAAACAGGGGCAGTGAACCGTCGGCGCTCATCGGGCCTGCAGGGCGGCGAGGAAGCGTCGCGGTGCGCCGTCGAAGCCACCGTTGGACATGAACACCACGTGGTCGCCGCTGCGCGCGCTGGACTGCAGCTGCGCCAGCAGCGCGTCGGTATCCGGTACCGCATGCGCTTGGCCGCGCACCGCGGCGATCACTGCGGCGGCGTCCCAGGCCAGCTCCGGCCGGTGCAGGAACACCACTTCATCGGCCAGCGCCAGCGACGGGGCCAGCGCATGTGCATGCGCGCCCAGCCGCATCGAGTTGCTGCGCGGCTCCATCGCGACCACGATGCGCGCGTCGCCGACCTTGGCACGCAGGCCGTCCAGCGTGGTGGCGATCGCGGTCGGGTGATGGGCGAAATCGTCGTAGACGGTGATGCCATCGTGGCTGCCGATCACTTCCATGCGGCGCTTGACGCTGCGGAAGCGCGCCAGCGCCGGGATCACCTCGGCCGGGGCCACGCCCACCGCATGCGCGGCGGCCAGTGCGGCCAGGCCGTTGAGCACGTTGTGGCGGCCCAGCAATGACCACTGCACATCACCCAGTGCCTGCCCACGGTGGTGCACGCGGAACGCGCTGCCATCGGCGGCCAGCAGTTCGGCGTGCCATTCCATCGACGGGTCGAATCCGAAGCGCTCGACCGGGGTCCAGCAGCCCATCGCCAGCACTTCGGCCAGGTGGGCGTCTTCGCCGTTGACGATCAGGCGGCCGCGTGCCGGCACCGTGCGCACCAGGTGGTGGAACTGGCGCTGGATCGCGGCCACGTCGGGGAAGATGTCGGCGTGGTCGTATTCAAGGTTGTTGAGGATGGCCACCAGCGGCCGGTAGTGCACGAACTTGCTGCGCTTGTCGAAGAAGGCGGTGTCGTACTCATCGGCCTCGACCACGAACTCGCGGCCCTGGCCCAGCCGGGCTGAAACGCCGAAGTCCTCGGCTACGCCGCCGATCAGGAAACCGGGCGAGCGCCCGGCGCTTTCCAGCAGCCAGGTGAGGATGGTGGTGGTGGTGGTCTTGCCGTGGGTGCCGGCCACGGCCAGGGTATCCCGCCCCGGCAGGACCTGCTCGGACAGCCACTGCGCGCCGGAAATGTAGCGCTGGCCGGCATCGAGCACGGCTTCAACGGCCGGATTGCCGCGCGAGAGCGCGTTGCCGATCACCACCTGGCCGGTGCCGGCCGGCACGCTGTCGGCGCGGTAGCCCTGGTCCAGGGTGATGCCCAGCTGCTCGAGCTGGGTCGACATCGGCGGATAGATGGCCTGGTCGCTGCCGCTGACCGTATGGCCCAGTTCCCGCGCCAGGGCGGCCACGCCGCCCATGAAGGTGCCGGCGATTGCAAGGATATGTACGCTGCTCATGACCGAGGATTGTGACCGATGACGGCTGTATAGGGCCAATGTCCGACCGGGGGTAAGACAAGTCCTACACAGGATGTGAGGAAACTCCAATCTTCTGTCAGGGAAATCCTGATAGCGATGTTCTGTGAACCCGGACACAATTCGAACTGCCAGCCGCAGTACCCGAACCGGTCCTACTCCCCAAGAGGCCATCCCCAAGGGAGCTCATGCTGTGGGGCCCTGAGCAAGCCCTTCGCTGGCGCCTATCAAACGACACAGGCCTGATCCTCGCGGATCAGGCCTGTGTTTTTTTACGTGCCAGGGGCCGGCAGGACGCCGGCCCGGCCGGTTCAACCCTTGATCGCCGCCAGGATGCGGGCTTCGATCTCGTCCAGCTCGCCGACGCCGTCGACGCGGGCCAGGGTGCCACGGGCGGCATAGAAGTCGACCACCGGGGCGGTCTGGTCGTTGTAGACCTGCAGGCGCTGACGCACTGCTTCCGGACTGTCATCGGCGCGGCCCTGCTCCTTGGCACGACCGGCGATGCGGTCGACCAGCAGTTCGGTGGCCACGTCCAGCTGAACCACGGCGTCCAGCGGCTGGCCGATCTTGGCCAGCAGGCCGTCCATCGCATTGGCCTGGGCCACATTGCGCGGGTAACCATCGAGGATGAAGCCCTTGGCGACATCGGCCTGGGTCAGGCGCGACTCCAGCATGCCCAGCAGGATGTCGTCCGATACCAGGTTGCCGGCGTCCATGACCGCCTTGGCCTGCTTGCCCAGCTCAGAGCCGGCAGCGATCTCCGCGCGCAGCATGTCACCGGTCGAAATGTGGGCGATACCCAGCTTTTCCTTCAGGCGCGTCGCCTGTGTCCCCTTGCCCGAACCGGGCGGTCCCAACAGAACCAATCGCATTGACCTGACTCCAACGTGTTGAAAATTAAGAAGGTTCGCGTCCCGGACGGACCGGTATCGCTGCACCGCAATAGCGCCACTTTACCGCATACGGGTAATGTCACTGCAATGTCCCCTCCCCCGAGCAGGTAGAAGCATGCGCAACGGTACTCTCCTTTATGCCCAGTCCGGCGGCGTCACCGCGGTCATCAATGCCACCGCAGCGGCGGTGATCGAGCAGGCCCGCGCCAAGGGCATCAAGGTCCTGGCTGCCCGCAACGGCATCCTCGGTGCGCTGCGCGAGGAGCTGATCGACACCAGCAAGGAGAGTGCCGCAGCCATCCGCGCCCTCGCCCACACCCCGGGCGGCGCCTTCGGATCGTGCCGGGTCAAGCTGAAATCACTGGACGCCGACCGTGCCCGCTACGACCGCCTGCTGCAGGTACTGCAGGCCCACGACGTACGCTGGTTCCTCTACAACGGCGGCAACGACTCGGCCGATACCGCGCTGAAGGTCTCGCAGTTGGCCAAGGCGTCCGGCTACGACCTGACCTGCATCGGCGTGCCCAAGACCATCGACAACGACCTGGCGGTGACCGACACCTGTCCGGGCTTCGGCTCGGCAGCCAAGTACACCGCTGTTTCCGTGCGCGAGGCGGCACTGGACGTAGCGGCGATGGCCGAGACCTCCACCCGCGTCTTCATCTACGAGGCCATGGGCCGCCACGCTGGCTGGTTGGCGGCGGCCGCCGGCCTGGCCGGCAACGGCGATGACGAAGCACCGCACGTCATCCTGCTGCCCGAACGCGCTTACGACGAGGCCGCGTTCCTGGCCAAGGTCAAGGCCGTGGTCGAACGCGTCGGCTACTGCGTGGTGGTGGCCTCGGAAGGCATCGCTACCGCCGATGGCCGCTTCGTTGCCGACGCCGGCGGCGGCAAGGACTCGTTCGGGCACTCGCAGCTGGGCGGCGTGGCCGCGCACCTGGCCGGCCGGGTCAAGGACCAGTTGGGCCTGAAGGTGCATTGGGCGCTGCCCGATTACCTGCAGCGCTCGGCCCGTCACCTGGCCAGCAAGACCGACTGGGAGCAGGCACAGGCGGTCGGCAAGGCCGCCGTGCAGCTGGCGCTGAAGGGCCACAATGGCGTGATGCCGGTGATCGTGCGCAGCAGCGACGCCCCCTACCGCTGGAAGATCGAAGCGGCACCGCTGTCGAAGATCGCCAACCATGAAAAGAAGATGCCCGCCGGCTTCATCCGCCGCGACGGGTTCGGCATCACGGCCAAGGCGCGCGCCTACCTGTCGCCGCTGATCAAGGGCGAAGCCCCGCTGCCGTATGGTGCCGATGGCCTGCCGAAGTACGTGACGCTGAAGAATGTGGCGGTGAAGCAGAAGCTGCCCGCCTTCGAAGGCTGAGCCGAAAAAGGGGACGGAGGGGATTAAGTCGTATCTGCCCCTCCGTCATCTCCAACAGTGTCAGCGATGGGTCGGATACGACTTAATCCCCTCCGTCCCCTTTTTAGTGGAGGCACACCGTGGCACTGCGTGTTGTTCAACTGGGTACTCCACGCACTGCCGGCGAGGGGCTGCGCATCGGCACCGTACGGCGACCGCCGCGTGGCGTGCCGCGCAGTGAGTTCGCAAAACAGGACTGGTACGACGTCTGGTTCCCGACCCTGTCACCCAGCGCGGCGCTGGTGAAGCAGGCGCATGAAGCGAAGACCGCGGCCGACTGGAATGCCTTCTTCCGCCACTACAAGGCCGAGATGAAGGCGCCCGATGCGGCCCATGCGCTGGACCTGCTGGCCGCGCTGTCGCAGCACAGCGACATCAGCGTGGGCTGCTATTGCGAGGACGAAGCGCACTGCCACCGCAAGGCGCTGCGCGAGCTGCTGCTGGCGCGTGGAGCGAAGCTGGCGGAGTGAAGATGGCGGGATGCCGGCCAGCGGCCGGCACTACCCCAGGTCTCCCATCCAGTAGATCCACGCCATGCGTCGATTCGCGCTGCCGGATGACCTCAATTGCAGGCCTTGCCTTCCATCTGCAACTGCGCGGCGAACATCGTCACCTGCGGGATCTTGCCGGCAGCGGCCTGCTTCTTGGCTTCTTCCAGATAGATGCGCGACTGGCCCTGCCCATCCAGCGCCTGGGTGTTGTTCACCGGCAGGCGCCACACCCGCACCACCGCCTGCTGCGCCGGGCAGGCGGCATTGGGCACGCGGATCACATCGTTGAGCTTCCAGCCCTTGTCCACACTCGGCTGTGCCTTGGCGTAGTCGACGAAGCGCGCGCGCGGCTGGCACTGCTCGCTGGTGCGCACCGGTGCGAAGCGATACGGTTCGGCAGCCTGGCCGGTGAACGCACCTTCCAGGCGTGCGCAGGCCTCTGGGATCTGTCGCAGCGTATGCACTGCACCAACGGCCTGGGGGGCACCCACGGCGCGCTGCAGCTCCGGCGTTTCCGCAGCGAACGCCGGCACAGCCGGGACCAGGGCAGCAAGCAGAAACAGAGACAGGCGCATGGAAATTCTCCTACAGGACTCGGGGCAGGCTTGCAGAGGTTGGCTTAACGGGGTGCAAAGGGTCTGTGGCTCTCAAAGCACACCCATGGCCCGGCGGCGGGTTCCGCGCGCATGGCGATGCGTTCATCTGGAGGGCGCCCACGGGTCATGCGGCGCGGACCGGCGCTACCATCCCGGCGCCGGTGAACGCATACTGCGGTCACCAGGGAATGCTGAACACCGCCATACGTCGGACGACCACCAAGGTCGGTACGGGTTGGTTCCAGGCTGCAGCCCGTCGTCCCCCTCGTGGTGCAGTTCATCGCCACTGGATGCTTGTCCATCCATTCTGCGGAGGGGTCTAATGCTGGAACGTCACGGGCTGTCACTGGCGCTGGGCTGCGCCATTCTCGCGATCCTGTTCGGAATCGTCTCGGCGCGCTGGATCCTGCGCCAACCCACCGGCAATGAACGCATGGTCGCCATCGCCACGGCCATCCAGGAAGGCGCACGCGCCTACCTCAACCGCCAGTACCTGACCATCGGCGTGGCCGGTGTGGTGCTGTTCGTTCTGGTCGGCATCTTCCTCAGCTGGTACACCGCTGTTGGTTTCGCGGTCGGCGCGGTGCTGTCCGGCGCGGCCGGCTACATCGGCATGAACGTGTCGGTACGCGCCAACGTGCGCACTGCGGAGGCCGCACGCCACGGCATCAGCGCGGCGATGGACGTCGCCTTCCGCGGCGGTGCCATCACCGGCATGCTGGTGGTCGGCCTGGGCCTGCTGGGCGTGGCCGGCTACTACGCCCTGCTGCTGCGCATGGGCCTGCCGATGGAGCAGGCGCTGCATGCGCTGGTCGGTCTGGCGTTCGGTTCGTCGCTGATCTCGATCTTCGCGCGTCTGGGCGGCGGCATCTTCACCAAGGGTGCCGATGTGGGCGCCGATCTGGTCGGCAAGGTCGAAGCTGGCATTCCCGAGGACGACCCGCGCAACCCGGCGGTGATCGCTGACAACGTCGGTGACAACGTCGGCGACTGTGCCGGCATGGCCGCCGACCTGTTCGAAACCTATGCCGTGACCGTGATCGCGACCATGCTGCTGGGCAGCCTGATGCTGGCCGAGGCAGGAGCGAATGCGGTCCTGTATCCGCTGGTACTCGGCGGTGTGTCGATCATCGCCTCGATCATCGGCGCCCTGTTCGTCAAGGTGAAGCCGGGCGGCTCGATCATGGGCGCGCTGTACAAGGGCGTGATCGTCTCCGGCGTGCTGGCGGCGATCGCGTTCTACCCGATCACCACCGGGCTGATGGCCGACAACGTGCACGGGCCGATGGCGCTGTATGGCTGCGCGCTGATCGGCCTGGTTCTGACCGGCCTGATCGTGTGGATCACCGAGTACTACACCGGCACCCAGTACAAGCCGGTCCAGCACGTCGCGCAGGCCTCGACCACCGGCCACGGCACCAACATCATTGCCGGTCTCGGCATTTCGATGAAGTCCACCGCGCTGCCGGTAGTCGCCGTGTGTGCGGCGATCTGGGGTGCGTTCGCGCTGGGCGGCCTTTATGGCATCGCCATTGCCGCCACGGCCATGCTGTCGATGGCCGGCATGATCGTCGCCCTCGATGCTTACGGACCGATCACCGACAACGCCGGCGGCATCGCCGAAATGGCCGAGCTGCCTTCGGAGATCCGCGACATCACCGACCCGCTGGATGCGGTGGGCAATACCACCAAGGCGGTCACCAAGGGCTATGCGATCGGCTCGGCAGCACTGGCCGCGCTGGTGTTGTTTGCCGACTACACCCACAACCTGCAGGCGGCCAATCCAGGACAGGAATTCCGCTTCGATCTCAGCGACCACACGGTGATCATCGGCCTGCTGATCGGCGGTCTGATTCCCTACCTGTTCGGTGCGATGGCGATGGAAGCGGTCGGCCGCGCCGCCGGTGCAGTGGTGGAAGAAGTTCGGCGCCAGTTCCGCGAGATCCCCGGCATCATGCAGGGTACGGCCAAACCGCAGTACGACCGTGCCGTGGACATGCTGACCCGCTCGGCGATCCGCGAAATGATCGTGCCCTCGCTGCTGCCGGTGGCGGTGCCGGTGGTGGTCGGCCTGCTGCTGGGGCCACGCGCGCTGGGCGGCCTGCTGATCGGCACCATCGTCACTGGGCTGTTCGTGGCCATTTCGATGACCACTGGCGGCGGTGCCTGGGATAACGCCAAGAAGTACATCGAGGATGGCCACTTCGGCGGCAAGGGCAGCGAGGCACACAAGGCCGCGGTGACCGGCGACACCGTCGGTGACCCGTACAAGGATACCGCCGGCCCGGCGATCAACCCGCTGATCAAGATCATCAACATCGTGGCGCTGCTGCTGGTGCCGCTGCTGTAATGCCATGCCGGGTGTGCGGTGATTGCCCGTAGTAGATCCACGCCATGCGTGGATGACCGGCCCTACGGGGTCAGAGCCCTTTCCTGCGGAAAGGGATCCGCCCCTCAGGGCCGGTCAGCGACCGCGCAGGAAGAACGACACCGGCACCATCACTTCCACCGGGTCGCCGGCCACTTCGGCCGGTGGCGCCGGGACCGGGCCGGCCCGCTGCACGGTGTCCAGCGTCTCCTGGTCGAGCAGCGCGAAGCCACTGCTGCGACCCAGTTTCAACCCTGAGACCGCGCCGTCGCGGGCCACGGCAAAGCGCACGTAGACCACGCCCTGCTGGCGCAGCCGCTCGGCCTGGCGCGGATAGCGGCGGTGCTTCTGCAGATGCCCGAGCAGGCGTCCTTCCCAGGTCGCCTCGGCGCGACTGCGTTCGCCGGCCGTGGTCTGCGGCGCGGTATAGCGCGCGGCCGCATCGGCCGCCACCTGCGGCGGTGCGCTGGTCTGCGCGACGTTGGCGTCAGCGGTATCCGGCGAGGACGTCGGCTCCGGCGTACGCTGCGGTGGCAGGTCACCCTGCGGCTGCACCGGCGCCTTCGGTTGCTCGCGCAGGGCCGGCTTCGGCGCCTGCCGCTGCTGTTGCTGCTGCAGTGGACCGGTGGCGACCTCGCGCGGCGGCACCGGCGGTGCCTGCGCCATCGGTGCCAGTTCCAGCATCAGCGCGGCGGGCGGCGCCGTCGCAGCCAGCACCGGTGCGCGCGCCGCCCACCAGCAGGCCGCAACGATCAGCAGCGCATGCACCAACAGCACGATCGCCAGGCTGGTCGCCCAGCGCCGCAGCCCCTTCATCGCGCTCCCTGCTCCAGGCCAACCAGCGCCACCTTCAGGTAGCCCGCTGCACGCAACGCATCCAGCGTCGCCATCAGTTCGCCGTAGGGCACGTGGGTATCGGCACGCAGGAAGATGCGCTGCGCGGTGTCGCCGTGGGTGGCCACCTGCAATGCAGCCGCCAGCCCGTCGCGCGCCACGGCCTGTTCGCCAACGCGCAGCGACAGATCGGCCTGCACGGTCACATACACCGGCGCCTGTTCCGGCGGCGTGGCACTGGCGCTGCTGGCCGGCAGCTGCACCGGCACCGATACGGTGGCCAACGGTGCGGCCACCATGAAGATGATCAACAGCACCAGCATCACGTCGATGAAGGGCGTGACATTGATCTCGTGCGCTTCTTCCGGCGTGTCGTCGCGGTCGGACGCGGTCCTGATCGCCATCGTCGTGCCTCAGTGCACCGCACGCAGCGGTGCTGCTGCGGTACGCGGCACGGTGCGATCGAGATCGCGCGAAACCAGCTGCTGCACAGCCGCAGACAGGTCTCCGAGCAGACCCCGCAGGCCGGCCAACACGCGACTGAAGTGGTTGTAGACCAGCACCGCGGGAATTGCCGCGACCAGGCCGAGCGCGGTCGCCAGAAGGGCCTCGGCGATGCCCGGCGCGACCACCGCCAGATTGGTGGTGTTGCTGTGGGCGATGCCGATGAAACTGTTCATGATGCCCCACACCGTGCCGAACAGGCCGACGAAGGGCGCCACTGCGCCGATGCTGGCGAGCACACCGATGCCGCGCCGCTGCACGCGCGCGGTCTCCAGCTCGATGCGGTCCAGACGCGATGCAATGCGCTCCTTGATTCCGTCGCGCCCTTCCAGATCCTGCGACAGGCGCAACTCGGTGCGGGCCGCATCCAGCATCGCCAACGCAATGCCCTGCTGCACACTGGCATCCGCACTCTCACCGGGCAGGCTGGGCGCCTGCAGCAACAGCGCGCGCGCCGCGCGCAGCTGCCGGGCCTGGCGGGCCAACTCCCAGCCCTTGGCCAGCAGCACGGTCCAGGTGGCCAGCGATGCCAGTGCCAGCGCGATCATCACGGTTTTCACCACTACGTCGGCGGCCAGGTACATGCCCCACGGGGTCAATGCGGGGGCGGCCACGGGGGCCAGGTCAGCAGGCAGCATCGTCTCGGTTTCCATCAGCATCAGGGGTCGCTGCGCGGCGGCGGGCCGCGCGCGGATCATTGGCGTCGTCCACTTCCACGACCGGATTGGGCTCCAGCCGCGGTGCCGGTCGGCTCAGTACGTAGCCGGCGCTGACCGCGAAGAACAGGCCCACGCCCAACAACAAGCGCCAGGACGGGTGCGCGCCCCAGCAGAACAGCGCGAAGCCCACCGCCATGCCGGCACTGGCGAACGCCTTGCCCTTGCGCGATACCGCGCCCTGCTCGCGCCACAGCCGCAACGAGGGGCCATAACGCGGATGCGCCAGCAGGCGCTGCTCGAACTTCGGCGAGCTGCGCGCGAAGCAGCCCACGGCCAGGATCAGGAAGATGGTGGTCGGCATCACCGGCAGCAACGCGCCGATCACCCCGAGGCCCACCATCAGCCAGCCCAGCGCGAACCAGAGCCAGCGCATCAGCACTGCACCTGTGGGCGCGCACCGTGCATCAGGCGAATTCCACTTCGACGTGGCCGTGCACGCTGCGGAACGCGGCATCGGCCGCATCGATCACCTGCTGTTCCTGTTCGGCACTCAGCGGTACCGCGTCCAGCGCAGCGGTGAACTCACGCCAGTGGCGCGCCGCGCCATCTGGATGCGCGGCCAGGTGGCGGGCGCCGAAATCACGGTCCAGGCCGAGCTTGGCGGCCATCTTGTACAGAATGGTGCCGCCGAGGTTGGAGCCTTCGGCCACATACAGCCAGCCAAGGGCGGCCGGCAGCGCCAGGTCCGACGGCAGTGCGGCGATGTCCGCGCCCGGCAGGCTCTGCTCCAGGTCCTGCAGGTCACGCGCGACCTGTGTCAGGCGCCGGCGCTCACCGAGATCGGGCAGCAGTGCGTCCAGCGCAGGGTTGGCATACAGCGCATCGATGCTGCGGTGGAAGCGATACTGCACGCGCAGGAAGCGAGCGAAGTTGCTGCGGTCGGCGAAAATGTCGCCGGCCATGATGCGCTTGTCCAGGGCACCGTGGCTGTCGCGGGTGGCGGCCTTGAGCCGCAGGCTGCGGCTGTCTTCAGGAGCGATGTGTGCGTTCATGGGGGAATGCCAGGAGGGTCGTCCTGCTGTAGACGTTCGCCGCGGGGCTTTCCCCAAGCCCGTGTGCACCGATAATGGGCCATCCCCTTTTTCCACCCGGAACCGACGATGATCACCACCGAACCGCGCATGACCAATCTGTTCCTGCAGCTGGGCCTGGACGCCAGCGCCGAGGGCATCGCCCGTTTCATCCGCGAGCACCAGCTGGCCACCGATGTTGAAGTGGCCGAGGCTGCCTATTGGAACGATGCACAGCGCCAGTTCCTGTCTGAATCGCTGCAGGCCGATGCGGCATGGAGCACTGTGGTGGACGAGCTGAACGAGTCATTGCACGAAGATGCGGTGAAGGCTTCGACCGGGCTGTAAGCAGACGCCGGGCATGGCCCGGCGCTACCGCTTCATCTGCACGATCCGCCGGGCATGGCCCGGCGCTGCCGCTTCATCTGCACGATCCGCCGGCATGGCCCGGCGCTACCGCTTCATCTGCACGATCCGCCGGGCATGGCCCGGCGCTGCCGCTTCATCTGCACGATCCGCCGGCATGGCCCGGCGCTACCCGCTGTCCGGTAGATCCACGCCATGCGTGGATGACCGTACCTGATGGGGTCAGAGCCCTTTCTGCAGGAAAGGGATCCGACCCCGCCGATCAGTACTTCCAGGTCAACGCCAGGCGCGCGGTACGGCCCGGGGCCGGCATCACGCCCAGGGCAAGCGGGTCCAGGTAATAGCGGTCGGTCAGGTTGTCCACGCCGGCTTCCACCGACAGCTGGTCATTGAAGCTCCAGCTGGCAAACAGATCCACCAGGGTGGTCGGCCGGTACAACTGCTGGATCGCCGACAGGCCCACGTTCCAGTCCTTGTCCAGCTTGCTGATCGGGCCGGCGTTGTGGACCACGCGGGTGCCGAAGGTCAGGCGCTCGTCGAACAGGCGCGAGCCCAGGGTCAGGTTGACCATGTAGCGCGGCGGGTTCTGGGTGTTGGTGTACGAACCCTCGAAACCGCCGTCCACGCAGTCGGGCGTGTTGGCCAGCTCGCCGTTCTTGCGCTGTGCGCCGTAGGCGCGGCGCTCGGCGGCGATGTCCGGGGCGCAGGTCTTGGCCTTGAAGTAATAGTGCGCGGACAGATCGGCAAATACCTTGCCGCTGTCATAGCTGGACTGGAACTCCATGCCCGAGACCTTGAACTGGTCGACGTTGCGGATCAGACCGGCCGACAGCGTGCGGTAGTCACGGGTGATCAGGTCGTCGATGCGGGTATCGAAGTACGCCAGCTTCAGCGCCAGGCGATCGCCGGCGGTGAACAGGTCATAGCGGATGGTGCTGGCGCCGATTTCCCAGCTGCGCGCACGCTCCGGCTTCAGCTCGCCCACCGGCTTGGCCGCGGTGAACAGGCCCAGCGTGGTCTCGAACAGGCTCGGCAGCTTGGTGCCTTCGGCGTACTTCACGTAGACCATGGTGTCTTCGCTGAAGCGGTAGGCCACGCTGGCGGTCGGCGAGAATGCGGTGTCGCGACGGCGGATCGGCTGCGACCAGGTCCAGCTGACCGGCACTTCCAGGTCCTGCGCCTTGCCGGCGTCGTAGAAGTTCCAACCACCGATGTCGCCCACCGTGCCCTTCTTGTACGGTGAGGCCAGCAGCGATTCCTGGGTGAAGTTGCCGTTGGCATCCGGATACCAGTTCAGCAGCGCGATGCGCTTGGCCCGCCACGACGGCAGCTCCGGGTTGCCATTGAGCAGTTCGGTGTAGCGGTACTGGCCCTGCACCTCATAGGCATCGGGCGTGGCCAGGCGGTTGCGGTCATGCACATCCACGCGGTTCCAGCGGCCGCCGGCCAGCAGTTCCCAATGCTCATCGGGCTGCCACTTCAGCGAGGCCACGGCGCTGTATTCCTTGCG
Organism: Stenotrophomonas sp. ATs4; assembly: GCF_051861585.1. Classification (NCBI taxonomy): domain Bacteria; kingdom Pseudomonadati; phylum Pseudomonadota; class Gammaproteobacteria; order Lysobacterales; family Lysobacteraceae; genus Stenotrophomonas; species Stenotrophomonas sp. ATs4. The sequence goes on along the minus strand of NZ_JBLYPK010000009.1, from coordinate 114,408 downwards.
CTCGGCGTTGCGCAGGAAACGGTTTTTGACCAGATCGTCGTGCATGACCGGCCCCGAACTGCCCGGCGCGATGTCTTCGTCGCTGTAGGACAGGCCGTAGTCCAGCGTGAACGCACCGGCCCGGGTGTCGAACTTCGAGGTGTTGCTGGCATCCAGGCCAAAGCGCTTCTGTCGCAGCGGATTGCGGTAGGCATCCTTGTAGCCGGGGTCGCCACTGAAGCTGGGCGCGTCGTACCACTCGGTGCGGCGATCGAAGTACCAGGGGGTGATGCCGGTCAGGCTGTTGTACATCACGCTGTCGGTGTCGGTGTACGCGGCATTGACGCGCAGGTCGATCAGCTCGCTGTCCGGATTGAAGCGATAGCGCAGCGTGTAGCTGTCCATGTCGACGTGGCCCGGATCCCATTGCGGAATGCGGTCACGATCCACACGGATGATCTGCGACGCCATGATCTCGCCGGCGGTGCCTTCGTAGCGGCGATAGCCCGCTTCCAGCGTCTGCACATCGTCGATGCGCCAGGTGCCCTTGAGCAGCGCCGACTTCGAGCGCGACGAAGTGTTGAACACCTCGGTGCGCGGCGGATTCAGCGGTGCCAGCGTGCGTCGGTCCTGCGGGAAGTCGTCGTAACCGTGCTTGCCGGAGAAGTAGTTGCCGTTGTCGCGGTAGGCGTAGGCAGCGACCAGATCGAAGCGGTCCCAGTGACCTGCCGCAGCCACGTTGAAGAACTGGCTGCCGGTGGCGCTGCGGTCGGAACGCGGCGCGGCGCTGTAGGACGGCAGGTTGTTGACGCTGGCGTTGGCCAGGCCGCCACGCACGCGCACGCCGAAGTCACGGCCTTCGCGCAGCACGTCACCGATCTTCAGCGTTTCCATCTCGACCACGCCGCCGATGCCGCCGGAGGCGTTGGCCTGAAGGCTCGGGCCCTTGGTGATGGTCAGGCTGGAGATCAGGTCCGGATCGAGATAGGTGCGCTGCGACTGGCCGGCGTAGCCACGATAGGTGTCCATACTGGACTGGCCGCCGTCGATGATCACCGGCACCCGGCCCTGGCCCTGGATGCCGCGGATGTTGACGTCGAAGCCGTTGCCCACGCGCGGATCACCGGCGGTGACACCGGCCACGCCCTTGACGATGTCGCCGTTGGAGGTGCCGCGGAAACGCTCCAGCTGCGTGCGGTTGAGCGTGGTGGTCGAGCCGACGCTGCGATAGCTGTCGAGCAGGCGGGCCTCGTCGCTGGTCGCGCCACGGTCGATGCGGTCGCCGGCCACGCTCAGCGTGTCGGTGACGATCACGCCGCTGCCGGCCTGCACCGGGGTTGCCGCTTCCAGGGTGACCGCATCGGCGCCAACCCGGCGCACTGCCAGACCACTGCCCTGCAGCAGTCGGGCCAGGGCCTCTTCGGAGGACAGGCTGCCACTGACCGCGTGCGAGGTCACGCCCTGGGCCAGAGTGGCCGGATACACCACCTGCACACCAGACTGACGCATGTAGCTGCGCAGCGCTTCATCCAGCGCCTGTGCGGGAATGTCGAAGCGCTGCATGGCCGCATGACCGCTGGCAGCACTCTGCGCCAGTACGGACGAAGGTGCGGCGCTGGCAAGGCCAGCAGCCAACAGCGCGATGCACAGACGGGACGGGCGCAGCACGCGGCCCGGACGATGGGAGTCGAACATGGGGGAAACCTGTCAGGTAATCGGAGCCGCGGGCGCGGCGTCATCCGCGGCAGGCGCGGACACGGCGACGTACGTGGCGGCGGCGGGTACGTTCGCGAGGTAAGACGGTTGAGCGCGCGGCAACCCCAAGAGCGATTTGCGGTCGCGGCGGTGCGGACGGTTGGTCGGCCGGTTGTAGCGGTGGGTGCCGACCGTTGGTCGGCACACTGGGACGATCATCCACGCATGGCGTGGAGCTACTGATGGATGATGGCGACCCCGAGCGGCAGGCGGGTGACCTGCAAGCCTGCCGTTGCCGCCAATGCATCCAGCGCCTGTTCCGGGCGATCGATGCGCAGCGCCGCACTGACGGCCGGCAACCGAGACAGGTCACCGCGCACGAACGTCGGGCCGGCACGGTAGCGCCCCACCCATTGCACGGCGTCGGCGACGCTGGCCTGCTCCAGCAGCAGCTCGCCCTGGCGCCACGCGCCCACACTGTCGGCCGCCACATCCTGCAGACGCGTCACGCCACTGCGCTCGCCATAGACGGCACGCTGGCCCACCTGCAGGTAGGTCCAGCCACCGTCGGCCGGGCTGGCCACACGCACCCTGCCCTGCCCGACCTGGGTTTCCACCCGGTCATTGCCGCGCGCGACGGTGAACGCGGTGGAGATGTCCTCGACCACGCCATTGCCGGCACGCACGCTGAAACGCCGCTGCGCATCCGGGCTGACCTCGAACCAGACCCGACCACGCAGCAACTCGATCTGTCGCGCATTCGCATCGAAGTGCACGGCGATCGCGCTGTCGGCATCCAGCACCGCACGGCTGCCATCAGGCAGCTGCACGTTCTGTACGACATGGGTGCTGCGATGGTCGGCCTGCACGCGCAGCCATGCTTCCGGCCACACCACCAGCATCGCCAGCACCGCAGCGGCAGCCATCACCCACCGCAGGCGCTGTGGCCGGCGCCGCGCGATCGTTGCCGCCTGCGGCGGACGTGGCCCGGCACTGCGCCACAGCACACGTTCGTGCTCGAAGGCACGGCGATGCCCCGGCAATGCCAGCCAGCACTCGAACTCGTGCATGCGCGCATCGTTGATGTCGCCTGCTGCCAGCCACGCGATCCAGCCCCGGGCCTGTTCGGCCAGGGCATCATCGTTGGCGGCGGGCAGCGTGTTCGGCGGGCTCATGGGCTGGCAGAGAGGCGCATTCAAGCGCGGGCGAAGGAACTAGACCGCATGCACGGTCCAGTAATCAAGACGTTTCAGCGAGGGCCAGCCCCAAGCCCGGTCGATCATCGACCGCTGCGCGCCCAGGCCAGGCGTTGCAGCGCGGTGCGCACGTGGTTCTCGACGGTGGTCACCGACACGCCGAGGCGGCGTGCGATCTCGGCCTGGGTCACGCCCTGCAGGCGATTGAGCCGGAAGATGGTACGGGTCGGTTCCGGCAGGTGGCCGGCAGCATCCAGCACCCGTTGCAGTTCGTCCTGTGCCATCGCCTGCTCTTCGGTCGAGATCACCTCGTCCGGCCCCCACAGGTAGTGGTCGGCAAGCAGGCGGTTGCGACGGGTCGATTCGCGGCCGTGGTCGGTGGCCAGGTTGGCGGCCAACCGGTACAGATAGGCCCGCGGGTTGTCGATGGCCTGGCTGTCGTCGACCCCACGGGCCTTGAACCAGACCGCCTGGATCACATCCTCGGCACCATTGTCTCCGCCGAGGATGCGCTGCACCCGGCGCAGCAGTGCCGGCCGCTCGCGGATCAGCAGTTCGGTAAGGGAGGCGGCATTGGAGGACATGCGCAGAGCCGGAGGACAGACGGAAGGCGCCGCGCATGCTACTCCGTTAATGCGAATCAGTCACGTTCTCATCAGTGAATGCACTCGGTCAGTCCGTCGTAGGCGCTTTGCGACGTGCCTGGCAGCGGGTCGTGCAGCGGATTGCGAGCGGCCAGGGCGGCATGGAAGTCTTCCACCGCCGTGCCCGGCATGAGCGGCAGCCGGCACAGCCAGGTCGGCTGCCGGGCCACGATCGCGCCATCGTTGCGGGAGACCTCCAGGTCACTGGCGGCAAATGCCCACAGGCACTCATGGACGGTGCCGCGCACCGCATCCACCGAGCAGCGCAGGCGCAGGGCACGGATGTCGCTGTATTCGCCCTCGCAGAAGGTGTCGCCACAGATGGCATCGAAGCCATGCTGCAACCGGCCTTCCAGGGCAAAGAAGCGGTCCCAGTTGGCCTCCTGGTACGGGTAGTCGATCAGGTCGACATAGGGAAACGCCTGTACCGGCGGCGCCATCAGCAGCGCGCAGGTCAGGCCGATCGGCAGGGCAGATACTTTCATGCGGGAGCTCCTCGGGATGAGGGTTCCAGCCTGCACCCGCCGTCCCGACGTCCCCATCGGGCAACCCCACCAGCACGTGTGGGCGGCCGCCGTGTCGTACTGTCGGCCCCCTCCCCTGCACAGCGCCCGGCAAAGGCATAAAATGGGGGGCTATCCGTCTATACCCCCACCTGGAGCACGACCATGGGTCTGGAACTCGTCTCGCCCGGCAAGAACCCGCCGGAAGAAATCAACGTCATCATCGAGATCCCGAAGGACTCGGAGCCGGTGAAGTACGAAGTGGACAAGGAAACCGGCGCGATCTTCGTCGACCGCATCCTGTCCACCCCGATGCGTTACCCCTGCAACTACGGCTACGTGCCGAGCACCCTGTGCGGCGACGGCGATCCGGCCGACGTGCTGGTGGTGCTGCCGCTGCCGCTGGTGCCGGGCTCGGTCGTGCGCTGCCGTCCGGTGGGCGTGCTGAAGATGAGCGATGAGGCAGGCAGCGACGAGAAGATCCTGGCCGTGCCGGTCACCAAGGTGTTCGGCGGCTACGCCCACGTGGAAGACATCGAGCAGGTGTCCAGCCACTGGCTGGAGCGCATCGGCCACTTCTTCGAGCACTACAAGGACCTGGAGAAGGGCAAGTGGGTCAAGCTGGACGGTTGGGGTGGCGCCGCTGAGGCCAAGCAGATCCTGATCGAGGCGCACCAGCGCCATCTCGACAGCAAGGCCTGAGCCTGAACCGGATCGCTCCGGCGCATGCCGTCGGAGCGATGCGGGTCACGTTTCATGACTGCGGCACATCACTCTTGCTGCCGTATTAGGTAAATTGCGTCACTTCACACGTCGTCGACATCCATCGTCGAGACAGCCAGGGGAATGTGTCGTGCGTATTCTGCTTGTTGGGGATGCAGCCAGCCTGCCGGTTGAGCTGACCGAATTCATTGCCGATCTTGGGGAAGACTGGCAGCCGCTGACCGCCACCGATGGCCAGACCGCGATGACTGCGGTGGCCACGCAGGGCGTGGATGCGGTAATCGTCTGCCCACAGCTGCCGGACCTCAATGCCACCACGCTGCTCGGCCAGATCCGTACGCTGCGTCCGGAGACCATCCGCATCGCGCTGGTCGATGCGCAACACGGCAACCGGCCGCCGCCGGCGCGCCTGATCGGCGTTGCCCATCGTTTCCTGCCGCTGCCGTTGGCGCCGGAAGTACTGCTGGAAGCACTGACCAGCCTGGAAGAGCTGCGCGAGGTACTGGACAGCCCACGCCTGCGCGGTGCCATCGGCCGCATCGAGAAGCTGCCGTCGCCGCCACACCTGTACCTCAGCCTCACCCAGGCGCTCGAACATGACGACGACGCCGACAGCGCCGACGTAGCCAAGCTGGTTGCCGCTGATCCGGCGATCGCGGCCAAGGTGCTGCAGCTGTCGAACTCGGCGTTCTTCAGCCAGGGCCGCACCATTGCCGATCTGCGTACCGCCGTGACCCGCCTCGGCCTGTCGACGCTGCGCGACCTGGTACTGGCCAGCGAGGTGTTCTCGGCACCGACGTTGTCCACGGCCGAACGCAACTCGCTGCAGCAGCGTGCCCTGCTTGCCTCGCGGCTGGCCGCACGCCTGCTGCCTGAATCCAGCGCCGAACTGGGCGCGACCGCCGCGTTGCTGGCCGATATCGGCCTGCTGCTGCCGGGTGTACGCAACGAGCGCACCGAGCCGTCGCTGGCGGGCGATACGCGCCCAGGCCACGCCGAAGCCGGTGCCTACCTGCTGGGCCTGTGGGGGCTGCCGATGCCGATCATCGAAGCGGTGGCGTTCCACCTACAGCCACAGCGTGCCAGCACCCGCAGCTTCTGGGTCACGGGCGCGGTGCATGTGGCACTGGCGCTGGTCAATGGCGATCCAGTGGACGAGGACTACCTGCAGCGCGCGGGTGTACTCAACAAGCTGCCGCAGTGGCGCGAGCATGCCAATGCGTTGATGGGACTGATTCCAGGAGAGGCCTGAGTCTCTCCATCACACTGGCAGGACCGATAAAAGGCGCACCTGCGAAGGCGCGCCTTTTCTGTATCAGCGCGCGCCGCAGGCGTCCTGTACGCAATGACGATACTGCAGATCGCACATCACCTTCGACTTGCCTGCAGCCAGGCACTGCTGTCGGAATTCTTCGCAGTAGAGTCCACCACCGCAGACTCCGAGTCCCTGCGCGAATACCGCTCCCACCAGCGTTGCATAGATCAGGGCAGCGGCGGACAGTTTGTGCAACAGCGTGCTCTTCATCGCTCTCTCCATGTGCAGGCGTCCGGAAGTGGACCCCTTGACTGTGTTGATTACGACACAACAGGATCGTGACCTCGCTCACCTTCCAACATGTTTCGGAATTTCCCTACAAGAAAAGAGGGCGGACCTTGCGGCCCGCCCTCCTGTTACTGCGATTGCACTTCGAACTATCAGAAGCGCTGGGTGTACTTCATGTACAGGAAGCGACCGACATCGAAACCGCCGTAGTAGGCGAAGCTCGAGTTCGGAGCCGAGTACATCAGCGGACCCTTGTGGGCGAACAGGTTGTTTGCACCCAGAGCGATGGTGGCATCCCACGGTGCCTTCCAGCTGACCTGCAGGTCGTGGAAGGTGTTGGAACCGGTACGACGCACCGGAGCCTTTTCGCCGTAAGCGTAACGATCCGGATCGGTGCAGCCGATCGAGATGCACGACTCGCGCAGGCCCGAGTAGTAACGCGCGGTGTAGTTCACACCGAAATCACCGTACTGCCAGTTGACGCCCAGGTTCGAACGGACACGGAACACGGTGGTGTCGCCGGACTCACCGACGCGGCCCATCATGATGTTGTCGCCAGCGCTGTTCTGGGCCTGTTCGTCGTACTTGGCGGTGTAGCTGGTCTGCCAATCGATGTTGAACTGACCGATGGCCAGTTCCGGCAGGCGGTACTTGACGCCGACGTCGTAACCTTCGGTCTTCATCTTGCCGAGGTTGGCGGTGCCGTAGGTGATGCCGCTGATGTGACCATCGGCCGCACGGGTCACGCTGCCGCAACGGGCGGAGTTGCCCAGCACGTAGCAGTCACGCAGGATGCGGTCGACGCTGTCAGCGATGATCATGTCGCTGATTTCGTACTTGTACCAATCCAGCGACAGGTCCAGGCCCTGCACCCAACGCGGGCTCCACACCACACCGAAGGTGGTGCTCTTGGAGGTTTCCGGCTTCAGGTTCGGGTTGGCACCGGAGACGAACTGGTCACCCGACTGGCACGGCAGCGTGGCGCAAGGCACGTTGCCCTGGCCCAGCTGCACGTAGTTGGCCGGAGCGCCGCCGGCCAAGCAGGCCGCGTTGCCAGCAACACTACCCGGGGCACCAACGGCGCACGGATCGATGTAACGCTCGAAGCTCGAGCTCAGGCCACCGTACAGATCGTTGATGGTCGGAGCGCGGAAGCCCTGGGCGTAGGTGCCGCGGACCAGCAGTTCATCCAGCGGACGCCAGGTCAGGCCGAACTTGCTGTTGGTGGTGCCACCGAAGTTGCTGTAGTCCGAATAACGGCTGGCAACGTTCAGGGTCAGTTCCTTGGCGAACGGCTTGTCCGCAAGGATCGGCACGTTCAGTTCCAGGAAGACTTCGTTCAGGTCGTACTGACCCTTGGTCGGCTTCTGGCCCAGGCCGGTGGACATACCCGACTGCGCGAAGGCGTCCGGCACGTAGTTGCCTTCTTCCTTGCGGTGTTCGACACCCAGAGCAAAGCCCAGGTCGCCAGCCGGCAAGGTCACGATCGAACCGGCCAGGTTGGCGTTGAAGCTGGTGGTCTTGGTCTCACCACGGGTGGTGTAGGTCGGGAACAGGAAGTCCTGCAGCTCCTGGTTGGCCAGCGAGCCTTGACCATTTGCGCCGTACGGCAGCAACGGGTTCCAAGGGCGGCAATCGCCCAGGATCGGCTTGGCCGCGGTGCCGCAGCGGGCCACGCCGCCAGCATCGATGAACGAGGTGCCCATCGCCTGGCCGGCGCTGATCAGACTCATGTCACCACGGCTGCGCTTGATGGTCTCGTTGCGGTTCCACAGTGCGCCGACATCCCAGTCGAAGGTCTTGCCGCCGAGCTCGAAGAAGCCGCTGATGGTCGGAGCAAAGCGCAGGGTCTTCATCTGGCTGTCGGTGGTGCGCGGCACTTCCCACAGGCGACGACGGACGTTGACGTCCTGGCCGACCGGGTTGAAGGCGCTGTCACCGGCCAACGGCTGTTCCCAGGCGCTGGACTGGAACGGATAGCCCGCGATCTGCTGGAACGTCTGGCGCTCGTTGTAGAGCACGTCGGTGTTCAGGCTGATCGAATCGGTGAAGTCGTAGGTACCGTTGATGTACAGCGACTTGCGCTTGACACCGGTCAGCAGGGTCATCTGCTCGTTGGAGTTTGCATACTCCGCCGGGGTCATGACGTGGTAGTCATTCGGGTTCTTCGGATCACCACCCGGGTTCAGGGTCTTCCACACGGCGGTCTTGGAGTCGGAGCAATCGACCTGGGTCGGGTTGCACCAGCTGCCGAACTGGCTGATCGGGCTGCCATCGGCGGCGACCGAGTTCGGGCCCTTGGCGCCATCACGGCTGTACCAACGGTCCTTCGCCCACACCGGATCCATCTTCGAGTACTCGGCCGACAGGGTCAGGCTGCCGCGCTCGCCACGGGCGCCGAGGGTCATCGAGTACTGCTGGGTATCGCCGTCGCCATCGCTGTACTGGCCGACGTAGACGTTGGCTTCGCCACCGTCGAAGTTCTTGCGGGTGATCACGTTGACCACCGCAGCAATCGCGTCCGAACCGTAGATGGAGGAAGCGCCGTCCTTCAGGACTTCGATGCGCTCCACCGCCGACATCGGGATCTGGCTCAGATCCTGCAGGCCCGAGGTGGTCGCGCCGAGGCGCTTGCCGTTCATCAGCACCAGGGTGCGCGCGGCGCCCAGGTTGCGGATGTCAACGTAGTAGCCGCCCACGTTCTCGCCGGACGCCAGCGATTCCGAACGCGAGATGGCCGGGGAACCGGCCGAGGTCAGGTTGCCCAGCACGTCTGCGACGCTCGAGAAACCCTGCTTTTCCAGGGATTCACGGGTCATCGTCAGGATCGGCTGCTGGGTCTCCATGTTGGCGCCACGGATACGCGAGCCGGTGACCGAAATGCGGTCCAGGTCGGTGGTGCCCTTTGCTTCCTGAGCCGAAGCAAAGGCCGGCGCCAGCGCCAGCGCGATGCCGGCCGGCAGCAAGCCGAACCGCACTGCGGGATTACGAACGTTCATCAATCTCTCCAAGGTACGTGTTAGCAGCGTGTTAAAACACCTCAGCACGTTACGATTGCGTTGCAGCGCTGTATTTGCGCGAACCAACCGGAGACTTTGCAGAATGTGGCGGGAGCAAGCCGCCGTTCTCCCTGAAGCGCGAAGCCGACTGGCCGTAGCGGGCGCGGAACGCACGCGCGAAGCTGCAGCAGTTGTCGAAACCACTGGCCGCAGCGACCTCTCCGACCATCATGTCGGTGTCGCGCAGCAGATCGGCCGCCCGTTCCAGACGCAACCGTGCTGAAAGCGACTGCGGGCTTTCCTCGTACAGGCTCTGGAATGTCTTGGAGAGGTACCAGCTGGAGAAGTTGGTGAGCTCGGCCAGTTCACCGATGCGCACCACACGGTGGCTGTTGCCTTCCAGGTACAGGCGGGCGCGCTGCATGCGGCCGAACACCTGCCGCTTGCGGCTGCGCGAACGCCCCGGGCAGCGCTGCACGTTGTCGGCCAGTCCCCGCTGCAGGCCTGCCAGGTGCAGCAGCAGCGGCCGTAGCGCCTGGGCCGGCTGGCCGCTGGCCAGCGCATCGCGCCATAGCCGCAAGGCAACACGGGCATCGCCGCGGTTCATCCGGCCACGACCGGCATACAGTCCGCAGTCGGCCATCTCGGTCAGCACGCGAAGGGCTTCGACCGTCAGGTTCAGGCCGATGCACAGCCCGTTGCGACCGGCCTGCACCAAGGGACGTGATTCCTTCTCGAAGGCGATCCACTCACCCTGGCGCAGGCGGAAACGTCCTTCCTTGGCTTCCACCCAGGAACTGCCACGTACCTGCATCCACACAGTGAAGCTGGTGCCTGCGGTCTGCAGGCTGCCCAGCCGGGCCACGCCGAGGCAGGTTGGGGCGACATCGTCGAGCGAGCGATCCAGGGAGACGGTTTGGCCGCGATCGGCCAGCGAGAGTTGACGCATGGGGGCACCACGGATTTGCCTAGTACAGGACTCCGTTTTGCCAAATCAGGCGGCACCGCGTCAGGAAAGTCCTACGAGATCGCCACGAATTCGCGGCGAGGTCCCGACGAAAAAGTTACGAAGGTCCATTTCCCTTGAACAACAGCAACTTGGAGAAGGCCGGGAACAGTGCGGGCGGGCGTTCAGGCAGTCGCATCACACCGATGTCGGCACCATCGCTGACCGCCATCGCCACGAACAGGTCACGTCCATCGGCACTGGCACTGAGCCCGTTGCCGGCACTGAGCCGTTCTGCGTCCAGGCAGCGCTCCGGTTCCTCGCGGCCGACCTGGATGCGCACCAGGGACGTGCCACAGCGGGTCGATGTACCCAGGTAACCAATGCTGCTGTTACCGGCCACGGTCCAGGCCCGGTATCGCCAACGGCTGGGCCGGTCATCGCTGATCTGCAGCACGCTGGCCGGCGACAACGCCGCATCCACCGACCACAGCCCGCCAGCGGCCAGCCGCGTGAACAACACCCGGCCACTGTTGCGGTCGAAGCGCGCCTGCGAAACACCATCGATGCTGGCGAGCCGGCGCCAGGGCTGCACGCTGCGATCGAACAGGCTCAGCCGGGTGCGTTGGTCGGCATCACGCTCGACCACCAGCAGTTGTTCCGGTGTGGCGCCATACAGCGCCTGCAGGGGCTGCTCTGCCGGGACGGGCAAGGGATGCAGGCGTTCATCGCGCGGGGCGATTTCATACACCACGGTGCGTCCGTGCTCGTCGCGACCGACCACCAGCAATTGCCGACTGTCGGCCGACCAGTCTGGCGCTTGCCGCGCCTCCGGCCGCAGTCCTTCAATGGGCCGCAGCGAATCCGGGCGCTGCATGTCCGCCCACCACAGCGCGAAGCTGCCGGAGCGGTCCGAGGTAAAGACCAGCTGGCGGCCATCCGGGGCGGCCATCGGCTGCCCATCGCGGCCACTGGAGGCAAACAAGCGCTCAGGCGCGCCATTCCCCTGTATCGGCACCTTGAACACGCCGAACTGCGCGCGCCGGTGAACGAAGGCCAGCATGCCGCCGCGGCGGGACACTGCCGGCCACTGTGCATCGTCCAGGCCGGCATCACGCAGCGTATGGCGCTCGACATCCAGGTAGTAAAGCCGCGCTTCGCTGTCGACGCGGCGACCAAACACGATGGTGCGGCCATCGTCCAGCCAGGCCCAGCCGCGCAGCTCGGCCGCTTCGTTGGTCAGCTGTTCGGGCACGCCGCCACTGGCCGGCATGCGCCACAGATCACCCAACTGCGGGTTGCGCACGAACACCAGCCACTGTCCGTCGGGCGAATAGCGCGGTGCGTAATCGAAGTCATCCTGGTCGACGCTGTACTCCAACGCGCGCCACTGGCCGCTGGCCAGATCCAACACGCGGATGCCGCGGTGTGCGTAGCGTCCGACCATGCTGCCGAACACCAACCCACGACCGTCCGGCGTCCAGTCGAAGCTGAGCAGTTCGGTGCCATCGCAACGTGTGGCCTGGCGCACTGCGCCGCCCGTGGCACTGGCGACCAGCACCTGGCAGCCACCATCGGCGGCGAAACGCGCAAAGGCGATCTCGCGTCCATCCGGCGACCAGTTCGGGAAGCGATCGACCGCACCGGCCGGTGGCAGCAGCAACTGCCGCGCGGGTGCGTTGCCGGAGGTCTGCACCTTGATCGCACCACCGCCGTTGCCATCTTCGTTGGCGCCTTCATAGGCCACCATCGAACCATCAGGTGAGAGCGTGGGATAGGTTTCAAAGCCGCTGGTGGCAGTGATCAGCCGGTAGGGCCGCTCTGGACTACCAATCACCCGCGTGCCGTTCTCCACGGCAGCGTCCACTGCCGAACTGCTGGCCGGTGCGCGGCGAAGCAGCAGCACGGTCAACACCAGCAACGCGACCAGCATCACCACACCCAGTACCAGCAGCACGCGGCGACGAAGATGACGCCAGCGGCGACGCATGTTCTGCACGTGCACAGGAGCCTCGGCAGCCGCTGCGGTCACAGGCCGCGCTTCCACCGGTTCGTTGTCAGGCATCACCGATGAGACCGGCTCGACATCGTCCAGTACCTGCACCGGCACCAGCAGGCGATAGCCGGTCTTGGCGATGGTTTCGATGTAGGCCTGTCCGTTGTCGTCGTCGTTGCTGAACGCCTTGCGCAGCTGGGTGACGGCCTGGGTCAGCACATCATTGGTCGGCAACGTATCCGGCCACACTTCTGCAAACAGTTCATCGCGGGTGACAACACGTCCCGGCTGCCGCAGCAACGCACGCAGCACGCCCAACGCCTTCGGCGTCAGCCGGCGCGGGCGACGCGCACCGACGACCTCGACTTCGCGCGAGGACAGAGTGACGGTGCACTCTCCTATCCGGATCCGATCGAATCCGGGGGGCTGGAATTCGCTGCTGTTCATTTTCCGCTACACAGTGGAGACAGGTCCCGGGCAGTGTTCGCCTTCGATACCGTCCCGTCCTGGGAACAGCGAAAAGCCAGACTCCGCACAAAGCATCGGCGCATACCGCAAAAACAATGAAGCGCGCGAATACTAGCCTATGGCGGTTACCTCGCCTATCGCGTGGTCGACATCAGGCTCTCTCTCGCCGACGCATTCACATAATTGGCAACACCATTCGCGCCCTTTTGGGCGCGACATTTTTATCTGGCGTTCATTTTCAGACACGCCTCAACATGGTCAATCCGACCAGTCGCGAAACCACCAAAGCCACGTACATCACGCCGGAAAACTGCTCCAGCATGACCAATGCGCGTGCCTGTGGATGCAGCGGTACGACGTCACTCAACCCCACCCCGGACAGCAAGCTGAAGCTGAGATAAAGCAGCTCCATCCAACTGCGCTGCGGACCACCGCCGGTGCCCTGGAAACTGCCCGGATACCACTGCTGGCACACGGCGAATGCGAACGCGAATGCCCACGCCAGCAGGGTGAAGGTCGCGCCTGCAGCGAACAGTTCGTCGCGGGTGACCTTGTGGTCCTGGAGCATGTAGGCGATCAGGGCGCCGGCTGTATAGAAGTACAGCAGGCTCTCCAGCAACTGCGCGGTGGTCAGCAGTGCGGTGCGGTCGAGCAATGCCCCCGCCAACGAGAACACCACCGAAGGGATGGCCAGCAACAGCGCCAGCCAGGTCCCCAGCGGGCTGCGCTGAACCACCCACAGCGCCAGGCCAAGTACCGCCATGCCGAACATGCCCAGCGCCGCGCGGCCCGCGGCGGTGTCATCCAATGCGGGATACAGCAGCACCGCCAGCAGTTGGGCGCCCAGCAGCCAGGCGGACGGATTGCGGCGGGCCATGGCCAGCCAGCGGGTAGTCAAGGCAACAGGCATGGCATCCATTCCCCGGGGTGATGGGCGGAGGATAGCGGGGAGCGGCGTGATGAGCGGTAGTGCCGGCCGCTGGCCGGCACCCCCGCTTCCGCATTACCCCTGGTGATAGACCTCGGCACCCGCGGCGCGGAACGCCTCCGACTTTTCCTGCATGCCCTTCTCCGCGTACTCGCGCACGTCCTGGGTGATCTTCATCGAGCAGAAGTGAGGGCCGCACATCGAGCAGAAGTGCGCCAGCTTGTGCGCATCCTTCGGCAGGGTTTCGTCGTGGAACTCCTTGGCCTTCTCCGGATCCAGGCCAAGGTGGAACTGGTCTTCCCAGCGGAACTCGAAGCGTGCCTTGCTCAGCGCGTTGTCGCGCACCTGCGCGCCAGGGTGGCCCTTGGCCAGGTCGGCTGCATGCGCGGCGATGCGATAGGCCATGATGCCGTCGCGCACATCCTGGCGGTTGGGCAGGCCCAGATGTTCCTTCGGCGTCACGTAGCAGAGCATGGCAGTACCGAACCAGCCGATCATCGCCGCACCGATCGCACTGGTGATGTGGTCGTAGCCCGGCGCGATGTCGGTGGTGAGCGGGCCCAGCGTATAGAACGGTGCTTCGCCGCACTCGCGCAGCTGCTTGTCCATGTTCTCTTTGATCAGCTGCATCGGCACATGGCCGGGGCCTTCGATCATGGTCTGCACGTCGTGCTTCCAGGCGATCTTCGTCAGTTCGCCCAGCGTCTCCAGCTCACCGAACTGCGCAGCATCGTTGGCATCGGCAATGCAGCCCGGGCGCAGGCCGTCACCCAGCGAGAAGGTCACGTCGTAGGCCTTCATGATTTCGCAGATGTCTTCGAAATGCGTGTAGAGGAAGTTTTCCTTGTGGTGGGCCAGGCACCACTTGGCCATGATCGAGCCGCCGCGACTGACGATGCCGGTCACGCGCTTTGCAGTGAGCGGCACGTAGCGCAGCAGCACGCCGGCGTGGATGGTGAAGTAGTCCACGCCCTGCTCGGCCTGCTCGATCAGCGTGTCGCGGAAGATCTCCCAGGTGAGCGCTTCGGCGCGGCCATCGACCTTCTCCAGCGCCTGGTAGATCGGCACGGTACCGATCGCCACCGGCGAATTGCGGATGATCCATTCACGGGTTTCGTGGATGTGCTTGCCGGTGGACAGGTCCATCACCGTGTCGCCACCCCAGCGGATCGCCCACACCAGTTTCTCCACTTCCTCGGCAATGCCCGAAGAGACGGCGCTGTTGCCGATGTTGGCGTTGATCTTGGTCAGGAAATTGCGGCCGATGATCATCGGCTCGCTTTCCGGGTGGTTGATGTTGTTGGGCAGCACCGCGCGGCCGCGTGCGATCTCATCGCGCACAAACTCCGGTGTGATGATCTTCTGGATCGAGGCACCAAATGCCTCGCCCGGATGCTGCTGCAGCAGGCTGGCATCGCGGATCGCGTCCAGCCGCTGGTTCTCGCGGATGGCGACGAACTCCATCTCCGGGGTGATGATGCCGCGGCGTGCGTAGTGCATCTGGGTGACGTTCGCACCTGCACGCGCCCGGCGTGGCAGGCTGCGCGCGGGGAAGCGCACAGCGTCGAGCTTCGGGTCATGTTCGCGATCGCGGCCGAACGACGAACTCAGGCCGTCGAGCTGCTCGGTATCACCGCGCTCTTCCACCCAGCCGCGACGCAGTTCCGGCAAACCGGCGGACAGATCGATGCGCACGTCCGGATCGGTGTAGGGGCCGGACGTGTCGTAGACCGTGACCGGTGCATTCTCTTCGCCGCCGAACAGCGTCGGCGTGCGGGTCAGCGCGATCTCGCGCATCGGCACCTGCAGATCCGGGCGTGAACCGGGCACGTGGATCTTGCGCGAACCGGGAATCGGCCGGGTCACGGATTCGGAGAGTTGCTGGGCCTGTTGCTGCAGGGCGGAGAGCTGTGCGTTCATCGGGCATCGTCCAGGTAGGTCGGGGACGAAGCGGCGGCGCACTGCTGCCGCGCCCGGACGGTCCTTGGGCGGAGTCCGGGCATGGCTGCATTGCAAAGCTTCCCTACGCCGGTATGAGCCGGATCAGGTTCCAAGGGACTGTCTCAACCGTGGCCACATGGCCGCGGTACCCCCGCTTCTTGGTGCGCATTAGAGCATAGAACGCACTGCAGCTCCTGGCTGTTGCATCCACGCACGGCGTGGATCCGCTGTTTCTGTATTAACAGAACCGTGACATCGCGTTCAGTAACGTGCACGCGCATCGTGTCGCTGCGACCGATGTTCCGCTCGCCGCCTTCGCGGCCCCTGCCCGGTTCGTGCTGCATGCCGCCGGCCCCTCGCAGCAAGCTCTGCTCGCTCCCCTCAATCCCTTGATCGGAGAAGCCCCTTCATGGTGTTTCGCGTTTCCATCGCACTGGTTCTGCTGCTGGTGCTGCTTGCCGGTGTTGCACCGGGCCCCTTCAATGCCGTGGTGCAGAGCATCCTCGGTGAACTCATCCGCGGCATTGGCTGGCTGTACCTGCTGGTCGTGTTCCTGGCGCTGGTGTTCCTGATGTATCTCGCCTTCGGCCGCTTCGGCAACCTGCGCATCGGTGGCGAAGACGCCGAACCGGAATTCTCGCGCGCCAGCTGGATGTCGATGCTGTTCGCCGCCGGCATGGGCATCGGCCTGGTGTTCTGGGGCGCCGCCGAGCCCATTTCGCACTTCAGCAAGCCTCCGGAGGGGCTGGCCCCCGAAAGCATGGACGCCGCGCGCGCCGCCATGCGTTATGTGTTCTTCCATTGGGGCCTGCACCCATGGGCCATCTATGCGCTGATCGGCCTGGCGATGGCCTGGTTCCAGTTCAACCGCAACGGGCGTGGCCTGGTCAGCGACATGCTGCAGCCGATCATCGGTCGCCACCATCGTGGCTGGATCGGGCGTGTGGTCAATATTGCCGCTGTCGTTGCAACGGCAATCGGTGTTGCCACCACGCTGGGCTTCGGCACCATCCAGATCGCCGCTGGCATGGAGCGCGTGTTCGGCCTGCACGCGGGCCCTCCGCTGCAGCTGGTGATCATTGCGGTGGCGTTCGTGCTGTACATGGCCTCCACGCTCAGCGGCGTCGACCGTGGTGTCAAATGGCTGTCCAACTTCAATCTGGCGTTGGCCGCCGTGTTGTTGCTTCTGGTGCTGGTGCTTGGCCCCACCGGCGCGATCTTCAATACTTTCACCACCACGCTGGGCTCCTACCTCAACCAGCTGGTGACGATGAGCCTGCGCATGTCGCCGTTCTCGTCCAGCACCTGGGTGGCCGACTGGACGATCTTCTACTGGGCCTGGTGGATTTCCTGGGCTCCGTTCGTCGGCTCGTTCATCGCACGTATCTCGCGTGGACGCAGCGTGCGCGAGTTCGTGATCGGCGTGGTACTGGCGCCGACGCTGCTGGGCTTCTTCTGGTTCTCGGTATTCGGCGGCACCGCGATCTGGATGCAGATCTTCGGCCAGGCCGACCTGCTGCAGGCGCTGGGCAACGGCTACGAGACGGTGCTGTTCACCATGTTCGACAGCATGCCGCTGCCGTTGCTGCTGTCGTGCATCGCGCTGGTGCTGCTGATGATCTTCTTCGTGACCTCGGCCGACTCGGCGGTGCTGGTGCTGGCCAGCATGTCCACCGACGAGGCCGGCGATCCGCCCCCCAAGCGCAAGCTGGCCTGGGGCGTGGGCGTGGCGCTGATTGCCGGTGCGCTGCTACTCGCGGGCGGGTTGGATGCGCTGCAGGGCATGATCACGATTGCGGCGTTGCCGTTTGCGCTGCTGATGGTGCTGGTGATGGTGTCGCTGTACCGGGTGCTGGACCAGGAGTACACCCGCGAGCGGCGGCAGGCGCAGCGCCAGCGGCACATGATCGATGCGTGGATCGCACGCGAGATGGCGGCGCAGGAGGAGACCCAGGCGGAGGCAGCGCGCGCGCAGGATCAGGATTGAGGGTTGTTTTGCAGCCTGCGGCTGCACCGCTTTCTTCAAGCAACGGCAACAGCAAACGCGGCTCTGGGTTGCTGCTGGTTGGGCGGGGCGGTGTGGGTAGTAGATCCACGCCATGCGTGGATGAGGTGTATCGGAAAACAAGAAGGGGTCGGATCCGTTTTCCTGCGGAAAACGGATCCGACCCCAACCCAAAGCGCGCGGCTGTTGCCGTTGCTCTTGCTCTTCTTTTTTCTTTTCCTGCGGTGATGGCCACGGAAACTGTCCGTGGCCGGAAACCTCAATACCCCGCTGCCTGCCCATCCTTTCGACTCTCCGAAGCACCGTAGTACACGCCCGTGTCCGGATCACGCAGGATCGCCTGGTAGCCACCATACGGGCCGTCGGCGAACACGATGCGATGCCCCTTGCGCATCAGCGCACGCACCGTCTCGTACGGGAAGCCGGTTTCCAGATTCACCTCACCACCATCGGTCATCGCCGTGGCCTGCCCGGTCGGTTCGGTGGAACCTTCATGCTGGATGCGCGGTGCATCACCGGCCTCCTGCAGGTTCATGCCGAAGTCCACCAGATTCATCACGATCTGCGCGTGGCCCTGCGGCTGCATCGCGCCGCCCATCACGCCGAAGCTGGCGTACGGCTTGCCGCCCTTGGTGATGAACGCCGGGATGATGGTCTGGAACGGGCGCTTGCCCGGTGCGTAGCCATTGGGATGGTTCTTCTGCAGAACGAACATCTCGCCACGATCCTGCAGGATGAAGCCCAGTCCTGGCGGTGCCATGCCGCTGCCCATGCCGCGGTAGTTGGACTGGATCAGCGACACCATCATGCCGTCGGCGTCGGCCACGGTCATGTAGATCGTGTCACCCTCCTCCAGCTGCTTCGGCGTGCCCGGCTGCACTTCCTTCAATGCCTTGTCCATCGAGATCAGCGCGCGGCGCTGCGCGGCGTACTCCTTGGAGATCAGCTTCTGCACCGGCGCCGGCTGGAACGCCATATCGGCATAGAAGCGCGCGCGGTCGGCGAAAGCCAATTTCTTCGCTTCAACGAAAAGGTGCACGTGTTCGGGTGAACCGAACGGGATCTTCGAGAAGTCGTAGCCTTCCAGCACGTTGAGGATCTGCAACGCAGCGATGCCCTGGCTGTTCGGCGGCAGCTCCCACACGTCATAGCCACGGTAGTTGCTGCTGACCGGTTCAACCCATTCGCCATGATGGTCGGCCATGTCCTGGTAGCTCAGGTAGCCACCGTTGGCCTTGAAGTAGTCGCCGATGGTGCGGGCGATCTCGCCCTTGTAGAAGGCGTCACGGCCACCGTCGGCGATCTTCTGCAGCGTGCTGGCCAGGTTCGTGTTCTTCCACATCTCGCCCTTGCGCGGGGCGTGGCCGTTGATCGTGAACTGCTCCTTGAAGCCCGGGTACTGCGACAGCTTGGGCACCGAGCGATCCCAGTAGTAGGCGATCACTTCGGCCACCGGGTGACCGTCGCGGGCGTAGCGGATGGCCGGCGCGAGGTTGTCGGCCATCGGCTTGCGGCCGAAGCGGTCGTGCAGCGCGAACCAGCCGTCGACTGCACCCGGCACCGACACCGGCAGCGGACCGGTGGCGGGAATCTCCTTCAGGCCCCGGCGCTGGAACTCGGCCAGGGTGAGCGACTTCGGTGAGCGGCCCGAGCCGTTGTAGCCGTAAAGCTTCTGCGTCTTCGGGTCCCATACGATGGCGAACAGGTCGCCGCCGATGCCGTTGCCGGTCGGCTCCATCAGTCCGAGCGCGGCGTTGGCGGCAATCGCCGCATCCACCGCCGAGCCGCCGCCCTTCATCACGTCCAGCGCGATCTGGGTGGCCAGCGGCTGCGAGGTGGCGGCCATCGCATGCGGGGCGATCACCTCCGAACGGGTGGCGAAGGTATGGCCGGTGATGCGGTCGGCAGCGAAGGACAGCGCGGGCACGGCAGCCAGCACGGCGGCGGCAAGCAGGGAACGGGCAAGGCGTCGGGACACGGTAGGGTTCCGATGGAAGGGTGGTTCCCCGATCTTCGCCGCTGTGGCCTTCATGCGGTATCGGGCAGAGGTCATGGACGGCACTGACATTCCGCCGGGCATGGCCCGGCGCTACCACGCGCGGACGCGCCCATGGCCGCCGGGCGCCCTTTCGGTAGCGCCGGGCCATGCCCGGCGAGCACAGCGGCAGATGCCCGGTAATCCGCGCAAAAACCGCCTCGAAAAGAGTGAATTCCGGTTCACCGAAACACTTTCAGCGGCAACCATCCTTGTGCCGCAAGCGATTGCGCTGGATGCAACGGAAACCGACAAGAATTCCGTCGCGAGGGTTGACATCGCCGAAATGGCTGTGTTTCTCTCGATCACATGCTGCAACACAACACGCCACCGCGAACCCACATCGAAGCCGCCGACATCGGCGCCGCCTCGCTGCGTTCGATTCTTGTGCTCGTACTTATTACCCAACCAACAGGTGCGGGACGAGCCAGCGTGTAAGCAACAAACACTCCGGAACTCATCAAAACCCGCACCCGCCCAGGTGCGGGTTTTTTCATTTCAGGACCTGGTTTCAGACGCAACCACCATGAACAACGCCAACTTCAAAACCTGGACCAGCACCACCACAACGCCTCGTGGTGGCTGTGCCTGTGCGACGCATGGCGCCTCCCCCACCGCTTTCCCCTGATCGGCCGGCACGTCCCCAAGACGACCGGCCGTTCTTTTTTCTTCCCACCGCAAGGAACCTCCCCCATGAGCACCAACGACCTGCCCCAGACCAAGATCGCTGTCATCGGCTACGGCAGCCAGGGCCGCGCCCACGCGCTGAACCTGCGTGAATCCGGCTTCGATGTGGTGGTAGGCCTGCGTCCGGGCGGCCCCACCGAGGTCAAGGCGCAGGCCGACGGCTTCACCGTGAAAGCACCGGCCGATGCGGTGAAGGACGCCGACCTGGTCGCCGTGCTGACCCCGGACATGGTGCAGAAGAAGCTCTACGACGATGTGCTGGCACCCAACATGAAACAGGGCGCGGTGCTGCTGTTCGCGCATGGTTTGAACGTGCACTTCGACATGATCAAGCCGCGCGAGGACCTCGATGTCGTGCTGGTCGCACCCAAGGGCCCCGGCGCGCTGGTGCGTCGCGAGTATGAAATCGGCCGTGGCGTGCCGTGCATCTGGGCGGTCTACCAGGACAAGAGCGGCAAGGCGGCCGAGTTCGCGCTGGCTTACGCCGGCGGACTGGGCGGTGCACGCGCCAACCTGATCCAGACCACCTTCAAGGAAGAGACCGAAACCGATCTGTTCGGCGAACAGGCGGTGCTGTGCGGCGGCGCTTCGGCGCTGGTGCAGGCCGGTTTCGAGACCCTGGTCGAAGCCGGCTACCAGCCGGAAATCGCCTACTACGAAGTGCTGCACGAACTGAAGCTGATCGTCGACCTGTTCTATGAAGGCGGCATCTCGCGCATGTTGGAGTTCATCTCCGAGACCGCGCAGTACGGCGACTACGTCAGCGGCCCGCGCGTGATCGACGCCGGCACCAAGGCGCGCATGAAGGAAGTACTGAAGGACATCCAGGACGGCACCTTCACCAAGAACTGGGTGGCCGAGTACGAAGCAGGCCTGCCGAACTACAACAAGTTCAAGCAGGCCGATCTGGAGCACCCGATCGAGAAGGTAGGCAAGGAACTGCGCGCCAAGATGGTCTGGTTGCAAGGACAGGCCGCGTAACCACGCGGCCTCCCCCACCCGCTTTGCAAGGTTCCCCCATGAACTCTTCCACACACCGCAGCGCGCCAGCCAACGGCGCGCGCTGGCTGACCCAGGCGCTGGAAGCCGAAGGCGTCCGCACGTTGTTCGGTTATCCCGGCGGCACCATCATGCCGTTCTACGACGCGCTGGTGGATTCGTCGCTGAAGCACATCCTGGTCCGCCATGAGCAGGGCGCGGCACTGGCCGCCAATGGCTTCGCACGCGCCAGCAACCAGGTTGGCGTCTGCGTGGCCACCTCCGGCCCGGGCGCCTCGAACCTGGTCACCGGCATCGCCGACGCGATGCTGGATTCGGTGCCGATGGTCTGCATCACCGGCCAGGTCGCCACCCCGCTGCTGGGCACCGATGCCTTCCAGGAGCTGGATGTGTTCGGCCTGACGATGCCGATCGTCAAGCACAGCTGGCTGGTGCGCAGCGTTGACGACCTGCCGCGCGTGATCGCCGATGCCTTCCGCATCGCCCGCGAAGGCCGGCCCGGCCCGGTGCTGATCGACCTGCCCAAGGACGTGCAGCTGGCCGATGCGAGCCATCTGCCGGCGCACGTGCCGAGCAGCGTCGAACCACCGCCTGCCCCCGCCGAAGCCGCCATCGCCGAAGCCATCGCCGCACTGGCGGCGGCCGAGAAGCCGGTGGTCTACGCCGGTGGTGGCATCGCACTGGGCGATGCCGTGCAGGACCTGCGTGACTTCGTCGAGGCCAGCGCCATCCCCACGGTGATGACCCTGCGTGGATTGGGCGCACTGCCGGCCAACCACCCGCAGTCGCTGGGCATGCTGGGCATGCACGGCACCCGTGCCGCCAACATGGCGGTGCAGGAAAGCGACCTGCTGCTGGTGCTGGGTGCACGCTTCGATGATCGCGCCACCGGCAAGCTGGCCGAGTTCGCGCCGTTCGCACGTGTCGTCCATATTGATGCGGACGCCTACGAGATCTCCAAGCTGCGCAGTGCCGATGTCGCCGTGCCCGGCAATGTCGGCCATGCCATCCGCGCCCTGCGTGCGGCCTTCCCCTCCCCCAAGGCCCACCAGGACACATGGCGCAAGCGCTGCGCGCAGCATCGCGAACGCTTCACTGCGCGTTACGACGCACCCGGCCAGCACATCTACGCACCTGCGCTGCTGAAGCGCTTGAGCGAGCTGGCGCCGGTCGATGCGGTGATCGCCTGCGATGTCGGCCAGCACCAGATGTGGGTGGCC
Source organism: Stenotrophomonas sp. ATs4 (assembly GCF_051861585.1). Classification (NCBI taxonomy): domain Bacteria; kingdom Pseudomonadati; phylum Pseudomonadota; class Gammaproteobacteria; order Lysobacterales; family Lysobacteraceae; genus Stenotrophomonas; species Stenotrophomonas sp. ATs4. Next base: position 91,901 of record NZ_JBLYPK010000009.1, on the reverse strand, counting down.
CAGCATTGCCGCTTCAACCACCCGCGCAACCATCTGACCAGCGGCGCGCTGGGCACCATGGGATTCGGCCTGCCGGCCGCAATGGGCGCGCAGTTCGCCTGCCCCGATCGCACCGTGGTGCTGGTGTCCGGCGATGGCAGCTTCATGATGAACGTACAGGAGCTGGCCACCATCGCCCGCTGCCGCCTGCCGGTGAAGATCGTGCTGCTGGACAACAGTTCGCTGGGCATGGTGCGGCAGTGGCAGGAGCTGTTCTTCGCCGAGCGCTACAGCGAGATCGACCTGTCCGACAACCCGGACTTCGTGGCACTGGCCAAGGTGTTCGGCATCGCCGCGACCCGCATCGATGCACGCGATGACGTCGAAGGTGGACTGGCCGCGCTGCTGGCCGAACCGGGCCCGGCGCTGCTGCACGTGGCCATCGATGCACGCGCCAACGTGTGGCCGCTGGTGCCGCCGAACACCGCCAACAGCACGATGCTGGAAAGCAACCCCGCCCATGCCCGCCAGGAGATCCCCAATGCAATACCGGCTTGACCTGGTGCTGCACCCGGCCGAAGGCGCGCTGCTGCGTGTGATCGGCATGGCCGAGCGTCGCGGCTTCGCGCCGTGCGCGATCAGCGGTGCGCCGGTGGCCGCCGACGATGGCCGCTGGCACCTGCAGCTGGTGGTCGATGGCCAGCGCCCGGCGGAAACCCTGTGCCGGCAGATGGAAAAAATCTACGACTGTGTGTCGGTGCAGATGACCGCACTGGAAGGAGTATCCGCATGAATTCCCGTACCGTTTCCAACACGGTGCCGGTACGGAGGCGTCTTCTTCGCCGCTCGTACCCGCAGGCGGTGGTCAGCAACCATCGGGTGGCTCATGCCGGCCGCTGATGGCAGCAAGGAAAGCGATGTTGGCGACGTAACCGTTGCCGATGTCCTGGCCGCGCAGGCACGCCTGCGCCGCTTCCTGCCGCCCACACCGCTGCATCATGCCGAACGCTTCGGCACCTGGCTGAAGCTGGAAAACCTGCAGCGTACCGGCTCCTACAAAGTACGCGGCGCGCTCAACGCATTACTGGCTGCTCGTGAACGTGGCGATACCCGCCCGGTGATCTGCGCTTCGGCCGGCAACCACGCCCAGGGCGTTGCGTGGGCTGCCTATCGCCTGGACGTGCCGGCCATCACCGTGATGCCGCATGGCGCGCCGGCAACCAAGATCGCCGGCGTTGCCCACTGGGGCGCGACCGTGCGCCAGCACGGCACCAGCTATGACGAAGCCTATGCCTTCGCCGTCGAACTGGCGCAACGCCACGGTTACCGCTTCCTGTCCGCGTTCGACGACGCCGACGTGATCGCCGGCCAGGGCACGGTCGGCATCGAGCTGGCCGCACATGCACCGGACGTGGTGATCGTGCCGATCGGCGGCGGTGGCCTGGCCTCCGGCGTTGCACTGGCACTGAAATCACAGGGCGTGCGCGTGATCGGCGCGCAGGTGGAAGGCGTCGACTCGATGGCACGCGCGATCCGCGGCGACGTGCGCGAGATCGCCCCCGTCGCCTCGCTGGCTGACGGCGTACGGGTAAAGATCCCTGGCTTCCTGACGCGTCGCCTGTGCACCTCGCTGCTGGACGACGTGGTGATCGTGCGCGAAGCCGAGCTGCGCGAAACCCTGGTGCGGCTGGCGCTGGAAGAACACATCATCGCCGAGGGCGCCGGTGCGCTGGCGCTGGCCGCCGGCCGCCGCGTTGCCGGCCGCCGCAAATGCGCGGTGGTGTCCGGCGGGAATATCGATGCCGGTGTGCTGGCCGGCCTGCTCACCGACATCCGTCCGCGCCCGCCACGCAAACCGCGGCGACGGCGCACCGAAACCCCGCGCTCGCCCGGCAAGGCCAGCGCCACCGCCTCCCCCACGTCTTCCCCTTCCCCCGTGCAAGCCGTCGCACCCGCTGTCGAGGAGATTTCCCTGTGACCACCATCGAACGAATTACCACCCCGCGCATCCGCATCTTCGACACCACCCTGCGTGACGGCGAGCAGTCCCCCGGCTGCAGCATGAGCCCGCCGCAGAAGCTGGTGATGGCGCGTGCGCTGGACGAACTGGGCGTGGACATCATCGAGACCGGCTTCCCGGCCAGCTCGCAGTCCGACCGCGAAGCGATGGCACTGATCGGCCGCGAACTGCGCCGCCCGAGCCTGACCCTGGCGGTGCTGTCGCGCTGCCTGCAGGCCGATATCGAGACCTCGGCGCGTGCACTGGAGGCTGCTGTCAATCCGCGCCTGCACGTGTTCCTGTCCACCAGCCCGCTGCACCGCGAGCACAAGCTGCGGATGACCCGCGAGCAGGTGCTGGAATCGGTACGCAAGCACGTAGCGCTGGCGTGCTCGTACATCGACGATGTCGAGTTCTCGGCCGAGGATGCCACCCGTACCGAGCTGGACTACCTGATCGAAGTCTCGCGCGTGGCCATTGCCGCCGGTGCCACCACCATCAACCTGCCCGACACCGTCGGATTCACCACGCCGGAAGAGATCCGCGCGATGTTCCAGCAGGTCATCGCCGGCGTCGCCGACGTGCCGAACGCCGCCAATGTGATCTTCAGCGCGCACTGCCACAACGATCTGGGCCTGGCCGTGGCCAACTCGCTGGCCGCCATCGAAGGCGGCGCACGCCAGGTCGAGTGCACCATCAACGGCATCGGCGAGCGCGCCGGCAACTGCTCGCTGGAAGAAATCGCGATGGTGCTGAAGGTGCGCCAGGCCTTCTACGAGCAGGACAGCGCGATCAACACCCCGCGCATCGTCGGCACCTCGCAGCTGCTGCAGCGCCTGGTCGGCATGCCGGTACAGCGCAACAAGGCCATCGTCGGCGCCAACGCGTTCGCCCATGAATCGGGCATCCACCAGCACGGCATGCTGCGCCACCGCGGCACCTACGAAATCATGCGCCCGGAAGACGTGGGCTGGGAAGATTCGCAGATGGTGCTGGGCCGCCACAGTGGCCGCGCTGCCGTCGAAGCACGCCTGCGTGCGCTCGGCTTCTGGCTGGACGAAGACGAGCTGAAGCTGGTGTTCGAGCAGTTCAAGGGCCTGTGCGAACAGCAACGCGTGGTCACCGACGCCGACCTGCAGACACTGATGCAGGGCGGCTCAAACGCACAGGGCTATCGCCTGGCCTCGATGACCATCAGCGATGTCGGCAGCCGCGCCAACGCGCTGGTCGAACTGTCTGACCCGGATGGCAACCGCGTGGCCGAGACCGCGCAGGGCGACGGCCCGGTCGATGCGCTGTTCGGCGCGCTGTCGGCCGCTACCGGCGTGCAGCTGATGCTGGACAGCTACCACGTGCACAGCGTCGGCATCGGCGCCGATGCGCGCGGCGAAGCCAACCTGAGCGTGCGCCACGAAGGCGTGGAGTACGACGGAACCGGCACCAGCAAGGACATCATTGAAGCCTCCGCGCTGGCCTGGCTGGATGTGGCCAACCGCCTGCTGCGCCAGCGCCAGGCCGCCGCCCACAGCAGTACCGACGTTCCTACCCCCGTCACCGCCTGAGGAACCCGCCATGAGCGCCTTCGACACCATCACCCCGGCCAGCGCGGCTGGCCAGCAGTGGAACGCCCAGGACTATGCGATCGATGCCGGTTTCGTGCCGCTGCTCGGCGGCGCGGTATCGCGCCTGCTCGACCCGCGCGCCGGTGAACGCATCCTCGACCTGGGCTGTGGCGATGGTGTGCTCAGCACCGAACTGGCCCTGAGCGGCGCGCGCATCCACGGCGTGGATGCTTCGCCGGAGCTGGTGATCGCCGCCCGTGCGCGCGGCGTCGACGCGCAGGTGATGGATGGCCATGCGCTGTCCTTCAACAGTGAGTTCGATGCGGTGTTCAGCAACGCCGCACTGCACTGGATGGGCCACCCCGATCAGGTCATGGAGGGCGTGCGTCGCGCACTGCGCCCCGGTGGCCGCTTTGTCGCCGAGTTTGGTGGCCACGGCAACGTGGCCACGATCATCGCGGCGGTGCAGGCCGCACGCGTGGCCCACGGCCACGGCGCCAGCGCGTTCCAGTGGTACTTCCCCACTGCGGACGCCTACGCTGACCGCCTGCGCCAGCATGGCTTCCAGGTTCAACTGATCGAGTGCACGCCACGCCCGACCGCGTTGCCGACCGGCGTGGCCGGCTGGCTGCGGGTATTCGCCGCACCGCTGCTGGACGATCTGCCGGCGGAGGCACGCGCTACCGTGCGCGAGGCCGCCACCGCGTTGCTGGCCGATCTGCCACGCAATGCCGCCGGCCAGCCACTAGCCGACTACGTGCGCCTGCGCGTGCTCGCCCGCCGTCGCTGACTTGACCGTTCCGCTTTCACAACTGATGTTCGCTATTTCGTACTTCTGCCAGGCATACGCATGACTTCCGCACCCCGCACCCTGTACGACAAACTGTGGGACGCCCACGTGGTGGTTCCCGAATCCGACAGCGCCCCCGCCGTGCTGTACATCGACCTGCACCTGATCCACGAGGTGACCTCGCCGCAAGCGTTCACCGAGCTGCGCGAGCGTGGCCTGCCGCCGCGCCGCCCGGACCGCACCAAGGCGACGATGGACCACTCCACGCCGACCCTGCCGGCCGCTGCCGACGGCACGCTGCCCTACGCCAGCGCCGCCTCCGAAGCGCAGGTCGCCACGCTGGCGCGCAACTGCGCCGAGTACGGCATCGAGCTGTTCGACATGGCCTCGGACAACCGCGGCATCGTCCACGTGATCGCGCCGGAGCAAGGCTTCACCCAGCCGGGCATGACCATCGTCTGCGGCGACAGCCACACTTCCACCCACGGCGCGTTCGGTTCGCTGGCCTTCGGCATCGGCACCAGCGAAGTCGGCCACGTGCTGGCCACGCAGTGCCTGTTGCAGCGCAAGGCCAAGACGTTCGCCATCACCGTCGATGGAGCACTGGCGCCCGGCGTCGGCGCCAAGGACGTGGTCCTGCACATCATCGGCGTGATCGGCGTCAACGGTGGCACCGGCCACGTGATCGAATTCCGTGGCAGCACCATCGAAGCGATGGACATGGAGCAGCGCATGACCTTGTGCAACATGTCGATCGAGGCCGGTGCACGTGCCGGCATGGTCGCCCCCGACCAGGTCACCTTCGACTTCGTGGCCAACACCCCGCGCGGGCCCAAGGGCGCCGACTTCGACGCCGCCGTGGCACGCTGGCAGCAGCTGCGCAGCGATGAAGGCGCGCGCTTCGACAGCGAAGTGCACATCGACGCCGCCGACATCCGCCCGACCCTGACCTGGGGCACCCACCCGGGCACCGCCATCGCCGTGGACGCGCCGATTCCGGCGGCCAACGATGCGGCCGCACAGAAGGGCCTGGACTACATGCACTTCCAGGCGGGCAAGGCGCTGGCCGGCACCCCGGTCGACGTGGTGTTCGTCGGCTCGTGCACCAACGGCCGCCTGAGTGACATGCGCGAAGTGGCGCAGGTGCTGCGTGGCCGCCACGTCGCCGACGGCGTGCGCATGCTGGTGGTGCCGGGCTCGGAGATCGTCAAGCGCCAGGCAGAGGCCGAGGGCATCCACGAGATCGTGCGCGCGGCCGGTGCCGAATGGCGCGAGCCGGGCTGCTCGATGTGCATCGCCATGAACGGTGATCTGGTCGCCCCCGGCCAGCTGGCCGTGAGCACCAGCAACCGCAACTTCGAGGGTCGCCAGGGCCCCGGTTCGCGCACCCTGCTGGCCTCGCCGATGAGCGCGGCGTGGGCAGCGGTGAAGGGCCAGGTGGCCGACACCCGCGAACTGTTCGCACAGGAGGTGGCGTGATGTCCGGTTTCCGTAGTCTGACCTCCTCCAGCGTGGTACTGGCGCAGACCAACATCGACACCGACCAGATCATTCCGGCGCGGTTCCTGTCCACCACCGAACGCGCCGGCCTGGGCCGCAATGCGTTCAATGACTGGCGCTGGCAGGCCGACGGTTCGCCGGTGGCCGGCTTCGCCTTCAACCAGCCGCACAACGCCGGCCGCAGCATCCTGCTGGCCGGCCGCAACTTCGGCTGCGGCTCATCGCGCGAGCATGCACCGTGGGCCCTGACCGACCTCGGCCTGCGCGCCATCGTCAGCAGCGAGATCGCCGACATCTTCCGTGGCAACTCGCTGAAGAACGGCCTGCTGCCGATCGTGCTGGACGAAGCCGACGTGCAGGCGCTGATGCAACGCCCGGATGACGTGCTGACCATCGACGTGGCCGCGCGAGAGCTGCGTACGCCCGATGGCCGCGTCTATTCCTTCCCGCTGGATGGCTTCTCGCAGACCTGCCTGCTGGAAGGCGTCGACCAGTTGGGGTATCTGTTGGGCCGCGTCCCTGAAATCGAACGCTACGAGAGTGAGCATGCACGCTGAAATTGTTGTCCTGCCTGGTGATGGCATCGGCCCGGAAGTGGCCGCCGCCGCAGTCGCCGTCCTGAAGGCCGTCGCCGAACGCTTCAACCACACCTTCACCTTCAGCGAGCACGACATCGGTGGCATCGCCATCGACCGCCATGGCGAACCGCTGCCCGCCTCCACCCTGGCTGCCTGCCAGGCCGCCAATGCGGTACTGCTGGGCGCGGTCGGCGGCCCGAAGTGGTCCGATCCCAACGCCAAGGTGCGCCCGGAACAGGGTCTGCTGGCGATCCGCAAGGCGCTGGGCCTGTATGCCAACCTGCGTCCGGTGCGTACCCATGAGGCCGCGCTGCACGCGTCGCCGATCAAGGCCGAGCTGCTGCAGGGCGTGGACTTCGTGGTGGTACGCGAACTGACCGGCGGCATCTACTTCGGCGACAAGACCCGCGATGCCGACAGCGCCAGCGACCTTTGCCGCTACACCGTGGCCGAGATCGAACGCGTGCTGCGCAGTGCGTTCCGCCTGGCCCAGCAGCGCCGCGGCAAGGTGACTTCGGTGGACAAGGCCAATGTGCTGGAAACCTCGCGCCTGTGGCGCGACGTCGCCGCGCGCATCGGCCGCGACGAGTTCCCGGACGTCGCGCTGGAGCACCAGCTGGTCGATTCGATGGCGATGCATCTGTTGGCCAAGCCGCGCGAGTACGACGTGATCGTGACCGAGAACATGTTCGGCGACATCCTCACCGACGAAGCCTCGATGCTTGCCGGTTCGCTGGGCCTGCTGCCGTCGGCCTCGCTGGGCGAACCCGGTGCGGTTGGCATCTACGAACCGATCCACGGTTCGGCGCCGGACATCGCCGGCAAGGGCATCGCCAATCCGTATGCCACGATCTTCAGCGCGGCGATGCTGTTGCGGCACTCGCTGGGGCTGGAAGCAGAAGCCGCAGCAGTGGAAGCCGCTGTGCACGCGGTGCTGGACGATGGCGTATTCACTGCGGACCTGGCGGCCAAGGGATCGGCCGTGAGTACGGCAGCGGCGACCGATGCGGTACTGGCCAAGCTGGCCTGATTCACGCGGGTGCCGGGACCTGCCCGGCACCCGTTGTCTGTCCATCGCTAACACCGGGTCCCATCCGCTCTGCTGCGGGTTGCCCGGCATGAGAACCGTTTAGTCCGCAGTGCTGCGCGCGTAATCACTGGCGCAACCGGCGATGACGTGGCCTTCGTCGGTGCGCATCACGATGTGCTGCGGGATCCACTTGCCAGCGCTGAACGCGACCGGCGGCAACGCGCGCTGCCAGGTGCCCTCGCCCACCTGGTGCGAGGTGTCCATGCCGGTCTGCGCAAGCACCGGCGCCACTGCAACGTCACCGAGATCAGCACCAAAGAAACCGCCGAAGGTTACCGCGATCGTATGCGTGGATACGCCGTACACCTGCATGGGCGTCTGCATCCCGATCAGCATCAGATGTAGTTCTTCATCGTCGACGGTGTAAATCACCTCGTTGACCGAACGGACATCCTGCGGCCATTCGAACTGCGGCTGTTCGGAAAGCCGCTGCCAGAACGCCTGCAACCGGCGCATGCTGCCTTCGTCGGCGCGGCAGTGAATGGCATCCTGCAGGTCCTGGACGTCAACAGCCGGCACCTGACGTACGGCGGCCTTGCCATCTTTCGTGAAAGGTTTGCAGCCCAGTCGGTAGCTGTCGCCCGCGCTGCGCACAATGATCGATGTGGTGGGCGTCGACCAAAGCTCGAACGGCTCGTGCAGCGTGCTCGACTGCAGCTGCAGCCCGTATGCAGCGACGATGCGCTCGCGCTGCGCAGGGTCCAGCGCAACCGAGAACCCGAACCTGTCGGCGAACAACTGCGGCGCGTCCACACCATGGGCGGTGACCGACTGCGGCGGCGTGATGACGATCACCCGATGATCGTCATCCTCGTCCGTCTGCTCGAATCGCCAGTCGCGCAGATAACGCGGTCGTTCGGAAGCATCGGCATAGCGAGCCTCGCGCAAGCGGTTGACGACGGCCTGCTGGACCTCCGCACTCGCGCTGCACTCAAGTACGTCCTGCAGATCGAGCTGAAACCGCAGGGCATCGTCATCTGTCGGTTGCGCATCGGCAACGCTGCTGCTGGCAACCAGCAGCAGCGTTGCCGAGGCGCAGGTCGTACGGAAGAACATGGCAGGCACTCCGGCCTTGGAACTGCGGCTATTGTGCCCGTGAACGCCCTGATGCTGTCCGCTTGAGACAGGAAAGAACGTTGCCAACCTGTCGATGGTTGGGGACCAACAGTAGATCCACGCCATGCGTGGATGCGCGTATTGGAAGCCAGGAGCATCCACGCATGGCGTGGATCTACTGCACGAACTCAAGCCTCGCGTGTCTCTACTTTGTGGTGTACCCACCATTGACCAGAATGGTCTGCCCGGTCATCCACCAGCCGTCGGTGACCAGGAAACGGATCCACGGCACGATGTCGGCGATGTCGGTCAGGCCGGTACGGGTGAAAGGCGACAGCGCCGCAGCCGTCCTGTGATACGCCTGCGCATCGGCACTCTCGGCCGGGTAGAAGAACGGCGTGTCCATCGGGCCGGGGCCGATCGCGGTCACCGAGATACCGCGCTCACCGAACTCCTTCGACGCCGCACGGGTGAAGTGCTCGACCGGCGCCTTGGTGCCGGCATAGCTGGAATAGAACGGCGTGAACGCGCCCAGCAGTGAGGTCACCAGGGTGCAGATGCGCCCACCGTCATTGACATGGCGCCCAGCCTCCTTGAGGAAGAAGAACGCGGCCTTGGCGTTGACCGCACTCATCTCGTCGTACTCCGCTTCGCTGATGTCCAGCAGCGGCTTCTTCAGTACCTTGCCGACCGTGTTGATGGCGATGTCGGGACGGCCGACCGCGGCCACGGCATCGGCGAACAAGCGCTCCATCGCTGCCGCCGAGGTCAGGTCGCCCTGCAGGGCCACCGCCTTGCTGCCGGCAGCCTGCACGGCGGCGACGGTGGCCTCTGCATCGGCCTGGGTGGCGGCGCTGTTGTAGTGGATGACGACGGCCTTGGCACCCTGTGCGGCGAAGTCGCGGGCGATCAGTCCGCCCAGATTTTTGGCGCCACCGGCGATCAGTACGGTCTTGCCCTTGAGGGAATGGTCGGTCATGGCTTCGGTCTCGGGAGGGGGCTGTCCGGGGTGGCAACCCTGCCCTGACGACGATATCGTGCAGAAAATGCGGATAAAGCCCGCCACATTGACTTAACTTTCCAGAGCCAGCGAACAATGGACCGGATCGATCGCTTCCGCATCTTCACCCGGGTGGTGGAGTGCGCCAGCTTCACCCGCGCCGCCGACCAGCTCGGCCTGCCCCGCTCCACCGTCTCGGCAGCCATTGCAGAGCTGGAGCAGCGGCTCGGCACCCGCCTGCTGCAGCGCTCGACCCGCCGGGTCTCTACCACCCACGATGGCGATGTGTTCCATGCCCGTTGCCTGCGCCTGATCGCCGAGGTCGAAGACGCAGAGTCCCTGTTCCGCCAGGACGATGCACAGCCGATGGGTCTACTGAAGATCGACGTCCCCAGCCGCATCGGTCGTCGCATCATCGCCCCGGCCCTGCCCGAATTTTTCGCCCGCTATCCGCAGGTGGAGCTGGATCTGGGCATGACCGACCGTGCAGTGAACCTGATCGAAGACGGCTGCGATGCGGTGCTGCGGGTCGGCCAACTGGGCGACTCGAGCCTGGTGGCCCGCGAGCTGGGCCAGCTGGACTTCGTCAACGTCGCCGCACCGGCCTACCTGCGCGAGCACGGCGTGCCGCAGCACCCCGCCGATCTGCAGCAGCATCGCGCGGTGAACTATGCGTCGCCGACGACGGCACGGGTGGAACCCTGGGAATGGCAGGACGGCGGCCAGCTTCACATGCAGCCGATGTTGGGCTGGGTACGGGTGAACAGCGCCGAGGCGTCGATCGCCTGCTGCGTGGCGGGACTGGGGCTGCTGCAGATTCCGCGCTACGACGTGCAGGCCGAACTGCAGTCAGGTGCCTTGGTGGAGGTGATGCCGCAGCACGTGGCGCAGCCATTGCCGGTGACACTTCTGCAGCCGCATCGGCAACACCGCGCACAGCGTGTGCAGGTGTTCATCGAGTGGCTGCTACCGGTGCTGCGGGCCGGCCTGCAGTTGCGGTAGATCCACGCCATGCGTGGATACCCGCATCCGTGCCAACCAAGGTTGGCACCTACCAAAGCGACGGCCAACCACGGTAGATCCACGCCATGCGTGGATACCCGCATCCGTGCCAACCAAGGTTGGCACCTACCAAAGCGACGGCAAACCACGGTAGATCCGCGCCATGCGTGGATGCCCGCATCCGTTCCAACCAAGGTTGGCACCTACCAAAGCGACGGCAATCCTCAGTAGATCCACGCCATGCGTGGATATCCGCATCCGTGCCAACCAAAGTTGGCACCCACCAAAGCGACGGCAATCCTCAGTAGATCCACGCCATGCGTGGATATCCGCATCGGTGCCAACCAAGGTTGGCACCTACCAGGGGCGGTGGCCGGAAAACCCGGGGCATTACGCCCCGGATTCATCCGGCTTCACCCGGAACCATGCCGCGTACAGCGCCGGCAGGAACACCAGCGTCAGCACCGTGCCCACGATCAAACCACCCATGATCGAGATCGCCATCGAGCCATAGAACGCACTGCGCGACAGCGGGATCATCGCCAGCACGGCAGCAAGGGCGGTCAGCACGATCGGGCGGAATCGACGCACCGTGGCATCGATGATCGAATGCCAACGGTCATGCCCGGCGTCGATGTCCTGCTGGATCTGGTCGATCAGGATCACCGAGTTGCGCATGATCATGCCGGCCAGCGCGATCGTACCCAGCAGCGCCACGAAGCCGAACGGCGCCCGGAACAGCAGCAGGAACAGGGTTGCACCGATGATGCCCAGCGGTGCGGTGACCAGCACCATCGCCGCGCGCGAGAAGCTGCGCAGCTGCAGCATCAGCAGCGTGGCCACCACGATCAGGAACAACGGCATGCCGGCCTTGATCGAGTTCTGCCCACGCGCTGAATCTTCCACCGAACCACCGGTTTCCAGCAGGTAGCCACTGGGCAGCTCCGCACGGATGCCATCCAGGGTCGGCACGATCTGCTGCACCACGTCCAGCGCCTGCATGCCATCGCTGATGTCGGCACGCACGGTCACCGTCGGCAGACGGTTGCGGTGCCAGATGATGCCGTCCTCGAAGGCGTACTCCAGGCGCGCGACCTGCGACAGCGTCACCGCCGTGCCGCTGCTGGTGGGCATCGCCAGGCTGCCGATCAGGTCCAGCTGCGCGCGCTCGTTGTCCGGGCCGCGCAGCAGCATCTCGATCTGGCGGTTGCCTTCACGATAGGTGCTCACGCTCATGCCCGACAGCGAACTGCTGAGGAACTGGCTGACCTGCGCACTGCTGACGCCCAGCGCGCGCGCGCGGTCCTGGTCGATCACCAGGCGCACCACCTTGCTCGGCTCGCTCCAGTCCAGGTTGACGTTCATCACGTGCGGGTTTTCGCGCACCTTGGCCTCGACCTGGCGCGCGATGGCCTGCACTTGTGCGATGTGTTCGCCGGACACGCGCATCTGCACCGGATAGCCCACCGGCGGGCCATTCTCAAGCCGGGTCACGCGCATCTGCACATCCGGGAACTGCTTGATGACGTCCTTCAGCATCCAGTCGCGGGTGGCTTCGCGGGCCTTGGCGTCTTCGGTGAGCACCACGAACTGGGCGAAGTTGGTGGCCGGCAGCTGCTGGTCCAGCGGCAGGTAGAAGCGCGGCGAACCGGTGCCGACATAGGCCACGTAGTTGCTGATGCCTTCGCGCTGCTTGAGCAGCGTTTCCAGCTTGTTGGCCTGCGCCTGGGTGGCGGCCAGCGATGCGCCTTCGGCCAGCTCGATGTCCACCATCAGTTCCGGGCGGGTCGAGTCGGGGAAGAACTGCTGTGGCACGAAGCGGAACAGCATCAGCGAGCCGATGAACAGCGCGATGGTCGCACCGATCACCCACCAGCGATGGCGAAGGCAGGTATCCAGGAACGCGCGGAACCGGGTGTAGAACGGCCGCTGGTACGGATCATGGTCGTGCGCATGCTCCTTCGGTGCGATCCAGCGCGCGAGTGCCGGATGGCGGTCGGCCCACTGCAGGCGCTTGGCGCGCCAGCGACCGGCAAGACTATCCGGCTTGGGAAGCTGCGGATTGAACAGGTCCGGCAGCATCTTGTCGCCCAGGTACGGGATGAACAGCACCGCGGCAATCCAGGACACCACCAGCGCGATGGTCACCACCTGGAACAGCGAGCGGGTGTATTCACCGGTGCTCGATGCGGCGGTGGCGATCGGCAGGAAGCCGGCCGCGGTGATCAGGGTACCGGTCAGCATCGGGAAGGCGGTCGATTCCCAGGCGAAACTGGCCGCGCGCAGGCGGTCGTAGCCCTGCTCCATCTTGGTGGCCATCATCTCCACCGCGATGATCGCATCGTCCACCAGCAGGCCCAGTGCCAGCACCAGCGCACCCAGCGAAATCTTGTGCAGACCGATGTCGAAGTAGTGCATGACGAAGAAGGTCATCGCCAGCACCAGCGGAATGGTCACGCCCACCACCAGGCCGGTGCGCAGGCCCAGCGAGAAGAAGCTGACCAGCAGCACGATCACCACTGCTTCGGTCAGCACCTGCACGAACTCGCCCACCGACTCTTCCACCGCATGCGGCTGGTCGGACACCTTGCGCAGCTGCATGCCGGCCGGCAGGGTCTTCTGCAGGCGCTCGAACTCGGCATCCAGGGTCGCACCGAGTTTCAGGATGTCGCCGCCGTCCTTCATTGCCACCGCCAGGCCGATCGCATCCTGGCCCATGAAGCGCATCTTCGGTGACGCCGGATCGGCAAAGCCACGCTTCACCTCGGCGATATCGCCCAGATGCAGCGTGCGCTCGCCGGCCTGGATCGGGAACTTGCGGATGTCCTCGATCGAATCGAACTGGCCGGTCACGCGCAGCTGCACGCGGTCGGTCTGGGTTTCAAAGAAACTGGTGGCAGCCACCGCGTTCTGATCGGCCAGCGCCTGCTGCACCTGCTGCAGCGACACGCCCAGCGTGGCCAGCTTGGTGTTGGACAGCTCGATCCACACCTTCTCGTCCTGCAGGCCCACCAGGTCGATCTTGCCGACGTCGGGCACACGCTGCAGCTCCAGCTGGATGCGGTCGGCATAGTCACGCATCACCGCATAGTCGAAGCCTTCGCCAGTCAGCGCATAGATGTTGCCGAAGGTATCGCCGAACTCATCGTTGTAGAACGGTCCGACGATCTCGCGGGGCAACGTGGGGCGAATGTCGCCCACGCGCTTGCGGACCTGGTACCAGAGGTCGGGAATCTGCTTGGAGCGCAGGCTGTCGCGGGCCATGAAGATCACCTGCGATTCGCCCGGGCGCGAGTACGAGCGGATGAACTCGTACTGGCCGGTGTTCATCAGCGCCTTCTCGATCGGCTCGGTCACCTGCCGCGAGACCTGCTCGGCGGTGGCGCCGGGCCACATCGTGCGTACCACCATCGCCTTGAAGGTGAACGGCGGATCTTCAGACTGGCCCAGATGCTTGTACGACCATGCACCAATGACGGCAAAGGCCAGCATGGCAAACAGCACCAGCGGGCGATTGCCCAACGCCCATTCGGAAAGATTGAAGCGGCGCACGGATCAGTGCCCCTTGCCTGCAGCAGGCGCAGCGGCCGGCTGCGACGCCGGTGCCAGTACCGGCCGGTTCTGGCGATCAACGGGTGTCACCACCTGGCCTTCGCGCAGCAGGTGGCCACCGGCAGCGACCACCCAGTCACCCACCGCCACACCGGACAGTACCGGCACGGCCTGCGCACCATAGGCACCGACCGTCACCGGGGTTGCCTTCAGCGCACCATTGGCCGGATTGACCACCCACACGCTGGCCTTGCCATCACTGCCGCGCAGCACCGAGCCAAGCGGCAGCTGCAAGGTGCCACTGCGGCCTGCGGCGGCGAACACCCGTGCGCTCTGGCCCAGTTCGACTTCGCTCAAGGCTTCCGGCGCCAGGCTGACCCGCGTGGCATAGGTGCGCGCCTGCGCATCGGCAGCCGGCGCGATCTCGCGCAGGGTGCCCGGCAGCAGCTGGCCCGGACGGTTCCACAGTTCCACCTGCACCGGCTGCCCGACCTTGTAATCACGGATGCTGCTTTCAGGCAGCGCGATCAGGACTTCGCGGCCACCATCAGCGGCCAGGGTGAACACCGTCTGCCCGGCACTGACCACCTGCCCGGCTTCGGCCTGGCGGCTGGCGATCACACCGTCGGCCGGCGCGCGCAGCTGCGCGTACTCGGCCTGGTTGCGGGCCACCGCCAGGTTGGCGCGGGCGGCATTGGCCTGGCCCTGCGCGGCCTTGAACGCGGCGGTCTGCTGGTCCAGCGCCGAGCGGCTGACCAGCTGGTCTTCGGCCAGCTTGGCATAGCGCTTCTGGTCATCGCGGGCACGCACCAGATCGGCTTCCGCCGCCGCCAGCTGCGCCTGCGAAGCGGCCGCCTGCGAGGCATAGTCGGCGACGTCCAGTTCGGCCAGAAGCTGGCCCTTCTTCACCCGCTGCCCGGCGTCGACATGACGCTTGATCAGATTGCCGCCCACCCGGAACGACAGCGGGCTCTCCTGGCGGGCACGTACTTCGCCGGGATAGGCAGCCGGTGCTTGCCCCTCCTGCGTGGTGGGATGCACCACCAGCACCGGAATGGCCGCCACCGGCTCGGCGGCCTGCCTGCCACAGGCTGCCACCACCACCGCCAGCACGCCAACGCCCAACCAACGCATGTTCTTCATGAGGTACAAGACCTGAAAAGGGGATCCGGGGGAACGCGCCGACAACATACTGTTGCGACACGGACATTAGTGAACCAGCCGGTATAGTATAAATATCGAACCGCTTGGTCTAGTATTGTCGTGATGAGTTCTCCCACTTCCCGCAAGCCGTCGGCCAAGCCCGCTGCCAAGGCCGCCGGACCCGGGCGTCCCAAGGACCTCGGCAAGCGCGCGGCGATCCTTGAAGCAGCCAAGGACCTGTTCATTGAGCAGGGCTATACCGGCGTGAGCATGGACACCATCGCCGCTCAGGCCGGCGTCTCCAAGCTGACGGTTTACAGCCACTTTGGCGACAAGGAGACCCTGTTCTCCGAGGCGGTGCAGTCAAAATGCGTTGAAATGCTGCCTGATGCGCTGTTCGTGGCCGACGCGGACGGCCCCCTGCGCGACCAGCTGATCGGCATCGGCCTGGCCTTCTTCGAGCTGATCACCTCCGATGCGGCGATCTCGATCCAGCGCATGATGATGGCGCCGGAGACCGACGAACGCCTGCGCGAGCTGTTCTGGCAGGCCGGCCCGGAGCGTACCTGCGAGGCTCTGGCCGACTTCCTCCGCGCGCGCGGCGATCGCGGCGAGCTGGACATCCCCGACTATTACCTCGCCGGCCAGCAGTTCCTGACCCTGGTGAAGGGCGAAGTGCACATGCATATGATGTGCGGCATGCCATTGTCACCGGTGGAGTGCGACCCTCTGACCCACGTGACCGCCAGCATCGACTTCTTCCTGCGCGCCTATGCGCCGCGAGGGGCCGGGACGGCTGAATAACCAAAACTGAACGAACCGGAGGTTGCGATGACTTCCGGCACTGCGACCCCGGCCCCCCGGCAGCTGATGCTCTGGGCGCGCCGCCGGCCTCCGGCACCGGTAAAATGGCCGGCCCACTGCGCTGGATTTGAACCTCATGACGATTGATTACGCCCACGCCCGCGAACTGATGGTGGAACAGCAGATCCGTCCCTGGGACGTGCTGGACATCAAGGTGCTCGACGTCCTGGCCCGCCTGCCGCGCGAGGCCTTCGTCGCCGACGCGCACCGGGCGCTGGCCTACGCCGATGTCGAACTGCCGATCGGCAACGGCCAGAAGATGATGAAGCCGGTCATCGAGGGCCGTACCCTGCAGGCACTGGATCTGCAGCCGGGTGACGAAGTGCTGGAAATCGGCACCGGCAGCGGCTTCCTGTCGGCCTGCATCGGCGCGCTGGCGCGCGACGTGCTGAGCCTGGAGATCGACCCGGAACTGGCCGGCGCCGCGCGTGCCCGCCTGGATGCCTCCGGCCTGGGCACCAACGTCCGCGTGGAAGTGGCCGACGCCCTGTCCTGGCAGACCGAACGCCGCTTTGACGTGATCTGTGTCACTGGTGCGGTCGACGTGGTGCCGTCACAGTTCGCTTCGTGGCTGCGTCCGGGTGGTCGCCTGTTCGTGATCCAGGGCCGTTCGCCGGCAATGGAGGCCCTGCTGGTCAAGGCCGACGGCAGCAGCGAGTCCCTGTTCGAGACTGATATCGATTACCTGCGTGGTGCCGCCCCGGCCCCCCAGTTCCACCTCTGAGTCCAAGGAAGCCGCAATGATCCGCCGATCCCTCGCTGTTGCGCTGGCCACTGCCCTGCTGCCGTTGTCCGCCCATGCCGCCGACCTGCTGCAGGTCTACGAGATGGCGCGCAACGGCGATCCGCAGTTGTCCGCTGCCGAATCGACCCGGCTGGTCGACAAGGAAGGCGCCGTGCAGGCGCGCGCCGCCCTGCTGCCGCAGATCAACGGCCGTGCCCAGCTGAACCGTTCGCGCAGCGAGCCAAACGCCGATGCCAATTCCGGCTCATTCACCAGCAAGAGCCGCAACTACACGGTCGACGGCACCCAGACGCTGTTCAACTGGACCCAGATCAACAACCTGCGTTCGCAGCGCGAGCTGAGCAAGGCTGCGGATTTCACCCTCGATTCGGCCAACGACAACCTGATCGTGCGCACCTCGGCGGCCTACTTCAACGTGCTGGTGGCGATCGAATCGCTGAATGCCGCACAGACCAATGAAGCGGCCGCGAAGAAGCAGTTCGACTTCGCCGACAAGCGCCTGGAAGTGGGCCTGGCGCCGATCACCGACGTGCACGAAGCACGCGCCCAGTACGACCAGGCGCGCGCCAACGCCATCGTTGCGCAGAACACCCTGGCCGACAATTACCAGGCACTGACCGAACTGACCGGCCAGCCGGTGGTGAACCTGCGTGGCCTGCCGGCGGATTTCCGCCCGGAAGTGCCGGCCAACCGCGGCAACATCGATGAACTGGTGCACCAGGCCACCGGCCAGAACCCGGCGCTGAAGGCGCAGGAGCTGAAGGTCAGTGCTGCCGAAGCCGGTGTACAGGCCGCGCGTGGCGGCCACTACCCGACCCTCTCGCTGGGCGGCAGCTGGGGCAAGAGCGCAACCTGGGGTGACAGCGTCGGTTCCGGCTCGCTGTCACCGGACGCACGCACCAACAGCATCGGCCTGACCCTGAGCGTTCCGATCTTCGCCGGCGGTGCCACCCAGTCGAATGTGCGCCAGGCGCTGGCCCAGCGTGACATCGCCCAGGATGGTTTCGAGCAGCAGAAGCGCGCACTGGACCGCAACACCCGCAATGCCTACCAGACCCTGGTGCAGGGCATCAGCGAAGTGGAAGCCCGCCGCCTGGCGGTGGTCTCGGCACAGAGCGCCTACGATGCTTCGCAGGTCGGCCTGGAAGTCGGTACCCGAACCGTGCTGGACGTGATCCAGAACCAGCGCATCCTGTTCTCCGCGCAGCTGGATTACGCGCAGGCCCGCTACAACTTCCTGCAGAACCGGCTGCTGCTGAGCCAGTCGCTGGGCGCGCTGGACGTGGCCGAGCTGCAGGACATCAACCGCCTGCTGACCCAGGACGCGGGCAACCCGGCAACGACCACGCACTGAGTCGTCGCCCTGTCGGCAATGAGAAAGCCACCCGCGAGGGTGGCTTTTTCGTGGGTGCCGTCTGCATACGTATCAGCCGGGCCATGCGCGCAGCAGCTGCACGGCCGAAACCAGGCACAGGGCCGCCGCCACGGGTGCCAGCACCGGCATCGTTGCCATCCACCGCGAGCATCGCGATACCTCGGCACGGTGCCGCGTACGTAGCGCCCCCAGACACAGCGCTGCCGTCACCAGCAGAGTCACCGGCCCGGGGAGCACGGGCAACCACCCCATCGGCACCCACAGCGCCAGCACCGCCGAAACCAGAACGACGACCACGGTCACCAGCGTCCTTCCGGGCCCGCGCGCCTCTTCGCCTGCCACTGGCCACATAGCCGCTGCCAAATGTGCGGCCAGCAACACCAGCACCAGCAACAGCGCCGCCAACCCCGCTGCCCCGGCGAAAGGCAGCAGCGGCAACAGCCATAGCAGTTCCGGATGGCTCTGCAGTGCCACCGACAACGGGCGTGTGCTGGCCAATGCCGGGAACGCGACCAGCCCCGCCTGCAGCGCGGCAAGCAGGATCAACAGCAGCATGGCCAGCAGCACCATCGCCGCCAGCACCCTGGGCTGCTGTGACACCCTTCGCGTGCGCAGGCCGGGAAAGCCCAGTGCCAGCCCCACGCTGGCAAACACCCCCAGCAACGACATGCTCGCGGCGAATACCCCGCCCAGCCCGAAGTGGTAGGGCGCGGTCGCCTCCGGCAACCACGGGATCCAATGGGCGTAGTGCACATGACGCGCGGCCAGTGCCAGCAGCAGCATGCCAATGCCGATCTTCATCGTCAGCAGTGCGCAGACCAGCAGTGCTGCACGCCGCGGCGGCAACACCGCGAACATTCCCAGCAGCAGCACGCCGGCCGCCGCCAGCAACGGGCCCGGCAGCCAGGTATCTGCGCTGATGCCCCGGCTGGCCAGTACCGCCTGCAGATGCAGGGCGACGGACTGCCCAACGCCTGCAGCCGTCGCCACCAGCTCCAGCAGCAGTGCGGCACCCAGCAGGCCGGCTGGGCCCGAGCCCCAGCTTGCAACCAGCAGTCCGTGCAGGCCATCCGCATCTGGCCGTTGCACGCGCACAGCCTGCAGACAACACAGCACCAGGCCGGCAGCCAACGCGGCCAGCAACAGGCTCAGCACGATGGCCGGACCAGCCTGTTCAGCGGTGTACTGGCCCAACCGAGCCACCACGCTCCCGCCCAGCAGCAGCGTCAACGCGACGACCGCCAGATGCTCCTTTCCGGGATGCCGTGCGCCGACGCCATCCCTGCTGCTCTCGCCATCCATCGCAAGTCCTCTTGATATCCGCCCACGTGCGGGCGACCGCAGGCTGGCAGCCCGCGCCAAGGGGCGGTATCAGATTCCGTTTGATCTATGCCGCGATGTGATCGCAGACACGCTGTCTTCTGCACAACCGGTCCAGCAGCGACAGGAATCTGACCGCTAAGCAGAATTGATACAGGCGTTCACGACAGCCGGGCGGCGATTGGAAAAACGGCCCCTTGCCTATCGGCGAGGCGGCGGCAGGTGCGGCGCAACCAGCTCCAGCGTGCGCTGCAGCGCGCCGCGACCATTGCTGACCAACGTGCAGCCGGCGCGCGCCATCTCTTCACGCGCCTGCACGCTGTCGAGCAGGTGTTGCAGTAGATCACCGACCGCCTGCACATCCTCACCGATCAGCAGAGCACCGGCCTCGCGCATGCGCCGCGAGATCTCGGCGAAGTTGTGCAGATGCGGACCGGTCACCGTCGCCGTACCCATTGCTGCCGGTTCCAGCAGGTTGTGGCCACCGATCGGCTGCAGGCTGCCACCGACGAACGCGACCTGTGCACAGGCATAGAACGGCATCAGCTCGCCGAGGGTATCGATGACGAATACATCGGTATCGGCCTCGGGCCACTGCTTCGCGCGACGGGTGGCCACATTCCAGCCCTGTTCGCGGGCCAGCGCCTCCACCTTCGGGAAACGCTCGGGGTGGCGTGGTGCCCATAGCAGCAGCAGTCCGGGATGTTGCTGGCGCAGGCGTCGGTGCAGATCGATCACGGCCTGTTCTTCGCCGTCATGGGTACTGGCCGCGATCCAGACCGGGCGCCCGGCCGGCACCCGTGCATGGAACTGTTCGACAAAGCCCTGTACGTCCGGCGTGGCGATGTCGAACTTCAGATTGCCCAGCGCCTGCACCTGCTCCGGCACGGCGCCCAGCTGCACGAAGCGCTCGGCGTCGTCCTGCGACTGTGCGGCAACGCAGGTGACGGTGCGCAGCGCGCGCCGGATCAGTGCGGCCAGCAACCGGTAACCACGCAGCGAGCGCGCCGACAAGCGGGCATTGAGGATATAGACCGGGATGCGGCGGTCGCGGCAGCCGAACAGCATGTTCGGCCACAGTTCGGTTTCCAGGATCAGCGCCAGGCTGGGCTGGAAGTGGCCGAGGAAGCGATTGACGCTGCCCGGCACGTCGTACGGCAGGTAGACATGGTCCAGCGCATCACCCCACAGCGCACGCACCCGCTCCGAGCCTGTCGGCGTGATGGTGGTGATGACCCAGCGGATGTCCGGGCGCTGCTGGCGCAGGGCGTTCACCAACGGGGCGGCGGCGTTGACCTCGCCCACCGAAACCGCGTGCAGCCAGACCCGCGGCTGCCCGCTGGGCTGTGGGTAGGACGCGTAGCGCTCGTCCCAGCGCCGGAAGTATTCACGGACCCGGAAGCCCCGCCAGACCAGGTGGTACACGGTGATCGGCAGCAGGATGTAGAGCACGGCTGAATACAGGCCGCGCAGGATCCATTCGACAGGGTCTTTACGCATGCGGCAAGGATACGGGAGCCCCCCGGGAAAGACACGCAGCCGGCTTGGTAGAATGGAGCAATGTCCGATGCCTCCACCGCCGTCCGCCCGTCGCTGCGCGATCCCCGCAACTGGCCGATGTTCGCCGTCATGTTCGGCGCCTTCGCCATCGCCCGCCTGCCGTGGATGCTGCAGCGCGCGCTCGGCCGTGGCGTCGGCTGGATCAGCTGGCGCCTGCTCGGCAGCCGCCGGCGCGCCGCGGAAGTCAACCTGCAGCTGTGCTTCCCGGAAAAAGACGAGGCCTGGCGACAGCGCCTGGTCCGCGACAGCTTCGATGCGCTGGGCGTTGGGGTACTCGAGTGCATCCGCGCCTGGTGGGGCAGCATCGACCGCATCCGTCCGCAGGTGCAGATCGAGGGCCTGGAGCATCTACGGCAGATGCAGGCCGAAGGCCGCGGCGTACTGCTGGTCTCCGGCCACTTCATGACCCTGGAGATGTGTGGCCGCCTGCTGTGCGACTACGTCGACCTGTCGGGCATGTACCGCAAGCACAAGAACCCGGTGTACGAGTGGGCGGTGAAGTTCGGCCGCCTGCGCTATGCCAAGGCGATGTATGCCAACGAGGATATCCGCGCCACCGTGCGCCACCTGAAGAAGGGGGGCTTCCTCTGGTACGCGCCGGACCAGGACATGCGCGGCAAGGACACCGTGTTCGTGCCGTTCTTCGGCCATACCGCTTCGACCATCACCGCTACCCACCAGTTGGCACGGATGACCGGTTGTGCGGTGATCCCGTACTTCCACCGTCGCGAAGGCGGCAAGTACTTCCTGAAGATCGGCGCACCGCTGGAGAATTTCCCCAGCGAGGATGTGGAAGCCGATACCACGCGGGTCAACCAGGCCATCGAAGCGATGGTGCGCGAGGCCCCCGACCAGTACCTGTGGATCCACCGCCGTTTCAAGCGCCAGCCGGGCGGCCGGAGCGATTTCTACAACTGATGCGGGCCCCTGCTGGCGCCATCCACGCATGGCGTGGATCTACTGATACGTGCGGGCGGTTTCATCCACGCATGGCGTGGATCTACTGATACGTGCGGGCGGTTTCATCCACGCATGGCGCGGATCTACTGATACGTGCGGGCGGTTTCATCCACGCATGGCGTGGATCTACTGACGCGGGGCATTCTGAAGTAGATCCACGCCATGCGTGGATGCTCTTCGTTCCGAGACAGATATCTACAACGGCCAGCGGCACCACGCGTATGGGTACTCCCCCACCACGCAGGCCAGACCGGCCCGGACCGGGTTGGCCATGATGTACATCGCCTTCTGATGAAGGGATTCATCGCTACGTACGGCGTGATCGTGGTAACCGTGCTGCCACAGTGCGCCGCGTCGGCCCAGATGCTGGTTCAGCAGGCGACTGCTGCGGGATTTGAGCAAGGACATGCATTCGGCCAAGGTGCCTTTCCGTAGTTCCATCAGCCAGTGCAGATGGTCGGGCATCACCACCCAGGCGAGGCTGTGGCTGAAGCCCTTGTGCTCTACGAAGCGCAGGGTGTCGATCAGGATCCCCACGTTGGCAGCATCGGCGAAGATGGCTTCACGGCCGAGGGTAACCGTGGTCAACGAATACACGTTGCCGGATTGGGAATACCGACCGTAGCGGAGTCTGGGACTGGCCATGCCTCCAGCGTGCGATACGCATGGAAACACCGGTAGCGGTGGTTTACCTGTGTTTGCGTCGGTAAAGCTCCATCCACGCATGGCGTGGATCTACCAAAGCAATCTCCGTTCGGTACCTGCAGTAGAGCCACGCCATGCGTGGATGGACGATCACACCACCGTCGGCGTGTCATCCGCGTCCCGCGCCAGCAGGCTACCGGCGAACAACGCAGCCAGCAGCACGGTCAGGCCACCCCAGAATGCGGAGTAGAACGCCAGGTGCGTGTTGAGCGGAAACACCGTGACCGCCAGCGCCAGCATTGCCGGGCGCGCGCGCTCGCGGGCGCCGGCGGGTGCAAAACGCCACGCGCGCCAGGCCTGGGCCACCGCGGCCAGCCACAGCAGCAGGCCGAGCACGCCGGTTTCAGCAAGGATTTCCAGCACGATCTGGTGTGCATGCAAGGCCGGGGCATTGCCCCACACGGCGGAGCCCCCTTCAGCCACGCAGTCCGGATAGGCGTCGCGGAAACCGCGCGCGCCGACGCCATTGACCGGATGTGCCTCGATCATGCAGACGGCGGCTTCCCATATACGGGCCCGTCCCGACAGCGCTTCATCGATGCCTTGTCCGCCCTCGTCCCAGGCCATCGCGGTACGGGCCATGCGCTCGCGCAGCTGTGGCACGCTGACGGTCAATGCAGCGGCGCCCAGCACCGCGAGCAGCGCCAGCACCGTCAACCGCTTCCAACCGAACTGGCGCACGCCGCTGTAGGCCAGCACCAATGCGAAAGTGATCCATGAGGCGCGCGAACCAGCCAGCAGCAGTACGCAGCCCAGCGCCGCTGCCGCCAGCGCCCAGCCCAGGTTGCCGAAGCGGCGCGCCGCAGGCAGCAGCAGGAACGGTGACAGACTGGCCAGCACCTGGCCGAATTTCAGGTTGCACGGCCCCAGTGCGCCACTGAGCCGGTCGGCCAGGGCGGCTTCGTCCGCCGGACACAGCGCGTGGCCGCTTATTGCCAGTTTCAGGTGTTCCAGCGACCAGAACCATGGGCTGGTGCCGGCCAGCGCCTGCACCAGCGCATCCAGCGTCCATGCGGCCGTGATCAGCGCCAGACCACCGAAGGTCAACCGTCGTCGTTCCGGGGTGCCCACGGCAATTGCCACCAGCCACATGAAGGGCAGGTAGCGCAGGCCGGCGGCAGCCTTGGTCCACGACGCCGCCGGATCGATCGCATCAAACGCCGAGAACGCCTGCGGCAGCCAATAGCCGAGGAACAGGATGGAGGTGAGCGCCCACGCCGCGGTGCTCAGCAGGTGCGGCCGGCGCTGCAGCCGGCGAATCATCATGCGTGCGGCGGCGTACAGGGCACCAAGGCCGAGCACGGTTTCGGCGATGCCCGGCAACGGCCACAGCGCCACGTACGCCAACACCCACCACGGCGCCCAGCGCCCGGCGCGGTCATCGCGCACGAGGGTTGCGGGGTCAGCCGGCGAGATCGGCATAGAGGCGGAGGGTATCGCGCTGCATGGCCTGCAGGGTAAACGGGATACGGCCCGGCAAGGACGGCGGCTGCGCCAGCAGGGCCAGCGCACGTTCACCCAGCGCGGCCGCGTCACCCAGCGGCACCGCGCCGCGGGGCTGCAGCTGCTGCAGCAGTTCACCAACGCCGCCGTGGTCCCAGCCCAGTACCGGGCGACCAACCGACAACGCCTCGACCACGGTGCGACCAAACGCTTCGGGCTTGTCCGACAGCTGCAACACCAGATCGCTGGCCGCATAGGCCTGGGCGATGCGTGCCGTCGGCGTGCTGATCTGCACGGCGTCGGTCACCCCCAGTGCGGCCGCCTGCCGACGCAGCTCGGCCACGTAGGCTTCGCGACCGGGCTCATCGGTACCCAGCATCCACAGCTGTGCCGGCACGCCGGCGGCGCGAACGTCGGCCAGCAGTTGCAGCGCGTGCGCGTGCCCCTTCAGGCGGGTGCCCCGCCCCGGCAACAGCAGCAGCGGGCCTTCAACCTGCGCCAGCCACGGGTAGTCCGCCGCCAGCGCCAGTCGCGGCCGACGATCGGCGCGGGCCACGCGCGGGAACTGACCGACATCAACGCCGCGCGGAATCACCTGCAGCATCGCTTCCGGTACGGTCGGGTAATGCCGTTGCACATACGCGCGCACGGTGTTGGACACGCAGATCACGCGCTCGCCGCTGGTCATCACCGCGCTGTAGCGACTGGGTGAATTCAGGCCGTGCACGGTGGTGACCCAATGCGGGCGCTGTGCGGAGGGCATGGCACGGATCGCGTACAGGCCCAGCCAGGCTGGCAGCCGCGAACGGGCATGCACGATGTCCGCACCAACTTCGGCAAACAGGCGGCGCAGGGTCGGCAGATGGCGCAGGGTCAGCAGCGATTTGCGACCAATATCGAGGGTAAGGTGCTCGGCACCACTATCGAGCAGCGGCTGCACCAGGCGGCCACCGGCAGAGACCACCAGCGCGCGATGGCCGGCGGCCACCAGGGCGGCAGCGATTTCCAGGGTCGAGCGCTCGACACCGCCGGAGTGCAGCGCCGGCAGCAACTGCACCACGGTCAATCGGCGCATCGATCAAAGCCCTGCTTAGTCGGCCAGCACGAACACGGAACCGCAGTACGCGCACTTCGCTTCGCCATTGGGCTCGTCTTCGATCGGCAGGTACACCCGCGGATGCGAGTTCCACAGCGCCATTTCCGGCGTCGGGCAGCTCAGCGGCAGGTCGCTGCGGTGCACGGTGTAGCGCTTCTCGGCGTTGGCGGGCGCGGTGGCGGTATGGCTCATGGCGGATGTCGATGAACGGGTTGCGAGGCCTGTGATTCTAGCATCCGGGCTGCCCCGACATTGCGCCGCAACAGGCCTTTGCGCACCCAGGGGCATTCCGCGCGCCTTCGCGCCGGGCATCGGAGGGCGCCGCCCAGGGGATTTCCCCGATCGATCCGCCCGGATCGCCCTGAAAATCCACCGACAGCGATATTTCCCGCATTTGGATCGAACTAAATGGCACTTGTCAGGCTGCTGTGGCTGTTGCAGGATCGGGCCAGGTCGCGACCCGACCTGCCCAATCCGACCCGATCGCATGGCCCGCCCCCACCGGACCGGCATCGCTTCTTCCACTGCCAGCCTGGCGGGCGGAGCGATGCTGTCCGTGGTGTCCGCCGATGCGGGTTCTGCCTGCCGCCTGCCCTTCCGGGAGACCCTTGCATGACCCTGTCCGATCCACGCCGCGCCCTGCTTCCGCTCGCCCTGGCCCTGGCCTGTGCGACTACCGCGATGCCGGTGGTGGCACAGGGACTGCAGACCTCGTTCGAGCCCGGCGAACCTGCCCCGTCGCAGGCCGCAGGTGCACTGCAGGTCACGATCGGCAACGGCCCTGCGGCGCCTTACGCCGCCAAGCGCAATGCGGGCTACAGCGGCCTGCATGCACTGCACTACAGCAGCGAAGGCGGCAGCGCGCGGCGCGAGCTGTTCAAGGCGGACATGACCATCGAGGCCGATACCACCCTGTCGTGGCTGGTGCTGCCGGAGATCGTCGGCAAGGACACCGTGGCCTCGACCTATGTGTCACTGGACCTGCTGCTGGACGATGGCAGCCGCGTTTCGGCCGGCGCTGCGCGTGACCAGCATGGGGTGGCCCTCGGCGCACGCGCGCAGGGCGCGTCGAAGACGCTGTATCCGCAGCAGTGGGCGCGCAAGGCGGTGCGGCTGGGCGACGTGCCCGCGCTGAAGGGCCGCCGCGTGGTCGCGATCGAACTGGAAGTGGCCAGTGCCGATGGTGCGGCGGTGTCCGGCTGGATCGACGATGTGCGCCTTGATGTGCAGCCACGCCAGCAACCGCAGCGCGTCTCCGACTGGGTGCTGACCACCCGTGGCACCCAGGCCAACGGCACCTTCTCGCGTGGCAACAATTTTCCGGCCACGGCCGTGCCGCACGGCTTCAACTTCTGGACCCCGGTGACCGATGCCGGTGCGCTGAACTGGCTGTACCGCTGGAACGAACAGAACGACGCGCAGAACCGACCGCAGCTGCAGGCGCTGGCCCTGAGCCACCAGCCCAGCCCGTGGATGGGCGACCGCCAGACCTTCCAGGTGATGCCCTCGGCCAGCCGCGGCGTACCCGATGCGGACCGCCGCAAGCGAGCGCTGTCGTTCGACCGCGCACATGAAAGTGCGCGCCCATATCGCTACGACGTGCGGTTCGACAATGGCATCGCGGCCGCGATCGCACCGACCGACCATGCCGCCTTGTTCCGCTTCGACTTCCCCGAAGGCGGCGACGCCCATCTGTTGTTCGACAATGTCGATGGACGCGGCGGCCTGACCCTGGACGCTGCGACGCAGACGCTGTCCGCCTACACCGACACCCGCAGCGGCCTGTCCAACGGCGCCAGCCGCATGTACGTGGTGGCCAGCTTCGACAAGCCGTGGCGCAGCAGCGGCCACCTCGGCACCGGCCGCCCCACCGGCTACATCACGTTCGATGCCGGCAGCGATCGCCGGGTGAACATGCGCATCGCCACGTCATTGATTTCGGTGGAACAGGCACGGCACAACCTCGCACTGGAAATCGCTACCACCGACACGCTGGAAAGCGTGGCCGGCCGCGCCCAGGACGCGTGGGACGCGCGCCTGGCCCGCTTCGATATCGGCGATGCGAGCGACGACCAGAAGACCACGTTGTATTCCAGTCTGTACCGGCTGTTCCTCTACCCCAACTCCGGCCACGAGAACGTCGGCAACGCCGCGACGCCGGACTGGCGCTACGCCAACCAGGCCAGCGCCAGTGACGACAACACCGACGGCAACGCCACCCGCAGCTTTGCTGCCGTGCGCGATGGCAAGGTGTTCGTCAACAACGGCTTCTGGGATACCTTCCGCACCACCTGGCCCGCCTATGCGCTGTTCACTCCGCAGGATGCCGGGCAACTGGTGCAGGGCTTCATCGAGCAGTACCGCGCCGGCGGCTGGATCGCGCGCTGGTCGTCGCCGGGCTACGCCGACCTGATGGTCGGCACCAGCTCGGACGTGGCATTTGCAGATGCGTGGCTGAAAGGCATCGGCGGCTTCGATCCGGCCGAGGCCTACGCCGCTGCGCTGAAGAACGCGACCGTGGTACCGCCGGACCGCCATGTCGGCCGCAAGGGCATGGACCGATCGACCTTCCGTGGGTATGCCAGCGCCGACGTGCATGAAGGCATGTCGTGGACGATGGAGGGCGCCCTCAACGATTTCGGCATCGCCAACATGGCCGAGGCACTGGCCAAGCGCGCGACCACCCCCACCACGCGCGAGCGCTACAGCACCGAGGCCGACTACTTCCGCCATCGCGCCGCCAGTTACGCGACGATGTTCGACCCGGCCGCCGGCTTCTTCCAGGGCCGTCGTGCCGATGGTCGCTGGCGCGTGGACGCCAAGCACTACGACCCGCGCGTGTGGGGCCACGATTACACCGAATCCAATGGCTGGACGTTCGCCTTCACCGCCGCCCACGATGGCGAAGGCCTGGCAGCACTGTACGGTGGTCGCGACAAGCTGGCGGCGAAACTCGATACGTTCTTCGCCACCCCTGAAACCGCCGATGCGGCGCTGGCCGGCTCCTACGGCGGCACCATCCACGAGATGACCGAAGCGCGTGACGTGCGCATGGGCATGTACGCGCACAGCAATCAGCCGGCGCACCACATTCCGTGGATGTACCTGTATGCCGGGCAGCCGTGGAAGACCCAGCAGCACGTGCGCGAGATCCTGTCGCGGCTGTATGTCGGCAGCGAGATCGGCCAGGGCTATCCGGGTGACGAGGACAACGGCGAGACCTCGGCGTGGTACGTGCTTGCCTCGCTGGGCCTGTACCCGCTGCGGATGGGCGCGCCGGAGTACGTGATCGGCTCGCCAGCATTCCGGCACGCACGGGTGGAACTGCAGGGCGGTGCGGTGCTGACCGTGAACGCGGCCAACAACTCGCGCGAGAACGTCTACGTGCAATCGCTGAAGATCAACGGCACGCCGTGGACGAAGACCTGGGTGCCGCATGAGCTGATCGCCAAGGGCGCAACCCTGGACTTCGTGATGGGTCCGCGGCCGTCGCGCTGGGGCAGCGGCGTGGACGATGTGCCACGCTCGTTGACCGCACGTGGCCAGCGGCCGCAGCTGCTGCATGATCTGTTGGGCAGCGGCGCCAAGGCAACGCTGGCCGATGGTCGCGCCCTGCCCGCGCTGATCGATGACGATGCCACCACCACGGTGGGTCTGGGCGGTGGGGCCACCATTGCGCTGACCGGCCTGGCCGACGGCACCCCGACGATGTACACGCTGACCAGCGGTGACGGCAGCATCCGCGGCGGCGAATGGGCATTGGAAGCACGCAACGGCAATGGCGACTGGACCGTGCTCGACCAGCGCAGCGGTGAAGACTTCGCGTCCGCCCACCAGACCCGTCCGTTCCGCATCGCCAGACCTGGCCGCTACAGCGAGTATCGCCTGCGCCTGCTGGCACCGGGCCGGCTGCCGTTGGCGGAGATCGAACTGTTGACGACCAGCACCGTACAATGAGCCCCATGCGCTACCGTCTGCTGCCTCTGGCCCTTGTTGCCCTGTCCTTCTCCAGCTTTGGCCAGACCCAGGCGTTCGATACGCAGCTGACCCGCGATGGCGTGACGCTGAACTACCAGGACGCCCGTGGCACCCTGTCCGCGCCGCAGCGCAAGCGGGTGATCGATACGTTCTTCTTCGCCTACCTGCGCGAACGTGCGGACTTCCACCCGGCTGCACCGTCGATGGTGCGCATCGTGATCGATCCGGCCTACACCGGCATCGCCTTCGTCGGCGACAAGGACCAGGCCGCAACGATCACCATCAACCCCGGCTGGCTGGCACAGCATCCGAACGACATCGACCTGGTCACCCACGAAGCGATGCACATCGTGCAGGGCTATCCAGGCTACGGCGACACGCGGGTGCCGGGCTGGCTGGTGGAAGGCATTGCCGACTATGCGCGCGATCGCTATGGCATGGACAATTCCGCCGCCGGCTGGGCGCTGCCGGGCAAGGTCGAGAAGGGCCAGAACTTCGACAGCGGCTACCGGGTCACCGGTGCCTTCCTGAAATGGGCGGAGAGCGAGCACCCGGGTCTGGTGCTGGCGCTGGACAAGGCCCTGCGCGATGGCCGCTACACGCCTGCGCTGTGGCAGAAGCAGACCGGCAAGGCGTTGCCGGCGCTGTGGACGCAGTATGCCAAGCCGCGTTCGGATGCACCGCCGCCGGCCCCGGCACGCCGCGGCAAGCGGCACTGACCACCCACGCACTACACGTTCGCCGGGCGTGGCCCGGCACTAGCGTTGTCGCCTCAGCGCGACCGCACGAAACCTGCGTACAGCGCGAACAACTGCCGGAAATAACGACGCGTCACTCGATTGCGCATGGCGCCCTCGCCCATGGAAAGTTGGTCGGGCCCAGGGCGGGAAGACCGGTCCGGTTCCTTCCCACGGCCGGGCCGCGTGGGCGTATTGAGCCGTAATGGCGTTGCAGGGACATGACCGGGTTGCGTAGTGCGTGTGGCACAGACCGGGGTAGAGCCGGCCGCTGGCCGGCTGACGTCGTGTATCTGGACATGATTGGGGTTGCCGGCCAGCGGCCGGCACTACCCGTTTCCGCTGCGCGGAAACAGAAACGCGCCCCGTGGGGCGCGTTTCTGCAGCTGTCGCTGGAACGAAAGCTTATGCCTTCTTTTCCGCTTCGATCTGCTTGCGGATCTGCGCATCCACCGCCGCAATGGCGGTCATGTTCAGGATCCGGCGCGAGGTCGCGCTGGTGGTCAGGATGTGCACCGGCTTGTTCACGCCCATCAGGATCGGGCCGATCGCCACGCCGTCGGTGAACACACGCACCAGGTTGTAAGCGATGTTGGCCGCTTCCAGGTTCGGCAGCACGAACAGGTTGGCGCGGCCCTGCAGGGTCGAGCCCGGCAGCAGCTTCTGGCGCAGCGCTTCATCCCATGCGGTGTCGCCCTGCATCTCGCCGTCCACGTTCAGACGCGGGTTGCGCTTGAGCAGCAGCTCACGCACCTGGCGCATCTTCAGCGCATCCTTCGAGTCGTGGCTGCCGAAGTTGGAGTGCGACAGCAGCGCGACCTTCGGTTCCACGCCGAACAGCTTCATGCGGTAGGCGGCCTGCAGGGTCGCTTCGCACAGCTGCTCGGCCGTCGGATCTTCCTGCACATGGGTGTCGACGAAGAAGAACACGCCCTGCTGGTTGATCACGCCGGTCATCGCCGAGGTCGAGGTGACCTTCGGCTCCAGCGGCAGCACGCTGCGCACGTAACCCAGCTTCTTGTGGAAGCGGCCGACGATGCCGGTCAGCATCGCATCGGCTTCGCCACGGGCCACCATCACCGCAGCGATCAGGGTCGGACGCGAACGCATCAGGTTCTTGGCCGCGGCCACGGTGACGCCACGACGGCCGGTCAGGCCGTGGTAGTACTGCCAGTACTCGTTGAAGCGCGGGTCATCATTGATGTTGGTGACTTCAATGTTCTCGCCGATCTTCAGGCGCAGGCCGAGGCGCTCGATGCGCGATTCGATCACTTCCGGGCGACCGATCAGGATCGGATGCGCCAAGCCGTCGTCGACCACGTTCTGCACGGCCTGCAGCACTACCTCTTCTTCGCCTTCGGCATAGACCACGCGCTGCTTGTCGCTGCGCGCGCGATCGTAGACCGGCTTCATCATCAGGCTGGTGCGATAGACGAACTGAGCGAGCTTGTCGCGGTAGGCGCCCATGTCGGCGATCGGACGAGCGGCGACGCCCGAATCCATCGCGGCCTGGGCCACCGCAGCCGACAGCTCCACCAGCAGGCGGCGGTCGAACGGGCGCGGAATCAGGTATTCACGACCGAAGCTCGGGGTCTCGCCGCCATAGGCCGAGCCCATGTCAGTGGCCGCACGACGGGCCAGCGCGGCGATGGCGCGCACGCAGGCGATCTTCATTTCCTCGTTGATCGCGGTCGCGCCGACGTCCAGCGCACCACGGAACAGGTACGGGAAGCACAGCACGTTGTTGACCTGGTTCGGGTAGTCCGAACGGCCGGTGCCGATGATGGCGTCCGGCCGGGCGGCACGCGCCAGTTCCGGCATGATTTCCGGGGTCGGGTTGGCCAGCGCGAAGATCACCGGGTCCGGCGCCATGGTCTTGACCATGTCCGCGGTCAGGATGCCCGGTGCCGACAGGCCCAGGAAGATGTCCGCGCCGTCAACGATCTCGGCCAGCGTGCGCTTGTCTGTATCACGCGCGTAGCGCTGCTTCTCCGGGTCCAGGTCGGTACGGCCGGTATGGATCACGCCCTCGCGGTCGAAGGCCAGGATGTTCTCCGGCTTCAGACCCAGCTGCACCAGCATGTTCACGCAGGAAATGCCGGCCGCGCCCATGCCCGTGGTCGCCAGCTTCACTTCCTCGATCTTCTTGCCGGTGATCGCCATGGCGTTCAGCACGGCGGCACCGACGATGATCGCGGTGCCGTGCTGGTCGTCATGGAACACCGGAATCTTCATGCGCTCGCGCAGCTTGCGCTCGACCACGAAGCATTCCGGCGCCTTGATGTCTTCCAGGTTGATGCCGCCGAAGGTCGGCTCCAGCGAGGCGATGATGTCGACCAGCTTGTCCGGGTCGGTTTCATCCACTTCGATGTCGAACACATCGATGCCGGCGAACTTCTGGAACAGCACGCCCTTGCCTTCCATCACCGGCTTGCCGGCCAGCGCGCCGATGTTGCCCAGGCCCAGCACCGCGGTGCCGTTGGAGATCACCGCCACCAGGTTGCCGCGGGCGGTCAGCTCGCTGGCCTGCTGCGGGTCGGCCTTGATCGCTTCACAGGCGTATGCCACGCCCGGCGAATACGCCAGCGACAGGTCGCGCTGGGTCAGCATGGGCTTGGTTGCGGAAACCTTGATCTTTCCCGGCGGGGACATCCGGTGGTAATCGAGGGCGGCCTGTTTGAAATCTTCGTTGGACATCGATGTGGGTTACATGAATGGGCAGAAGGGACAGGGGATCATACCCCCGTTGGAGCGCTCGGACCTGTCGCTACCCTGTCGCAGTCATGCTGCAACCGCACAATTCCGGGGCGTATGCGACGGTCTGAAGAGGCCAGCTTCGGCGCTGGCCATGACAGCTTTGGGACGCTTTGAAACGCTGCGGGGCCGTACCACTGTCGTGATCGGCCCCGCAGTACCACACACCTGGATCAGCCCTTGGCCGGCAGTGCCTCGGGCACCACGTCGATCGGCGGCGGCAGCTCGCTCTCGCGACCGTCCAGCGCCAGCTGCAGGCGGTTGCGGTCCAGCGCGCCTTCCCAGCGCGACACCACCACGGTGGCCACCGCATTGCCGATGAAGTTGGTCAGCGAGCGGCATTCGCTCATGAAGCGGTCCACGCCGAGGATCAGCGCCATGCCGGCCACCGGCACCTCCGGCACCACCGCCAGGGTGGCGGCCAGGGTGATGAAGCCGGCACCGGTGACACCGGCCGCGCCCTTGGAGCTGAGCATGGCAACCAGCAGCAGGGCGATCTGGTGGCCCAGGGTCAATTCGGTGTTGGTGGCCTGGGCGATGAACAGCGCGGCCAGGGTCATGTAGATGTTGGTGCCGTCCAGGTTGAACGAGTAGCCGGTGGGGACCACCAGGCCCACCACCGACTTGCTGCAGCCGGCGCGTTCCATCTTCTCCATCAGCGACGGCAGCGCCGACTCCGACGACGAGGTACCCAGCACCAGCAGCAGTTCGGCCTTCAGGTAGCGCGCCAGCTTGAACACCGAGAACCCGCACAGGCGGCAGACCACGCCCAGGATCACGGCAACGAACAGGAACGCGGTGAGGTAGAACGAGCCCACCAGCCAGGCCAGGTTGACCAGCGAACCCACGCCGTACTTGCCGATGGTGAAGGCGATCGCACCGAAAGCACCGATCGGTGCAGCCTTCATCAGGATGTGCACCAGCTTGAACACCGGGGCGACCAGCGCCTCCAGGAAGTTCAGGATCGGCTTGCCCTTCTCGCCCACCGATGCCAACGCAATGCCGAACAGCACGGCCACGAACAGCACCTGCAGGATGTTGCCATCCACGAACGCGCTGAGCAGCGTCTTCGGGATGATGTCCATCAGGAAGCCGACCAGGGTCAGATCATGCGACTTCTCGACGTAGCTGTGCACCGCGGTCTGGTCCAGCTCGGCCGGATTGATGTTCATGCCGGCGCCGGGCTGCACCACATGCGCCACGATCATGCCGACGATCAGCGCCAGCGTGGAGAAGAACAGGAAATACGCCATCGCCTTGGCGAACACACGGCCCACCGTGCGCAGATGGGTCATGCTGGCGATGCCGGTGACGATGGTCAGGAAGATCACCGGCGCGATGATCATCTTCACTAGGTTGATGAAGGCATCGCCGAGCGGCTTCATTTTCTCGCCGACCAGCGGTTCGTAGTGGCCGAGGATGGCGCCCAGGACGATCGCCACGATCACCTGGAAGTACAGCTGGCGATAGATCGGCAACGGCTTTGCAGGCACCGGTGCTGCGGTCGGGATGTGCATGGCGGACTCCGGAAGGGGCGTTTTTCAGGCACGTACGGCCCCGGGACAGCACGGGAACCGTTACCGTGGAAACTGATCGCCGGCCCTGTGCAGCACGCACAGGGGGTGCGACCAATGGACGCCTTTGTACGCGCCAGGCACGCCGGCGCAGATAACCTATTGGTACTAGCCTCCCGGTTCAGGTGGCGGTGGTGCCTACACTGGCGCCGCACCGCCCGATCACGGGGAGGCCGGTGGCCCGAGCTGAACGGCCGGGCGCGTCATTGCGAAAGTTCCGGCCCTTGCGGCCGTTGTTGTCCTGTCCACACGCAATCTGAGAGAGCCGCACCCATCATGCGCCCGATTCCCACCTTGCTGGCCCTGTCGCTGGCCGCGCTTCCCGCCTTCGCTTCGGCTGCCGATTTCGACAACTGGCCGACCAAGTACGCCTTCGGCGACGGCACCGAGTTGGCCGCTACCGCCAACATCGCCTACGACTACAACGATTTTTCCTCGGGCAGCGGCCTGGAGGACGATGACGCCGTGCGCCGCAAGGAGTTCGGCGCGACGCTGAAGAAGAAGGGCGTCTACGACGCGATGGTCTACTACGACTTCCAGTCCGATACCTGGCTGGACGTGTTCGTGCGCTTCGAGAGCAAGGCCTTCTTCGGCCGCGACATCGGCCGCTTCCGCTTCGGCTACATGAAGACCCCGGTCGGCCTGGACGCGAACACGTCTTCGCGCGCCGGCAGCTTCCTGGAGACCGCACTGCCCGTGCAGGCCTTCTACGCCGGCCGCCGCACGGGTGTGGAATGGGTGCTGGAGCGCCCGCAGTACCTGCTGCAGGCCGGCGCCTATGGCGGCAAGGACCTGCAGGGTGACAACCCGGGCACCACCCAGGCCGTGCGTGCGGTGTGGACCCCGGTGAAGGCGCCGGGTGACGTAATCCACCTGGGCCTGGCCTACTCGCAGGAAAATCCGCGCGGCTACAGCGATGGCCGTGATGTGCACCACGAGGCCAGCGCGCGCCTGCGCGCACGTCCGGAAGCCGGCCTGACCGACATCCGCTACGTCGATTCCGGCGCGCTGGTCACCGCTGACCAGATCCGCCGCACCGGCCTGGAAGGCATCTGGATCCGCGGTCCGTTCTCGCTGCAGGCCGAAGCCCTGCGCGCCACGGTCACCCGCACTGACGGCAAGCCCGACTACACCGGCAGCGGCCAGTACGCCATGGCGAGCTGGGTGCTGACCGGCGAATCGCGCCCGTACAACGCCGGCGCTGTGGCCAACATCAAGCCGGCGCACGACTACGGCGCAGTGGAACTGGTGGCCCGTTACAGCCGCATGGACCTCGACGATGGCAGCATCCTCGGCGGCCGCCAGCATGACCTCACCCTGGGTGCGAACTGGTACCTGACCAGCCACTTCAAGTTCCAGGCCAACTACGTCAAGGTCGACGCCAGCCGTCGCGGTGTGCACAGCACGCCGGAGATCTTCGAACTGCGCGCGCAGATGCACTTCTGACCCCTTCCACGTCAGACCCCGGCGGGCGTGCACGCCACGCCCGCCGGCCCTGCGTAGACTGCCGCCATGTACTGGCTCAGCCGCCACCGCATGCTGTTGCTGACCCTCCTGGTGATGGTGGGTGGCACCGTGCTGTGCGCGGTCGCCGCCGGCCACTACGCCTGGCGGCGCGCCCTCGGCGAGGAAAGCAGCCAGGTGCAACGCCAGCTGCAGTTGTATGGCCAGGGCCTGCAGCAGCGCATCGACCGCTTCGGCACGTTGCCGCAGGTGCTGGCGCTGGATCCGGATCTGCTGCACGCGCTGCGCGTGCCGCCCTCGCCCACCGAACGGCAGCGGCTGAACCTCAAGCTGCAACGCGCCAATGAAGTCACCCGTGCCTCGACCCTGACCCTGGTCGGCCACGACGGTGTGGCGGTGGCAGCCAGCAATTGGGACCAGCCAACCACCAACGTCGGCGAGAACTACAGCTACCGCCCCTACTACCGCCAGGCGCTGGCGCAGGGCCGTGGCCGCTTCTACGGCATCGGCATGACCACCGGCGTGCCCGGTTACTACCTGTCGCAGGCCATCGAGGAAGACGGCAAGCGGCTCGGCGTGGTGGTGATCAAGGTCGAGCTGTCGGCGCTGGAACAGGAATGGCTGAGCAGCCCGGACGTGGTGCTGGCCAGCGACGACCACGACGTGGTGTTCCTGGCCAACCGTGACAGCTGGCGCTACCGGCTGCTGCGTCCGCTGGGCGCCGATGAGCGCCGCGAGATGCTCGATGCCCGCCAATACGCCGACCGCGCATTGCAGCCATTGCGCGCGCGTACCGAAGACGTGCTGGCCGATGGTGGCCGCATGGTGCGCCTGCTGGATCCGGCACTGCCGCAGCCGATGCTGTGGCAGAGCCTGCCCTTGCCCGCCGAAGGCTGGAACCTGCATCTGCTGCACGACGCCAGTGCCGCCACCGCCGCCGGCCGTGCAGCCGCGCTTACCGGAGGTGCCGCGTGGTTGGCGCTGGGCTTCCTGGTGCTGTTCGTGCAGCAGCGCCGACGCTTGGCCAAACATCGCCTGCGCAGCCGCCGCGAACTGGAAACCCTGCTCAAGCAGCACGCACAGGAACTGCGCACTGCACAGGATGGCCTGCTGCAGGCGGCCACCGACGCCGACAGCGGCCTCAGCCGCAGCCTCGAACACCTGCCACAAGGTGTGGTGGTGATCGACCGGGAACTGCGACTGGTCGCGTGGAATTCGCGCTACCTGGAACTGTTCCGTTTTCCGCTGGACCTGGTGCGCGTGGGCCGGCCGATCGAGGAGCTGTTCCGCTTCAACGCACGCCGTGGCCTGCTGGGTCCCGGCCCGGTGGACGAGGCCATCGAGCGCCGCCTGAACCACCTGCGCAGCGGTCGCCCGCACATGCGCGAGAGCGAGAAGGACGACGGCACCGTGCTGGAGATTCGTGGCAACCCACTGCCCGACGGCGGCTTCGTCACCAGCTACGCCGACATCACCAGCTACAAGAACGCTGCGCGCGAACTGCGCTCGCTGGCCGACGCGCTGGAACACCGCATCGCCGAACGTACCCACGACCTGGACGAAGCTCGCCGCGAAGCCGAGCAGGCCAACCGCTACAAGACCCGCTTCGTCGCCTCGGCCGTGCACGACCTGCTGCAGCCGCTGAATGCCGCGCGCATGTTCGTCTCGGTGCTGCGCGGCAAGCTGAGCGACCCGGCGCAGCAGCAGACCAGCGACCATATCGATGCCGCGTTGGCTGCGCAGGATGCAATTCTCAACAGCCTGCTGGATATCTCGCGGCTGGAGTCAGGATCGTTGCAGCTACGTGTGCGCGCTTTTGCGATTTCGCCACTACTGGAAATCCTGGCGCGTGAGTTCGGCATCGCCGCACAGAGCCGTGGCCTGCAACTTGACTGGGTGGACACCCGCGCAGTGGTGGTCAGTGACGAAGCGCTGCTGCGCCGTATCCTGCAGAACTTCCTGTCCAACGCGCTGCGCTACACACCACAGGGACGCGTACTGATCGGCTGCCGGCGTGCAGGCGACCAGCTGCGCATCGAGGTGCATGACCAGGGCCCGGGCGTTCCGGAAAGCCTGCAGGGTGAGATCTTCGAAGAGTTTCGCCGCCTGAACGATGGCGTGGAGCAGGAACGTGGCGCCGGCCTGGGCCTGGCCATCGTCGAACGCATCGGCCGCTTGCTCGGCCACCGCATCAGCCTGCGTTCCACCCTGGGCAAGGGCAGCGTATTCGCCGTGAGCGTGGCACTCGGGCGCGCCGACGATGTGATCGCACCTGCCGCAGCGCCGATCATCGCGAGCGAACCCGCCGACGACAGCCCGCTACGACAATGCTGTGTGTGGAGCATCGACGATGATCCCCACGTCTGTGCGGCGACCCGTGCGCTGCTGGAGCGCTGGGGTTGCCAGGTGGACCTTGCCGATGGCCCGCAGGGTGCGTTGGAAATCGCCAGTGCGTTGAACGTACCGCAGTTGCTGCTGCTGGACGTGCGTATGGGGCAATGGCACGGACCGGACCTGTATGAAGCGCTGTGCACGCTGTGGAAGGCGCGACCGCCTGTGATCCTGGTGACCGCCGAGCGCGATGAGGCGCTGAAGACGCATGCCGCCGAGAACGGCTGGGGCTTCCTGCTCAAGCCCGTGCGGCCGCCTGCGTTACGGGCATTGATGACACAGATGTTGTTGCGACATAGGGGGTAACGGAAATTGACGTTGCTCGTTGTAGAGCCGAGCCCATGCTCGGCTGCCTTGTCTACAATCGACAGCCTTCCCTGTGCCAGGATGGCGGACCATGCCGAAATCCCCGAAGACGGAAATCCCTGCTGATCTGTCTACCGCTGCGTGGGCCGCCGATGCGCGGGCCACGGCGGCGTTCCTCGCTGCAGGTGCGGATGTACACGCAGTGGATGCCTTTGGATTCACTGCGCTGGAAAGAGCCGCATCCAGCCAGGACTGTGCGCCAATGGAAGACACCCTGGCCACCCTGCGCCTGCTGATCGATGCCGGCAGCCCGCTGGAACACGTAGGCGCCGGCGGACGCACAGCGTTGTACCTGGCGGCAGAGTTCTCGCCCGATGGCCCCGAGGCGGTGCAACTGCTGATCGATGCCGGCGCACAGCCGGATGTCTGCGACGCGCATGGCAACCACATCGTGGAGAACGCCTGGTCGCCGCAGGTGAAGGCCTTGCTGGCCGCGCTGACCGGCCACGCCATTCCCGCAGTTATCGTGCGCAAGCCGGAGCGGAAGATGTCCGCCGCTGTGTGGAAGCTGGCGCGAGCGAAGATTGATGCGGCTTTCGCAGTTCTGGAAGCCGCAGGCATCGTCACCGCCCACGCGCAGGGCGATACCCAGGACGACGGCCATGACGACACCCATGAGCACTTCGTCGAACGCGGCGGCACCGCTGCCGGCCTGAAGGGTTTCTGTTTCTATTCCGGCGATGACATGAAGCGCGCCAGGCGCACCAGTGATCTGGCGATTGGCTTCTGGGGTCCGCCCGACAGCGCCGCCATGGAGCGGATCGGCCAGGCCATCGTCGACGCCTTCGCCAGCGTGGGTCTGCCTGCCGAGTGGGATGGCACGGAGCGCATGCGGCCCTGCATCGACCTGCGTTCGCTCAGCGCCTGACGGGAATCAGCCGAGCGTGGGCTCGGCTCTACAGCACCTTGAGTGCTTTGGCATCGACCTTTCCGAGCGGACCAGCGGTGGAGCGAGACCCTTCACCGCTCAACCATCTACTTGCCTGAATCGAACTTTCCGGCCGTGGCACGTAATTCCGACTTCGAACAGCCTGTCTATAGCAACCTTGATGCTTTCGACGAAATACTCCTTGATGTCACCATACCGCGAGTATTCTGGGATGATGACATGAAATTTTTCTTCACTCACGGGAAGGAAAAAGCCGGAATTTTCCCTACACAATCCGTATGGCGCCACTCCCTCCTCCGGAGCCGGCACCGAAATAGAAAACTCAAACTCTTTATCTGACGGGTATCGCGTTGCTCGTTTGAATACTCCGATATTGTCAGTATTCCTGACTACCACCACTATCAGAATATTCCACCCATCGAGATGATCAATGTCTATTTCGGGGATTATATGTTCGACATAGCTGTTAACCAATCGACTGACCTCGAACAGATCAACCACACCGTTTACATTTGGCGATTCATTTGAGACCGAACATCTTACTGGCGGGTGCACTACGTTCCTCCCGAAGAATGGATTTTGCATACGTGTTCCGCCTCAACGTCGATTGATCCGGCATCAGTGGAAGTGCGTGGACGCATTTGGAAACAGAGCTGCAGCGAACAAACTGGCGGCGACGCGATTGCCCGTCAAGCTCAACCCAAGCAAGTTCACGCCGATGATGCATTTATTTGCACGACCGGGCACTGGAATTAGCGCAGAGAACCAGCCGCACACCACGATTGGGCGGCCACTTGACGAACACCCGTCTTCAAACAGGAGGCGAGCCAAATGCGACAACAATGCAACTGACTTGAGCACCTGCCGCAGGACATGGCGGTACCGCTGCCGGCCTGAAGGGTTTCTGTTTCTATTCCGGCGATGACATGAAGCGCGCCAGGCGCACCAGTGATCTGGCGATTGGCTTCTGGGGCCCGCCCGACAGCGCTGCCATGGAGCGGATCGGCCAGGCCATCGTCGACGCCTTCGCCAGCGTGGGTCTGCCTGCCGAGTGGGATGGCACGGAGCGTATGCGTCCCTGCATTGATCTGCGTTCGCTCGTCGCCTGACAGGAATCGGCCGAGCGTGGGCTCGGCGCTACAACACCTGACGTTTCTTGGGATCTACCTTTCCCAGGAACAGCGCCGGAGCACCCTCCCTTCACCGCTCAACCATCTATTTTCCTGAATCGAACTTTCCGGCCGTGGCAAGTAATTCCGACCTCGAACAGCCTCTCAATAGCAATCTTGATGCTTTCGACGAAATACTCCTTGATGTCACCATAGCGCGAGTATTCCGGGATCATGACATGAGACCATTCCTCATTCACAGGAAAGAAGAAGCCCGAACCCTCCTGAGACAATCCATATGGCACCACTTCCTCGTTCGGGACTGGCACCGAAATTGAAAATTCAAACTCCTTGTCTGACGGGTATCGCCCCGCTCGCTTGAATATCCCAATCTGGTTGGTGTTCCTGATTGTCACAAGTATCAGAATACGCCACCCATTGAGATGATCAATGTCCACCTCAGGAATTCGATACGCGATATGGCTGTTAACCACGAGCGTCAGCTCGTTCAAATCAACTGCGCCATTTACGTTTGGCGACTCATTTGAAATTATGCACCTTACCGGCGAATACATTACCCCTCCTAAATCATCAACTTGGCGCACATGAATGCCAGCCATAGCCTCATCCCATTGCCCGGCGCAGTTTGACGTCCCTTCTCTGCCGCCAGCCTGCGCACCCGCTCAACTTCGATTTATCTGACATCACTGGGAGAGCATGGACGGAATGGGAAACAGAACTGCAGCGAACAAACTGACGACGACACGATCACCCGTCAAGCTCAACCCAAGCAAGTCCACGGGCAATTAAGTTTTTATTTGCACGGCAGGCCACTGAAATCAGCGCAGAGAACCAGCCGCACTCGACGACTGGGAGGCCACCTGCCGGACACCCGCCTTAAAACAGTGGGCGAGCCAAATGCGACATCAATGCCACTAACTCGAGTCCCTGCCGCAGGGCGTCGTCACCATGGCCCCCAAACTGCGCCTGGCAATGGAACCGGCGATCTGTTGAGTGCATGTGAACCGGGGGCCGATACACGCGGCCAGTAGTGCAATGACAATCCACGCCTCGCATCGACCTGCGCTTGATCGGCGACGGATGAAGAATCAGCCGAGCGTGGGCTCGGCTCTACACGGATCACTTGACCCGGGGATCCTGCAGCGGCAGGTCAAGCTCGGGCTGAGCCAGAGCCCAGTCGAGGTCATATTCCATCTGGAACGCCCATTCCCGCAGCTGTGCGGGTGCAGCGAGCAGCCGCTGCAGGCGGTCATTCGCCTGTTCGGGATCATCTACCCGATACAGCAGCACGCGCTCGCCACGGGCGGTGATGCGCGCAAGGAAAACGGCATTACCGTCCGCTCCAATGCTTGATTCGAGCTGCCCTTCCAGGCGCGTGACCACCTCCAGTTCCTCCGGGGTGGGCATGCCGTTGTCACCCAACTCTCTGCACCTGATGCCGATCCGCAGGTGCCAGGGAAATGCGTCCCGGCCTGCAAAGCTCCGCAGCGCCGTGTTGACCACCACCACCGCAGGAGCCTCGCCGAGGGTCGTGTTGATGAGGGCGTAGAACGGCGCCGGGGTTTCCCGCATCGGTCAGATCCCGCCGGCGTCGCCTTCCGGCTCCAGCGCCTTCACCAGCACTGCGGCCTGTGTGCGGCTATGGCACTCAAGCTTCTTCAGGATGGCGGTCACGTGCACCTTCACCGTGTTCTCGGCCAGGCCAAGTTCGTAGGCGATCTGCTTGTTGAGCAGGCCATCTGCCAGGCACAGCAGCACGCGGAACTGCTGCGGGGTGAGCTGGGCCAGACGTGCGGCCAGCAGCGCGTCGGACTCGCTGCGCTCCGGCGCCATCGCCGGGAACCACAGTCCACCATCGAGCACCGCCTGCACTGCCTCGCCGATGGTCTCGGCCGGGGCCGACTTCGGGATGAAACCGGCCGCGCCGAACTGCTGGGCACGACGGATCACCCGCGGATGGTCGTTGGACGAGAGAATCACCACCGGGATGTCCGGATGCGAGCCGCGCACGTGCAGTAGCGCGGAAAAACCGTGTGCGCCGGGCATGGTCAGGTCGAGCAGCACCAGGTCCACGTCCGGGTGCGCGTCGAGTGCTTCGGCCAATGCCTCGGCGCTGGCGACCTCGCGCACCTGCGCCAGCCGCAGGCTCTGCCGCAGTGATTGCACCACCGCCGAACGCAGCAGCGGGTGGTCATCGGCGATCAGGATGGTGTATTCGCTCATGCCGCCATTGTACGGGCAGGCCGCCGCATCAGCGCCCTGCCGGCTCCACGCTGCTGCGCCAGGCATCGAGGAACTGGCGGCGCTTGAGCGCGTCCAGATACACCAGCAGGCCCGGGCCGAGCTGGATCGGACGGCGGCTGCGGCCGGGCGCATCGTCGCCACGTGCGTTGCCGGTCACGATCGGCATCAGCCGCGCCTCGCGCGACAGGACCTGCTGGCCTCGCGGTGACAGCAGGTAATCGAGGAAGCGCCGGGCTTCTTCCGGGTGTGGGCCGGTGCGCGGGATCACCGCGGTGCGCAGCACCACCAGCGTGTAGTCCTCGGGTTCGACAATCGCCAGCGGTGCACCGGCATCGACACGTGCCTGCGCATAGGAGCCGAGCACGTTGTAGACCAGCGACAGCTGGCCGCTGGCCACCTTGTCCAGCAGTACACCGGTGCGCTCCTCGCGCACCACGTCGTTGTCGCCCAGCGCGCCCAGCAACGCACCCGCGATGCTGCCACGCTGCGCATCCTGGGTCGCCAGCAGGTAGCCGACGCTGCTGCGCTCGATGTCATAAGTGCCGACCCTGCCGCGCAAGGGTGCACCTTCGGCGCGCAAACGGTCCAGCAGCTGCCGGCGCGTGTGCGGCACCTTCGCAGCCGACAGTACGCGGGTGTTGTAGACCATCACCACCGGCTCGTAGCTGATGCCGAATGCCTCGTTGCGCCACTGTGCCCAGGCCGGCAGTGCGGCGGTCTGCGCCGAACGATGCGGCAGCGCGTGGCCGTCATTGACCAGTTTGGTCTGCAGGTCCATGCCGCTGGAGATCAGCAGGTCCGGCGATGCCGGTCCGCCGCGGTCGTGCAGGTAACGTGCGTACAGATCCTGGGTGATGATGTCCTCGTACACCACTTCAGTGCCGGGGTGCAGCCGCTGGTAATCGGCAATCACTACCGCGAACACTTCGATGTCGGTGGTGCCGTGGATGCGCAGCTGCGCGGTGACCGCTCCCTGTGCGGGAAAACGGCGCACGTCGCCCGGCGCGGCCTGCACCGGCAGGGCCAGCAGCAAGGCAACGGCAGCAGCGAACAGGCGGATCATGAACTGCTCCGTGGCAGGCGGATGGTGGCGACCAACCCGCCCTGCGGGCGGTTGCTGAGGTCGATGCGGCCGCCATGGCTGTCGACCACGCGCTTGACGATGGCCAGGCCCAGCCCGGCGCCTCCCGAGGGCGCACCCTCGCCACGGGCGAAGCGCTCGAATACGCGTTCCGCGTCAGCAGGCGCGATGCCGGCGCCATGGTCGGCAATGGTCAGCACTGCCTGCCCGCCGTCCACGGTCAGCGCGATCTGCAACGGGCCGTCACCGCCGTACTTCAGTGCGTTGTCGACCAGGTTCTTGATCGCCTCGCGCAGCAGCAGTGCATCGCCGTGCACCTGCACCGGTTCGGCGGTCATCGCCAGTTGTACGCGCGGCGCCGGGCTGGCCTGCGGCAGCGCTTCATGCAGGGCTTGGTGCACGGTCTCGGCCAGGTCCACCGCCGCAAAGCGCTGCAGATGCGAACGATGGATCACGCTGGCATCGCTGAGCAGCTGGTTGAGCAGCCGGCTCATATGCGTGGCGTTGCGCTCGATCGCCTGCAGGCTGCGCCGCATGTCTTCGGGGTCGTCGTCATCCAGCGCCAGCTGTGCCTGCGCGCGCAGGGCAGCCAACGGTGTGCGCATCTGGTGGGCAGCTTCAGCCATGAATGCACGCAGGGTTTCATTGCTGCTGGACAGGCGTTCCATAAAGCGGTTCAAGGCCGCCACCATCTGGTCCATCTCGCGCGGCACGCGCGCATCCAGTGGCTTCAGGTCGGACGGCTCGCGGCGCGACAGCTCGCGTTCCACCCGCACCAATGGCCGGAACGCGCGATGTACGCCAAACGCCACCAACGCCAGCAGCAGCCCGGACAGCACACCGATCGC
This sequence comes from Stenotrophomonas sp. ATs4, assembly GCF_051861585.1. Taxonomy (NCBI): domain Bacteria; kingdom Pseudomonadati; phylum Pseudomonadota; class Gammaproteobacteria; order Lysobacterales; family Lysobacteraceae; genus Stenotrophomonas; species Stenotrophomonas sp. ATs4. The sequence goes on along the minus strand of NZ_JBLYPK010000009.1, from coordinate 47,126 downwards.
CAGCAATGCACGGTTGACCAGGTCCTGCGCGACGGCTTCGCGCGCGCGCCGGGTCTGGCCGACCTGCACCTGTACTTCACCCAGTGCCGAGGCGGCAGCGAAGCTACGGCCGACCACCACGAAGCGCACGGTCTCATCGCTGTACGCCGCATCAAACAGCTGCGGTTGCGTGCCGGGCCGGCGCGGCGGTGCCGGCAGGTCGCTGTAGCCGGTGATCAGCGTGCCGCGGCTGTCGGCCACCCTGTAGAACACGCGGTCTTCCGGTGCCATTGCCAGCAGGTCCAACGCGGCATAGGGCAGATCGACCTGCCACTGGCCATCGACCAGGGCGACCGAATCGGCGATGGACAGCGCCGAAGACACCAGCAGATGGTCGTAGGATCGGTTCGCGGCCCGCTGGCCATAGTCGCGTGCGGCAAACAGCAGGGCCACCGCGAACACTGCCAGCAGCGCGCCGAGATAGAGCAGCAGCGTGCGCCGCAATGAACCCGGTGCGGCGTTCGCAGCGCGTGCGTCAGCCATCGGTGTCGCTGCCGCCATCGCAGGCTTCCAGCAGGTAGCCGACGCCGCGCACCGTGGTGATGCGCAACGGCGCACTGGCCAGTTTTTTTCTCAAGCGACCGACATACAGCTCGATGGCATTCGGGCCAGCCTCATCGTCAAAGCCGAACAGGCCATTGCCGATCTCGTCCTTGCCGACCACCTGGCCGAGGCGCCCGACCAGAATCTCCAACAGCCGGTATTCGCGGTTGGGCAGTTCGATCGGTTCACCGTCGAGACTCACCCGATGCGCGGCATTGTCGAACTGGAACCCGCCAATCTGCACCACTTCGCTGGCCTGGCCACGCGCACGCCGTAGCAGCACGCGGCAGCGCGCCTCGAATTCGCGGAAGTCGAACGGCTTGCCGAGATAGTCGTCGGCGCCGACATCCAGCGCCTGCACACGGTCTTCAATGCCATCGCGCGCGGTCAGCATCAGTACCGGCGTGCTGTCGCCGCGCTCGCGCATGCCGGCCAGCACGCGCAGACCATCGAGCTTGGGCAGGCCGATATCCAGCACCACCAGGTCGAAGCTCTGGTAGCGCAGCACGCTGGCAGCGGCCAGGCCATCGGCCTGCCAGTCCACGGCGTGCCCGCTGCGGCGCATGCGGCGGATGATCGCATCGGCCAGATCCGGGTTGTCTTCGACCAGCAGCAGGCGCATGGGCACGGGGGTGGGAGGGGAACCGAATGCTACCGCATGCCGCTGCCGCGCTCGCCGGGCACGGCCCGGCGCTACCGGGCGCTGCGGCGTCGATGCATCCGCCGGGCATGGGCCCACACCAACGGGGGCACCGTCGCAGGGTAGCGCCGGGCCATTGCCCGGCGAGCGCAGCGGCCCGCTTTACGCTGCACCGCACAATCCGTTGACAGGACGATGACAGCTTGCCCGACCCAGACTGCGGCCGCGCACCGTCCGGTGCCCACGATTGCCGCGCGCCCGGCGCGCACCTGGGAGGGTTTGTGGAATTCACGTTTGCCTGGCGGCGTCCTGCCGCCATGATGGCTCTGGCCGCCCTGTCGGCGCCGGCCTTTGCCGCCGAAGATGACCGTCCGGTCACGGCCTCCCTCGGGGGCCGCCTGCACCTGGACTTCGCCACCTTCGACAACGACAACCGCGGTACGCCGAACAAGGACGACACCGAGATCCGTCGCGCCTGGCTGGATGTGTCGGGCAAGTTCTTCGTGGTCGACTACAAGCTGGAAGCCGATTTCTCCGGCGACCGCGTCGAGGCCAAGGACGTGTACCTGGCACGCAGCTTCGGCAAGGCCGGCAAGCTGACCGTGGGCCAGTTCAAGCAGTACTTCTCGCTGGATGACCGCACCAGTTCCAACTACGGCAGCTTCCTGGAGCGCGGCAACGCTGGTACCACGCTGGCGCCGCTGTACCGCCTGGGTGCGTCATGGCAGGCCAACCCCGGTGACTTCACCTGGGCGGCCAGCATCTACAGCCTGGAGAGCATCGACGCCTGGCAGGTGAAGGGTCGCGCCGCCGGTGGCCGCGTCACCTGGGCACCCTCGCCCAGCGACGGTGACGTGCTGCACCTGGGCCTGTCGCTGGCCCGCGAGGCCTACGACAACCCGGGCAGCAACGGCACCCCCGGCCTGAAGATCCGCCCGCGCCCGGCCGGCCACCTGTCCGACGAAAGCCGCCTGACCCTGGTCGACTTCTCCGCCGGTCGCGATACCGACGTCAACAAGTGGTCGCTGGAGTACGCGCAGGTGCGCGGCCCGCTGTCGTGGCAGGGCGAGTTCAGTGGCGCCACCTTCGATGACGGCGCGCAGCGCGGCGACGTGATGGCCGCCTACGGCATGCTCAGCTGGTTCATGACCGGCGAAAGCCGCGCCTACGACCGCAAGACCGGCCGCTTTGCGCGGGTGAAGGACATCCGGCACAAGGCTGGTGCCTTCGAAGTGGCGCTGCGCTACGACCAGATGTGGGGCGCACAGCACCTCGATGGTGCGCCGGATCTGCGCCGCGGCAGCACTGAAGCCTGGACGCTGGGCGGCAACTGGTACCTGCGCGACAACCTGCGCTTCATGCTCAACGTGATCGAAAGCCGCAACCGCGACCGCTTGGCCGGGGTCACGGTGGACCGTACACGCGCGGTCACCGGCCGCCTGCAGTACGACTTCTAAGCCCGACATCCCGGGCATGCCGCCCGGGCCCCTTCCACTCCCCCACGTCCTGTTTTCGCAAGGAGTCCGCAGATGATGCTGAGCATCCTCGGCTTTGGCATGGTCATTACGTTCATGTACTTGATCATGAGCAAACGACTGTCGCCGCTGGTCGCCCTGATCACCATTCCCATCCTGTTCGCACTGATCGGTGGCTTCGGCGCCGGCCTCGACGAGATGATGCTGGAGGGCATCAAGAAGATCGCGCCCACCGGCGTGATGCTGATGTTTGCCATCCTCTACTTCGGCGTGATGATCGATGCGGGCCTGTTCGATCCGCTGGTGCGGATCATCCTGCGCTTCGTCAAGGGCGATCCGATGAAGATCGTGCTCGGCACCGCGGTGCTGGCGATGCTGATCTCGCTCGACGGCGATGGTTCAACCACCTACATGATCACTGTCTCGGCGATGCTGCCGCTGTACCAGCGGCTGGGCATGAACGCGCTGAACATGACCTGCGTGACCATCCTCGCCGGCGGCGTGATGAACCTGACCCCGTGGGGCGGCCCGACCGCACGCGCGGCCACCGCGCTGCACGTGGATCCGGCCGATGTGTTCGTGCCGCTGATCCCGTCGATGGTGATCGCCTGTGCCGGCGTCCTGCTGCTGGCCTGGTACCTGGGCCTGAAGGAGCGCCGCCGCCTGGGCGTGGTGACCCTGCCCAAGGGCGGCAGCTGGATGGACAACAGCGTATCCGACGACAGCAATGCGCTGCCGACCGTGGAAGACGCCGAAGACATCAAGCGCCCGAAGCTGCTGTGGGTGAACCTGGCCCTGACCGTGGCGCTGATGACCGCGCTGATCATCGGCGTGCTGCCGATGCCGGTGCTGTTCATGGTCGGCTTCGCCATCGCCCTGGTGATCAACTACCCGAACCTGGCCGAGCAGCGCCGCCGCGTGGTCAACCATGCAGGCAACGTGCTGTCGGTGGTGTCGCTGATCTTCGCCGCAGGCATCTTCACCGGCATCCTCAACAACACCGGCATGGTCGAAGCGATGTCGCACAGCTTCCTGGCCGTCATTCCGGAATCGTGGGGCCCGTACCTGGCGGTGATCACGGCTGTGGCATCGATGCCGTTCACCTTCTTCATGTCCAACGACGCGTTCTACTTCGGCGTGCTGCCGATCCTGTCCGAGGCCGCCGGCAACTACGGCATCACCCCGGTGGAAATGGCGCGCGCCTCGCTGGCTGGCCAGCCGGTGCATCTGCTCAGCCCGCTGGTGCCGTCCACCTACCTGCTGGTCGGCCTGGCCAAGGTCGAATTCGCCGACCACCAGAAATTTACCCTGAAGTGGGCCATCGCCATCTCCATGCTGCTGATGGTCGGCAGCCTGCTGTTCGGCCTGTACCCGCTCGCTGCCTGACCTCTTACCAAGGAGCCTTCTGCAATGACGCTTCGAATCGCTTACGTCACCAGCGGCATGGGCAGTGTCGGTACTGCCATCTGCCAGAGCCTGGCCCGCAGCGGCCACACCGTGGTCGCCGGTTGCGCGCCGAACTCGCCGCGCAAGGCCAACTGGCTGCGCGAGCAGCGCGAACAGGGCTTCGACTTCATCGCCTCCGAAGGCAACGCGACCGACTGGGCCTCGACCAGCGCCGCGTTCGCCAAGGTGCGCGCTGAAGTCGGTGAAGTGGACGTGCTGGTCAACAACTCCGGTGGCAGCCGCGACCTGCTGTTCCGGCAGATGACGGTGGAGGACTGGAACGCGGTGATCGCCTCCAACCTCAATTCGCTGTTCAACCTGACCAAGCAGGTGGTCGATGGCATGGCCACGCGGGGCTGGGGCCGCATCATCAACATCGGCTCGGTCAGTGCCCACAAAGGCCAGATCGGCCAGGTGAACTACGCCACCGCCAAAGCTGCGATGCATGGCTTCAGCCGTGCGCTGGCCGCGGAAGTGGCCTCGCGTGGCGTTACCGTCAACACGCTGTCGCCGGGCTACATCGCCAGCCAGGCGATCAGCAGCTTCCCCCCGGATGTGCTGGACCGGCTGGCCGCCTCGGTGCCGGTGCGCCGCCTCGGTCGCCCGGAAGAAGTGGCCGGCCTGTGCGCCTGGCTGGCTTCGGATGAAGCCTCGTACGTGACCGGCGCCGACTATCCGGTCAACGGTGGCCTGTACATGGGTTGAGCCCGTCTCCACGCAACGCGTGGACCGCCTCCCCCACGGAGTGCGCGGGGCCGGTGAACCTTCGCTTGCGAGGGGGATCCGGCCCCATTTTTGTTTCTGCATTTTCGGGACGCATTGCCCGATACATCGGCAGAACCGGTGCTATACCTGCCAACGCTCGCTGAGCCCGATGGATGAACGGCCGGAATCGCGGATCAAGGAGGTTGGCATGCGTGCATTGCTGATGGCGCTTCTTGTAGTCGTCACCCCGCCACTGGCGGCCACACCACCCACTGCCACTGCGGAAGAGGCGGATGCAACTTGGCGGCTCGTGGAGCGCTGGTCCTTGCAGCTGGCACGCTCTGACCTTGTCGCGCAGCTATCACCCCTGGCCCCGGCCGGCTCGCGCTCGGAAGCAAGAAGGGGCCGGGGCGACAGCGCCACCATCGATCTGGCGCCCTTCGTGGTCGCCGGGAGGATCAAGGGGCCTTCTGGCCAGATCTACACCGATGCATCGGGACGAATCATCAAAGGCATTGCGCTGTCGCTGGGCGGCGCCTGCATCTCGCGAAAGCAGATGGGTCGTCGCTATCCCGACTTCAATGTCCTTTCCGTGCCGTCAGGGCATAGCCTGGACGAGTCGACGGTGTTCGGCACCGTAGTAAACGGCATCCAGATCGGCTTCTCATTCTCCGAACATGACCGTGACTGCATGGACCAACTCAAATTGAGCTGGCCAGGGGAGCGCTTCTGATTCCCCCCGACATACCACCATGACGAACATGTTGCAGGACGCGCACCACTGCCCTGCCACCTTCGTTGGTTTTTCGTAAAGAAGGTTTCATGTTCCGTTCGCATAGTGGCCATGCACCGCGCACGCGTGCCGGTGACCACCCCCAATGCAACGGACCATCATGCAGACCCGACACCTGACGATCGCCGTGGCGATCGCGCTCTCCGCCGCCGCCAGCGCCCATGCCGCCACCGCCGCCGATACCGGCGCCAGCACCGATGCCGCGCTGAGCGCGCAGACGCTGGATACCGTCTCCGTGATCGGCCAGGGCGAGACCCGCCAGGTGCAGCGCATCACCGCCGTCGACAAGCAGGTGCTGCCGCCGGGCACTAGCGGCCAGAAGATCCTCGACCGCCTGCCGGGCGTGTCGGTGCAGTCCAATGATGCCTTCGGCGCCAACGAGGAATCGCAGACCATCAGCCTGCGTGGTTTCGACAAGAGCCGCCTGGGCTACACGCTGGACGGCATCCCACTGGGCGACAACAGCTACGGCAACTACAACGGCTTGAGCGTCTCCCGCGCGATCATCGCCGAGAACCTGGCCGGTGCCGAGCTGTCGCAGGGCATCGGTTCGCTGGGCGTGGCCTCGACCAGCAACCTGGGCGGCACCATCCAGTACTTCTCGATGGACCCGTCCACCGAATTCGGTGGCCGTGCCAGCGTCACCGTCGGCGACAACAGCCAGCGCCGTGGCTACCTGCGCGTGGATACCGGTGACATCAACGGCTTCTCGGCCTATGTGTCCGGTGTGCACCAGGACCAGGACATGTGGGCCGCGCCGTACCAGAACCAGACCACGCGCCAGTTCAACGCCAAGGCGGTGTGGAATGTCGGCGACCACCGCTTCGGTGCGTTCGTGGCCACCTCGCGCGCCAGCCAGGCCAACTACGCCTACCTGTCCAAGGACATGCTGGCACGTGGCATGGGCTATGACTGGAACATCTACGCACCGGACTGGGACCGCGCCGTGGCCGCCGCGTACTGCGCGCCCGGCACGCTGGACCGCAGCAAGTGCAAGTTCAGCGGCGGCGTCAACAGCATCGACGACGCCTACTACCAGAGCCGCGCACTACGTGACGACAACCTGTATTCGGTGGATGCCGACCTGCGCCTGGGCGAGCAGGGCCGCCTGAAGCTGCTGGCCTACCACCACGACAACCGTGGCCAGGGCCACTGGTGGGCACCGGGCCAGCCGTCCTACCCGGGCACCGACAAGATGCTGCCGATCTCGATCCGCAGCACCAACTACACGATCAACCGCGATGGCCTGACCGCCGCGCTGTCGTGGACGGTGGGCATCCACGAGCTGGAAGCCGGCCTGTGGTACGAGCAGAACGACCACAACGTGTCGCGCAACTTCTACTACATCAGCGGCCCGTTCCTGGACGACCTGTACCTGAAGAACCCGGACCGCCTGCTGTTCAACCAGGACTTCGACATCCGCACGCGCCAGTTCTACGTGCAGGACCGCATGCGCTTCCTGGACCAGCGCCTGACCGTGGACGTGGGCATCAAGAGCCCGAACACCCGCATGCGCGCCACCGCACAGCCCGGTGTGGAAACCAGCATCGCCTCGGGCACGCTGACCGCCAAGGAATCGGTGCTGCCGCAGGTGGGCGTGGGCTTCAAGATCAACGCCAACAACGAGCTGTTCGCTTCGTATGCCGAGAACATCGCGGCGTTCGTCGGCGGTGGCAGCGGTGGCCCGCTGCAGGTGTCGCCGGAATCGTTCGCGGCCAGTGCCGGGCTGGAGCCGGAGAAGTCCAAGAGCCTGGAGGCCGGCTTCCGTACCTTCGGCGAGAAGTACCAGGCCTCGATCGCGGCCTACAACGTGAAGTTCGACAACCGCCTGCTGTCGTTGAACCCGTGCTCGAGCATCGAAGTGGGTACGCGCCCGGAGTGCGTGACGCGCTTCATCAACGTCGGTTCGGTGAAGAGCCATGGTGCGGAGCTGACCTTCATCCTCAAGCCGATCGACGGCCTGCAGTGGTACAACGCGCTGTCCTGGAACAAGACCACCTACGAGGACGACTACCTCTCCGGCGGCGCAGTGGTGCCGGTGGCCGGCAAGATCACGGTGGATACGCCGCAACGCATGGCCTCCAGTGAAATCAGCTGGAACCGCGACGGCTTCTTCGCCAGCCTGCGTGCCAAGTACACCGGCAAGCGCTACTACACCTACACCAACGACCAGTCGGTGCCGGGCGTGACCACCTTCGACGCCGGTGCGGGCTACGACTTCGGCCCGGGCCTGGGCCTGCGCAACGTGCGGGTGTCGTTGAACGCGACCAACCTGACCAACAAGCGCTACGCCGGCCAGCTGAGCTCGTTCGCACCGACTGATCCGGAAGGCAAGCGCTATGCGATCCATGCGAGCGCACCGCGGCAGTTGTTCATGACGGTGGCGGCGGAGTTCTAAATCAGAAGCGGGCGCTGCGGCGCATCAGTACCGCAGCGGGGCGAGGTGGGACGGGCCGAGGCAGGACACGCCGCAAGTACGTCCATGTAGGCTCGGTCGGCGCATCCATGCGCCTCACGGTCCTGCCTCGGCCCGTCCCACCGCGCTCGACAATTCCTTGCGCCGGCGCGGAGGCAATGGAAAGCAAGAGCAAAAGCATACAGCCGGGCATTGCCCGGCTCTTTGCTTTTCAAGCGCAATCCCTTCGGCGCGGTGATGTGCTGCCGCCCGCGCGGGAAACTGTCTGGCGGCGGTGGGGCACCCTGGCCAGGACCGTGAGGCGCATGGATGCGCCGATCGAGCCCCCATGGATGGGTTTACGGCGTGTCCTGGCCAGGGTGCCCCACCGCCGCCCAGCGATATCAATCGAGGCGCCAGCGCATCATCCCGCCAACGCATTTCATTCCGGCGCCAGCTGGTCCATCCGTATCCGGTTGGCAAACAGCGAGAACGCCAACATGCCCGCGAGGCCGTTCGCCCGGCTCATCCAATGCGGCAGCCAACGCGGTGGCTTCAGCACACCCGCCTCGAACAACGGCGCGAACGCGATCGCGTCGGTCAGGCTCATCTTGCCGGCGAACAGCCAGCGGCAGACCTGCAGGCGATCCTCGGCCAGCATGTGGCGGAAGAAGGTATGCACCGACACCAGCCCGCGCAGGTACACCGTGTCCTTGGTAAACGCCAGGCCGCCGCTGGGCGGTACACCGCGGAACACGCGCTGCGCCGAGGCGAAACTCTCTTCCGGGTTCTGCCCGGCGTCGCAGAAGTAACGGAACACCTCGATGAAATCAGCACCCTCGCGCGCCATTGCGATCGCTTCGGTACGCAGGCTGATGCGCTTCAGGCGCTCGATGTCGATGCTGCCGGTGATCTGTTCGGCGAAGGTGGCCAGCCCTTCCTGGGTGGCCGTCACGCGCGGCGAGGACAATGCCAGACTCGGCAGCACCGGCTGTTCACGGCCGTTCAATGCGGTCAGCGAATGCACCAGCGCTTCATGGTGGAACAGCTGCGCGCGGTCGTAGGCGCTGAAGCGTGCACTGGTGCGCAGACGGATGCGGGTCGGGCCTGCGGCCGCTTTGGAAACCAGTTCCGGGTCGAGCTGCACCTGGATCATGCGCGATTCAAAGAAGGCATCCAGGTCGTTCTGCAGCTGCAGCTGCAGGGCAATGGCCGAAATCGGCACCTGCTCTTCCGGGGCCAGCAGTTCATGGTCCAGTTCGGCAGCAATCTGGATGAAGTGACGCGCCGCCTCGCGCGTGCTTGGGCCACTGCCCGGCAGGGGCTGCTCGGGGGCGCCGAACAGCTGCACAGAACAGGTATCGACCGCAGGGGTGCCCAGACCCTCCAGCAGCTGCGCGGCCAGATCCCAGCTCTGCGCCGATTGCCGCACGTAATGACCCAGCGGATGACTGTCGTCGCAGTTGGCGGCGATCGTGGCCAGCGCGCGGCGCTCTTCGCTGAAGTCCAGCCGTGGGTAATCCACCTTCGGCAGCACCGGCTGGCCACGCGCCACGCTGGCCAGGAACGGCGCCTGCAGCGTCGCCGGCCAACTGGTCAGGCCCAGCAGGCGGATGCCTCCCACGGCCTCGACCAGGCGCGCATCGAGCGCTGCATGGTGGGCCACGTCACGGTCCAGCGTCGCAGTCGGTTCCATGCGCGGACTATAGCGCCCTGCCCGCGCGTTGGTAGGTGCCAACCTCGGTTGGCACAGATATGCATCCGCGGAACGCATCCACGCATGGCGTGGATCTACTGGGCTGCTCCCTGCCCTGACAGTGCCAACCAAAGTTGGCACCTACCAGAAGCGGGCTTCCGGCACCGCGGGTTCAGCGCCGGCGTGGCTTGCCGGCGGGGCGGAATTGCTGGCCCTTGCCCTTCCTGCCGCCACGCTCCTGCGCGGTCTCGGCCTGGCGTACCGCCAGCTTGGCGGCCGCTGCGGCCACTTCTTCCTTCAGCTTGAAGTAGTTCAGCAGCCGGCTCTCTTCGATCTCACCGGCATCGATCGCCGCACGCACGGCACAGCCCGGTTCCTGCTGGTGCATGCAGTCGTTGAAGCGGCACTGCGCGGCCAGCGCTTCGATATCGGCAAAACCACCTTCAGCCAGCGTCTCTTCACCGGTCGGCTTCAGTTCGCGCATGCCGGGGGTGTCGATCAGACAGGCACCCATCGGCAACGGCATCAGCGCGCGGTGCGTGGTGGTGTGGCGGCCGCGCGAATCGTTGGCGCGCACTGCGTTGGTCTTCATCCGCTGCTCGCCCAACAAAGTGTTGGTCAGCGTGGACTTGCCGGCACCGGAGGAGCCCACCAGCACCACGGTGCGGCCCGGGCCCAGCCAAGGCTGCAGCACCGCCACGCTGTCGGCATCCAGGCCGTTGATCGCATGCAGTGCGATGCCCTGCATCTCCAGCTCTTCCAGCACCGCCAGCGCATCCTCGCTGTACTCGGTCTGGTCGGCCTTGGTCAGCACCACCACCGGTTCGGCACCGCCACCGCCCACCAGCAGCAGGTAGCGCTCGATGCGGCGCGGATTGAAGTCGGCATCCAGGCCACAGACGATGAACACCGTATCGATGTTGGCTGCGATCACCTGCTGGTGGTAATGCTCGCCGGCCGCGCCACGCTTGATCGCGGTACGCCGCGGCAGCAGGGCGACGATGCGGATGCCGTCCAACAACACCCAGTCGCCAACCGCCGGCCGTTCGTGGCTGGGGAAGCGTGGGCGCTGCCATTCCGGCAACGACTCGGCCTTGATCGACGCGTCCGGGCCATCGGCCACCACATAGTGGGTGCGGTGCTGCTCGATCACCCGCGCCGGGCGGGCCTGCGGGTGTGCGGCCATCGCGGCCTGCCAGTCGGCCTGCTGCGCCGGGCCCGGCCAGGGCCAGCCGATGGTCTGCAGGGCGGTGAAATCGGGAGTCTGGGTCATCGCCGCCATTCTACCCGTGCCAGTGCCCCGCCAGCCCAACAGCGGCAGGCGCTGAGGCCTTGCCATGCGCTGCAGCAATTCCGCTACCATGGAAGCCCCATGCCATTCGACGGCCCACCGCCCATGTCCACCCCCTCGCCCAAGCCCCTGGTCATCCGCGAGCGCCTCTCGGAAGTGCGCTACGAAATCCGCGGAGAACTGGCACGGCGAGCGCGGGAGCTGGAGGCTCAGGGCCGCAAGCTGATCAAGCTCAACATCGGCAACCCCGGTGCGTTCGGCTTCCGCGCACCGGAACACCTGCAGCGCGCGATCGCCGATGACATGGGCCGCACCGACCCCTATACCCATCAGCAGGGCCTGCCGGTCGCACGCGAAGCCATCGCCGCCTACTACGCCCGTCGTGGTGCGCCTGATGCGCATCCGGACCGCGTGTTCGTCGGCAACGGCGTCAGCGAGCTGATCGACCTGTCGCTGCGGGCACTGCTCAATCCGGGCGACGAGGTGCTGGTGCCCTCGCCGGACTACCCGCTGTGGTCGGCCTCGACCATCCTCAACGACGGTCGCCCGGTGTATTACCGCTGCGCCGCCGAAAACGGCTTCCAGCCGGACCCGAGCGAAATCGAGACGCTGGTGTCCTCGCGGACCCGCGCCATTGTGCTGATCAACCCGAACAATCCCAGCGGCGCCAGCTACCCGCGCGAGCTGCTGGAGCGCGTGGTCGAGATCGCGCGCCGCCATAATCTGTTGCTGCTGGTCGATGAGATCTACGACCAGATCCTGTACGACGATGCGGTGTTCCAGCCGGTCGCGCCGCTGGCCGGCGACCACCCGTGCCTGACCTTCAGTGGCCTGAGCAAGGTGCACCGCGCCTGCGGCTGGCGCGTGGGCTGGGCCCACCTCAGCGGCGACGACGCACGCCTGGGCGACTTCCGCGCCGCGCTGGACCTGCTGGGTGCGCTGCGCCTGTGTGCCAACGTGCCCGGCCAGTACGCCATCGATGCCGCGGTGAACGGCCCGGACACCATCTCCGAACTGTGCACGCCGGGTGGCCGCCTGTACGAAACCCGCCGCGCGGTGATCGAGGCCTGCGAAGCCAGCGAGCACCTGTCGCTGGTCGCCCCCGCCGGTGCGCTGTACGCGTTCCCGGCCGTGGTCGGCGCCGCCGCCAAGGGCTTCGACGACCACAATTTCGCGCTGGACCTGATGAACAACGAAGGTGTGCTGGTGGTGCCGGGCTCGAGCTTCAACGTGCCCTACCGCCATCATTTCCGCGTGACCCTGCTGCCGGAAGCCTCGGTGATGCGCGATGTGTTCGCGCGTATCGACCGCGTGCTGGCCCGCCGCGCCGAGGACGCCACCAAGGTCGTGCCGCTGAAGCCGCGCCGCTCGGTGGCCTGAGCCGTGGCCCTGTCCTACCTGGCGCTGGGCGATTCGTACACCATCGGTGAAGCGGTTGCAGTCGAAGGCCGCTGGCCGTACCAGCTGGCTGCCGCGCTGCGTGCGCAGGGCATTGAGCTGTCCGACCCGCAGACCATCGCCACCACCGGCTGGACCACCGATGAGCTCGACGCCGGCATCGATGCGGCTGCGCCGCAGGGGCCGTTCGATTTCGTCAGCCTGCTGATCGGCGTCAACAACCAGTACCGCGGGCGCCCGCTGGACGAGTACCGCGACCAGTTCCAGGCTCTGCTGCAGCGGGCGATCGGCTTCGCCGGCGGGGATGCCGGCCGCGTGCTGGTGTTGTCCTTCCCGGATTGGGGCGCGACCCCGTTCGGTGCCGGCAGTGGCCGTGACCTGGCCGCGGTCGAAATCGAAACCGACGAGTTCAACGCGACCGCCGAAGTGATCAGCACCCGGCTGGGCGTAGCCTTCGTCGATATCACCGATATCAGCCGTGACCGCGGCACCGATCCGGCGATGATCGCCGAGGACGGCCTGCACCCCTCGGCGCGGATGTACGCGCTGTGGAGCGAACGGGCGCTGCCTCAGGCCGCGCACCTGCTCGGCGGGACGGCCTGAGGCATACCCAACGGACCGCGGCCTGGACCAGGATCAGGCCCCGCTGCGACGCCCCACCTGACAGGACCCGCCCGCGCTGCGACGGGCTGCGACGCAATGTTCCTGTGCTGCTCATCCCCCACGTTGCCGTGGGGGTTAGAATTGACGATTCGAATTCCCGGAACCCCGACGTCCATGTCCCTCGATCCCGCCCTGCGTTCGCGCATCGAAACCATCCTCAACGACAACCGCGTCGTGCTGTTCATGAAGGGCCAGCCGTCGATGCCGCAGTGTGGTTTCTCGGCCAAGGCCGTGGGCGCCCTGCAGGACCTGGGCGTGGAGTTCGCCCACGTCAACGTGCTGGCCGACGCGGAGATCCGCGAAGGCATCAAGGCCTATGGCGACTGGCCGACCATCCCGCAGCTGTACATCGACGGCGAACTGGTCGGCGGCAGTGACATCGTGCTGCAGATGGCCGCCAGCGGCGAACTGAGCAGCGTGCTCGGCCTGGCCGCGCCGGACCGCACCCCGCCGAGCATCACCGTTACCCCGGCCGCGGTGGAAATGCTCAAGGGCGCGCTGGCCGACGCCCCGGGTGCCGCCCTGCAGCTGAGCATCGACGCCGGCTTCCAGCCGAACTTCCAGCTGGCCCCGCACGACGAAGGCGCGATTGCCGCCGAGTCCAACGGCCTGCGCGTGCAGTTCGACCTGGCCAGCGCGCGTCGCGCCAACGGCATCACCATCGACTGGGTGGACGACATCCGCGGCAAGGGCCTGGCGATCGACAACCCGAACGCGCCCAAGCCGGTGCAGGAAATCAGTGTGCGTGATGCCGACGACCTGGTGCGTGCCGGCAACATCACCCTGGTGGACGTGCGCCCGGCCGACGAGCGCGCCATCGCCGCCGTGGGCGTGCCGTTCAAGAGCTTCGACGGCAATGGCCGTGCCGAGCTGGAAGCCCTGCCGAAGGACACCGCGCTGGCCTTCATGTGCCACCACGGTGGCCGCAGCGCACAGGCCGCCGAGCAGTTCCGCGTCCTGGGCTTCACCAAGGTGTTCAACGTCACCGGCGGCATCAATGCCTGGTCCGAAGACGTGGACAACGGCGTACCGAAGTACTGATCGGCTGCGATCGATGACCACGACAAACGCCGGCGCAAGCCGGCGTTTGTCGTGTACAGCATCGGAAGTTTCCAGTAGATCCACGCCATGCGTGGATGCAGCGGAATCCGCCTAGCCGGCAAACCCGCCTTCGGCCAGGTAATCCAGTTCTTCCGGCGTCGGAATGCGGCCAACCACCGCGTTGCGGTGCGGGAAGCGGCCGAAGCGGCGGATGATGTCGCGGTGCAGTTCGGCGTACTGCAGGTATTCCTTGTCACCCAGCACGTCGAACATCGCCACTGAGCGGTCCTGGTCCAGCGGATCCTCGGAATGCTCGAACGGCAGGTAGATGAAGGCGCGCAGCTTGGGCACCAGCTGCAGGTCCAGGCCTTCCTCGATGGCACGCATGGCGTAGTGCCGGGCGAGGCCGTCGGTGGCATAGGAATGCGCAGTCCCGCGGAAGCAGTTGCGCGGGAACTGGTCCAGCAGCAGCATCAGGGCCAGCGCCCCTTCGGCACTGCCCAGCCAATGCTCGCGCGCGCGCGCGGCCGCTGCGAAATGCTCATCCAGAAACAACTGGCGGAACTGCGCGTCGAACGCGTCGTCGCGGGCGAACCACTTCGCAGGGCCCGCCTCCTTCCAGAATTCCACCACTTGCGCGGCAACGTCCATTACCTACTCCTGGGCCTGGACGCCCCGCGCCCGGCCTTCATCATCATTCGTCGAAGCGCAGGTGGCGGACCGACTTGCCGTTGCGCCGGATAAGCTTAAGCGCCTCGATACCGATCTGGATATGGTTTTCCACGAACTGCGAGCTGACCTTGGCATCGGAGGCCTCGGTCTTGACCCCGTCGGGGATCATCGGCTGGTCTGAAACCAGCAGCAGCGCGCCGCTGGGTATGTGATTGGCGAAGCCGGCAGCGAACACGGTGGCCGTTTCCATGTCGATGGCCATGCAGCGCATCGCCCGCAGCCGCTCCTTGAAGGTCTCGTCGTGCTCCCAGACCCGGCGGTTGGTGGTGTAGACGGTGCCGGTCCAGTAATCGTGGCCGAGGTCGCGGATCATGGTCGAAACCGCGCGCTGCAGCGCAAAGGCCGGCAACGCCGGCACTTCCGGCGGCAGGTAGTCGCCGGAGGTGCCCTCGCCGCGGATCGCCGCGATCGGCAGCACCAGGTCGCCCAGCTGGTTCTTGCGCTTGAGGCCGCCGCACTTTCCCAGGAACAGCACCGCCTTGGGCATCACCGCCGACAGCAGGTCCATGATGATCGCGGCATTGGGACTGCCCATGCCGAAGTTGATCATGGTGATGCCATCGATGGTGGCACTGGCCATCGGCCGGTCCAGGCCGATGACCGGTGCACCGGTCAGCTCGGAGAATGCATGCAGGTAGCCTCCGAAGTTGGTCAGCAGGATATGCTGGCCGAACTGGTCCAGGGGCACGCCGGTATAGCGCGGCAGCCAGTTGTCGACGATTTCCTGCTTGCTCTTCATGGACGGTCCGGTACGGCGGGGTGCCGGCTATTTTCGGCCAGCGGGGCGATGCCGTCGAGACGCCGCGTGCCGCCCTGTGAAGAAGGTCACTTGGCAAGCACGCCGTCGCCCGGCTAGCGTCGGCGGCTGGACTACGCCGCGAGGGGGAACTGCATGGCATCGACGTTGTTGCGCGCCGGGGTGGCATTGGCGCTGCTTTCATTGAGCACGGCACCGGCGGTGGGCGCCTCGCGCTTCGTGGCCGATCCCTACCCCAGCACCTACCAGGCACATCCCGATGCGCCGGTGCTGATCCAGAACGCCACCGTGCTGACCGGTACCGGCCAGCGCCTGGACAACGCCGACGTGCTGCTGCGCGAGGGCCGCATCGTGGCGGTCGGCCGCCAGCTGCAGGCCGACGCCGGCGTCACCCGCATCGATGCACAGGGCAAGTGGGTCACCCCGGGTCTGATCGATGTGCATTCGCACCTGGGCGTGTACCCCAGCCCGGGCGTCGGCGCGCACAGCGACGGCAACGAGATGACCGCACCGGTCACCGCCAACGTCTGGGCCGAGCACTCGGTCTGGCCGCAGGACCCGGGCTTCGCCACCGCGCTGGCCGGCGGCGTGACCAGCATGCAGGTGCTGCCCGGCTCGGCCAACCTGGTGGGTGGCCGCGGCGTGACCCTGAAGAACGTCCCCGCCATCACCTACCAGGCGATGAAGTTCCCCGGTGCGCCATGGGGACTGAAAATGGCCTGCGGCGAGAACCCCAAGCGGGTCTATGGCGAAGGCAAGGGCGTGACCCCGGCCACGCGGATGGGCAACGTGGCCGGCTACCGCGCGGCCTTCATCGATGCCGCCGATTACATCGCCAAGAACAAACCCAAGCCGGCCAAGCGCACGGGCTGGTTCGGCAGCGACAAGGGCGACAGTGCCGGTGATGCCGGCGGCAAGCGCGATCTCAAACTGGACACGCTGGCAGGCGCCATCGAAGGCGATATCCGCGTGCACATCCACTGCTACCGCGCCGACGAGATGGCCACCATGCTCGACCTGGCCAAGGAGTTCGGCTTCAAGGTGGCCGCGTTCCATCACGGTGTGGAGGCCTACAAGCTGGCCGACCGGCTGGCCGCCGACGGCGTCTGTGGTGCGCTGTGGGCCGACTGGTGGGGCTTCAAGATGGAAGCCTTCGATGGCATTCCGGAGAACATCGCGCTGGTCGACCGGCCGAAGAACAGCTGCGCCATCGTGCATTCCGATTCGCCCGAAGGCATCCAGCGCCTCAACCAGGAGGCGGCCAAGGTGATGGCCTCAGCGCGCCGTGCGCGCATGCCGGAGATCACGCCCGAACACGCCATTACCTGGATGACTTCCAACGCCGCCAAGGCGCTTGGCATCGAAGGCCAGACCGGCACCCTGGAGGTCGGCAAGATGGCCGATGTGGTGGTGTGGAACGGCAACCCCTTCAGTTCCTACGCGCTGGCCGAACAGGTCTTCATCGACGGCCGCCGCCTGTACGACCGCAGCGCGCCGGCAGCGACGCCGCGTTCTGATTTCCAGCTTGGCCAGGAGGTGCGCTGATGGGCGCGTTGAACGAACGTCGCCGGGCATGGCCCGGCGCTACCGTGGTGGCGCTGTTGTTGCTGGCAACCACGGCATCGGCGCAGGACCTGCTGGTCCGCAACGCCACGGTGCATACCGCCAGCACCCGCGGCAGCCTGCACAACGCCGATGTGCTGGTGCAGGGCGGCATCATCCGTGCGGTGGGCACCGGCCTGTCAGCGCCCGCTGACGCCACCGTGGTCGAAGCCAACGGCCGGCCGCTGACACCGGCCCTGTTCGGCGGCATCACCGAGACCGGCATCGAAGAGGTCTCGGGTGAATCAAGCACGGTGGACAGCTCGCTGAAGATCGGTGAGCAACCGCTGCGCCCGGAGTTCGACGTCACCCTCGCCTACAACCCGGCTTCGGTGCTGATTCCGGTAACGCGCCTGGAAGGCATCGGCTTCACTGCATTGGGCGCCGCCATCGGCGGTGGCTTCGTGGCGGGCCAGGGCGGCGTGATGCGGCTGGACGGCAGCGCCGACCCGATTGGCCCGCGTGCCCTGTTCCTGCGCATCGGTGCGGCAGCCTCCGAGCTGACCGGGCATTCGCGCGCCGCGCAGTGGATGCTGCTGCAGCAGATGATCGACGAAGCACGCGGACAGGTGGCTGCGGACTCGCCGCACGCGCTGCTGACGCCGGCCGGGCGCCGCACGCTCAGCCGCTATCTGGCCGGCCAGGGCCGCATCGTGGTGGAGGTGGATCGCGCCGCCGACATCCGCCAGCTGCTGCGTTGGGCCGCTCGCGAGAAGGTGAAGATCGCCATCGCCGGGGCCAGCGAAGCCTGGCAGTTGGCACCGGAACTGGCCGCGGCGCACGTGCCGGTATTCGTCGACGTACTGGCCAACCTGCCGGCCAGCTTCGACCAGATCGGAGCCACGCTGGAAAACGCCGCGCGGCTGCAGCGTGCCGGCGTGGCGGTCTCCTTCGTGCAGCGCGGCGATGCCTCGCACAACGCACGCAAGATGCGCCAGCTGGCCGGCAACGCGGTGGCCAACGGATTGCCCTGGGCCGACGGCCTGGCCGGGCTGACCCGAGTACCGGCGCAGGCCTTCGGCGTGGCCGACCAGATCGGCAGCATCGAACCCGGCAAGCGTGCCGACCTGGTGCTGTGGGAAGGCGACCCGCTGGACGTGGCGCACTATGCCGAACAGGTGTGGCTGGGCGGCCGCGCAATGCCGATGCGCTCGCGGCAGACAGAACTGCGCGACCGCTACCTGCAGCGCAACGCGCACCCCTGACCGCACACGAGGACCGATCCATGGCCGCTTTGCGTTGGTATTTCGACTTCGTTTCGCCCTATTCCTACCTGCACTGGCAGAAGCTGAAACAGCTGCCGCAGTTCGCGCAGATCCAGTCCGTGCCGATCGCCTTCGGTGCAGTACTGCATCACCTTGGCAACCTCGGGCCAGCGGAGATTCCGGCCAAACGCCGCTTCATCTACCGCCAGCTGCTGTGGACCGCACAGGCCGAAGGCACGCCGCTGCGGTTCCCGCCGGGCCATCCCTTCAACCCGCTGCCGGCACTGCGCCTGTGCCTGGCCGCCGGTGCCAGCGTGCAGGCAGTGGATGTTCTGTTCGACTGGATCTGGCGCGACGGCAATACCGCCGACAGTGCTGATGCCCTGCGCGAGCCGGCTGCGCGGCTGGGTGTCGAGGATGTCACCTCAGCCATCGCCGAACCATCGGTCAAGGAACAGCTGCGGCGCAACACCGAGGCCGCGATCACCGCCGGGGTGTTCGGCGTGCCAACCCTGAGCATTGACGGGGAGCTGTTCTGGGGCAATGACGCACACCCGCTGATGGCCGCGGTGCTGGCCGATCCGGGCCTGCTGCAACAGCCGGAATGGGAGCGCGTGGCCAGCCTGCCGGTGGCGGTGCAGCGCAGTCGCTGAACAGGGCGTGGCGCGTTTCCCTCGCGCGCCGGGCTGGGATTTGAGATAGATTTCACGTTTCCGAACCTACAACCGCCCTGGAGGGGGAGCCGCGGATGCGCATCGGAATCGTCGTCGACTCGGCCTGCGACCTGCCGCAGGACTTCATTGCCGCCCACAACATCGTGCTGCTGCCGATCACCGTACGGATCGGTGAAGCCGTGCTGGCCGATCATCGCGATGAGCAGGCCACGCTGAGCTTCCTGCATGCGCATGTGGCCGAACACGGTGCTGAAGCGGAGACCATCCCCTTCAGCGTCAACCAGATCCGCGACCTGTTCCTGCAGCAGCTGGTGATCGACTACGACCACGTGTTCTGCATGACCATCACCAAGACCCGCAGCCCGATCCACGACAACGCGCTGCAGGCCAGCTTCGCTATCCTCAACGACTACAAGCCAGTGCGACAGGCGGCGGGCTACAATTCGCCGTTCGCGCTGCGCGTGCTCGACACCCAGAACCTGTTCGCCGCGCAGGCGGTGACCGCGGTGGAAGCCGTGCGCCTGCGCGACAGCAACGCCAGCGTGCAGCAGATCCGTGAGCGGCTGGAGGAACTGGCCAGCAACGTGCACGGCTACATGGTCACCCGCGATCTGTACTACATGCGTGCGCGTGCGCGGCACAAGGGCGACCGCAGTGTCGGCCTGCTCAGCGCCGCACTGGGCAGCGCGCTGGACATCAAGCCGGTGCTGCATGGCTACCGTGGCGAGACTGGGCCGGTGGCCAAGATCAAGGGGTTCGACAATGCCGTGCAGAAGCTGTTCGCGGTGGTCGGCCAGCGCGTGCGTGCCGGGCTGATGACACCGACCGTATGCATCAGCTACGGCGGTGAGCTGGAAGAGCTGCGCACGTTGCCCGGCTACGCACAGCTGAAAGAGGTCTGCGCCACCCATGGCGTGACCGTGTACGAATCGGTGATGAGCCTGACCGGCATGGTCAACGTCGGCAAGGGCGCGGTCACCGTGGGCTTCGCCGATGGGCCGCATCGGTTCGAGTGAGAGCCAACCGCGTTGGGAATCTGCACATCGATTCCACCGCGGTTGTGCCAGTCTTCCCGCACTTCAAGGAGAACTCCATGCCTGCGCAGTACCACATCAGCCTGCCCGACCCGTCCAAGGCCCGCGGCAACGACCCTGACCTGTCCTTCCATTCGCAGGGCGCCGCCGGTTTCGCCGAAGAGCTGCAGGACGCCCTGCGCAGCGGCACGCTGTTCGAGCGCTGGAAGGCCAAGCAGGCCGACCCCGATGCGGTGGAACCGCAGTGGGGCGTGACCGACCCGGATGCCACCGTGACCGGCGAGCAGAAGGACCTGCGCATCAACCTGGTGGCCACCACCCGCATCGACAGTGACGTGTTCAAGCAGCGCCTGCGCCTGCTGGCCGGCAGCCACTGGGAACTGCGCGACGTACGTTGAGGCACCCGCCCGCCGGGCATGGCCCGGCGCTACCGTGCCCGTGTCGTGATGGACCCGGTGCCGATGACCATGCTCTGGTAGACGCCAACCTTGGTTGGCACTTCAAAAAAAGCCGCCAACCAAGGTTGGCCACTACCGACGAGCCGCCGGGCATGGCCCGGCGTTTCCCTATCCCTACCAGCCACCACCCAGCGCGCGGTACAGCTCCACCCGCGCGATCGCGGCCGTGGCCTGGCTGTTGGCCAGTGCGGCCTGGTTGTCCAGCGCGATGCGCTGGGTGGTCAGCACATCCAGCATGTCGACCACGCCGGCCTGGTACTGCCGGCGCGCTGCGCCCAGTGCGGTCTCGCTCTCGTCCACCGCCACGTGCAGCTGCACCGTGCGCTGCTGTTCGGCACTGTAGCCATCGATGGCGTCGTCCACTTCATGCCAGGCCTGCAGCACGGTACGGCGGAACTGCAGCGACGACTGTTGCTGCTGCAGCCTGCTCAGCGCGAGGTTGGCCTTCAGTCGCCCACCCTGGAAGATCGGCACGCTGATCGACGGCCCGATGCTGAAACGGTGCGCGTTCCAGCCATCCAGGTCATCGAGCTGCTTGGCCTGGAAGCCCGCGTCGCCATTCAAGGTGATGCGCGGCAGGAAGCTGGCCTTGGCCACGCCGATGCCAGCCGTTGCCGCATGCAGTGCCGCCTCGGCACGACGGATGTCCGGGCGGCGCTCGGCCAGTTCACTGGGCAACCCCACCGCTACGGCCGGCAACGCCGGCCAGTCGCGGCGTGCATCCTGCAGCTGCGCGTCCAGCGCCTGCGGCGGCTGCGCCAGCAGGAACGCCAGCGCATTGCGCAGCTGCGATTCGCGATGCCGCAACGGCGCGATGCGTGCCTGCAGCGATGCCACCTGTGCGGATGCGCTGGACACCTGCAGCGTGCTGGCCACGCCCTGCTGCTGGCGCGCCTCGGTCAGGCGCTTCATGTCGAGGGCGATGCTGAGGTTGTCCTCGGTGATCACCAGCAGCTGCCGCGTCGCACGCAGCTGCAGGTAATCACGCGCGGTTTCCGCCAGCAGCGCGATGCGCACGGCGTGTGCATCCTCCTCGGCCATCTGCACGCGCGCGTCGGCCGCTTCCACCTGGCGCCGCACGCGGCCCCACAGGTCCAGCTCCCAGCTCAGGCCGATACCGGCCTGGAACAGCCCGTAGTCATCACGGCCACCGTTGCCGGACGGATCATTCAGGCCCACTTCGCTGTTGCGTGCACGCACGCCACTGGCGTTGGCGCTGACGCTGGGCAGGCGATCGGCGGAGGTGATGCCGCGTGCGGCGCGGCTCTGCTGCACACGGTTGGCCGCCAGCTGCAGGTCCAGGTTGGCCGCCAGCACCTGGCTGGCCAGCTGCCCCAGCAGCGGATCATCGAAACCGGCCCACCAGCCTGCGTCCTGGTCGATGGCGTTGCCGGCGACAGCCTCACCCTGCCAATGGCCGGGCAGTTCCGCCTGCGGGCGTACGAAGTCCGGGCCCATCGTGCAGGCCGCCAGGGCCGTGCACAGGGTGGCCGCAACGATGGTACGGAACACGGTGACTGCGCTCATGCACCCTCCCCGCTCTTGTGGCCCGGGCGGTGCTGCACGCTCTGCGCGCGCGCGCGGCTGCCCAGGTCAACGCTGGCTTCCACTGACATGCCAGCACGCAGCTGGTCCAGCAGCGGCTGGCCCGGCTCCAGCACGATCTTCACCGGAATGCGCTGCACCACCTTGGTGAAGTTGCCGGTGGCGTTCTCCGGTGCGACCGCAGCGAAGGTGACGCCGGTGGCCGGTGCGATGCTGTCGATGTGCCCGCGCAGCGGCTTGCCCGGGAACACGTCCACCTTCAGTTCGACCTGCTGGCCGGCCTGCATGCGGGTCATCTGCGTTTCCTGGAAGTTGGCGACCACGAAGGCGCGCTTCAGCGGCACCACCGCAGCCACCGGCGTACCCGGGGTCAGGTAGGCACCCACGCGCACCGCACGGCGACCGACCATGCCGTCGATCGGTGCACGCAGCACGGTGTGCGACAGATCCAGTTCGGCGCGTGCCTGCGCCGCTTCTGCACGCTGCACCGCCGCCTGCGCCGCCTGCACGCCAGCACTGAGGATGTCGGTGCGCTGGCGTGCGGTCGACAGCGCGGCCTGGCCCTGCTGCAGATGGGCACTGGCCACGGCCTGCTTCGACTGCGCCTGCTGCGCGTTCTGCACGGTACCGGCACCGTCACGGGCCAGCTCGCGGTAACGCTGCTGGTCGGCACTGGCCAGGGTCAGCTCGGAACGGCTGACATCAACACTGGCCCTGGCCTGTTCAATCAGCGAGTCCTGCTGGGCCAGTGCGGCCTGTGCGTTGGCCAGCTGTGCTTGGGCATTGGCGAGGTCGGCACGGGCCGCCTGCAGGGCGACCTGGTAGTCGCGGTCGTCGATGCGGGCAAGCACGTCGCCGGCCTTCACCGACTGGTTGTCTTCTACTTCCACGGCACTGACGAAGCCGGGAATCTTCGGCGCCACCAGGGTGTAGTCCGCCACCACGTACGCATTGTTGGTGGACTGGTGGCCGCCATCGCGCAGCAGCAGCCAGGCGCCGATGGCCAGGGCCAGCACGCCCAGGCCCAGGCCGGTATTGAGAGTGGTTCGATTGATCGTCATGAGGGGGTTCCTGCGAAAGGTTCAGGCCACGGCACGTGGCGGATGGATACGGGTAGGCATCCAGGCAATGAGGGGAATGAAGGCCAGCGCCACCAGTGCGACCACCCAGTACAGGTCGGCCGAGGTCAGTGCCTGTACCTGTGCATGCAGGCGCGCGCCCAGCTGCGGGCCATCGGCCAGCCACGGTTGCTCGCCAAGGCGGTCGACCAGCACGGTGGAATGGAAATGACGGCGGCCCTGGGCCACGGCATCCAACACGCCGCTGGCGAGCACTGCAGCGAAGCCCTTGACCGTGTTGAACCACGCCGAGGCAAACGGGCCGTCCTGTGGCGGCAGGCCGTTGGTTGCCAGCATCAGCAACGGCAGCACGGCCATCGGCTGGGCAAACACCTGCAGCAGCTGCACCCACAGGAAGTTGTCGCGGATCCAGGCCACATCCAGGTGCGAGCCCAGCCAGCAGGCCAGCGCCAGCATCGCCAGCCCCGTGGCCTGCACCCAGCGGCAATCCACCGCGCGGATGTTCAGCAGCGCCGCCACCAGCGGCAACGCGATCACCTGCGGCAGCGCCACCCACAGCAGCATCGGTGCGGTCTGCAGTGGACGGTAGCCCTGCACGCTGGCCAGGAAGCCGGAGGGAATCGAGATCACGGCCAGCAGCACGAACAGCACCCCGCCCAACGTCACCAGCGAGTAGCTGAGGTTTCGGTTGGTCAGCAGCTGCAGCTTGAAGAATGGCAGCGGGTGGAACCATTCATTGATCATGAACAGCACCATCAGGCCGGCACCGCCACCGATCATCAGCGTGATCATCGGCGAGTCGAACCAGTTCAGGCGCGGGCCCTGCACCAGACCCAGCACCAGCAGCACCAGCGCCGGCAGGCCCAGCAGCAGGCCGACGCCATCGAACTGGGCGAAGCGTTCCAGCCGCAGCGGGTCCTGTGGCAGGCCCCAGCTGACCATTGCCATCGCTGCCAGGCAGTACGGCACGATCTGCCAGAACGCCCAGTGCCAGCCCACCTGCTCGACCCAGAACGCGGCCAGCGGCGTGCCCATGCTCGGGCCGAACGTGGCCGTGAGCGCGTAGCCGGCCAGGCCGTACAGCTTGATGCCGGGCGGCAGGAAGCGCAGCGCCACGCTCATCAGCAGCGGCGGCAGCGCGCCACCGCACAGGCCCTGCAGCGCGCGCAGCAGCAGGAACACCTGCAGGTTCGGGGCCAGCGGGCAAAGCACGCCCAGCACCATGAAGCCACCGATCATCGCCAGCGCGAAACGGCGCAGCGAGAAGGTGGCGGCACACCACGGTGCGAAGGCCATCGCGCTGACCGACATCGCGCTGTAAAGGGCGACGATCCAGCTGCCGTCATCGACGCTGAAACCCATCGCGCCACGGATGTCGGCCAGGGCGACCTTGGTGATGTTCTCGTTGAAGCCCGATACCAGCACCGCCAGCAGCACGCCACACAGGCCGACCAGGACGCGACGGTCGAGCCCGGGGGCGGCGGCAGGGCGAGGCGCTGCGGCGGCTGGGACAGTGGCGGCCGGCGTACTCATCGCCGGGCACCAATCCGTGCATTGCACGGCATGTTGGGGGTCATTGGAATGCGCTCAGTGAAACTCCGGGGAGCGCAGTCTAGGGAGCCGGTAACCTGCGAAAAATGGCGTTCCCGGCATCACAGGCATGCGTCAGGCGCACGCCTCCGGATCATCAGCGGCGGCCATCCTCGCTGGCATCGCACATGTCCTTGATCGCACGACGCAGCCACTGGTGCGCCGGATCGTTGTCCATGCGCGGATGCCAGGCCTGCACCAACGCCACCGTACGCACCGGCACCGGCAGCGGAAACATGCGCAGCGGCAGACCCATGTAGGCGATGCGCTCAAGCATCACGCTCGGCATCTGCGGCAATACCAGATCGGAATCGGCAGCAGCGAAGATCGCACCGTGGAAGGTGGGAATGACGACGGCCACGCGCCGCTGCAGGCCGAGGATCGCCAACTCTTCGTCGATCGGCCCATGGGTCAATCCACGCCGGGAAACAGCGATGTGATCGCATGCCGCAAAGCGCTCGGCGCTGATTTCGCCATCGAACAGCGGGTGGTCCGCACGGGCTGCGCCCAGCAGCGACGTGGTGAACAGGTGCTGCACCTTGGTCTCCGGGCTGTGTCGGCCCGCCGTGCTGATGTACAGGTCGATTCGCCCCTGCACCATCGCGTCATCGTCGGTGTCGCCCTCGGGAACGAAGCGCAACGTGCAATGGGGTGCCTGCTCGCGGAAGACTTCGCGCAGGCGTCCACCGTAGCTGCCAACGAACACATCATTGGCTCGCACGCTGAAGGTGCGCTCCAGCACCTGCATGTCCACTTCGCGACCTGCGTTGAACACGCGGTGGGCCTGTTCGATCACGTCGCGGACCTGCTCACGTAGCTGCAGCGCACGCGGCGTGGGGGCCAGCCCGCGGCCGGCACGCACCAGCACCGGGTCGCCCAGCGCGGTGCGGATCCGGCCCAGGGTGCGGCTCATCGCCGGCGCGCTGAGGTTCATCCGTCGCGCGGCAGCGGCCACGCTGCATTCGTCGATCAGCACGTCCAGTGCCAGCAGCAGGTTCAGGTCGGGCAGGGGCATGACAGTCTCCAGTAAATCAGATGACTCTACGACACTTGTAATCACGGTTAATTGCGTTTGACGCATTCATTGACTGCGGTGCACGGCATGGGTGCGCGCGGTGACATCGGCGACCATCCCCGTCCTGCCAAGGAGACATCCATGTTTACTACCCTGCTGGTCGCCCTGGACGGTGGCCCCCAGCACGCACGCGTGCTGGACCTTGCTGCGGCCATCGCCGGCCCCCGCAGCCGACTGCACCTGCTGTGCGTGCTCGACCCCGAATTCGCACTGGCCGCCGATGCCAGCGAAGCCGACCGCATCGAGTACCCGCAAGCCGCCCGCCAACGCTCGCGCGCCGAGGCGGTGCTGGCAGGAGCACTGGCTGAACTGCGCGAACGCGGCGTCGACGCCATCGCCCAGATCCCCTCCGGCGACCCCGGCGAAGTGATCAGCGACCAGGCCCGCCGCCTGAAATGCGACCTGATCGTGATCGGCCACCGCCACCTGTCCCGCCTGGAGCGCCTGTTCGAACCCTCGATCGGGCAATGGACCATCGACCACGCGCCCTGTCCGGTGCTGGTGGAAACCCGCGACCCACAACCCTAGCTGCCATGGCCTCCCGTTCCCCGTTGTTCCCCACCCGGGTCAGTTACCGCGCCTTCGGCCGCCAGTTCAGTGGTAGCGAACAGGCGCTGCTGGTGGCCATACGCCTGCTGCGCGACCCTGACCATCGAGCCGATGGACTCGCACAGTTGAGCGGCCTCGGCCTCGACCCGGAAGGTTGCGATG
The DNA here is from genome assembly GCF_051861585.1 of Stenotrophomonas sp. ATs4. Classification (NCBI taxonomy): domain Bacteria; kingdom Pseudomonadati; phylum Pseudomonadota; class Gammaproteobacteria; order Lysobacterales; family Lysobacteraceae; genus Stenotrophomonas; species Stenotrophomonas sp. ATs4. The sequence continues at coordinate 20,539 of NZ_JBLYPK010000009.1, read as the reverse complement.
CCTTCATCGGCCTATTGCCGCTGCTGGCCACGCCCACCGCCCCGATCGACCTGCTGCCGCCCGGCTCTCCGTTCATCGCCGCCGCCGAGCTGGACCTGCTGGTCTGCCTGCTGCGCATTGCGCAATGGCGGCACGCACGCCCACGCGAAGACGACGCGCTGGCACCACTACGCCGGCAGCTGGCACGCTGCGCCGCTGCCGTGCAGGCGGCGAACCTGCCGTTGCGGCAGCGCTCGTTGTCCCCGGTTGGACTGAGGTTGCTCGACCCGGCCGGATGGCAACGGCCGCGCTGACCCGCGCCCGCGGCACTCCGGGATCTCGCGCAGGGATGAGCGACCATGGCATTCAGCAGTCGATCGTGCCGTGTGCGCCGCCTTCGTCATCGAGCACATGTACATGCAGGACCACCCGGTTGCGGCCGGCGCGCTTGGCGGCGTACAGGCCAGCATCGGCATCGGCCAGCAGCTGGTCCGCGCTGGCCAGTGCCGGTGGATGCAGGTAGCTCACACCAACGCTGATGCTGACCCGCCCCTCCGGCAACGGCAGCACTTCCACTGCCTCGCGCAGGCGTTCGGCCAGTGCCAGCACACCCGACAGCGGGCTTGCCGGTACGATCACCGCGAATTCTTCGCCGCCATAACGCGCAACGCTGTCGCCAGCACGACCGGCGATGCCCTTCAACACCGCAGCCACGGTCTGCAGGCAACGGTCTCCGGCGGGATGACCGTGCTGGTCGTTGAACGCCTTGAAGTGATCGATGTCCACCAGCAGCAGGCCCAGCTCGCTGCCACTGCGCCGCGCGCGGTTCCACTCGGCCAGCAGCAGTGCATCGAACTCGCGGCGGTTGGCAACACCGGTCAGGCCGTCCTGCCGCGCCAGCTGGTCCAGGCCAGCCTGGCGTTCCATCAGATCGGTCTGCAGCAGGATGCTGCGCAGGCCGAAGCCCAGCGTCGCCACCACGAACCCGCTGAGCGCCAACGGTCGGGCGTGGTCCACCACCAGCGTACCAACCACCAGCAGCAGCAACGGCAGGATCATCGGACCCGCGGCCTGTACTGTGCGCGCCAGCCGTGGGTGCGGCACTGAGCCGGGCACCGGTGCCTGGCTCAGCGCCAGCAACGCCAGCAGCAGGAACGGCAGGTCGATCAACAGATCGTTATAGGCACCGAAAGAATCTTCCGAGGTGTAGTGGTTGATGTAATAGGCCACCAGCAGGTAGGCCACCGCATACAGCGCCAACGCACGGAAGAAGCTGCGCCGCTCGGGTACATCGCCAGCCAACCAGCGCACCACCGCGAAGCCGGCAATGCACAGGTTCTGGATATCGAACATGCGTTGCATGTTGGACAACGCGTGGTCGTCGATGTCCACGCGGGCGGCGAACGACTGCGCGTGCACAAAGAACAGCACGCCCAGCAAGGCGGCCATCGCCGCATCGATCAGGCTGATGCTCGACCGCTCGCGACGCGCACGGGCCAGAATGAACACCAGCGGCACGCCGTACAGCACATACAGGAACAGGCTGGCCTGCGGCGTGACGTCGGCACGGCCGGCACCGAGCGCGTCGACCATGTTGACCGCCATGCCCCCCGCCCATAGCAGCAACGCCAGCGCCGTGGCGCGCCAGCCCAGCGCGGCGCGGTCGCGGCGTGCCCGCCACAGGCAGGCGGCCGCCGCCAGCAACGGGGCACCGGTCAGGAACACGAAGGAGCCCGCACCAGCGGGGTCCGGCCAAAGGGCCACGACCAGACCGTGGCACAGCACATACAGCAGCGCCAGCACTACCGGCATGCATCCCCCGATCCGCAAGGCCGTATGGGCGCACGATAGCCCTGCCCGCGCCACGGCCACGTAAAAAAAGGGGACGGAGGGGATTAAGTCGTTTGCGGCACAGCGGCAAATGCGACTTAATCCCCTCCGTCCCCTTTTCCGGAGGCCGTCAGCCGTGCAGGGCGCGGGCGTGGTGGGCGATGTGCTCGCCGATGAAGCTGGCGATGAAGTAGTAGCTGTGGTCGTAGCCCGGCTGCAGGCGCAGGGTCAGCGGGTGCCCGGCCGCATCGCAGGCCTGCTGCAGGCGCTGCGGCTGCAGCTGTGTCTGCAGGAACTCATCGGCGTCGCCTTGGTCGACCAGCAACGGCAGTCGCTCACTGGCTATGGCGATCAGTTCGCTGGCATCCCACCGTGCCCAGTCGGCCGGGTTGTCCCCGAGGTAGGCATGGAACGCCTTCTGTCCCCACGGCACATGACTGGGCGCAACGATCGGCGAGAACGCCGACACGCTGCGGTACCGCCCCGGGTTGCGCAGGGCGATCACCAGCGCACCGTGACCACCCATCGAGTGGCCGCTGATGCCACGCGCATCGGTGACCGGGAAACTCGCCTCGATCAGTGCCGGCAGCTCCTGCGCCACGTAGTCGTGCATGCGGTAGTGCTTCGCCCACGGCGCACGGCTGGCATTGAGGTAGAACCCCGCGCCCTTGCCGATGTCATAGCCGTCGGCGTCGGCCACGTCATCGCCGCGCGGGCTGGTGTCGGGCGCGACGATGATCACGCCGTGCTCGGCCGCATAGCGCTGCGCGCCGGCCTTGGTAATGAAATTCTGCTCGGTGCAGGTCAGGCCGCTCAGCCAGTACAGCACCGGCAGCGTCTGCGTTTCCGCCTGCGGTGGCAGGTACACGGCGAACTGCATGTCGCAGCCCAGCGTGGTGGAATGATGGCGGTAGACGTCCTGCCAGCCGCCGAAACAGGCGCGGTGTTCGATGCGTTCCATGGTGCTCTCCTGCGCGGCGCGTCAGCGCACGCGTGCTTCTGGTAGATGCCGACCGTGGTCGGCTTATCCACGCGCGGCGTGGATGCCTTTGTTGATCAGTTCATCCAGCTGCGCCAGCAGGCGCAGCAACGGTTCCACGCCAGGCTGGCCATCCAGATTGCGATAGGCCGCCACGGCCACATCGCTGCGCGGCGGCCACTGCCCGGCCGCGCGCGCCTCGTAAAGGCGCGGCAGGAATACCTGCGCAAGCCACTGCTCGAACGGCATGCCATCGTCGCTGCCGAAGGCCGAGGTCACCGCACGCGGAGGCCCCACCTCGCCCACTACCCAGCCCAGCGCACGCAGCGCCTGCTCGATCGGGGCCACCAGGGCCGCGCGCGGGTCTTCCGCACGCGGCCGGCGCAGGGCATCCAGCCAGCCCATGACGCGGCTCAGTAGTGGACCACCGAACGGATCGACTTGCCTTCATGCATCAGGTCGAAGGCCTCGTTGATCTTGTCCAGGTCCATGGTGTGGGTGACGAACGGGGCCAGTTCGATATCGCCCTTCATCGCGTCTTCCACCATGCCTGGCAGCTGGCTGCGGCCCTTCACGCCGCCGAAGGCGGTGCCCATCCACTTGCGACCGGTCACCAGCTGGAACGGACGGGTGGAGATTTCCTGGCCCGAACCGGCCACGCCGATCACCACGCTCTGGCCCCAGCCACGGTGCGCACATTCCAGCGCCGCGCGCATCACGTTGACGTTGCCGATGCACTCGAAACTGTGGTCCACGCCCCAGGTGGTCATTTCAACGATGACCTGCTGGATCGGCTTGTCGAAGTCCTTCGGGTTGATGCAGTCGGTGGCACCGAATTCGCGCGCCAGCTCGAACTTGGACGGGTTGGTGTCCACCGCGATGATGCGGCCGGCCTTGGCCTGGCGCGCACCCTGGATCACCGCCAGGCCGATGCCACCGAGGCCGAACACCGCCACGCTGTCGCCTTCCTGCACCTTGGCGGTGTTGTGTACCGCACCGATGCCGGTGGTGACGCCACAGCCGAGCAGGCAGACGTGCTCCGGGTTCGCTTCCGGATTGATCTTGGCCAGCGAGACTTCGGCCACCACGGTGTATTCGCTGAAGGTCGAGCAGCCCATGTAGTGGTACAGCGGCTCGCCGTTGTAGCTGAAGCGGCTGGTGCCATCAGGCATCACGCCCTTGCCCTGGGTAGCGCGCACCGACACGCACAGGTTGGTCTTGCCGCTCTTGCAGAACAGGCACTCACCACACTCGGCGGTGTACAGCGGAATCACGTGGTCACCGGGCTTGACGCTCGTCACGCCCTCGCCCACGTCCACCACGATGCCGGCGCCTTCATGGCCCAGCACCACCGGGAACAAGCCTTCCGGATCATCGCCGGACAGGGTGAACGCATCGGTGTGGCAGACACCGGTGTGGGTGATCTTGACCAGCACTTCGCCGGCCTTCGGCGGGGCGACGTCGATCTCGACGATCTGCAGCGGCTGGCCGGGACCAAAGGCGACGGCGGCACGGGACTTCATGGTGGACTCTCCAGAAACGTAAGGAAAACAGGATGCACGGCGAGCGGTTGCGCCGTCGTTTACTTCAGGTAGGAGCGGATCAGCGCGCTCATGTCGCGCACGCGTTCGGCGCGCTGTTCATCGGAGGCCGCAGGCTGGCCGAACTCCTCGCGCAGATGGGCCTCCATCACCTCGGACATCAGGCCGTTGACCGCTCCACGGATGGCGGCGATCTGCTGCAGCACCGGCCCGCAGTCGGCGCCGGCTTCCAGCGCGCGGTCCAGCGCATCGCACTGGCCGCGGATGCGGCGCACGCGGGCCAGCACCTTCTTCTTCTCTTCGGGCGAATGCGGCATGCCAAGCCATCCAGAAACTATACTGGGGGATAGTATACACACGACACTGGAGGAAGCCACGCAGCGCGGCGGCCCGACCTTTGATGACGCCAGTGATGGAAACGTGAATGAATCATAAATAGATGCAAATGTTACTTTTCCATGACGTAGGGTGTCGCTTATGCCTCTGCGTTTATCCCTGAGTCACATTGGCGTGACCAGGGAGAGATCATGTACCGACCGTTGTTCGCACGCAGTCGCTTGTCTGTCGCACTGGGTTCGGCGCTGATGCTGGTGGCGGCCTCGCCGGCCATGGCGCAGCAGGCCACCGCGCAGGAACAGAAAGCCGAGCCTGCCAGCACCAAGACCCCCGTGCAGTTGGACAGGGTGACCGTCACCGGCTCGCGCATCTACCGCGCCGGCTTCGACACGCTGGAGCCCGCGGCGGTGGTCAGCCGTGAATCGATCGAGAACTATGGCGACACCAACCTCATCGATGCGGTAACCCGGATTCCCGGCGTCAGCGCGGGCGTCAGTTCGCGTGGCGACCAGGCCGGCTTCGGTGCCGGCGTCAATTTCGCCAGCAAATTCGGCCTGGGCAGCAATCGCCTGCTCACCCTGGTCAACGGCCGCCGCTTCGTGACCTCCACGCCGCCCACCATCTTTGGTGCGGGTGGCGGCTCTGGCATCCAGGTCGACATGAACGCCATTCCCAGCGTCATGGTGCAACGCATTGAAAGCCTGAGCGTGGGCGGCGCACCCACCTACGGATCGGATGCCATTTCCGGCGTCAACAACATCATCCTGCGCGACAAGTTCGATGGCGCCGAAGTGGAACTGGGCTACGGCAGAACCAGCAAGAACGACAACGAACGCTACTCCTGGTCGGCCATCTTCGGTACCGACTTCGCCGATGGGCGCGGCCATATCGTGGTCGCCGCGGAGTTGGACAACGCCGACGGTGTGAACGCCCTGCAACGCGACTTCTACCGCCAGGGCTACAGCCTGCAGGCCAACCCTACCGCAGCCAATGCCAGGAACTTCCAGTCCTGGCGCCAGCCGACCAATGATGGTCGCATCGACGGCAGCATTCCATTCAACACCGGGCCGGCCGACGGCATCCCCGACCAGGTCTGGATCCGCAACCGGCGCATCGCCAGCATGACCTTCGGTGGCCTGGTGATGCCGGCCACCGGCAGCTACACGCGCAACGGCCTGGGCGACATCCTCGGCTTCGGCCCGAACAACAAACTGTGGCAGTTCAACAACGAGGGCAAGCTGGTCGAGTTCAACCCCGGTACCAGCTACGCGGGCGGCAACGCCTCCGGCGGTGACGGCCTGAACCTGTTCGAGACGGTGCCGCTGATTGCCGACCTCGAACGACGCTCGGTGTACTCCACCGGCAGCTTCGACTTCACCGACAACGTGCGCGGCTTCTTCGAGCTTTCCCGATATGAAGCAACCGCCCGCGAAACCCTGGACCAGAACGTCTACAACGCTGTGTCCTTCGGCAACGCGCGCCTGGACGGCGGTGGTGCCGCCAGCGGTGCACTGACCTTCAGCGCCAGCAATCCGTTCCTGAGTGCGGAAACCCGCAAGATCCTTGCCGACAACGGCATCACCTCGTTCCGCCTGTCGCGTTCCTCACGCGACCTGTCGATGAACAACGCCAGCACTGAAACCCGCCTGACCCGTGCGGTGCTCGGCCTGAACGGCTTCTTCGAGGTCGGAAAGCGCAGCTTCAACTGGGAAGCCAGCGTCACCCATGGCCGGGGTGACTTCGACTACCTCGGCACCGGCCTGATCCAGCAGAACTTCATCAATGCGATCAACGTCACCACCGACGCCAGCGGGCGCATCGTCTGTGATGCCACCCGCCCGGGCACCACGACCGATGCGAACTGCCGCCCGCTGAATCTGTTCGGCGAGAACCAGGCGTCGCGCGAAGCCCTGGACTATGTCTCCACCCGGACCGTGGCCAAGGCGCAGACCCGACAGACGGTCATCAACGCGTCGGTATCCGGTGGCCTGTTCGATCTTCCGGGCGGTGAGCTGTCCGCGGCGGCCGGCTTCGAACACCGCCGCGAAGAAGGCTCCTTCACCCCCAGCGAGTACCAGCGCCTGGGCCAGGGCCGCTCGGTGCCGACCCAGGCGGCGGAAGGCAAGTACCACACCAATGAAGTGTTCGCCGAAGTGCTGGCACCGCTGTTCAATCCCGACTGGGATATTCCGGGCCTGCATCGCCTGGACCTGACCGCCAAGTTCCGCCGCGTCGACAATTCCGTCGCCGGCGCGTTCAATGCGTTCACCTACGGCATCCAGTACGAGCCGATTGCCGGCCTGCAGCTGCGCGGCAACAAGACCCAGTCACTGCGCGCGCCCTCCATCGCCGAGCTCTACACCACCCAGCAGCCGGCCTACTACAACATCCCGGAAGTGTGCTCGCTGGACAATATCAGCGGCGGCTCCAATCCTGCGGTGCGGCGCCGCAACTGCCAGGCGTTCTTCGCGGCCTACCCGGGGGCTGACCCGAACACCTTCCGCCAGCAGCCGACCAATACGCTGGGCTCGACCAACGGCAGCACCCGCCTGCAGAACGAAACGGCGAAGTCGTGGACGGCCGGCATCGTGTTCGCACCGGAATGGATCCCGGGCCTGCGCGTGGCCGCCGACTGGTATGACATCAAGATCAGCAACGTGATCACGTCGCTGAGCGCCAATGACATCATCACCGGCTGCTTCGACAATGCCGATTTCAATGCTGCCAACGTGCCCAACGCCAACCGCTTCTGCGGCCTGGTGACGCGGGATCCGAGCACCGGCGTGGCCACCGACATCAAGACCGAGTATGGCAACGGCCCGGTGCTGATGTTCCGCGGCTGGACCGCCGAAGTGGGCTACCGCTGGGACCTGTCGCGCTTCGGTGTGCTGGACCTGGACTTCTACGGCTACATGCCGAAGAACCGCGGCCAGGCTGCGAACCGGGACGTGCCGTTTGTCGAACAGGCGGGCAGCTTCAACGAACCCAAGCGCCAGTTCCGCTGGACCGCCCAGCATCGTATCGGCAACTGGAATTATGGCGTGGCCTCCAACTACACCAGCCGTGCCCAGTACACGATGACCGATACCCCGGAAAGCCGTCAGTACTTCTACCGCGACAGCTGGACCACCTGGGACGCCAACGTCACCTACCGCATCACCGACGCCGCACGCGTCACGTTGTCGGTGATCAATGTGGGCGACGACATTGGCCCGTTCCCCTATGTGCTGGATTCACTGGGCCGTCGCTACATGGCCAGCCTGCGCTACAACTTCAAGTAGGCCAGGCGCAGCGGTTCCACAGGCGGGGCCCGGTGTACGGGCCCCGCTCTTTTTCAATGCGCCGTTGGATTCTGCAATGTTTCGTATGGACGTCTCCTCTATCGGAGCCGACCATCAAGAGAACATCAAGCGGAATTGAAATCGATGAAGCACCATCAGGACAGCGCCAATACCCTGCGTGCAGCTCCGGCCAGTCATTGGGGTTCACGCGCATGACGGTCGGCATCCGGCTTGGACAGATCACCGATGAAATAGGAAGTCGCAACGTCCTGTACGCATTCTTCTCAACCATCGCAGGAAATCTCGAACCGGATGGATGGGGAAGCCGATTCCCTATCCTCATGAGGCAGCTATATGCGGGTAGACTGCAGCAATCAGATGCTGCCGAAGCGCTGGCCGAACTGCATAGGGTCCGTTGCGAGCTGGCCGAGCTTCCGCCGGCCCGTGTCATCTGGTCGTTCGAGGAACGAATCCAGCGTCCACCGTGTGGAGACGATATCGCTCCCGACATCGAAAGCCTGGCGACCTACTTCGTCACCGCACATGGGCGCGATCTGATTGCGCTTCTGGCTGAGGTGTTCGAAGCACTTCAAGAAGGCGAAGACACGTCCGCACGGATCGTTGCCTATTGATGCCATCGGCTCAATCAAACAGGCCTTGTTCCGCCAACCGGGTCAACTCATCCACCACGTAGCGCACCTTCGGCCGCAGGTGCCGGGTTGGCGGCCACAGCGCATGGATGTCGATGTGCCGCTGCATGTGCGCGTCCAGCACCGATTGCAGCGCGCCGGAATCCAGATGGCGGCGTACCAGTGAAATGGGCATCTGGCAGATACCGAGGCCAGCGATGGCCGCTTCGATCACCGCATCGCCATCATTGAGTTGATAGGGCGCACTGGGAATGAACGTTCCGTCGTCCTGCTCGCTGCCGATCCGCCACCAGACCGGTTGGCCATGGCGGAAGCCGACGATGCTGCGGTGCTGCGCCAGTTCTTCCACCGTGCGCGGCACGCCGTGTGCCTGCAGGTACTCCGGTGATGCGCAGGTGACCAGCCGCTGGCGACCCAGCCGCCGCGCGACCAGGTGCTCTGCATGATGCAGCCCGCCGAAGCGGATCAGCAGGTCGATGCCCTCTTCGACCGGATCGACGAAGTGATCGGTGAAGGTCATCGTCAACTGCAGGTCCGGGTACTGCCGGCACAACCGCAGCAGCACCGGCAACACCACCAGCCGCCCGAACGAGGACGGCATGTCGATGCGCAGCCGCCCGCTGGGCAGGCCGGCCGAACCCAGGCAGGCCTCGGCCGCGGAGATCTCTTCCAGCGCCGCCGCACACGAGGCGTAGTACGCCTCGCCGTCGGTGGTCAGCGCGATGCGCCGCGTGGTGCGGTGGAACAGGCGCACCCCCAGCCGCGTTTCCAGCCGAGCGATGGCCTTGCCCACTGCCGAGCGCGAGATGCCCAGCGCGTCGGCAGCTTCGGTGAAGCTACCCGAGCGTGCGGTGGTGACGAAGGTCACCAGGCCATTCAAGGATTCCAGCGGCAGCATCGTTCGCACCCTATTGGGGACAAATAGTCCCGCACAAAGGGAGATCGAAGCGCTTTATGCATCCACATGTCAACTCCATCCTGTGTGCATCGCGCCGCTGGCGCCTCCCCCGCACCGAGATGACCGATATGACCGCCGCCCTCTTCCGCCCGTTCGACCTGTCAGGAACCGCCCTGCGCAACCGCATCGCGATGGCCCCGATGACCCGTGCCCGCAACCCCGGCGCCGTGGCCAACGCGCTGACCGCCCAGTACTACCGTCAGCGCGCCAGCGCCGGCCTGATCATCAGCGAAGGCACCCCGGTCTCGCCGCAGGGCCAGGGCTACATCGACGTGCCGGGTATCTGGTCGGCCGAGCAGGTCGCCGGGTGGAAACTGGTCACCGAGGCCGTGCATGCCGCGCAGGGCACGATCTTCGCCCAGCTCTGGCACGTCGGCCGCATGTCGCATTCCTCGCTGCAACCCAACGGTGGCCAGCCGGTCAGTGCCGGCACCCGCCCGGTCGCCAGCGCACCGAAGAACACCTCGTTCGTCTATCTGGACGACGGCAGCCGCGGCCACGCCGACCCCACCCCGGCGCGCGCACTGGAGACCGCGGAGATTTCCGGCATCGTCGACGATTTCGTGCGCGGGGCGGACAACGCCATCGCCGCCGGTTTCGACGGCATCGAGCTGCACGCGGCCAACGGTTACCTGTTCGAACAGTTCCTCAACCCGCTCATCAACCAGCGCGATGATCGCTACGGCGGTTCGCTGCCCAATCGTGCGCGCTTGATCCTGGACACCGTCGATGCAATGGCCCAGCGCATCGGCGCGCATCGCATCGGCGTGCGTCTGGCACCGAACAACCTCACCTTCGACATGCCGTTCTACCCCGACAACGAAGCCACGTATCTGTACCTGGCCGAGGAACTGGGCAAGCGCGGCTTGGCCTATGTGCACCTCAACGACAACCTGCAGGCGGGGCAGTCGGTGCTGGGCGAGGCGTTCCTGCAGCAGTTCAAGCAGGCCTACGGTGGCACCGTGATCCTGGCAGGTGGCATGACCCGCGGGCGCGCAATGCAGCTGGTCGAAGCCGGCACCATCGACCTGGCCGCGTTTGGCCAGCCATTCATCGCCAACCCGGATCTGGTCGAGCGCCTGCAGCACGACGTCGCACTGGCCATGCCCGACCGCAGCACCTATTACGGTGGCGGCGAAGCAGGCTACCTCGACTACCCGCGCGCGCAGTAGTTCCACGCCATGCGTGGAAGCGGTGCGCCCCTCGCCGCGGAACGCGTTACGGCGCCTTCTCGACCTTGGTCGCATCCGAGTCGAAGGTCAGCACACGGGTGCTGATCTCACCCTTGGCCGAGTCCTTGCGGCTCAGCTCCAGCCGCCCCTGGTTGCCCTGCGCCACCAGGCTGGCGGCAAAGCTGCCCTCGTTGGAGAGCGCCGTGATCACGGCGGTGCCATCGGGCGCGACCCTCATGCCCGCCCGATCGCGAACCTTGTAGCCCACGCCAACCGGTGCATCCAACGCCATTACCGCGCTGCCATTGGCCATGGTGCCGATGCCACCGCGCTCATCGCCCTTCGCGTCGTAGATCGTCATGCCCGTTGCGCGTGAGTTGCGGGCAATGTCACTGGCATCCTCGGCAATCTGCACGCGCGTGCGCCCTTCACTGTCGAGCACGGTCAGCTTGTAGGTACGGATCTCCGGCACCACGCTGGCATCGGGCGTGGCCACGCTGGTCCCGATCAGGGCCAACGATGCGCCGAGCACGAGCATCGAGGCCGCCAGCAGATTCCTGTGGCGCAGCCTGTGCTCCAGGCGTTCCAAGCGTACGGCTATATCCTGCTCACGCATGTTGCGCTCCTTGGTTGGGTCTGTGGTTGTTCCGTCACCTGCCATGAGCCTCTACGTGGATCACACGGGTGGATGCTCCGCCTTCGGCGGCGTCCACACGGCTCAGTTCCAGCTGCCCTTCCGCTCCCTGCGCGACCAGCCTGGCGGCAAAGCCTCCGGCGTTGGAGAGGACACCAATGAGTGCCGAACCGTCCGCTCCCACCTTCATCCCGGCGCGATCAGACACGCGATAGCCAACGCCGCGCGGCGCATCCAAGGCAACCGTGGCACTGCCATCGTCGGCGGTGACCATGCCCCCGCGCTCCTGTTCATTGCCATCGAAGATGATCAACCCCGCCACCCGGGCGTTGCGCTTGATGTCCAGGTCCGGCGCGTCCTCGCCGATTTCCACGCGCTTGCGTCCTTCGTGATCAAGCACGATCAGGCGTTGGGTGCGAATCTCGGGAACGATGCCGGCCTCCGGGCTGGCAAGACCGCGACCGGCCAGCACGGTCGATACCAACAGAACGGGCGTTGCCACCAGCAGCCAGGGCCATCGGCCTGCCCGCTGCTCCAGCGTGCGCACTCGTGCTTCCAGGTCCCGCATGGAATCCTCCCTGGCATCGAGGCCACCGTTCGAAACGACGATGGCACTCCGGTTTGGGACTACAGTTCGATCCTAGACGGCATATCCGTGCCCAACAACATGACGAAAGTCCCCATGAACTCCGTCACCGCTCCGTTCATCATCAATATCGACGTGCCCGACCTTGCAGCGACGGAAGCCTTCTACACCGAAGCCTTCGGCCTGCGCATTGGCCGCCGTCTCGGCCCGGGCGCCGTGGAGCTGCTCGGCGGGCCCACCCCGCTGTACCTGCTGCAGAACGCGGCCGGCAGCGCCGCCACCGAAGACGGCGACGTGCGCGACTACGAGCGTCATTGGACGCCGCTGCACCTGGATTGGGTGGTGGATGACATCGACGCCGCGCTGGTACGTGCGGTTGCGGCCGGGGCAACGCTCGAACAGCCCATGCGCGAGCGTCGTTGGGGGCGCATCGCCGTGCTGGCCGATCCGTTCGGCCACGGCTTCTGCCTCATCCAGTTCAGTGGCGAAGGCTACGACGCGCTGGTCGAATGACCGGCGCATCGTTCACCACGGCAACGGCACCGCTTCGCCGTTGGCGCGCTCGCCGTAGTACAGCGACGGCAACAGGCGCGAGAGGAAACTGAACTCCGTGTAGCAGTGCTTGAGCAGGCCCAGGCCGACCGCATCGCCGGCATCGCGGTGCGGATCGGCGCTGTCCAGGCCGAGCACGAAGCGGCTGCGCAGCACACAGCCAAACGGCGTATCGCGCGCCACGTGCAGCATCTGCCCGTCGCAGGGATCACCGTTTGCATCCAGGCGTACGTGGTCGCCAAAGCCGATGCGCGCGGCGATCACCGCCGATACATCGCCTGCATCCTGTGCCGCCTGCAGGCGCTCGGGCACCAGCAGCGTGCGCGGGTCATGGAACTTCAGGCGCGCCGCCACCGGCGGAATGTCGGCCAGCGATTCCACGGCATGGATGCTGGCGCCGTGGTAGCTGCGTCCACGCTGCCAGGCCGCGTCCCAGCCGCGATGCTCGACATGATCGACCGGATGCCACCAGCGGATGTGCTGGGTGGTCTCGAAGAAGGTGAACCACCAGTCCAGCATGCGGCCCTTGCAGCCGTGCAGATCGGTGCGCACCGCCACCAGCAGGGTGCCGTCTTCGCGGCGCTGGATGCCGGTTTCCAGGCGCATCGGTGCCGGCTCCAGCAGATCGTGGTGGTCCAGCCAGGCGCGGGCGTTCACAGCGGTATCCATCGGGGTCTCCTGCGGTGTTGGGAGGCCTGATAATATGGAAACGATAAACGTTTCGCAATTAGCCGGATGCGGTAAGATGGGCGCAATGAACAGCACCACCCTGCCCGAGCCCACAACACCAACCCGTCGCCGCGGCCGCCCTGCGCGCCCCGAAGCCGAGGTGCGCCACGCGGTACTGCAGGCCACCCTGGAACTGCTGCTGGCACAGGGTTACGAGGCGACCACCATCGAAGCGGTGGCGGCGCACGCCGGGGTGGCGAAGAAGACCGTGTACCGTCACGCCAGCAACCGCGAGGAACTGGTTGGGCTGGCGGTGCGCGAGTGGACCGACGGCTTCGCGCCACAGTTGCAGCGCGATGCGCGCAATGCCGAAGAGGTCGTGCCACTGCTGGAGGACATCCTGCACGCAGTGTGCGCACAGGCGCTGTCGGCGCAGGCGGTGCAGGTGTTCCGCCTGCTGGCCACCGATTTCCCCGGCAAGGACGCGCTGCTGCAGGCCTATCTGGACAACGGCATTGAACGCGGCCGTGCGCTGCTGGCCGACTGGCTGGCGCGCCAGCAGCAGCGTGGGCTGCTGCGCGAAGGAGACCCCGTGCGCATGGCGCGATTGCTGCTGGCGATGGCCGTGGCCGAGCCGTTGCGCGAACGCGTGATCGGTGTGGTGGCCGAGGATGCGCCGGTGGAGGTGCATCTACGTGATTGCCTGGCGTTGTTGGGGCCGGTGTTGCAGGGGGCGTAAGGTTGCTCCATCCACGCGTGGCGTGGATCTACCGGCCGATCCCGATTCGTTGGTCGGCACTCCTGCAGCAACTCACTCCCGCAGCATATCCACGAACGCACGCAGCGCACCGGGCATCTGCCGCTGTTTCGGGTAGTACAGCGCGAAGCCGGCAAACGGTTCGCTCCAGTCTTCCAGCACCGCCACCATCTGGCCCGAATCGATGTACGGCCTTGCCGTGTCTTCCAGCACGTAAGCCAGGCCGATGCCATCGAGCACCGCGCCGACCACGGTGCCTTGCTCGCCCAGCGTGAGCCGTCCGGGTACGTCGATCTCCAGCGCCTGCCCACCGCGCTCGAACTGCCACTTGTACAGATGCCCGCTGGCGAAGCGGAAGCGGATGCATTCGTGCGCAGCCAGGTCCCGCGGATGCTGCGGTGCCGGGTGTCGCCGCAGGTAGTCCGGCGAGCCGACAATCAGCCCGCGCAGCGGTGGCCCCATCGGCACCGCCACCATGTCCTCGGGCACGAACTCGTGCAGGCGCACGCCGGCGTCGTAGCCCTCGGCGACGATGTCGACCAGGCCATCGTTCTCGGTCAGCTCCACCCGCACATCGGGATGGGCGTGCAGGAAGCGCGCCAGCCGTGGTCCCAGCTGTGTTGCCACCGCCGCACGGGTGGCGTTGATGCGCAGCAGGCCGGCCGGGACGGCGCGGAACTGGTTCATCTCTTCCAGCGCGTCGTGCACCTGGCCCAGCGCGGGCTGCAGGCGTTCCAGCAGGCGCTGCCCGGCCTCGGTCAGGGCCACGCTGCGGGTGGTGCGGTGGAACAGGCCCACGCCCAACCGTTCTTCCAGCGCGCGGATGGCATAGCTCACCGCCGAGGTCGACAGCGCCAGCTCGGCGCCGGCACGGCGGAAGCTGCGGTGACGGGCGACCGCAGCAAACGCGGCCAGGTGGGTGAGATTGTCAGTGGCCATGATTGTGCAGTTTCACTTGATGAATCATGCCGATATCCGCGCTTCTGGCTACAGGGTACGCGGCGTATTGTAAAACGCCTTTCGACAAACCCTGCCAAGGATTCCCCATGTCCCTCGCCCGTGGTTACGCCGCCCATACGCATACCGACCCGCTGGTGCCCTTCGAGTTCGAACGCCGCGCGGTCGGCCCGGACGATGTGCGCATCGAGATCCTCTACAGCGGCATCTGCCACTCCGACCTGCACCAGGCCCGCGACGACTGGGGTGGCTCGATCTACCCGATGGTGCCCGGCCACGAGATCATCGGCCGCGTGACCGAGGTCGGCAGCAACGTCACCCGCTTCAAGGTCGGCGACCACGCCGGCGTCGGCTGCATGGTCGACTCGTGCCGCCACTGCGACGCCTGCGAGCACGACCTGGAGCAGTACTGCGCCGAAGGCGCGACCTGGACCTACAACGGCCGTGAACGCGAAAGCGGCGCGCCGACCTACGGCGGCTATTCCGACCACGTGGTGGCCGAACAGCGCTTCGTGGTGAAGGTGTCCGAGACCCTCGACCTGAAGGCCGCCGCGCCGCTGCTGTGCGCCGGCATCACCACCTGGTCGCCGCTGCGCCACTGGAAGGTCGGCCCGGGCCAGAAGGTCGGCGTGATCGGCCTCGGTGGCCTCGGCCACATGGGCGTGAAGTTCGCCAAGGCACTCGGCGCGCACGTGGTGATGATCACCACCACGCCGGAAAAGGGTGCCGACGCCAAGCGCCTGGGCGCCGACGAAGTACTGGTCTCGCGCGATGCCGCCCAGATGAAGGCGCATGCCGGCAGCTTCGATTTCCTGCTCAACACCATCCCGGTCGGCCATGACACCAACCCGTACATGGGCCTGCTCAAGCGCGAGGCCACCATGTGCCTGGTCGGCGTGCTGACCGAGCTGGACCCGCCGCTGACCGGCGGCAGCGTGATCTTCGGCCGCAAGCACCTGACCGGCTCGGCGATCGGCGGCATGGCTGAAACCCAGGAAATGATGGACTTCTGTGCCGAGCACGGCATCGTCAGCGACGTCGAGATGATCGACATCCAGAACGTCAACGAAGCCTGGGAACGCATGGCGAAGAACGATGTGCGCTACCGCTTCGTGATCGACATGGCGACGATGAAGAACGCCACCTGATCGATCGGCGACGGTAAACGAGGAACCCCGGCCTGGCCGGGGTTTCTTATGGTCGTGCCGGCCGCTGGCCGGCACGACCCATGCATTGGGCATGACGAAGGTCAAGGAAGCGGCCACCGCCCGGGCGCAGACTCCCCGCATGGCCCGCCTGCCCTCCCCTGCGATGCTGATGCGTGCGCCGCACCGGCTGTTGTTCTTCATCGGCGCCAGCAACCTGCTGCTGGCGATGCTGTGGTGGGCGCTGTGGCTGGGCGCACTGCGCGGGCTGTGGACACCGCAGGCGCCGCCGCTGCCACCGGCCTGGCTGCACGCGCTGCTGATGCAGTACCTGGTGCTGCCCAGTTTCATCTTCGGCTTCCTGCTCACCGTGTTCCCGCGCTGGATGGGGCAACCGGAACTGCCGCGCCGCCGCTATGCGCCGGTTGGCATCGGCCTGTTCGGCGGACAGGCGCTGCTGATTGCCGCCGCCTGCGGATGGACACCCGGGCTCTGGCCCGGCCTGCTGCTGGCACTGGCCGGCTGGAGCACCGGGTTGATCGCGCTTGGACGCGTGCTCAAAGCCGCCGGCCCCAACCGCAACTGGCATGCGCGCGCCTGCTATGCCGCACTGCTGCTGGGGTGGCTGGGGCTGCTGCTGTTCATGGCAGTGGCGCGCGGCCACGCCACGTTGATGCCCGTCACTGTGGCGCTCGGCACGTTCGGCGTGCTGCTGCCGGTCTACCTGACCGTCGCACATCGGATGATCCCGTTCTTCGCCAACAACGTGGTGGACGGCTATGTGCCGTGGCGGCCACTACGTTGGCTGGCCGCGATGTGGGCGCTGTTGATGCTTCGCCTGCTGTTGACCGCGTTGCAGGTGGACAACGCGCTGTGGCTGGCTGATGCACCACTGTTGATGCTGTCGCTGCAGGCGCTGTGGCACTGGTGGCCACGCGGGCCGATGCCGGGCCTGCTTGCCGCCCTGTTCCTGGCGCTGGCGTGGCTGCCGATCAGCTTCGGGCTGTACCTGCTGCAGGATGTCGGTCATCTGCTCGGCCATCCGCAGCTGCTCGCCCGCGCGCCGCTGCATGCCCTCGCCGTGGGCTTGTTCGGCAGCCTGCTGGTGGCGATGGTGACCCGGGTCACTCAAGGCCATTCCGGGCGACCGCTGGTGATGCCGGCAGTGGCCTGGTTCGCATTCGTCGCGCTGCAGGCGGTGGCGATCATGCGCATCCTCGCCGAGCTGATGCCCGATGCCTACGCCTGGCATTTCGCCGCCGCCATCGGCTGGCTGCTGGCCTTGGCACCGTGGGTGGCACGGCTGGGCTGGATCTACCTGAGCCCACGGCGCGACGGCAAGCCGGGCTGACTGCATCGCCAGGCAGGCCACGTCCATCGGTAGCGCCGGGCCATGCCCGGCGTCCAGAACACTCCAATCAGTACGCGAACTCGCGGAACACCGGGTCAACGTCGCCATGCCAGCGCCCATGGAACAGCGCCAGCTTGCGTTCGGCCGGGGTCAGGCCGGACTCGACGATCTCCTGCAGCACGTCCAGGAACTTGCTTTCGTCCTGCCCATCGGCATTGCGCGCCGCACGACGCTTGAGGCCTTCCACGGAAATCTTCACCGCTTCGCGGGCCAGGTCGCGCACGCTGCCAGTGCGGAACGGCAGGTTCATCGCATGCTTCGGCACCCCGTCGCGCAGCGCATGGCGCTCGGCCAGGCTGAAGTCACGCACCAGGTCCCAGGCGGCATCCAGCGCAGTGTCGTCGTACAGCAGGCCGACCCAGAACGCCGGCAGCGCGCACAGGCGGCTCCACGGACCGCCATCGGCGCCGCGCATTTCCAGGTACTTCTTCAGGCGCACTTCCGGGAATGCAGTGGTGGTGTGGTCCGACCAGTCGCGCAGGGTCGGCAGCGCCCCCGGCAGCACCGGCAGCTTGCCCTGCATGAAATCACGGAAGCTCTGCCCGCTGGCATCGTGGTAGATGCCGTCGCGGTAGGAGAAATACATCGGCACGTCGAGCAGGTAATCGACATAGCGCTCGTAACCGAAGCCATCCTCGAAGACGAAATCCAGCATGCCGGTACGGTCGGCGTCGGTATCGGTCCAGATGTGCGAGCGGTAGCTCAGGTAGCCGTTCGGCTTGCCTTCGGTGAACGGCGAATCAGCAAACAGCGCGGTGGCAATGGGCTGCAGCGCCAACGACACGCGGAACTTCTTCACCATGTCCGCTTCGCTGGCGTAATCCAGGTTCACCTGCACCGTGCAGGTGCGGGTCATCATGTCCAGGCCCAGCGAACCGACCTTGGGCATGTACGAACGCATGATCTTGTAGCGGCCCTTCGGCATCCACGGCATCTCATCGCGCGTCCACTTCGGCTGGAAGCCCATGCCGAGGAAGCCCAGCTGCAGTTCGCCAGCCACCTGTGCCACCTCATTGAGGTGCGTGCCGGTTTCCACGCAGGTCTGGTGGATGGTCTCCAGCGCCGCTCCGGACAGTTCCAACTGACCGGCAGGTTCCAGCGTCACCGAGGCGCCATCGCGCAGCAGGGCGATCGTGTTGCCATTCTCCTGCACCGGTTCCCAGCCGAAGCGCACCAAGCCCTTGAGCAGCGCTTCGATGCCGCGCTCGCCCTCGAAGGTCGGTGGGCGCAGGTCGTCCAGGCGGAACCCGAACTTCTCGTGCTCGGTACCGATGCGCCACCGCGAACGGGGCTTCTCGCCGGAAGCGATCTCCGCCACCAGCTGCGAGCGGTCGGTAATGGGTGTATCGGCGACGTGGCTGGGGCTCGACAAAGGGAGGACTCGCTGGACAGTGGCAGGGGATGTGGGGCTGAGGGCCTTGCATCGCAAGGGCGCACTATAGCGTGGCACTCCGCCACGTCATGCGACGGTGACGGGTTTCAGCATCCTACCGACGCCCTCTTGACCCTCGTACACTCAAGGCATGAGCCGCCATTCACGACACCCCGAACTGCACCGCTCCGAGCGCGTCGGCTGGCTGCGCGCCGCGGTACTGGGAGCCAACGATGGCATCGTCTCGGTGGCGGGTCTGGTCGTCGGCGTGGCCGCCAGCGGTGCCTCGGCCAGCACAATCCTGGCCACCGGCGTGGCCGGTACCGTGGCCGGCGCGATGTCGATGGCCGCTGGCGAATATGTCTCGGTGCAGACCCAGGCCGACACCGAAGACGCCGACCTGGCCATGGAGAAGCGTGAACTGCACGAAGACCCGCACAGCGAGCTGGAGGAGCTGACCGCGATCTACCGCCATCGCGGGCTGGAGCCGGCGTTGGCGCGCCAGGTTGCCGAACAGCTGACCGCCCACGATGCGCTGGGTGCCCACGCACGCGACGAACTGGGGATCACCGAAGAGCTGCGCGCCCGTCCGCTGCAGGCGGCGATGGCCTCGGCCGGCGCCTTCACCTGCGGCGCCGCGCTGCCGGTGCTGACCGCGCTGCTGGCACCCATCGACAAGGTGGCGATGATGACCACGGCCAGTACCCTGCTGGGCCTGTGCCTGACCGGCGCAATGGCCGCCCAGGCCGGCGGCGCTTCGCCTGTGCGCGGCGCGATCCGGGTCATGTTTTGGGGCGCATTGGCGATGGCTGCGGCCGCCGGCGTCGGTCGCCTGCTCGGTGCGCACGTGACATGACCAGCATGCTGCCCCCGGCCACCGCACTGCTGGCCGAGATGGCCAGCCTGGCGGGCTGCGAGCGCGCCGAAGGCTATGCCTGCATCACCGCACGCCGTGAGCATGGCGCCAGCTCGGTGGAGATTCCGCAACCGCAGTTCGCGATCCTGCTGGAGGGCCGCAAGCAGGTGCGTACCGCACACCAGTCTCTGGAGTTCGTTCCCGGCGACATCCTGCTGCTGACCCAGCGCTGCCGCATCGACGTGGTCAACAGCCCCGACCCACGCAGCGGCCGTTACCTCAGTGCCATCGTGCCGCTGTGTGCCGAAGTGCTGGCAGCCGCACGCACGCTGTGGAGCGAGGAGCTTCCCGCCCCCGGCCAGGCGATGGCGCGACTGCCGTTGATCGACCATGGCGTGGTGCTGCGCCAATGGCGCCAGTCGCTGCAGGACGGCCGTTACAGCGAAGCACGATTGGCCTTGGCCTCGCTGGTACTGACCCTGTGCCGGCAGGGCCACGGCAACCTGCTGCTGCCGCAGGCACCGAGCCTGGGCGAACAGATCCGCGACCGCATCGCCGCCGAGCCGGCACGCGACTGGCAATCACGCGATGTGGAAGCGCAGTTCGCGTTGAGCGGCGCGACCCTGCGCCGCCGCCTCGCTGCCGAGGACACCAGCCTGCGCCAGCTGCTTACCGAGGCACGGCTGGCGCATGGCATGCAGCTGCTCTACACCACGGACCTGCCGTTGAAGACCGTGGCCGCACGTGCGGGTTACCGATCTGCGGCGAGTTTCAGCAAACGCTTCGCCGAGCAGTACGGGCTGGCTCCCACAGACATTTGAGGGTGTTCGGCAGGGCTGCGCCCTGCACCCGCCGAAGCGAGTGCAAGAGCCGG